>NZ_LKIR01000143.1:74406-93769 GCF_001462205.1 Haloparvum sedimenti
GGCATGCAGTCGTGGAAGGACGGCGTCGTCGACCGGCTCACCGGCGGCGTCGAGAAGCTCTGTAAGGCCAACGGCGTCAACCTGGTCGAGGGGACCGCGACGTTCGCCGACGAGAACAAGGTCCGCGTCGCCCACGGCGGCGAGGGGCAGGGCTCCGAGAGCATCGAGTTCGAGCACGCCATAATCGCCACCGGCTCGCGGGCGATCCAGATCCCCGGCTTCGAGTACGCCGACGAGCACGTCTGGTCGGCCGAGGACGCGCTCGCGGCCGAGACGGTCCCGGACCGGCTGGTCGTGGTCGGCGGCGGCTACATCGGCATGGAGCTGGCGACCGTCTACGCCAAACTCGGCGCGGACGTGACCGTCGTGGAGATGCTCGACGACATCCTCGTCCCCTACGAGGACGACGTCTCCCGGGTCGTTCGCAAGCGCGCCGAGGATCTCGGCATCGAGTTCCACTTCGGGGAGGGCGCGAGCGGCTGGGAGGAGGCGCCGGACGGTGGCTACCTGATCACCACCGAGACCGAGGACGGCGAGGAGTCCAGCTACCCCGCGGAGAAGGTGCTCGTCGCGGTCGGCCGGCAGCCGGTCACGGACACCCTCGAGTTGGAGAACGCCGGGATCGAGACGACCGAGGGCGGCTTCATCGAGACCGACGACCGCACCCGGACGAGCGTCGAGCACGTCCACGCGGTCGGCGACGTGGCCGGCGAGCCGATGCTGGCACACAAGGCCTCGAAGGAGGGGATCGTCGCCGCGGAGGTGATCGCGGGCGAGCTGGCAGCGCTCGACCAGCAGGCGATCCCCGCGGCCGTCTTCACGGACCCCGAGATCGCCACGGTCGGCATGACCGAGGACGAGGCGGCCGAGGCCGGCTACGAGCCCGCGGTCGGGCAGATGCCGTTCAACGCCTCCGGGCGCGCGCTGACGACGGGCCACACGGAGGGGTTCGTCCGCATCGTCGCTGACGAGGAGAGCGGCGTCGTGCTCGGCGGGCAGATCGTCGGCCCGGAGGCTTCAGAGCTGATCGCCGAGGTGACCCTGGCGATCGAGATGGGCGCGACGCTCGAGGACGTGGCGGCGACGGTCCACACCCACCCCACCCTCGCGGAGGCGGTCATGGAGGCCGCGGAGAACGCGCGGGGGCAGGCGATCCACACCCTGAACCGGTAGTCGTCCACGGAGTCCCGAACTGCAGCGGACAGCACGGCCGCTCGCGGTCGTCGTTCCAAACGCCGGCGGGAGGCCGGCGTCGATACCACTGCCAAGCGGTACGACTCACGTCCCGGGCGGCAAGGAGCGATGAGTCACTAGGAGATAGCCTCCGAGATCGTAAATATTTTGTCGTTGGTACGAAATCCGCCCGCTCGACCGTTCTACCAGCCGTTCGGACGAACGTCGCCGGCGAAAGCGACGCCGTCCTCAGCCAATGATCTGAAACTCCCGGCCGGCCGCGGCGTCGCCGGGGAGCCCCCAGTAGACGAATCGGTGAACGCCGGGACCGAGCGCGGGGCAGACGCGCAGCCCCTCGGGGCCGAGCGCGGCGATCTCCGGCTCTCGGAGCCGGATCGACCACGCGTACCCCCCGCCGCTGCCGACCGTCCGCGCGTCGTCGGGGAACGCGGGGATCGTCCCGTCGGCGCCGCGGACCTCCTGCCAGCCCGCCTCCGTCCGGCGCTGGATGCTGACCAGTTCCTTCGGGCCGATCTCGATCTCGGCGTCCGAGAGGTTCCGGAGGGTGACCCGGAGCTCGTTGCCGTAGCTCTGTTGTGTCCCCTGTGCGGCCAGCTCGAAGCGGTGCCCGTCCGGCGTCCGCGCGGTGACGTACTGGACCGCGTCGTCGTCGAACGGCGGGACGAAGCGCTCGAACTCCTCGTCCGGGCACTCGAGGCTCGCGGGCGTTCCGGCGGGGCCTTGCGGACCGTCGCCGGCCGCGAAATCCAGACAGCCGGCGGTTCCGGCGACCCCCGCCCCGGCCGCGGACAGCAGCGCGCGTCGCGAGAACTCCATGGGCGGGGTAGTCGCCTCGGGGGCTTCAACGCCGCGACTCGGCGCGGCGACCGATCCACGCCGGACGGCTACCCGAGGATTCCGCCGATGGCGCCCGCGAGCGCGCTCGGGATCGCACCGAGAAACGTGAACGCGACCACGACGAGCAGGAGACTGCCACCGACCGCGGCACCGAGGGGGCCGAGCAGCCCCCCGGCCACGGTCAGCAGGATTCCGAGCAGGATCCCGGCGACGGAGCCGGCAAGCAGCCCGTGCCACGCCCCGCGGAGGAGCCCGCCCCCGGCGAGGTAGCCCGCAACGAACCCACCGACGAGCCCCGCCAGCCCGTGCCCCAGCACCGGAACGATGACGGCCAGTACCTCGGCGAGCAGCATCGCGGCGAATCCGTAGACGACGGCCTTCCAGTCGGTCATGGCGACCCCGAGACAGCGCGGCGAGAAAAGCCCCACGCAAAGTTGTGAATCTCTCCCCTGAGAATTATCAAAGGCACACAGACAAACCCCCATTTCTGTCAGCAGCGTTAATAAGTCCGCGCGGGCTACCGTCGCGTATGAGCGACACGAGCGGCCCCGACGACGCGGCGTCGGGCGGTCCGGGAGAGGGAGCTACCCTCCGGCTATCGGTCCCCGACATGGACTGCCCCTCCTGTGCTGGGAAGGTCGAGCGGAGCGTCCGCGGCCTCGACGGCGTCCGCGAGGTGGACCCGCGGCCGACGAGCGGCGTCCTGATCGTCCGGTACGACTCCGACCGGACGACGCCCGCGGCGGTCACAGGCCGCGTGGAGGCGGCGGGCTACGAGGTGGTCGACGAGCGGACGATGCGTCTGTCGGTCCCCGACATGGACTGTGCCTCCTGTGCGAGCAAGGTGGCGTCGGCGCTCGACCGCCCGGGCGTGACCGACGCCGAGACGAACCCGACCGCGGGAGAGGTGACCGTCACCTACGACCCCGAGACGGTCGACGAGGCGGACCTGGTCGCGGCCGTCGAGAGTGCGGGCTACGAGGTGGTCGAGGCGGGCGAGAACGCCGGCAGCGCGGGCGGGACCGCGTCCGCCACCGCGGCGTTCAGAACTCGCCGCGGTGTCGCGACCGGAATCGGTGCGGTCCTGCTCGCGGCGGGACTGGCGCTTGAGTGGGCCGTCCCGGGCGCGAACCCGCAGTTCGCGACGGTCGGCCCGTGGACGATCACGGGCGCGTGGGTCGCGTACGTGCTGGCGGTCGCGGCCGCCGGCCCGCCGATCCTCCGAAACGGCTACTACTCCGCGAAGACCCTGAGCCTCGACATCGACCTGCTGATGTCCGCGGGTATGGCGGGCGCGCTGGCGATCGACGCGCCGTTCGAGGCCGCGACGCTGGCGGTGCTGTTCTCGACCGCGGAGCTCCTGGAGCGCTTCTCGGTCGACCGGGCGCGGAACTCGCTGTCGGCGCTGATGGAGCTGTCGCCCGACACCGCGACGGTCCTGCGGGAGGGAACGGCGGGCGAGGGCGGCGAAACGGAGGAGACCGTCCCCGCCGAGGCGGTGGCTGTCGGCGAACGCGTCGCCGTCCGGCCGGGCGAGAAGGTGCCGCTCGACGGCGTGGTCGTCGCGGGCGAGACCGCGGTCGACGAGTCGCCGATCACCGGCGAGTCGGTCCCCGCGGACAAGGAACCGGGCGACGAGGTGTACGCCGGATCGATAAACGAGGCGGGCTACGTCGAGGTGGAGGTCACCGCGACCGCGGACGACTCGACCATCGCGCGCGTCGTCGACCTCGTGGAGTCCGCGACCGCCGAGGACACCGAGGCGGAGCGGTTCGTCGACCGGTTCGCGGGCGTCTACACGCCCCTGATCGTCGGCCTCGCGGTCCTCACGGTCGTCGGCGGGACGCTGGTCGGGGGCGGCGGCTTCACCCAGTGGTTCGTCCGCGGGCTGGCGCTTTTGGTGATCGCCTGCCCCTGCGCGTTCGTCATCTCGACGCCCGTCAGCGTCGTCTCGGGCGTCACCGCGGCGGCCCGCAACGGCGTCCTGATCAAGGGCGGCAGACACCTCGAGAACGCCGGCGGCGTGGAGACCGTCGCGGTCGACAAGACCGGGACGCTCACCACGGGCGAGCTGTCGGTCACCGACGTGGTGCCGGTCGGTCACGCCGACGAGGCCGACGTGCTCTCGTGTGCGGCCGCGCTGGAGCGCCGGAGCGAGCACCCCATCGGGAACGCGGTCGTCGCTCGTGCCGAGGAGGCGGGGCTCCCCGACCGCGAGGTGACGGGCTTCGAGGCGCTGACCGGGAAGGGCGTCCGCGCCGAGGTCGACGGCGAGACCCACTACGCCGGCAAGCCCGCGCTGTTCGCGGACCTCGGCTTCGACCTCGAACACGCCCACCTGCGCGCGGACGGCGGGTCGATGCTGGACGAGGAGGACCCTCTCGAGGGAGAAACTGCCGCCTGCGACCACGAGGCGGGCGCGTACGTCGACCTGATCAACGAGACGATCCCGCGGCTCCAGAAGGAGGGGAAGACGGTCGTCCTCGTCGGCACGGAGTCGGAGATCGAGGGCGTCGTCGCGGTCGCGGACACGGTCCGCCCCGAGGCTGCGTGGGCGGTCGGCCGCCTGCACGAGTTGGGGATCGGGCGCGTCGTCATGCTCACCGGCGACAACGAGCGCACCGCCCGCGCCATCGGCGAGCGCGTCGGCGTCGACGAGGTTCGCGCGGACTTGCTCCCGGACGAGAAGGTCGACGCCGTCCGAGAACTCCGCGAGGCGAGCGACGGCGGCGTCCTGATGGTCGGCGACGGCGTCAACGACGCGCCGGCGCTCGCGGCCGCCACGGTCGGCGTGGCGATGGGCGCGGCGGGCACCGACGCGGCGCTGGAGACCGCCGACGCCGCGCTGATGGGCGACGACCTCACGCGGCTCCCCTACCTCGTGGACCTCTCCGCGCGCGCCTCGCGGGTGATCAGGACGAACATCGCCGCCTCGCTCGGCGTCAAGGCGCTGCTGGCGCTCGGCGCGCCCTTCGGCTACGTCACCATCGCGATGGCGGTGCTGGTCGGCGACATGGGGATGAGCCTCGGCGTCACCGGCAACGCGCTCCGGCTGGGGCGAGTCGAGCCCGCGGAGCCGCCGGCGGACGCGGTCGCCAAACGATAAACGGGGAGTCGACGGACTACGCCGCTCGCCTTTCTCTCACCCGAGCACATTTATCCGGGCCGCTTGAACCGCCGCTCGATGGCCCTCCAACTCAGACACGCCCTGCTCGCACTGATCCCCGGACTCGGACTGGCGGCGGTCGTCGCCAGCTTCCCGATCGCGATCAACGCCGTCGACCTCGACATCGAGGTCGTCTACCAGCTCCAGCTGCTCCGGACCGTCGGCTTCGTACTGACGCTCGGCGTGGCGGCCGCCGCGGGCGCCGCGATCGCCCGCGACGGCGGCGTCGAGGCGGACAAAGCGGACGGCGGAACGGGCGCGGCCGTCGCGCCCCTGTTCGCCCTGTTTCTCGGCGGCGGCCTGATCGGCCTGATCGCCGGATACGTCGGTCTCGCAGTCACGCTGGCGGACGGCAGCACCGCCGGACCGGTGTGGGTACCGATCCTCACGCAGACGTTCCAGTCGGCCGTTCCCGTGGCAATCGCGGGCGTCGCGGGGGCGTCGGTCGCCGCGCTCCGGCGCGCCTGATCGGGTGGCCTTCTCTCCGGACAGAGATTCCGCCGACAGAAATTCCGCCGACAGAAATTCCGCCGACAGCCACTTATCTTCCGGCGGGGAACGGCGGGCATGGACATCGTCGAGGCCCTCCGCACCGAGGACGCGGCGGTCGCGGTCGTCGGGGCGGGCGGCAAGAAGACCACGATGTACGCGCTCGCGGAGCGACTCGACCGGGCCGTGGTGACCGCCGCCGTGCGGATCCCCATCTTCGACCCCCACGCCGCGACGGTCGCGGTGACCGAGGACCCGGTCGGTCGGCTGGCGTCCGCCGAACACGGGGAGTTCCCGCTCGGACTCGTCCCCGAGCGCGAGCGCGAGGACCGCTATCTGGGCTACGACGCCGCGGTCGTCGACGACCTGATCGCGGCTCACGACGGCCCGGTGCTCATAAAGGCCGACGGCGCCCGGATGCGCGAGTTCAAGGCGCCGAAGGAGACCGAGCCGCAGATCCCCAGCCGGACCGACGTGGTCGCTCCCGTCGCGAGCGCGAGCGTCGTCGGCGAGCCGCTGACCGGCGAGCTCGTCCACCGGCCCGAGCGCGTCGTCGCCGTCGCCGAGGCGGCGGGCGTCGAGGCCGCGCTCGGCGAGCCGGTCACCCCCGAGGTCGTCGGCGCCGTCCTCGCCAGTCGCGAGGGCGGACTGAAGGACGTGCCGGAGGGTACGACCGCGATTCCGCTCGTGAACAAGGTGGACGACGACGCCCGCGAGGCCGACGCCCGCGAGGTGGCCGCGGCCTTCCACGAGCACCACGACGGCGACGTACCGGTCCCGCACGTCGTTCTCGGCCGCCTGATCGACGGCGCGGTCGTGGACGCGGTCTAGCGGGTTTTTCTGTCAGCGGTCACGCCGGGCGGTTTCTCACTCCCGTGAGCCGGAGCGCTCCGAAGGGAAACCGGCTTGCTCCCCCGGCGCGAAGCCGCCGGTATGCCGACGGGAGCCATCGTCGCCGGGGGGCGCTCGACGCGCTTCGGCGACGCGGACAAGGCGGTCGCGGAGCTTGCGGGCGTCCCCATGATCCGACGCGTCGCGAACCGACTGGCGGGGACGGACGACCCCGTGGCACCGGGCGCCGCGCGCGCGTCGGGCGGCGACCCGGTCGTGGACGACCTCGTGGTCAACTGTCGCCCGGACCAGCGCGAGGCCATCGAGTCGGCGATGGCGAGCTATCCGCTCCCGGTGACGTACGCGCCCGACACCGAGCCGGATCAGGGGCCGATGGCGGGCATCCGGAACGCCTGCCGGGCGGCGCCCGGGGAGTACGCCGCGGTCGTCGCCTGCGACATGCCCTTCGTCGACCCCGCGTTCCTCGCGCACCTGTTCGACGCCGCGGCCGGCCGCGACGCCGCGGTGCCGCAGCTCGACGACGAGTGGTTCCAGACGACGCAGGCGGTCTACCGCGCGGACGCGATGGCGGACGCCTGCGACGCCGCGCTGGAGGCGGGCGCCCGGAAGATCATCGAGCCGCTGTTCGAGCTCGACCACGTCGTCGTCGGTGACGCCGAGATCCGCCGTATCACCGACGAGCGCACCTTCGAGAACTGCAACACGCGCGAGGAGCTGCTCGCCGCCGAGCGCCGGGTCCGCGAGGGGCGCTGAGTCGGGGAGCGGCCCGCACCGAGTACCCACCGCCGCGCCCGCCACCCGCCGCGCGCTATCGACGCCTATTCCTCCCGCCCCGCCCCAGCGCCGACATGCTCAACTACGTGACGACGAACGCCGGGAAGGTCCGCGAGGCCGAGGAGTACCTCGGGAACGAGTCCGTCGGCCAGCTCGACTTCGACTACACGGAGGTCCAGGCGCCCGAACTCGGCCCCATCGCCGCCCGCGGCGCGCGCGAGGCGTACCGCCACGCCGGCGAGCCGGTGCTCGTCGACGACGCCGGTCTGTTCATCGAGGACTTGGACGGGTTCCCCGGCCCCTATTCCTCCTACGTCGAGGGCACGCTGGGCGTCGAGCGCGTCTGGGAGATCGCCGAGGCGCTGGAGGACCGCCGCGCCTCGTTCCGGTGCGTGCTAGCCTACTGTGACGGCGAGGGGTTCGCCGCCAGTCCCGACCCGGTCGACCGCGGGGACCGCGTCGCCGCGGCCGCGGCCGGGCCGGACGCGGACGGTGAGGTCAGCGTGGAGGGTGGCTCGGCGGAGCCACTTCCGGTCAAGCTGTTCGAGGGCGCCGTCCCCGGGCGCATGGTCGCACCGCGCGGCGACGGCGGGTTCGGCTACGACCCCATCTTCGAGCACGACGGCGCGACGTTCGCGGAGATGGACGCCGCCGAGAAGAACGCCGTCTCCCACCGCGGCCGCGCGCTGGGGAAGTTCGCTGAGTGGTTCGCCGAGCGATAAGTCGTTTCAAGCGTTTTCGGCGGTCGTTTGTGCTACTGATCAGGTTCTGTTGCAGATTCTGTTGGTCGGGACAGCAACACCCAGAAATCCCCAGCCGGCTCTCCCTACTACGGATCTGTTTCTGTCTCAGTCGCAGATTCTGTTGGTCGGGGCAGCAACACCCAGAAAGCCCCAGCCGGCTCGACCGCGCCGGGCCTCGCTGCGCGCTCGCGCCTCTCCGCAACGCCCGGCGCGAGTGCTTACGTCGTCCGGGCGGGACCGAGCCGGCTGCCCCTTTCAGTCCCACCCGCACAGCACCGCACCTGCACCGCGACCGCAGCCTCTGGCCTCCCCAGCCTCGGCGGTGGCGCGGCCGCGGAAACCGCACGGCCTCGCGGCCGCGCCACCGCCTCCCTCGCGCGTTACTCGCGCGCCGACCGCACCGCCCTGCACAGCCAGCCCTCGCCCGGACGTTTTTCAGCGACGGGCGCGATTCCCGCCGTGAGTGCAGCCTGATCGCCCCGTCCGCAGCTCACCCCTGACCGGCTGTCGAATCATTGGACGGACACACGCGGCTCGACGACGAGATCAACGAACCACCTCCCCGCTCCCGCTCCCCCGCGAACCCTTTTGACCGATAGCGCGCCACCCCGCCGCGTGCCCGACGACTCCATCCCGGAGCGGGCAGCGGTCGCGCGACACGTCGCTCCGGGCGCGGTTCGTGTCGCCTGTTCGCCCTGATCCCTACGGTGCCGACTCGCCGTTTCCGTCTCGCGGCTCCCGGTCGGGTCCGGGGTAGTCGCCGTCCCGGACCTCCGGGTAGAGCCGCTCGGCGTCGAAGACGGCCGCGAACGCCCGCGGCTCGCGGACGCTGACCGGCACGCGGTCGCGCAGCGCCGCCCCCGCCCCGGCGCTCGTCAGCCGGTCGTCCAGTGAGAGAACGTGCATCGCGCCGCCCCGATAGGCGGAGCCGAGCGCCGGGTGGTCGTTCCGGGGGTGCGAAACCGGCTCGCGCCAGTCCGCGACCGCCGCGCGCCAGTCCGCCGCCAGCGACGCGTCCGTGGGCTCCGCGAGGTCCGCAACGACCGCCTCGGCGTCGTCAAGCAGCGCGTCGCTCGCCACCAGCGTCGTCCACGAGTGCCGCCACAGCGCCTCCAGTGCCGCCCGCGAGCGGCCGCCGACCAGCAGGTCCGCCGCGAGCACGTCCGCGTCCGCGACGACGCGCGCTGGGCTCGGCTCGGGCGGCGCCGGGGCCGCGCTCTCGGCTGCGTCGTCGTTCCGGTTCGCGTCGCGCTCCGTGTACCCGTCACTTTCCGTCCGACCGCGGACGCGCGCGAGCGCCTCGCTGACGTCCGCCTCGTCGGCGTCGACCGCGGCGGCGCGGCCGAACAGCGACTGCCAGTTCATGTGCGGTCAACGACCGCTTCGGACATCCAACTTGCGGAGCGTCGCCCACGCCGCGGCCCCGGCGACGAACGCCACGCCGACGTTCGTGAGGGCGCCGAGGAGTCCGACGCCGACCGTGACGAGTCGGTCATCCCCGGAGAGCGCGGTCCGCGAGAGGTCGGCACCGACGAGCACCAGCAGGACGCCGAGCGCCGCCAGTGGGAACGCCACCACCACGCCCGCGACGAGCGCCAGCAGGAGGTAGCCGATCCCGAGCAGGACGTTCGCGCCGCCCGTCCGCGCCCCGAAGGAGTGCTTGCCGGCGAGCCCACCGCTGCCGTGGCACATCGGCAATCCTCCGGCGGGGACCGACAGCAACGTCATCGCGCCCATGCTCCCCGCGAGCCGATCCGCGGACACCTCGCGGTCGAACAGGTCCTCACAGAGTAGCGCCGTCGCGACGGCCGCGTTGCCGACGGTCATGGCCAGCTGTGCGGCCGCGCCCTCGACAGCTCCGACCGAGAACGAGGGACCGCCGCCGGCGAACGGCGTGAGTGTCGGCGGTGACGGTGTCGGTACCCCGACCGCGCCGACGGCGACGGCGAACCCTCCGGCGAGCACGACCAGCGCGCTCGCCCTCCCGTAGCCGAGCGCGTAGAGGGCCACGACGACGATCGCCGCCGCGACCGCAACCCCGGGCGCGCCGACCGCCAGCTCGGCTCCGGTGACGACGAGCAGCAGCCCCACCGCGAGCTGGATCCCCCGGACGACCGGCAGTCCGACGGCGCGCTCGACGACGCCGACGACGCCGAACCGCCCGGCGATCAACAGGACGACGCCCGCGAGAAGTCCCCCGGCGACGAGTTCGCCGTAACTCATCGCGCCGGCGATGGCCAGCCCCGCGAGCGCCTTCATCGGCTCGACCGAGATGGGGAGCCCGTAGACGATTCCCCACACGATCTGGAAGACGCCGAACGCGACCAGCGCGTGCGGGAGCGACAGCGGCGTCAACACTCCGAGCGCGACGACGATCGGGAGAACCGTAACCGAATCCCCCAACGCACCGGTCAGCTCGTCGGCGTCGAACCGTATCTCACGGGCATCCGAAAAGCGCGTTGTAGCCACGCATATGGGTTCTTCCGAGGATACGTGAACGTTTTCAGAAAACGAACGGAGTTGTCCCCGACCCGCGAGTCAACCGAACGCGATTACCTCAATCCCGGAATTATTATGTGTCCGCGGTCAACCGATGTATCTATGCCGAAACAACGACGCGAGTTCCTGAGCGCTATCGCGGGTGCGACGGTCGTCGGAAGCGCCGGGTGTCTGGGATCGGGACAGAGCGCCGGGAACGGAACCGAAGACGGAACCGAAGACGGAAGCGGGAGCGGAAGCGACGGCGGCAGCGTGCCGCCGGTCGCGGAGGAGACGCTCACGCTGACCACGACGACGAGTACCTACGACACCGGACTGCTCGACGCGTTGAACAGCGCGTTCACCGAGCAGTACGGCGCGGAAGTCGAGGCCGTGGCGCAGGGGACCGGCGCGGCGCTGGAGACGGGGCGGAACGGCGACAGCGACCTGGTGATGGTCCACGCGCGGTCGCTGGAGGACGAGTTCCTCCGCGAGGGGTACGGCGTCAACCGCCGCGACCTCATGTTCAACGACTTCGTGATCGTCGGGCCGTCCGACGACCCGGCCGGCATCGGCGGGATGGAGTCCGCGGCCGACGCGTTCGCCACCATCGCGGAGACGGAGTCGACGTTCGTCTCCCGCGGCGACAACTCCGGGACGCACACGAAGGAGCTCATCATCTGGGAGGAGGCGGGCGTCGAACCGAGCGGGGACTGGTACCGCGAGGCTGGCGCCGGGATGGGCGACGTGCTCAACCAGGCGAACCAGACGCCCGGCTACACGCTCGCGGACCGCGGGACGTTCATCTCGATGCGGTCGGAGATCGACCTCGAGATCCTCGTGCAGGGACCCATCGAGGGCGGCCCGGAACTGCTGGCGAACCCCTACGGCGTCATCGCGATCAACCCCGGCGTCCACGAGAACGTCAACTACGACCTGGCGATGTCGTACATCGGCTTCATCACGAGCCCGGAGGGTCAGCAGGTCATCGAGGACTACACGATGAACGGGGAGCAGCTGTTCTTCCCGGAGGCGGTCTCCGAGGACCCGAACTTCCAGCAGTACGTCCCGGAGGGCTGGAGCGCCGACGACTCGTGAGATTCATGACGGAACGCGTTCGGATCGGTAGCGTATGACTCCGACCGTCGCGGCGCTCGTCGAGGCGACCCTCGCGCTCGCGACAGTCGACTCCGGGAGCGCCGCCGACGTGGTCGCGAGCGCCGCGCCGCTGCTCGTCGAGTTCCCGTTCCAGCGGAACTACATCACGAGCATCGTCCGCGTCTCCCTGTACGTGAGTCTGACGGCGGTCGCGCTCGCGACGCTGGCGAGCGTCCCGGTCGCGCTGCTCGTCGGCTTCGTCGACTTCCCCGGCAAGCGGCTGGTCGTCGCCGTGATCAACACGGGGATGGGGTTCCCGAGCGTCGTCGTCGGCCTGCTGGTGCTGGTGTTGGTCTCCAATCAGGGACCGCTCGGGCCGCTGGACCTCGTGTTCACGAAGGAGGCGATGATCATGTCCCAGTTCGTGCTCGCGTGGCCCGTCATCACCGGCGTCAGCCTCGCCGCCGTGACGAGCGTCGAGGACGGCGTTCGGGACGCCGCCCGTGCGATGGGCGGGACGCGGGTCGACGTGGCGCTGGTGACGGTCAAGGAGGCCAGGTACGGGATCGTCACCGGCGTGCTCGCCGGCGTCGGCCGCGCCATCAGCGAGGTCGGCTCGGTGTTCATCGTCGGCGGCAACATCGCCAGCGCCGACGGCACCTCCATCACGCGGACGCTCACGACCGCGATCCAGTTGGAGGCGCGGCAGGGCCGGTTCGAGACCGCGATGGTGCTCGGCGCGATCCTGCTCGTGTTGGTGCTCGGCGTCAACGCGATCGTCCTCCGGCTCGGCGACCAGCGGGGTGGACGATGAGTCAGTCACGGGAAACCGAGCGGGAGAGCGAGGCGGCGACTGAGGTGCCCCACGACCGCCACCGCGCGGGCGAGCCGGTCGTCTCGTTGGACGGCGTCGCGCGTCGCTACGGCGAGGAGGCGGTGTTCGAGGACGTGAGCATCGACGCGCGGCCCGGCGAGACGCTGGCGATCATCGGCCCCTCGGGCGCCGGCAAGTCGACGCTGTTGCGGATGTTCGGGCTGTTCGAGCCACCGGACGAGGGACGCGTTCGCGTCGACGACATCGACGTGTGGACCGTCGGCGAACGCGAGCGGCTCGCGGCCCGCCGCCGCGTTGGGACCGTGTTCCAGGAGGCGAACCTCTTCGACGCCTCCGTCCAGCGGAACGTCGCCTACGGGCTCCACGTCCGCCGGCGATGGCCCGAACGGCTCCGAGAGTCGCTCCGCCGGTTCGTTCGGACCGATCCGCCCGAAGCTGTTCGAGACGCGCTGTCGACAGTGGGGTTGGCCGACGCCGCGACCCGCGACGCCGACTCGCTGTCGGGCGGGGAGGCCCAGCGCGTCGCCTTCGCTCGCGCGCTCGCGTACGACCCCGACGTGTTGCTGCTGGACGAGCCGACCTCCGACCTCGACCCCCGGAACACCGCGGTGCTGGAGAACGCGGTCGAGACCGCCCGCGACAGCGGGATGGCCGTGGTGATGGCGACCCACGACATGCACCAGGCCGAGCGGGTCGCCGACCGCGTCGCGGTGCTGCTCGACGGCGGCCTCGTTGAGGTCGGCCCCGCGGAGCGGCTCTTCGAGAACCCCGACGACCCGCGGACCCGGAAGTTCGTGGACGGTGACCTGGTGTACTGAGGAACCGATATCGGTTTCTACATCCGAGAAACGAAAACGCCGAAGGTTACTCGATCCGAAACGGTTTCGGCGGACGCCGCCGAACCGACCGGTATGCCGACCCGTCGTCGGAGCGTGATCGCCGCCGGCGGCGGACTGCTCGGTGTCTGCGGGGTCGGGCTCTCGACGCTGTCGACGGCCGGCGACCGCGACCCGGCGAGCGGCCATTCCCGTCTCGTCGTGGGCACGACCCTGTACGACTCGGGACTCGCCGAGGAACTGGCGGCCGCGGTCGCCGAGACGTGCCCCCACCTCGCGCCGGCGCCGGTGCCCCGCGGGACCGGGGCCGCGCTCCGGGCGCTGGCCGCGGGCGACGTCGCCGCCGCGATAGTCCACCATCCGCGTGCGGAGCGGCGGGCGGTCGCCACCGGGGACGCCGTCGACCGCCGGCCGTTCTGTGTCAACGACTTCCTGCTGGTCGGTCCGCCGGGAGACCCCGCCGGCGCCGCGGACGCCACCGACGCCGCGGCCGCGTTCGACGAGGTCGCCGCGGCCGGCGAGCGGTTTCTCTCCCGCGGCGACGACTCCGGAACCCACGCCCGGGAGCGGCGGATCTGGGACGCGGCGGACCGCGACTCACACGGCGACTGGTACGGGGAAACCGGGAGTTCGATGGGCGAGACGCTTCGGATCGCCGGGTCCGTGGGCGCGTACACGCTCGTCGACCGCGGGACGTTTTTGGCGCGGCGCGGCACGGTCGACCTCGAGACGGCCTTCGCGACCGGCCTCGACTCCCCGTCGGAGCTTCTGCGAAACGTCTACAGCGTGCTCCGCCCGCCGCCCGACCGGGTCGACGAAGCGGGCGTCGCTGCGGGGCGTGCGATCGCGGAGACGCTCGCCGGCGACCCGGGACGAGAGGCGGTGCGGGGGTTCCGGGCGGACGGCGAACGGGCGTACCGGCCGGTCGAGGGAACAGACTCAAGCGACCGGCGGCGCTCCGTGAAGCCGTGACCGACGAGGACCCGGAGGGCGAACCGGCCGCGACCGCCCGCGCGACCCTCCGCCGGAGCGGGATCGCCTTCGACGCGGACGACGCCGCGCTGCTACGGGCCGTCGCCGCGGAGGGGTCCGTCGCGGGAGCCGCGGCGACGCTCGGCCGTTCGCGGGCGCGTGCGCTCGCCCGACTGGAGACGCTGGAGGGCGCGTTCGGCTCGCTCGTGGAGCGAACGCGCGGCGGCGCGGGCGGCGGCGGGAGTCGACTCACGGACCGCGGCGAGGCGGTGCTGGCGC
This sequence comes from Haloparvum sedimenti, assembly GCF_001462205.1. Lineage (GTDB taxonomy): Archaea > Halobacteriota > Halobacteria > Halobacteriales > Haloferacaceae > Haloparvum > Haloparvum sedimenti. The sequence continues at coordinate 88,960 of NZ_LKIR01000143.1, forward strand.
GGTTCGACCGCCTCGAACGCGGGCTCCTGCTGTCCGCTCGGGCACCGGAGACCGCGCTGGACGGCGAGGTCGTCGACGTGGACGGCGAACTGGCCAGCGTGGCGACGGTGATCGGCGACGTGCGCGCGCTCCACGACGGACTTCGTCCGGGCGACGCCGCGCAGGTTCGAGTGGGGGCGGACGCCGTCACGCTTCAGGGTGCCGACGCTACGCCCGCGGCCGACGAGACGAGCGCGCGCAACCGCTTTTCGGGGACCGTCGCCGCGGTCGAGCGCGGCGAGACGGTCGCGACGGTGCGCGTTCGCGTCGCGGAGACCGACGTGACGCTCGCGGCGCTCGTCACGGTCGCCAGCGCCGACAGGCTCGCTCTCGAACCGGGACGGGGCGTGACCGTCAGCTGGAAGGCGACCGCGACGGCGGCCGTGGCGCCGCCGTGACGGAGCCCTCTCCCCCCTCTCCCCGGTCCGAGTCCGCCCGACTCAGGCCGCCTCGGCCGCCGTGAGTTCCGCGCGCACGTCCGCGACCGCCTCGGTGGCCGCCAGCAGCGCGATCCGGTCGCCCGCCTCCACGACCGTGCCGGGGAGCGGGATGGTCAGCGACTCCCGGTCGCGGCCGTGCGCGTAGATGCGCCCGCGGTCGCCCAGGTCGATCTCGTTGACGTGCGCGCCGACAATGGGCGCGTCCTCGGGCACGGTCAACACGAAGATCTGGAGCCCCTCGGTCAGGTCCGCGATGGCGTTGAAGTCGCCGCCCAGCAGCGCAGTCTTCGCGCCCGCGGCGCCCAGCCGCTCGGGGTAGATCACCTCGTCCACGTCGTCGGAATAGCGCTCGTAGACGGCCGCCTCCACGTCCTCGCTCACGCGCATGACCGTCCGCGTGGCGTAGTCGCCCGCGATCAGACAGATCTGGTGGTTCGTCTCCGGATCGCCGGTGAAGCCGCCGACGGCGTCCGCCTCCGCGACGCCCGCCTCCTGGAGCGTCGCCTCGCGGGCGCCGTTCCCCTCCACGACGCGGAAGCCCCGCTCCCCCGCGCGCTCGACCTTCATGCGGTCGTTGTCGACCACGACCACGTCGTGGCCCTCCTCGTCCAGCACGCGGGCGACCCGGGAGCCGACCCGACCGTATCCGACGACGATGACGTTCATGGAAGTCCGGTACGGCGGGCCGGGGCAAAAGTATGGGTGGTGGTGACACGCCGCGAGGGACGAACGCGGCCGATTCGACGGCACCACGGCTGGTGCGACGACGCCGCGACCGTTCGCCGTCGTCCAGCGCGCCGGTCCGGCTTCCGGGCGAGTCAAAACTATTTATTGACCACCTGTGTTAGCGCCGGTATGGTTACCGTCCAGTCGCACGTGCGTCCCGGCGGAGCGGTGAACGAGGACCTCGTCCGGACCCACGGGAACGCGGTCGTCGTGCTGGACGGGGCGACCGGACTCTCGGACCGGAGCGTCACCGACGCGGCGTCGGACGGGCGATGGTACGTCGAAGCGCTCGCCGAGGAACTCGGGGACCGGATCGACGAGGGTGGGGGTCGGGGCCTGCGGGACCTCGCCTCGGAGGCAGTCGCGGCGGTCGCGGACAGGTACGGCGACCACCCGGGCGCCGCCGAGCAGGACTCCCACGAGGTCCCCTCCGCGGCCGGCGCGGTCCTTCGTTGGGACGACGACCTCGAGTACCTGGTACTCGGCGACTGCGGGGTCGTCGTCGACGCCGGCCCCGAGTCGAGAGCGGTCCTCGGCGAGGGGCCGCGCGAGCTCGACCGGCGGGTGGTCGAGGAGATGGTGGCGATCCGCGAGGCGGCCGACGGCGCGGTCTCCTACGAGTCGCTCCGCGAGCGCGTGCACCCCATGCTGGTCGACCACCGGAAACGGAAGAACCGCGAGGGCGGCTACTGGACGTTCGGGCTGGACCCGTCGGCGGTCGACCACGCCGCGACCGGCTCCCTCGACCGCCGCGACGCCGAATTCGCGGTCGCGTTCACGGACGGGTTCGAACCGGTGTGTACGACCTACGACGCGTTCGCGGACTGGTCGACGCTGGTTCCGTACCTCCGAACGGACGGCATCGAGCGGGCGGTCCGCATCCTGCGTGCCTTCGAGGAATCCGACCCCGAATGTCGCGAGTATCCCCGTCTGAAGCCGTCCGACGACGTCGCGGTGGCGACGGTCGACCTGAGCGAGTGACCCATGGCCGAACTGAGCGACGACCTCGTCGACCGGATCGAGGCGCGAGCGGACGAGTCGGGGACCGACGACCTGATCGAACTGTTCGGGGACCTCCCGCCCGAGACCGACCGCGAGTGGGAGCTCGCGCTGACACGGCTGATCGAGGTCGCCCCCGACCGCAAGGAGGACCTCCGGAAGGTCTTCGAGTCGGACGACTTCGGCCAGTCTGACCCCGAGACCGTCCGCTTCGCCGCGTTCTTCGCCTACTGCACGTTCCTCCGGCGACGCGGGAACATCAGCGAGTTCGGCCGGGTCCTCGAGAAGCACGCGGAGTTCGACGACCACCCGATGTACCCGCACTTGCAGGGGCTCCAGGCGAAACAGCTCCGGACCGGGGAGAGCTACGAGCGCGCCATCGAGTACGCCCGACGGGCCCAGTCCCGCGTCGGCCCCGATCACGCCGGCGTGAACCACGCCTACGTCACGGCGATCGTGCAGGCGCTCGAGGAGGACAAAGAGGAGTTCCTCGAGACGCCCCGCGAGCAGCTGCTGGAGGAGGCCGAAGAGATCATGGACCAGCTCATCACCGAGCCGGTCTACCCCAAGTTCAAGGTGACCCTCGGCCGGCTCCGCGCCCTCCAGGGCCGGTACGACGACGCGATCCGGCAGATCAATGAAGGCATCGACCTCGAGGACGACTCGAAGGACAGCTACGTCCTCCGCGTCAACAGCTACCGCAACCACGAGTCGCGGGTGTACCTCGACAAGTACGTCGACGAGATCCAGCGCCGGCAGGACCAGCTCAAGGGGGACGTCGACGACGCGCTCGAGGCGGTCGAGACCGCACAGGAGGAGTCGAAAGACCAGATCAAGAAGCTCCAGGGACAGACGCTGCAGTTCCTCGGGTTCTTCGCCACGCTGCTCGCGGTCATCATCTCGACGGTGACGATCACGCTCGAGTTCTCGATCCTCCCCGCGACCGCCCTGATCGTCGTGCTGATCGGCGGGCTCCTGATCGCGTTCGGCGGCTTCACCGTCATGCTCCCCGTCGACCGGGCCCTGCGGAAGGGCTCCGCGCTGTTCCTCATGGGGCTTTTCACCGCCGGGCTGGGGTTCGCCGTCGCCGCCAGTATCGCGGGCGTCGTCTGAGGCAGCTCGACCGGGTTACGGTCCCGACGCCAGCAGCTCGTCGAGGTGGCGGGCGCTCCGCTCGACGTACGCCATGTTCGGCGTGGTCACCTCGACGGAGGCCGAGCCCGTCCAGTCGTCCGGCAGCGCCGAGAACAGCCGCGCGAAGTCGATCGACCCCGCGCCGAGGGGCAGGTGCTCGTCCGCGGCGGTCCGCGTGTCGTTGAGGTGGAGGTGCGAGACGCGGTCCGCGTGGGCCGCGAGGAACCGAGCCATCTCCGCGTCGTCGTGGCCGTCGATCCGCGCGTGTCCGGTGTCGAACGTCATCGACGCGCCGGTCCCCTCGATGAGCCCGGGCACGTCGTCGGTCGCCACGAGCGCGTCGTAGACGTTCTCGACCGAGAGCGTCGCGTCCAGCCCGGCCTCGGCGGCCCGCGCGTCCAGTTCCTCTATCGACCGCTCGACCCGTGCCGCGAGTCGCTCCCCGCCGTGCGCCCGCTCCCACGCGAGCGCGGTCGGGTGAAGCACCGCCGTGTCGGCCCCCGCCCGGTCCGCCGCCCGGTGGCAGGCGTGTAGCTCCGCGACGACCGCCTCGCGGACGCCGTCGAACGGCGACCCGAGGTCGAGCCCCTCGAACGGCAGATGGACCGCGAGCCCGGTCCCCTCGTACCGCTCCAGCAGCTCCCGGCCCTCGCCGGAGAGCCACTCGCGGTCGGTCGCGCCGTCCAGCATCACCTCGACGTAGTCCAACCCGACCGCGTCGGCCGCCTCGAAGTACCCCGCCACGTCGTTGTCGGGCTGCGTCACGACGCCGCGCTCGACGTTCATACCTGCACCGTGGAGCCAGTCGGTGGTAAGCCTCCCGCCTTCGCGTCCCGTCCTCGTCGTGGGGATCCGCCGGTCGGCGACGACGCTGGCGGAAGTTGATGCGAGAAAAAGCCTAGGCCGGGATTTGAACCCGGGGTCTCGTCCTTACCAAGGACGCGCTTTACCGCTAAGCTACCCAGGCGCTCAGGGTGCGTACACTCCGCTTTTCCGCCTTCTGCATCCGATTCTATTACACAGCCGTATAAGAATCTGATGAAACCCCTCCGGGCGTGCCGTACCGTGACGTGCCAATCCGCTATTCCGGGAGGTAAAGCGAAGTCGTCTCCCACCCTCGATGTGGCGATCTGCAGGTGTCATCCACAAGCTTCGAATATCTCGCCTGAGGGATTTTTGAAGGCTCGCTAAGTCATCTCAAGATATGGCACAGTTGATATACCATTCAGAGGATGACGACGACCGGAGCGAATCTCCGTTCGACAAGACCATTCGAGAGATAGCCGATTCAGACTCCGTATGGCTCGTTTGTCCGTATATCAGCCCGAACTATCTGAGAAGTATCCTCGCAAACACGGACGAGTGGAGGGTAATAACGGCTGTGTTGAATCGCTGTAAGGCGTAGAGATTCACTGTTTGACGAAGCGCTTGATGTTATAGACGACACACATCAGCGCGATTTCGCGGAATTC
>NZ_LKIR01000015.1 GCF_001462205.1 Haloparvum sedimenti
CGACCTCGGCGCGGTCGTGGCGTTCGACTACGACAGCGAGACGCTCGCGGATGAAATCTACGAGGCGACCGATGGCGAGGGTGTTGACGTGATTCTCGACCATCGCCTCGACGACTACCTCGGCCTCGATTTGACCGTGGCCGCCCAGAACGGGCGTATTGTCACCATCACAGGCGGAATCCCGGCGGTCGAGGACGCGCCGCTCCAACACAAGGAGGTCACCGTTCGAGGAATGGCCATCGCCAATACACCCGAACGCCGGCCCGTTCTCCGTCGCATCGCTCGCCTCGTGGAACGCGGCGACCTCACCGCCGAAATCGCCGAGACGTACGATTTCGAAGCGGTCGGCGAGGCCCATCGCGCCGTCACTGAGGGCGGGTACGTCGGCAAACTCGTCGTCCGTCCGTAATTCAGTCGTCTCGTGGTTGCTGAATGGTGTCTCCCGGCGTTCGACCGGACTGCGTTCGTTTCCCGGTCGAATAGACGATTGAAATCCGGTGTTGTGTATGAGGGAGAGTATCCCTTTGCACATTCAGGCTCTATCTTTAGGTAAAACCCAATCGTCAGTTGTTACGGGAAGAGAAACCAATGAGAGCACTGACATGGCACGGCGAAAACGACGTCCGCATCGATGACGTTCCCGACCCCGAAATCGAAAACCCGACCGATGCGGTGATCGATATCACGGCCACCGCCATCTGTGGCTCCGACCTCCACCTTTACGACGGCTACATGCCGTCGATGGAAGAGGGCGACGTTCTGGGTCACGAGCCGATGGGCGAAGTGATCGAAGTCGGCGACGAGGTCGAGACACTCGAAGAGGGCGACCGCGTGGTCGTTCCCTTCACGATTAGCTGTGGTTCGTGTTGGTTCTGCGAGAACGACCTCTACTCGCTCTGTGAGGACTCGAACCCGAATGCGGAGATGGCCCGTGAAAACATGGGCCATTCGCCAGCTGGCCTGTTCGGCTACTCACACATGCTCGGCGGCTTTGCGGGCGGGCAGGCCGAGCAGTTGCGGGTACCCTATGCGGACGTCGGCCCGGTCA
>NZ_LKIR01000016.1 GCF_001462205.1 Haloparvum sedimenti
CCCGATGATGGGCGTGGCCCGCGGGACGCCCGCCGCGTTCGTGTACGTCTCCACGATGTCGGACGTAGCGCCCATCGAGGCGTAGAGGTCCGCCATCAGCCCAGCACCTCCATGACCGCATCATGCGCACCGAACCGCTCGCCGAGGGCCAGCAGCAGCGCGACCGCGCCGCCGAGCTGGACGTGCCGCTTGACGCGGCCGGCTACGCCGGGGACCATCTCCGCGAGGACGATGGTCGCGGCGCCGCCGAGTTCCTGCGGGACGCTGAAGCCCATGATCTCGGTGCCGTCGAGGAGAATTTCGCCGCCCTGTGCCGCCGCCACGCCGCCGACGACGGAGCCCGCGTCGCGGGCAAACCGTTCGTCAGCGAACTTGTCGAAGTAGTCAGTTGCAGCCATCTGCAACCGGACAGAGACAGCCTCAGACCATCAAAAACCGACAAATAGCCACTTCTCAGACTGCGGAGTGCGTCAGGGACTAACGTCCTCGTCGGTCCGGCAGGTCCGAGTCATCGATCAGGACCATCACCACGTCCGGGTTGCTCGGTTCGAACCCGGCCCGGTCGCGCAGCTCTTCTTTGACCTCTTCGAACCGCTCGGACTTCTCTCCGTACAGCGTGATGTGGGTTTCTGTCATGGTCAGATCTCGATCTTCTTCCCGGCGCTGCCGACGTGGTCACACTCCGGGCTCCAGCGGTCGCTGCTCCAGAAGCGCTCCACGTCCCCGTCGTTGTCCGAGTAGACCCACTCGGAGTTACTGACGCGCTCCGTGCCGTCGTCCGCGACCGTCGTCCGCTTGCGGAGTGAGACGGGCTCGCCGTCCGCCAGCAGATCGTCGTGTAGGGCCGGTAGAGGATTCCCACCCGGCTTGTGTACCTCCTCCGGGTACTCCACCACGCCCTTGATCTTCTTGAGGTCGTTGTCGGAGTTGAAGCCGCCGAGTATCCGGGCTTGACAGTTGCCCCAGACGGTCTCCTCAAGCTCGCTCGGGCGCTGGGTTACCCAGATACTTGAGACGCCCTCGCCGCGACCGGTCGTCGCCAGCCCCTTGATGGCGTCGGGGACTTTGCCGGTCTGAGGGGCGACAAAGTGCGCCTCGTCGATGACGATCAGCACGTCCCCGAGCTGCCGAGCGACCGCGATGGCCTTCGCGCAGATTTGCCGCCACTCGTCGTTTGTCGTCTGCTGCTGGTGTCGTTCGAGCACCAGCTTCTCGTTCGCTTCGAGTAGCTGCCGCCACTCAGCAGCGCCGAACTGCTGTTCTCGGGGACCGGCGATCCAATGCTTGCACGGCGCCGGGCCGTGGTCTTTGCTCACCAGCCCACGGAACTCCCCCTTGTAGTCGAGGACGAGGACGCGGCCGTAGTTGTGCAGATTCTTCTCCGTAACCGCCTGAGCGCCCCACGATTTGCCGTAGCCGGAGCCGGCCGCGAAAGCGAGGTTCATGCCTGTTCGACCAGCTCCCGGAGGGCCGCGGTCGTCCGGTCGCTCGGTGCGCGGAAGAGGCGTTCGTAGGTCGCGGTCGGGGTCCACGCCACGATCTCGTCCTCGAAGGTGTCGAGGTCCACGCCGAACTTCGCGGAGACGTGGCCCGCGGCCAGCTCGCGGTCGGTCCCCTCCATGCCCTGCTCGCGGTAGTAGTCCGCCCACGACTCGATCTGTGCCTGCCAGTCCTCGGGGTCCATGCCGGCGTACTGCGCCGCGTCGTCCGCGTCCGTCAGGGTCTCGGGCGCCACCTCATCGACGTAGAGCGCCCACGGATTGCCGGCGAGGCGGGCGCCGATCATCGCCTCCAACTGGTCGACGCGGTCCTCACGATCCAGCGTCGGCGGCGCACCGACCGCTTCTGGGTCCACGTCGAGGGCGTCGCAGAGGTCGCGGACGGCGGCCCGCTGCTCCGCTTCCACGTCCGCGAGTTGGCCGGCCGCTCGCCGTATCTCCTCTTGGTTGTTGTCGATCACGCGCCGGATGAGCTGCTGTTTCGGGTTCATCACGCCGACCGCGCCTCCTGCATCTTGCTGACCGCCTGCTGCGGGATGTCGCTCTCCCGGCCGAGAACGATTACCGCCAGCAGCGCGCTACTGATGGCGACCGCCTGCCCCGGCGGCAGGTCCTCGGTCGTCCCCATCTCCGCGGCCAGCCGGTTGACCGACTGATCGAGTTGGACCGGTGCCTGCGTCGCCAGACTCGCCACGTCGTCGGCGCTCATGCCCGGCTCGTCCTCGCTGGTCGCGTCGGCCACCTCGATGAGCAGCACGCTCAGAAGCTCTACGTAGGTGTCGCCCCACGTCTCTCCGTCGCCAGAAGCCGGCGCACCGCCGCCACCGCCCGCGTCGCTCTCCGCGTCCTGCTCGTCCTCCTCCGCCGCGTCCTCGCCCGCCTCGTCCTCGGTGCCGTCCGCGGTCGCACCTGCCTCGTCTTCGGCGTCGTCCGCGAGGTCGCTGAAGTCGAGGTCCGATACGTCCGCCCGCTCGTCCTCATCGATCTCCGGTCGCTCGTCCTCCTCCTCGTCCGGCTGCTCGGTCGGCTCCTCCGGTTCCTCCGGCTCCTCGGGGTCGTCGCTCATCGGGTCTCCTCCATCGCCATGAACTGCTGAAAGTGCGTCTCACAGAGCGTTTGGCCCTTGTACGTTGCTTTCGCGGGCTTGGCGCAGCGCTCGCACCGACCGCGGCCGTCAGTCTCACCGGGTAGGAAGATCTCGCGGTCGAAGGTGTTGGGTTCAACCGCGGGCATCAGCCCCACACCTCCCCGTCCGCAGCCGGCTCGGCGGGGTCGCTCGCGTCGGTCGCCTCGGAGGGGACATCCTCGACCGTCGGGCCGTCGCCCCCGTCTCGCGTCAGGTACCACACCGCCGCAACCAGTACGACGGTCCCCAGTACCAGCGCGAAGCCGGCTTTTCGGTTGTTTGAGGTTGCTTTACCGTCGCTTTTGGACCCGCCCGAAGCCCCCTTTCCGTCGCTGGTGTCGCTGCTACCGTCGTCGGAACCCGCCGCATCGGCCCATTGATCGGCGTATTCGTCGCTGGTAGATTCGCCCCCTTCAGCCCCCTCTCCGTCTTCAGAATCGCCTTTCTGGCTGGTAGCAGATTCGGAGTCGGGCGTAGCAGGCAGGTTTTCGCCTTCTTTGCCCCCTTCGGCGCTGGTAGATTTGTCTGCTTCAGCCCCTTCTCCGTCTTCAGAATCGCCTTTCTGGCTGGTAGCAGATTCGGGGGCGTTCGTAGCAGCCCCTTCGTCCCCCTTCTGCGCCTCCAGCTGTGGCTTGAGAGCTTGGTAGTCGTGGGTGTCGTCTTTGGTCGCGTTGATGTGTGATCGGACCGCGCCGATGCTGTCGCGCTCGTACTCGCACCCCTCGGCAGGGCAGGCGAACCCCGTCACGGGTCCA
>NZ_LKIR01000017.1 GCF_001462205.1 Haloparvum sedimenti
AGTGGGAGACCCTCTGGGAGTACCGGTTCGCCGTCTGTCCATTCATACTCATACTGATTCATTGGCGAGCGGCAGTGCTGTGTGACGCGGAGAGGTGTGGGGTGGGGTCTTACGAGGAGCTCTTCGAGTTGGATAGCGGCCGCGCCGTGCCGTTCGGCACGCACCGTCATCCGGTTCGCCCGTGACATCCGTTCTCTATCGTTTAACGGACCGCTAGGCTTAAGCGCACCACAGCACTACGACCGATGCGCGCCAAGGTGGCAGAGTTCGGTCAGACGCAGCGGCCTGCAGAGCCGCCCAACGCCGGTTCAAATCCGGCCCTTGGCTTTCGTTTTCGGTCGCGTTCTGTGTGTTCAATGTACGCTCGCACACGGGTTCCCAAAACCGGGGAGGGAAAGTAATTGTTATACGCGGGGTGGCCCATGCTCGAATCATGCAACGACGCGCTGTAGCCGTCTACGTCGCGCTCTTCGTTCTCGTCGGCGCTGCGGCGGGTGCTCTCGTCGCCACCGCGGACGCGCCGGAGGTGTCCTTCGAGGACCCCGACCATCGGCTCTCAGCGGGGGAGCAGTTTGAGGAGAACGGCGTGACCTACACGGTAACGGAGCTGTCACGGAGCGAGGAGGAGGATCACGGTGAAGTGACCGTGTCGTACTCGGGAACGATAGAGTGGAACGAGTCGGCCGACCAGTCTGCGGATTGGGCGAACGACAGCACGGTGACGTACGACGATACGGAGTGGACCGTCGTCATCGAGGGAGACGACCCCGACAGGTTCACGCTCCGCGAGGAGATCGACCGGCAGGCGATCTTGGAGTCGGACGAGAACGCCGACAACGAGACGGTCCAGCGCGACGGGGAGGAGTACGTCATCGTCGAGGAGGACGGTGAGGCCACGCTGGTTCCCGCCGACGAGTACTTCCCGGAGCCCGAGGAACGCGAGTTCGCGACGGGCGACACGCTCGAGTACGACGGCCACGAGGCGACGGTCGACGCGGTTTCCGCGGACGCCGCGACGCTTATCTGGGAGGAAACGGTGACGCGGTCGTCGGGCTTCGCACAGGAGGAGAACGTGACGGCCGGTGACACCACGTATCTGGCCTATTTCACCTCCGGTGAGGAAGTCGTCCTCACGAGCGATCAGGCTGCGTACCAGGCGCAGCTCGCGGAGATCAGCGAGTTCGGGGAGACCACGGACGCGCTCTGGCGCGTGATCATCGCCAACGGCGTCGCATCGCTGCTGCTGCTCGGCCTGGCGTTCGTTCCGTCGCGCTACTGAGCGCCCGGGCTACTTTTTCGACCGACAGCCCCATTTGGTCTCCGAACCACGGGCTCGTATGGTTTCGACCGCTGAGAAGGTCCGACAGCTCGCTCCGCACTGGGCCGTCATGTTCGTCGTTATGTACGGTCTGTTGGCGGTCGTGCGAAGCGTGCACGGTGATCCAAGCTTCATCGAGTCGGTCGTTCTCGTGGTCGTCGTCGCGTTAGGGTATCCGACGGTGGTTCGGCTGCTCGGCGTCGCTCCGGCGGTCTGGGACCCGGAATGACGGTTCGATCGGCCGTGTTTAATCGCTAGATAGCGTCGGATCAGGTCGTCAGAGTAAGGGAGTTGAAGCGGGAGAGTCGAAGTTGTGCCTACGAAAATCTCC
>NZ_LKIR01000018.1 GCF_001462205.1 Haloparvum sedimenti
CGCCGAGTATCCGAACGGCGATGCAGGCGTGGCCATCTTCCAGTCGCGGCCGTGGCAGGGATACACGCTCACGGAGGACGGTGAGGCACGGGTCCGTGGCATCTGGCGGTTCTACACCGCTCGGAACACCAACTGGGACACGCTCGTCCGGTCGAATCGTACGGATAGCGCCACCGTCGAGTCGGACGCGATTCCGGTGTACGTCCACGCCTATCCCTCGCGGATCGGGCCGCGTGCCGAGCCGGTTCGAGACGGACCAGAACTCATCGAGACCTGGGGGACTGACCGCCCGTCGCCAGTCGGCACCATCGGTGAGAACATCAATATCGACATCGTCAACCAGTCGTACACGACGACGTACGGCGTCGCCGTCCGAGCCGAGAACGTCGATCGAGAGGCGCTGCACGTTGGGGGAATCGTCCGGGGCGTGAATGCGTCAATCGTCGAGCCGGACGCCGGCTCCGAGCGGCAGCTCCGCCGCAGCAATCTCACTGTCGAGGTCATCCAGCAGAATCAGTCGCAAGCGACGCTCAGGGTCGAACTGCGGGACAATCAAACTGGTGCGCCGATTGCGCTTGACGATAGCCGTCAGTATCCAATCGGCGGCACCAGCCGAAACGGGTACATCACGGTCGCGGATCAGCGCGTCGAGACCAACGCCTCCGGGGTGGCGATCGTGACCATCGACGAACCGGGCATCTACACGGCTCGGTACCATCCGGGCTCGTGGCTCGGTCACGACCCGGCGTACGTGAGTGATACCGCGACGGCCCGCTGGCATCCACTCGGGACGATCGACGGCTGGTTTGCACTGGTGTTCGAGGTCGGCTGGCAGCTCCTGCCCTTCTTCGTGATGTTCTACGCTGGCAAGCGCCTCCTGCGGATGCTCGGCCCAGAAGATATCTTCGGACAAAACCCGTGACATCCTCATCCACCATGAACGGTAGAGTCCCCTACAAAGGAAGTCTCGCGGAGCGAGGAGGTTTCGGAACTGTACGCCGAGAGAGTCATCTGTCGGGGTCTCCGACTCGTCTCTCGGTGTCCCGTGGTGCTGTCACAGGCACTCCCGTCCCGTGGCGAGTCATCGCCCGCCGGTTTCAACGGCAGGCTCTCTCCCCACGGGTCGAGACGGTTAGCGATGTTAACCGCCGCGTTCAGATCTGCCTGAT
>NZ_LKIR01000019.1 GCF_001462205.1 Haloparvum sedimenti
CCCACGGAGACGGTCGATGGTAGCAAGACGCTCGTTCGAGGCAACGTTCTCGAGAAAACCTACGGGTCACGACTTCCGTTGGGACGGTCGACGCCCGTTCTCACCGGTGCGGATATCGAGGTCCGTGCCGGCGAGATCGTCGGCATCGTCGGCGAGAATGGGTCGGGCAAGTCCACGCTGATGAAGATTCTCGTCGGGGTTCTCGACCACGACGCGGGCACGGTCGAACGGTATGGAACCGTCGGATGGTGTCCGCAGGAACCCCTGCTCTACGATCGGTTGACCGTCTCTGAAACCTTCCGGCTCTTCGGCGCCGGGTACGGGATGAGTCGCGAGGAGATCGACGCGGCGAAGCAAAGACTGGCGGACGAACTCGACTTCGAGCAGTACCTTGACTACCGGGTCGACCAGCTTAGCGGTGGGAACCGACAGAAGGTCAACCTCAGCATCGCGTTGATGCACGACCCGGACGTTCTCATGCTCGACGAACCCTACACCGGGTTCGACTGGGAGACTTACCTGCGATTCTGGGACATGGCACAGGACCTCGCGGACGACGGCACTGCCGTCGTCATGATCTCTCACCTCATCGAGGAACGGAGTCGCCTCGACCGCGTCTTCGAGGTGCGGAACGGACTGGTTCACGACGTGACCGACGACGAAACTGAGAGCGAACTCCGAAGCGACCGGGAGGGAGACGATGAATAGGTTCGCCGTGGGCATTCGATCAAACGTTAGGACGTTCCTCAGGACGCCCCTGAACGTGGTCCTCGCGCTGGTGCTGCCGCTCGTGGTCATCGAGGGGTGGGGACAGGCGATGGCGGGGCTACCGCCGATGCCGACCGTCGAGGCGATTCCGCTCGATCTCGGGCGCGTCCTCGGCGCAATCTTCGGCGTCGCCATCATCGCTGGGCTGATGGGTCTGGTCCAGATGATCAGTGCCCGGGAGGCCGACCGACGGCTCGTCCAGACCGGGTACTCGCCGAGGACGTTACTTGCGACGCGGCTGGCGACTCTCGCGGGTGTCACGATTGTCGTCGCGGGGGTGAACTTCGGGGTCCTCTGGCTGACCGTCGAACCCGAGGCACCGCTGCTCGTGTTCGCGTTCCTCGCGCTCGCGGGCGTCGTCTACGCCTTCCTCGGTGCGCTCGTCGGCGCAGTGCTTCCGCGGCTGTTCGAGGGGTCGCTCGTCGTCGTGTTCCTCGCGATGATGGAC
>NZ_LKIR01000002.1 GCF_001462205.1 Haloparvum sedimenti
GTCGTTGCGGCTTGGAGAGTTGCCATCGGTTGTTCTCGGGAGCTGTCTCGCGCCCCCGCACCCCTTCAGGGGGCGAGCAACTGCTCACGCTGTGACGGCCACATGACGTTGCGCTGCCGATGCATCGAGCTGTCAGGATTCTCTGTTGACGTCACCGTCCCTCGTCGTATTCGGTTGGGTGAGAACATCCACCTGCTCGAGGAGCGTCGTCGCGGTGCTAATTCGCTCTTGATCAGCGGGCTCCAATTGGTCGCTGTCGATACTGGTGAGGCTACTGAGCGCGCGGTGGAGTCGATAGCCGGGGGTGTCTCGTGGGTCCATGTGTGCGCCTCCGCCAATTTCCGGCGCGAAAAAACACCGGCGGGCAGTCAGCGGGGCAGTCTGGGAGTGATCACGAACTGACCTCTAGTTAACCAACAGAACGAGTCGATATCAGGTCCGTTGGTTAAACTGACTCCGTCTCTATTGATCGGCTTCTGGTTCGGGTCCATAGCGAGGTGTCCCGCACCGCTGACACTCCCACATGGGCTGCCCGGTCCACTCATCATCGGGGACAGCCTCGAATTCGCGGAATCGATGCTTAGTCTCCCGATCACATTCCCGACACTCGAGGTGAGTCCTGTTTGGGCGCTCGCGTCGTGGCTGTTCGGTATCGGTCTTGTCAACGGATTCCTGGAGCGCAATCGCTGGCACCAGCCAGAAGTCGTCGTCTGCGTCCTCACGAAGGCTTGCAAGCCCCTCTTCGGTGCGAACCGCGCTCCCAGTTTCGTCGTAGAGAAACGTCGCGTGCTCGCCGTCGTGACAGGACTGCGTCGTCTCTGTCCACGCCGTCCGCTCACGAGCAACCGCGAGCAGCTGATTACCACATTCAGACGTGACCCGTGTCGCCGAGGGGAGCGAGGGCCACTGATCGACAAGCTGTGGGGCCGGTTCCTCGTCGAGATCGTAGATTAGCTTGCAGTCATCGACTACTGGGTCATCGTCTGCCTTCACGAGGAGGGTAGCCGCAGCAGATCCCTTCCCGA
>NZ_LKIR01000020.1 GCF_001462205.1 Haloparvum sedimenti
TCGCCGCTCGCTTCGCTCGTTCGGGGTCGGTGTCCGCGGCAAGCACTACGTGATACATAGCCGATCATGTCCGGAAGCGTGCAAAAACCTTGGGGCAGGACCGACGCAGCGCCGTTCTCGCCGGTCCGCACCGAACGGGTCCCGCGACCGAGCCGACGCCGATTCGCGGGTCAGGCCCCGGTTCGTCCGCCCCCGTCAGCGGCTTCCCGCCGTCACGTCTCGTCGTGTAGCCGGCTCACCGATACGTTGATACGATCCCACACACAAGCCCTGATATATGCAGACACAGCGCGCAGGTGGGACGTATGTCCAGTGAGGGAGACGACGCGGTGAAAACGATCTGCCCGTACTGCGGCGTCGGCTGCGGGCTCAAGGTCCAGCCCGGCGATGAGCCGGGCGACATGCGGTTCGTCCCGTGGGGCGACGCGCCCGTCAACGAGGGGCGCGTCTGCATCAAGGGAGGCGCGGCGACGCAGGTGATCGACCACGAGGACCGCCTGACCGACCCCCTCGTCAAGGAGGACGGGGAGTTCCGCGAGGCGTCCTGGGAGGAGGCGTACGACCGGATCGTCTCGGAGATGGAACGGATCCGTGAGGAACACGGCCCGGACGGCATGGGCTTTTACGGCTCCTCGAAGACGATGAACGAGGAGAACTACCTCCTCCAGAAACTCGCCCGACGGTACGGCACGAACAACGTCGACAACTGCACGCGGATGTGTCACGCCTCGACCGTCTGGGCGCTCCGGACCAGCCTCGGCGCGGGCGCGATGACCAACAGCATGGCCGACCTGGAGGAGTCGGCGGACCTCTTCTGGATCCAGGGCGCGAACCCCGGCGAGCAACACCCGATCGCCAACAGCCAGTACTTCCGACAGGCGGTGCTCGAGGGCGCGACCGTCATCCAGGTCGACCCCCACAAGAACAAGACCACGGAGTCGTTCGACATCGAGGAGACCGAGCGCCACATGCACCTGCAGGTGAAGCCCGGCGCCGACATCCCCCTCCTGAACGTCGTCATCAAGACGATCCTCGAGAACCACGAGGAGAACCCCGACGAGGGGTGGCTCGACGAGGCGTTCATCGAGGAGCGCACCGAGGGGTTCGACCACCTGAAGGAGACCCTCGCGGACTTCGACAGGGAGACGGCCGCCGAGGAGGCGGGCGTCCCGCTCGAGGACATCGAACGGGCCGCGGAGAAGTACGCGATGGCGAACAACGCCGCCATCTTCACGGGGATGGGGATGAGCCAGCACACCTGCGGCGTCGACAACGTGCAAAACGAGATCAACCTCGCGCT
>NZ_LKIR01000021.1 GCF_001462205.1 Haloparvum sedimenti
GAATCATTCGTGTCGGACACCGCTAGCGCGGTGTCCTTGCCCTCTTCGATTTCAGAGCAGCAGCTGAACTCTATCAACAATCTCCTACAGAAGAGCGATTCGTTATTATTGCGATTCTGAGTGGGTTAGTGCTCGGTCAGATCGCTGGTGTTCCGCCGATTGCGGACTCACTCATTCTCCCGTTCTTGATGGTGATGCTGTTCGCCGCGTTCACCGGAATCCCACTCTCTCGCCTCCGGGCAGCGTTCGGAAATCGTCGTGTAGTCGGGTCTAGTCTTCTGGTCAATTTCATCTGGAGTCCGCTGTTAGCGGTGGCACTCGGCGCGGTTTTCCTTCGAGATCACCCTGCCCTGTGGGTCGGACTCATCATGCTGATGGTGACACCATGTACGGATTGGTATCTCATTTTCACCGATATTGCGGACGGAGATGTTCCGCTGGCTACCTCTATTCTCCCGTACAACCTCGTTCTCCAGTTGATACTGCTTCCACTCTACTTGTACGTCTTCGCGGGCGAACTGGTCGCGTTACCGATGGAGCTGCTGATCGAAAGCGTCGTTCTCGTACTCGTCGTCCCGCTTGTGGTTGGTGGACTTGCTCGGTGGGCATTGACCCGACAAAAGGGGACGCAGTGGTTCAAGCAGCACTTCCTGCCGAAATTGAGTCCGCTCCAGATTATTTTCCTCAGTCTCGCCATCGGCGCAATGTTCGCTTCGCAGGGGGAGCTAATCCTCGAAAACCCCGGATTACTTGCTCTTCTCGCGGTTCCCGTTCTCGTCTTCTATGCGATCAATCTCGGCATCGGGTTTGGCGTCGGACAAGTACTCTCGTTCTCCTACAAGGAGATGGTCTGTTTCAACAACACGATCCTCTCACGGAACTCACCGACGGCCCTCGCAATTGCCGTCGTCGCGTTCCCGAACGAGCCGCTCATCCCGCTCGCACTGGTTATTGGGCCGCTGTTGGAACTTCCGCTGTTAGGCTTCATTGCACAAATCCATTTGGCGATCCGAAACCGCGAGTGGTGGCCGTTTGATCCAGCAACGGTGTTTAGCAGAGACTGAATGAAGACTGGCAAGAATCATTACTCCCTGATCCTGAGCGGTCTGTGAATCATATGTCTTGACCACTCAGAGTGATCGGTCGATGTTGTGACTGAGACAAGCGATGGTGAGTTCACGGAACTGCTTCCACCATCGTCGTGAGCGGACGAACGCACCGTACTTCCGCTTGAGCGTAGAGTTGACTGTCTCGGATTGACTCCGCTGGCCATAGAGATCAGCATCTAAGCGCGCGTTCCATGCCTTATGGAGCGATGTGAACTCACGATGCTTGATCAGTGGACGAACCTCGTGTTGACGAGCAAGCCGCCTGATCTTCTGGTCGTCGTAGCCCTTGTCACCGAGCAGAATGTCGATATTCTCGGGATTGCGTTTGATCAGTGACGGCGCAACCTGGCTATCGTGTTTCCGGGTCGTCGTCACGTGTAAATCTAGGATTGCGTTCACCTTCGCATCGACCAGCAGCGTCACTTTGAGCTGCTGAATCGTGAGCTCGGCGCGTTTCGTGTAGTGTTTCGAAGCGTGACTGCGGTCGAACCCTGATGCATCAACTCCAACAACTCCGCTCGTCGGAAGTAGCGTCGCTGAGAGAGTCAATATGATACGCCATACGGTCATATCAAGTCGATTGAACGCCTTACAGAGCGTTGAAGGAGTAGGAAGTTCAGCTAATCCAAGAGCTCGACGGATGCGTGGCATCTCGATCAGTTCGTCAAGCAAGCCACGGTAGGTTGTGTTCTTTTGAACTTTGAGACACAACAGAACAACGTGTTGGGGAAGTGTATAGCGGTGTTTAGAAAATTTCGAGGAGTATCGGGAGACCGCTCGACGCGCCAGATGGATCGCCTTCTCAGCAAAACGGAGAATCTGCGACTTCGGGAGGGCCTTCATTTCGTCGAATTACAGGCTAAACATGTAACTCTTTGAGGATTTCAACAGAGCCGCGGCGCTGTATCCCCTCCTTACTCGCTCCCTTCGGTCGCTCGTTGAGGAAGGGGCCATTCGTCTTTAGTTAAGCCCAGTAGTAATACTTGAGTTTAAATTATGTCTAAGAGTATTAGATGTAGTAGAAATCACGGCTGAGATTCTGTTGTTGCTGATATCGAACGACAAGCAACCCTCAAAACCGCCATTTTCCACCTATTGCCGGCACGAACGTGTCGAATCTGGATCGAATATGAAGCTACTAAGTATTACTAAGAGTATTAACTAAAGACGAATGAGGAAGGGGCCTTAGCGCCTCAATTCAGGTAATCGTCGAGAATCCGCGACTGCTCGCTGTGATGGCGATTCCCGTGATCGCCTTTTACGTGATCAACCTCGGTGTCGGATTCGCTATTGGTCGTATGCTTGATTTCTCGTACGAGGAACTCGTGTGTTTCAACAACACTATCCTGTCGCGAAACTCACCGACTGCACTCGCGATCGCCGTCGTCGCGTTCCCGAATGAACCACTCATTCCGTTGGCGCTTGTGATCGGTCCGCTCTTGGAACTGCCCCTGTTGGGGATCATCGCTCAAGTACACATAGCGATCAGCGAGCGAGGGTGGTGGTCGCATATTTCCGAGGATGCTACGTAGGTGTGGATACGACTGATTGACACAGATCCACCACAGAGAGTATCAACAACCACATAAACACGACCCACTTACCGAATCATAAGCGACAGACACCCTATCATCCGAATACGTTCTATAAAAAACATGGTTCATAGTGTCCATTCAGACCGGTGTGCTCTCAGACAGACAGCATGAACCACTCCCACTAATATATGACTGAAAAATGTTATTTGTGTGGTCGAGAGATTCAGTCTTCCACGTTCGAGGCTGATGGTGAACGCTCGTTCTGTTCGAGCGGGTGCCACGATGTACACACGACGCTTGGGGCTCCCGATTCTCTCGATGTCACCCAGACCACAACTGAGAACAAGATTGATGAGGGAGACGACACTGTTCCTCCCGATCAGTATCGTTCTCGGACGTTCCTCCGGATTGACGGCATGTACTCCGCGACGTGTGAGGCGTATCTTGAATCTCTCGCTGAGAAACAAGAGGGAGTGATCAGTGCCGAGGCGAGTTACGTCACCGAGACGATCCGAGTTGAACACGACCCAGACACTGTTTCGAAGGAGTCGCTGCGTGATGTATTGAGTACCCTCGGGTATACGGCGTATCTCCGTGAGGATGCCTCGTCAGACGTGAGCGAAACCGGTGGGACGACGCGCCGAGCACGAGAGATGGGTGGAATTCGAAAGCGTCGAGACGACCAGCTGTTGGGAATGCGATACTCCGTCGGATTCCTCTTCGGTGCGTTTCTGTTGGTCCCGTACGTCGCAATTATCTATCCCGCTCACCTTGCGTCAATATTTGACTGGCAAGCGCTCGAAATATTCGAGGGTGCCTTCCGTCTAGATAGCGAGGGAGCGTTCGTCTTCCTCCGGCTGTATTTCGTGATGACCGGCATTATTCTCCTCTTCACCGGTCTCCCGGTGTTGCGCGGCGCATACCTCAGTCTCAAAATGCGACGCCCGAACACCGACCTGTTGGTCGCGATCACCGCGATCAGCGCGTACACGTACAGTACGGCCGCTGTCATCCTCGGACAAAACGACATTTTCTACGACCTCGCGATCGTCGTCACGGCCGCAGTCACCGCGATGGTGTTCTACGAGTCGTCGATCAAGCAGCGCGCCCTTGATCGCCTCACCGAACTCACGATATCACAAGTCGAGCGCGCACGAACGTATGACTCGGACGGGAAGACTGAGGAAGTTCGCGTGGAGGACCTCAATTCAGGGGATGTCGTGCTCGTTCGACAGGGTGAACGAGTCCCAGTAGACGGTGAACTGGTCGAAGACAGCTGTACCGTCGACGAAGCGATCGTCACTGGCGAGTCGCTTCCGGTGCTAAAACGCGCCGGCAACGAGATCATTGGTGGATCGATCGTCACGGACGGCGCGGCCTTGGTTCGTGTCGGCACGGACGTGACGAGCAGTATCGATCGGATAACCACAGCCGTGTGGGACCTCCAGAGCGCGACTCACGGCGTCCAACGCCACGCCGACCAACTCGCGTCGTACGCGGTACTTCTCGTTGTCGGAGCCGCCGTTGCGATCGGTGGTGCCAGTGTAATCGCGTTCGACATGAGCATCCCGGACGCGATCCTCCTCGCACTGCTGGTCCTCCTCGCCGGTTCGCCGTGGGCCCTCGGACTTGCGACGCCGCTCTCGGTCGCGAAGAGCCTCGCAAGTGCACTCCGTCGGGGGATCATTATCTTCGACGAGACGGTGTTCGAACGACTCCGAGACATCGATACCGTTGTTTTCGACAAGACGGGGACCCTCACGACCGGAGAGATGGAGGTGATCGAAGCGGACGCTCCTGCGGACCTCCTTGACGCCGTCGCAGCGCTCGAACAACGAGCATCACATCCCGCTGCAAACGCCATCACAACGGCTTTCGCCCACAGGAATGCGACCGACCAAGGCCTTGACGATCAATCGAACTCGGACAATAACGGTAATGAGACAGAGAAAACAGGCCAGATAAGCGAGTTCACGAATCACCAGTCCGGTATCGAAGGGGTGATCGATGGAACTCCGTATCTTGTCGGAAACCTCGATCTCTTCGCGGAACAGGGGTGGACCGTGGACGACGACATCCGGTCTCGTGTCGCCGACGCTCGGGGCTTCGGTCAGCTTTCGGTCGTCGTCGGTCGCGACGGGACAGCAGAGGGGCTGATCGTCGTGGGCGATGAGCCGCGGGACGGCTGGGACGACACCATCTCTCGGCTCGGAGCACGAGACACGGACATCGTCGTCTTGACCGGTGACGACGAGGAAGCGACGGACTTCTTCAAGCAGCACGAAGCCGTGACGCACGTCTTCGCGAAGGTTCCACCGGAAGGAAAGACGGCGACGATCCGGCGACTCAAATCAGACGGTCAGGTCGCGATGATCGGGGACGGTACCAACGACGCCCCGGCACTCGCAGCCGCCGACCTCGGTATTTCGTTGGGCGGCGGCACGGCGTTAGCTGCTGACGCCGCCGATATCGCTATCGTCGACAACGACATCCGCTCCGTCGAAACCGCCTTCGACCTAGCGGGTGCGGCTCGTCGTCGCGTGAAACAGAACAACCTCCTCGCGTTCTCCTACAACGGAATCGCTCTCTTGGCGTTGGCCGTCGGGTTCTTCAATCCGCTGTCAGCAGCGATCGCAGTCATTGCCGGCGGCGGTCTAGTCGCTGTGAACACCCGACGAAAGTTGCTTCAGTAGCATGTACGAGCCAAGACGAGAACAGAGTTGAGTCGCTCGGTTGAAATCCTCAGGAGTTGATAGATTTTTCGTGCTAAATTCAGAGGATGACGGCACCGTAGAAAGGTGTATTGATGAGTTACCTGAGTTTTCTATGTGACTTCAATTGAGGTGTCTAAAATAATATTTGTAAGTTATTTACATCAGAGTTTCGTTAAGTCAATAAATTGGGTAATAACGTGTTTAGAGAAAATACTGAACATGAGCAAGAGATGCTCTTTTCGCCTTTGAAAGACCTTTCAGGCAGGATACGAAAGAAACTGCAGAATCACTGGTCTACTCACTTCTGCGAACATGTTTTCACCCAAATTGATGAAACAAAGTTCGAACGGCTATACCACGACGGGTATAGCCGTCCGAACAAGCCAGTCAACGAGCTTGTCTCCTTGGAGATTATCTAACACCTGCCGGTATGTCCGACAAAGAGCTCGAACACGCCTACGTCTTCGACTTTCGCGTCAGGAACGTATTAGGAAAGGAGACACTCGGAGACAATATTTGTGAGAAGACACTCACCAATTTCCGCCGTCGGTTGATGGAATACGAAGAAGAGACCGGTCACGACCTGCTAAACGAGGTTTTCGAGAATCACCGTACCTACTTTCAGGGTGAATTTGAGATTGATGCGAGTACTCAACGGATGGATTCGACGTTCATTGAGGCCAACATCAAGCAACTGTCTCGTGTCGATCTCCTCGCTAAAGTGCTTCACAATTTCCTGTGCGATCTCCTTCGGGAGATCGCACAGGAACTTCCTGCTGGAATGACGAGTTCGCCGACATCGAGAACTTAGAGCTGTCCTATCATCTTGAACCGGGCGAAATTCCCGCAACGATGGAAACGCTCGCCGAGCATACTGCGTGGCTTGTTGATCGATTCGGAGACGAGGATGAATACGCCGGGTTGAACAGCTTCGCTCATCTACAGCGTGTCCTCGACGAA
The DNA here is from genome assembly GCF_001462205.1 of Haloparvum sedimenti. Taxonomy (GTDB): domain Archaea; phylum Halobacteriota; class Halobacteria; order Halobacteriales; family Haloferacaceae; genus Haloparvum; species Haloparvum sedimenti. Next base: position 6,319 of record NZ_LKIR01000021.1, read on the forward strand.
CAATGCTATCGCATTCCTGATCTCGAAGACGATGACGATAATCAGGATTCTGCTGATCAGGGCCATCCCGGTGACGAGTCACCGGGCTGGCAGCCACTCCAAACGTACACCTCTTCAAGTGACTCTACAGAGACTGCCGAAGATGAACCCGACTCCGAGTCGTTAGAAAGAGACGCCGAAGACAGACACGATCACATCGGACTGGAAGAGTCCGACGAGATCGACAGCAGCTCACTGCAAAACCCTCACGACGACGAAGCGACGTATCGTTCCAAGGACGCGGAAGATTACTTCGGCTACAAGTCGAATATCGCTGAGACATGCGATGGTGAAAATCCGTTTCGTCTAATTACGGCGGTTCGAGTCGATACGAACAACACGGATGATGGAGACCTCTTGGCCGAAGACGCGAGGAATCTCGCCGAGGAAACGGGATTACGTGACCTGCTCGTAGATGGTGGGTACACGCACAAGGAAGTAGAAAAGTGCTGCCGTGATCAGGAGATCACGCAGCACTTCACAGGAATCACGGGTCAACGGCCTGCGGCGGAGAAGATGTCGCTTGCCGCCCCAGAGTGGGATGGGACGAGAATGGTTGCGTGTCCTGCCGGACACGAACCATTCGAGCAGAACCATTACGAGACCGGCCGTATCTCGGGGAAGATGGACAAGAAGTTCTGTGATGGCTGCCAGCACCAAGAGAACTGTTTCGTCGAGGAACAGCAAGAACACTATAGCTACGGGTTCAGGGAACGGCGGGTAGAAGTGGCTCAGCGACGGAGGCGGTTGGATGATCCAGCGGAACAGGAGTTCCTGAACTTACGTGCCGGAGTTGAGTCATTGATGAACGAGATGTATCACAAAGACGGTGAGAAAACGAAGTTCACGGGGAAAATCAAGGTGAAAAACGCCTCGATAGCGAAAGCAATGGGGAGAAACCTGAAGCGAGCCTCCAGATTCCTGGAATCGGAGGCGAAGCAAGAGAAATCGACAGGATAGCCGGGCAAGAAGTGTCGTTTGTCGCTGTCAGCTGGTCCCTGTGTGGTGACGGCTCCGTTTTGATGAGAGAATCACCGGTGATCGGGCCGGGGTGTTCTCGTCAGAACACCCCTTTCTACGGTGCCATCAGAGGATCTATGTAGCACTCGGCCAGTGTGATTTCACGGCGATAATTGTAAATCAGTTGATCATCAGATTTGCTTTCTTAAACACTTTGTTTGTCCAGCCACCATTCCTGATATGGAATTCGACTTCACGCGCTCGGTGATTCCACTTGCTGTGATCGTCGCCGTCGCAACAGTCGCGCTAACGGTTATGATGACCCCCTCGACGGTCTTCATGATGGTCCTCCCCTCAATGATCGTCTTCTCGGTCATCGCGTTCTTCTTCGGGATGAAGCACGGTGAGTTCCGCGCTAGTCCGTAGTGGTACAGCCCAGTCCGTGAGATTCACAGGGTCGAGATCCATGCTCGCCCTGCGTTGTCTCTATCCGATTGATATTGCTGATCAATACGCTCTTTATTTCAACAAGACCTCGGTGAACAATCACCGACAGAGGATATCAACAGATGTAGTTGAGTCTATCTAATCCGCACTAACCTCAAACACGTCTTTTCGGGTAGGTGTAGCGGAATCGATCGAATAGATGAGCGTCCCGGTGAATAGCGCGATGCTACCCAAGAGGAATATCGAGTTGAGCGGCGACGCCGAATCGACGAAGATCCAGTATATCGGCGCCGCAATCGTGGGACCCGCGGCGATTACTGCGACTTGGGAGACGAGCGGCCCACAGCATCCACACGTACACGCACCGACGACCGTCGCCGTCCCGGCGGTGCCCTGTGTCGCTCCTGCCTCACGATTGAGACGCCAAGAGTGAGCAACGGCGGCCGCATTCAGGCCCACGAGAACGCCAAGCGATCCGAGTACCAGTAGTACTCCCGGAGAGATAGCGATGAAGAACGGAACGTCCGGAAGGAGTATTTCGAGTGTGGGCCACCGTACGATCTGATACAGTACGGATAAGACGGCCACAGTTGTCTCTTCGGGGGCACCTTCCTCACTGAAGAACGACAGATACCCCGATGTCGCCATAAAAAAGATACTCACCATGGCTCCGATACCGAATCCGAACCGACGTGCTACCGGATCCTGAAGAATCACGGACAGCGTCGGGCCCACATCTTTCCAGAGAATATATCCAACGAGCAGTGGTGTTGCGAGGACAATCCCGTAACCTATCGGATTCGTGTAGCCGCTAAAACCCGGAAGTAGGTACGGATACAGTATCCATCCTCCAAGTATCATTCCGAGAACCATGTACCGGGGACATGTTGTCCAACGCACGACCCCGACGATGAAACTCACAACCACGACCGAAAGACCCGTTACGATCGCGAGCGGCTGATACCACGACCGGGGGAACGGCATCGAACTGGCCTGATACGTCGGGTCCGGGGCCAGCCCCTCGAACAGAATCGCTCCGGCGACAGTAATCCCGATGCCGACCGCAATCCCGTACAGAGCGGCTGTCGGAGAGATTCGCCCGCTTCGTTTGAGCAGTACGAGAGTACCGACTGACAGGACGCCGATCAGAACGATCGCCAGTCCGTGCGATTGCGAGAGGCCTGACGCTTCGGAGCCACCGTGAGCGGCCACGGTCGGGATCAGAGAGAGGAGGATAACCCCGACTGAAAACAGGATACATAAGCGGGAGAACCTTCGATGAGAGCCCTCTCTGTCACCGTCTGTATCCTGTTGGCGTCCTCTCGGAAGCATTACCCAAGTTTAGCGATCCGCATACAATTATCTGTCTCTTTCGGCCCTCACGAAATCGTTGAAGTGACTCCGCGGAAATTTCCGTCCGGGCAAAACGTTTTGGAGAGAGCCCGATCAGGTTGTTTTGTGAAAATGTCCGATCTTATCAGTTCGGTTCGTATCCGGCGTACTCCATGAGCTGGCTGAAGATGTCCGAATCCATGACGGAGCGATACACGACTCCGGTAAGCATCCCGCCGGGATAGAACGTCCCATTCATGACGTGGTTGACCTTGTGGCAGTGCATGAGGTAGATGCCGGGGTCCGCGTCGGCCGTGAACTCGATCGTGTGCCGCTCGGCGGGGGCAATGTTCGTGACGTCGATGTCGTGTCGGGCTGCTTCCGGGACGACTCCACCGTCCTTTTCGACGCGCTGGAAGCGGTGGTTGTGGATGTGCATCGGGTGGGACATGTACCCGCCGTTGACGAGGTGAATTCTGACTAAATCTCCCTTATCGACGATGATCGGAGAGCCCTGTTCGGGATGGAGGGTTCGGGGTGCGCTCTTCCCGTTGACGGTGAAGACGTCCGGATTGCGCGAGGCCGTGTCGTACGTGAAGTCCGCTTCACCGGCCCACTTCTTCGGGACCCGCGAGTCCCAGTCTTTGATCGTCATGAAGTATTCCCGGTCCGCCGGTTCGTAGCCTTCGGGGTCGACCCGGAAGATCCCGTACATCCCCATATCGATGTGGCGGTGGGTCTGGAGGTGACAGTGGTACAAGTGCGTCCCCGGAACGTTCGCCGGGATCTCGTACGTGTGTTTCTCGCCTGCCGGGACTTGGATGCCGGTCGACGTCGGAACGCCGTCATTCTTCCACGTCTTCGTGACGCCGTGGAAGTGGATCGTGTGCGGCCGGCGTCCGTTCGTGTTGTCGAGCGTCACTTCCATGTCGTTACCTTCGGTCGTTCGGAGGATCGGGCCCGGAACGCTCGGGTCGTTGTCGTCGGCCTGCCACGCCCAGACGCGCGGGAACTCGACCGGGCCACCCATTGAATCGAGCGGGTGGACGGCGTGTCGCGCCGGCTGCGTCCCCATCGTTACGGAACCTCCCTGCTCGTCGACGTTGACCACCGTTGGAGGACTGGTGTAGGGAAGGTCAGACGACGTCTGTCCTTCGTTCGGGGCGTTCGCGGCCGCCGTCGGCGCGTTAATTGTTTTTGATGAACAGCCTGCCAACGCCGATACACCCGTCACGCCGGTTGCAGCGAGAAATTCCCGCCGGGACAGTCCAGTTCCAGGGGCACCGAAAGATCGGGTCATGGTCCATTTGGACGTTGTGCTGTCGCGATAAAGGGAGACTGCAGAATCTCTGTCTGTGAGAGGGCACGCTAACATGTTCGGTAACAGCCGGACGGATCCGGCAAGCAAACGCTTAGTTCTCCGTCACGAGAGCTAGTATCCGGGGTCAACGGGTAGCAAACAGTTACATTCCACCTGTGGCCGTCAAATATGCGCTCGTAAACTGTATCGCATTATACGCACCGTGAATCAGAGCCGGAACAACGAGGTTATCGGTGTACTCGTAGGTCGCACCGAGTACTAGAGCTAGCACGAATGCGATACCGACGTACACAAGCTTTCCTTCTCCACTCAACGAGAAGAGATGGATCGACGCGAAGAGGGCACTCGCAAGAACGATTGCACGGGTTGGATGTAGCGTTTCTCGAAGTGTTCCCTGAACCAGTCCTCGGTATAACAGCTCTTCGCCCGGACCGACTAGCAGAAACGATAGAGGGATGAGAATCAGAAACGCTGTCGGATTCTGCTGGCCAACTGTTACTACCTGGTTTTCCGCCGATTCCAGTCCGAGTGAGGAGATAACGCGTGATGCGACAATGAGCAATCCGAGAAGTGTACCTATTCCCCCGATGATTACAGCAATATCCCGCCTGTCCGGAATCGAAAGCGAAACGAATTCGAAGTCGAGATCGCGAAATCTGAGATAGAGGATTGAGAGCCCTCCGAATGTTACCCCCTGTAATAGGATCGTGCTCATTACGAGGCGCAACGATGGACGAGCGGTTACATCGACCCCGAATGCGCCCAGCAGTGCGGCAGCGATGGTGACAATTATCGACCCGATAACCGTTGAGCCGTACGTGAGCCCAACTGCACTCCCGACAGACTGAATCCGTGTCGTTGATTCTGTCATTTGAAAATACTGGTCACTGATCGATCTGTGAAAGCGATACGTCGAGTTCTGATACTGGGTTGTGCTTGTAAATTGGGTTTGATCATTGGTTGCGTGGTTTTGTCTTCGTTTGTCTCACAGATACAATTATACAGATAGCTCCTGCGGCTGTAATGAGCGTGAATGCCAGAAGTGAGAGATTCAGAATTGTCATCTTTTCTACAGGAACTGCTATTGTACAGCGGCACACGGTCCTTTGAGGGAGCAGGTGGTTGTCGCGCTTGCAACACTGTGTGATACGTTGCGATCACTCCACCCAGAACTGACAAGGGAATACTAGTCCGCCAAACAGTAGGGCGAGCTTCGATCGCTGCGACACCCATAACCATTACTAGTGGGTACATCAGAATTCGTTGGTACCAACAGAGGTCACACGGTACCAGTCCGAGGCTAAACCAGAGACTCCCAGCTGTTGCGATCCCGGCGATGAGGGTTGCACTACCCAATACGAGCCAGATCCGATCACGATCCATCTGCGAGTTGTTCGATAAGGGTACGAGTTCGTTGTTCGTCACTCAGCGGGTTGACTGTTTCACCATCGATCACAAGGGCGGGGGTTCCCGAAACGCCGGCGTCGGCTGCTGCCTGACTCGTCTCTCGAACCGGTGATTCGTAGGCTTGTTCCTGAATTTTTGTCCGGAGCTGTTCCGTCTCCGTTACTCCAGCCTCCTCAGCGAATGACACGAGTTTGTTAGTGGTTGCCCATTCCTCACCCTCCGGTGGTTGATTGGCGAAGACGTATTCGTGGTATCGCCAGTAGGTTTCAGGAGCTACATTCCAGACACCGAGACCACCTTGAGCGGCACGAGGGGCATCAGAGGCGAGGAATGGCTCACCGTCGATGTAGGCCAACGCACGGAATTGTAGGCTGATGTCTCCGGGCTCGACGTAGTCTGTGACTATATTGCCGAGAAAATCTGTGCTGAAGTCTGCACAGTACGGACATTTCCAGTTCCCATAGTAGGTCACCGTTGGTCGGTCGGCCGCTCCCGCTCTTGCGTATGTGGATGATGTGGGGTCGTCTGGGTCCGGCGCGTTAGCTACCGCATCATCAACAGCAGCATTTGTTGATTCATTATTTTCGCCACCGAGACATCCACTGAGCGCCAATACTCCACTTGTCGCGAGGAACTGACGTCTCGTTAACAGTCTATGTCCTCCACCAGATGATGTGAGCATAGTCGAGATGCGTTCGCTATCGGTCATGCTTCTCCCCATATTTTGGATTTATCGACTCGTGTGTCACGAAGATAGGTCGTAAGGACGGTCATGAGCAGGCTGAGGAGAATGAGAATAGCGACTCCGAGGTGCGTCGTGACTATTATTGGTTCGAGGTTCTCTGTGACAGTCAGTCGTCCGAGTACGACCTGAATTGGAAGCAAGATGAGTGCCGTTGTTGCGGACCACTTGACTAACGTATCGTCTGGGTAGAAAATCCACGCACCAACTGCTGTCCCCGCGATGAAGAGGCCAGCAGTCATCGCAAGTCCCCGGTGGGCCCATTCGGCGAATATCTGCAGGGCAGAGTACGGTGAATTTGCGATGATATCGGGTTGGAAGAAGGGTACCCAGGTACCGTAGCAGCTCGGCCAGTCGGGGCAAGAGAGTCCAGCACCGATTGCACTCGTATAGGCGCCGAGAAGCATCACGATGTACGTCAGAACCAGCGTCAGGCCGGCGATGTGCTCGAACTTAACTGGACCCTCTGAAATCGTCTTTCGAAGGTAGTTTGAGTTCGCTGAATTTTGGGCCATATCTCGATTGATGGGATGCCTCCCAATTACGATAAGGCTGTTAAAGGCATGATGACAAAGGTATAGGTCGGATTCCCCCTAAGTGGGATTCCGCCACTTGTTCATTGCGGAGCCACCCCTCCGAATTGTCAAGAAGACCCACGATTTGGAGGTGCAAACCTGTCCATAATATTATCATTATGTGTCAAAAACAAAGCAACGAACAGTCGTTAGATAGTCGCAAGCGGGTCTCGGAGTGTATCGAGAGCAATGTGTGTCCTGAGTGTCAAGGCCAAATCATTCAGAAGGGCAATGGAGGTGAATCGGCTTGTGAAGGTTGTGGGTTAATTTTCAAGGAAAGCCGAGTCGATCACGGCCCGGAATGGCGTGCGTTCACGTCGGAAGAACGTGATGAAAAGAGTCGTGTTGGTTCCCCGACGACGCATCTGATGCACGATAAGGGATTGAGTACTACCATTGGTTGGCGGGATAAGGATGCCTACGGACAAGCAGTTCCTGATCGCAAACGCGCTCAACTACAGCGCCTTCGGATGTGGGATGAGCGGTTTCGGGCGAAAGATTCCTATGAGCGAAATCTCAAACAAGCACTCGGTGAGATCAACCGCATGGCGTCTGCTCTCGGTCTTCCGAAATCAGTCCGAGAAACTGCCGGCATCCTGTATAAGCGTGCTGTAGAGAAGGACCTGCTACCTGGCCGATCGATTGAGGGGATGTCAACGGCTTCGTTGTATGCGGCTGCTCGACAGCATGGGACGCCACGTCCACTGACTGAATTCTCCGACGTAAGTCGTGTCAAAAAAATCAGAGTCCAGCGAGCATACCGATATCTCTCCCGTGAACTCGGGTTGGAGATCGAGCCGCAAAATCCGACTCAATATCTTCCACAATTCGCGTCATCGCTTGATGTGAGCGATGAAGCAGAACGACGTTCTAGAGAACTTCTTGAGGTGGCAACAGATAATGGTGTCCACAGTGGGAAAAACCCGGCAGGATTGGCGGCCGCCGCGCTGTATGCTGCGACCCATCTCACGAACGAACAGCTCACACAGGAGACTGTAAGTGAAATCGCCCACGTCAGCCAAGTAACGATCCAAAACCGATATCAGGAACTTCTCGAGGTGTATGAGAAGCATGCCTGAATGGGTGGGTCTGTTCGGACAGCAAACAGCTCTTCATTCACTCACAGCCGTAATTCTAATATGAGCAAATTTCAGATAGAGACCAAGATTGATCGAGATACAACAGTTAGTAGCCAGCCACCTTCTTACGTAATAGATATTGTTAATTCAGTTGACAAACATTTGATTGCTGTCGAACAAACATGTACCCACTTTCATAATGACGAGTTCATCAGTTCGCTCGGGCGAGGCTTCTCCGAAATCATTGAAGAAACGGCACAACGATCCGAAACTCAGTATAGGTTATAACACCCCGCTATTAGTATCACTATGTCGACTCTCATCTCGCGATTCTTTCGACAACTTACCTGTTATGAGCTGGATATCGCAACCGGTCTTAGATCCGAACCATCAGGAGCATTCCCGAAGAACAATTGGACCCCATATTCCGCCCAACATATTTAATAGAACAATGCGAGACAATTCAGCGTCATCTGAGGACACACCGGCGTTACAAGATGTCCTCGATGCGTTGGACGATCCTGAGTGTCGATCCATTCTCCGCGAAACCATTGAACCTATGACTGCAAACGAATTGAGCGATGTCTGTGACATCCCCAAGTCGACGTTGTATCGCAAATTAGAACTTCTCAGCTCCGCTGCTCTCGTACGAAAGTGGGATACGATCAATCCCGGTGGCGGACGTGTCACTCACTACGAGCGGTCATTCAATGACGTAATGATTTCCCTGGATGACACGGGTGAGTTTTCGGTGAATATCGAGCGGCTATCACAGTCTACCGACGAGCGACTTGCTGACATCTGGACAATGATGGGGGACGAAATATGAAGGAAGTTGTACCCGCAATTGCGATAGTTAAGTTTGTAATCCTGATTCTCGGGGGTGGAATTACTTATATCGCGTTCAAAGCTTATCGGCGAACTGGTGAGAATTCTCTCCGCGTTCTGGGTATCGGATTTGGTGTCCTCACGCTCGGAGCACTGTTGACAGGTGTAGCTAATCAGTTCTTCTCTGTCTCATTGGCATATGTTGTCCTCATAAATAGTATGTTCGTCGCTTTCGCACTCGCGATTATTATGTATTCTTTGTATATTCAGAAATAGCTCTGATCTTGCCGAGAGCGAATGTACGGTCGAGAAAGCAGTCACGGCGGGTGAATCACCTTCCAGCCCTGAAGCGAGTGGGCGACAATCTCGTCGGCGGAGCGGTCGTCACAAACGGGGCTGCTGTGTTCACGGTGAGTGACAGTGTATCCAGCAGAGTTGACGGCTCATCACGTGGGTCTGAGGTCACCAGAGTGGAGACCACGGCATCCAGCGATGGGTCGATCGATCCGGGTCGTCCGGTCTTTCAGTCGTCGTGGGCGGAGCGGTATTGCTGGCGGCTGGTCGCTCGTGATGGGGGCTGGCGTCTCGATCGCCGTCCTGACGGCGTTGTCAGTGTCTTGATCGGGTGTCCATGGGTACTCGAGTTCGCGACACCATTCTCCGTCGCAACGAGTATCGAGGAAACAGTGATCCGCGGTATCATCGTGTTCGACGAAATCGTCTTCGAGTGTCTCCGAAACGGCGACGTTGTCGTCGGCGAATCACAATTGGGTAGAGATGACACGCTCACGCAGCTGAGCAACCGTGATACGAAGATCATCGTTCTGATCGGCGATGACGAGGATGCCACTGGCTTTCTTGACATCTACCTGCCGTCGACAACGTGCTTGAAGGAGTTCCGCCTACGGTAAATACGACCGTCGCGGTAGCAAAAGCAACCAGACATAGGCTGGTGATTGCAACTAGTTCTACGGAGGTATACCTGCCCAACACGCGATTCTGTGAAGCTAGTCGTGTAGTGGGCAGATATGAGGTCGGCCTATAGAGGGTCGAAGCGGGTTGGAGATGCTCCATCGAGGATTTGAACCTCGGTCCTCGGCGTGAGATACCGAGATGATTGGCCGAGCTACACCAACGGAGCATATTGATCTCACTGGCGAATCCAGTTAAGCCTAATCACTTTACGAAACAGAATTCGACATCCGTAGACGACTCATGGTGTCTACATAACGAGTCCGTGGTCACTCCGACTTTGCGAGTTCGGTACGTCAAATGAGGTCGGTGTCCTACGTATTGGGTATCCTCCTTTGCCTCTTACGCTCTTCGGAAGTAGATTGTTGGTCAGGTAGAGCTGTCGCTGTGGAAGCGTAGCGGGCAAGGGTGACGCGAACGCGTCACCCGAACGCAATGTTCCCATTTGAATTGCTGAGTTCAGAGGCGAGCGCCGCGAGGGCCTCTGTTGCCCCCGCTGCCGGTCTGAGTCAGTGATCAAACACGGCAGCTATCGAGAGTATCAACGGTATCTCTGTAAGGATTGCGACCGCACGTTCAACGACAAGACTGGCACGATCTTCGCGCACGCGAAGATCGGCCTCGACAAGCTCTTGTTCGCGTTCTACTCGTTCCTCCGATTCAACACGAGTATCCGCCAGTTAGATGCTGAAATTGACGTTTCGTATCGTTCACTTCGCCGGCGCGTCGAGCAGTTCGCCAGAACGCTCGACGCGCCAGACATCTCTCTCGTTGGCCCGGTCGAGATTGACGAGTTCTACGTCTCTTCCGGCTTGAAAGGCCGCGAGCGCGACCGCTGGTCGCGCTCTCGCGGCCTCTCTCGACGCGGACGCGGAACGTATGATCAAGACAAACCACCCGTGTTCGTCCTCGTGGATCGCGGCAGCGGTCAGCGATACGTCATTCCGGCGAAATCCGCCGACGAAGCGACGGTGCGACTCCTTCTCGGCAACCACGAGAAGGAGTCGCTGACCGTGTATACTGACGGATTTCGGGCCTACGATCCACTCGACGATGACGAGAACTTCCACCGAGAAGCAGTAATTCACGATGACGGCGAGTACGCTGATGGAGACGCGCACGTGAACACGTGCGAGAGCCACGCGTCGCTGGCGCGACGGTGGCTCTCGCCGCATCGAGGCGTCTCAAAGGACAAACTGACAGCGTATCTCAGACCGCTCCAGCTTCGGCGACGAATCCTCCATAAACCGGGTCGAGAGGCACTGAAAGAGATTGTCCAAGCAGTTCTCTGACTCACCAACAATCTACGTCACAAGAGCGTAGTGCCATTCTCACTACTGCTCGTTGGTCCTGGCGAAGAATTCTTATTCCGAGGGCTTATCCAGGGAACACTACGACAAACCTTCCGGCCAGGGAGTGCAGTCGTTATTGCGAGTGCGATCTTCGCTGTGAGTCACACGACAGCTCTCAGTGGTGATGGCCAACTCACCTACATGGCCGTCGTGTTCGTTCTCGCACTCGTCCTCGGCGCCACCTACGAATATGCGGAGAACCTCGTAACCCCAGCTGTGATCCATGGTGTGTATAATGCCGTATTGCTCTCCGCCCTCTACTTGCAGGTAACGTGAAGTGCTCAGAGAAACCGTGAGTCCCACGCCGTCATCGCTTACTGATGCTCTGGCACCTGTGCATATTCGTTCGATTCACTAGCCATGTCGATAGTCGCGTGGTCAACGTCGAATTCGTCGTGAAGAACGTCGACAGCCTGTGTTTTGAGTTTCTCCCGCTCCTCGAGTGACTGGACATCGTCTTTCAGATGCATCGACGCGACGCGGATCGTACTCGATAACTGCCAAACGTGTACATCATCGACTGCCACGACGCCCTCGAGTTGTTTTAACCGGGTTTCGACTTCGTCGACGGAAACCGGACTCCGCTGGAAGAATATTTTGCCGCTCTCACGGAGTAGTTTCACAGCCGACCAGATAATGATGACCGCGATCAACACTGCCGTGATTGGGTCAGCGAGTGTCGATCCAGTGAACTCAACAACGAGCATCGAAACGATGACAGCGACGGACGCGCCGGTATCCCCGATAAGATGGTAGTACGCACCCTTCTCGTTGAGGTTCATTTCGCCGCCCTGTAAGTAGTACACGGACGCGAAGTTCACGACCAGTCCGCCCGTAGCGAGTCCTGCTGTCATCAACGGATCGATCTCGACGGGTTTGAGGAATCGCTGATAGGACTCCCAGACGAGGTATCCCACCATCGGAACGAGGAGGACACCGTTCAGAAACGCAGTGAACGGCTCGACACGGTCCAGTCCGTATGACCAGTACTCGCCTGGTTCAGTACGTCGTGAGACGTAGGCGGCACCGAAGGCGAGAACGTACGCGAGCGCGTCGAACAGCATGTGGAAGGCGTCGCCGATCAGGGCTACGGAACCGAAGAGGAGACCACCAGCAAGTTCGATCACGAAGCCGACGAGGTTGATCAGGGCGACCACGCCCAATTTCCGGATGCTCCGTTCGCCACTATCATGGCCGTGTCCGCTGTCGTGGCTCTGAGTAGTTCCCAAACGAAATCACCTACATTGTGATTCTTAATCTAGTAGATTAAACACACAGGTTTGGGTTCTGCCGTACGAAGGAAACACTCCAGTGCATCATCTGTAGAAGGAGAAGAGCCTGGAGGACGGATATGAAAGACTAGATCCTTGGACAGAGAACACCTCGTCACAGTAACTATTCCGTTATCAACCTGGATTTCGTACGTCAACGGAGGATTACCCTGATATCTTAATAATTCTATCCGTTGTGGCTCTCCGCTAACTCGATGTGACCTGCCGATTGTGGACCGTGTTGAGTGTTGATGAATCACCGAACGCTACGTCAATTATTACCCGATCTCATCCCATCGACGGACAAGTGCGATCCCGAAGATGAAGACGATCGCCCCCACACCGAGCTGTCGCCCGACCGTGCCGAACTCCACGTTCTGGAGCGCGACAAACCCTCTGATAGCCATGATCGCCGTCACCAGACAGACGAGCACAAGAACGACACGCCGGGTATCCATACGGCGGCGTTATCGGTCGACATAATAAACGGTTCGCCGCTTCCCGGCGAGAAGGAGGTGCGGATATGTTTAACATGATATGTTCTTTAGAATCGGCTGTTAGCCACTCCTTCAGCCATGGTCGATCCACTTATCGCTAGCCGGCTCCAGTTCGCCCTCACCACAATCGTCCATATCATCTTTCCGGTGATGAGCATGGGGTTAGCCCCGTTTCTTATCTATTTTACATGGAAGGACATTCGAACTGGCGAGCCGGTGTACGAACAGTTGCGTCGCTTCTGGACCAAGATCTTCGCCATCTCCTTTGTTGTCGGCACCGTTACTGGAATCGTCCTCGAATTCGAGTTCGGGACGAACTTCGCGGCGTTTTCGATTGCCGCCGGCGAACTGTTTGGTGGCCCGCTAGCCGTTGAGGGGATGATGGCGTTCATGCTAGAGGCGACGTTCCTCGGGATCTTCGTTTTCGGCCGTGAGCGCGTCGATGACACGCTCTACTTCATTTCAAGCGTCGCTGTCGGTCTTGGCACGTGGCTCTCAGCCGTGTGGATTCTCATCGCGAACTCATGGATGCAAACCCCGCGTGGCTATGAACTAGTCACCGAGGGCGGCCAGACGGTCGTTAAGCTCGTCGATCCGCTTGCAGCGTATTTTAACCCCCGATTCGGCTACATGTTTGTCCACATGCAGAACGCGGCCGTCGAATCGGTCGCGCTCTTCATGGCCGGCATCGCCGCCTACTACGTGTTCAAACACCACGTTCGTGGGATCGATGTCGACAACGTGAATTTCTGGGAGATGACCCTGAAGATCGCCCTCGTCGCTCTGCTGATCACGGCCCCGTTTCAAGTCTATCAGGGCGACATGTACGCCCGCTCGGTCGCCGAAACCCAACCGCAGAAGTTTGCCGCAATGGAGGCCGTCTGGGAGACCGACTCCTACGTGCCTGAGTATCTTATCGCCGTCCCGACGAACCTCGATTCGATCACCGACCCACGGGCGAAGGAACTGTTCGGCATCGGGATACCCGGTGGCGCGTCGTGGCTCGCCAGCGGGGGTGATCCGACCGCCGAGATACGTGGATTGAACACCTTTGAGAGCCAGGCGCCGCCGGTCGCCATCGTCTTCTGGGCTTTCCGTGCGATGGTCGGTCTGGGATTTTGGTTCATCCTGTTATCGTTCTGGGGTGGCTACCGATGGTACAAGGGCCAGCTACTGAATGATGGTCTGTTACACAAGGCACTGATGGGCTCGTCACTGCTGGGCATCCTCGCGGTCGAACTCGGCTGGATCGTCACCGAGGTCGGCAGACAGCCGTGGGTCATTCAGGATGTGATGAAGACCAGTGAAGCGGTCTCACCCGGGTTAACGGGAACTGAAGCGACGATCTCACTCGTTGGCTTCGCCGTGGTGTACCTTGCGTTG
>NZ_LKIR01000022.1 GCF_001462205.1 Haloparvum sedimenti
AGCAGAGCTCGCGAGTAACAACCGGCACGCCCCGGTCGAGGATTACGACAAACTCAGCGCGGTGAACGCCGACGCGATCTGGGCCTTCAACAATCGCGAGACGGCGCTCGACGTATTGGAGAGCCTTGCCGACGCGGATCGGATCGACGAGCGGGTCAGCGGGCGGGCGGCACGGTCGTTCGCGACCATCAGAGACGCCGTCGACGACCTCGATGCTGGGGGCCTGACCACTGTATGGGGCTTCAAAAATCTCGATCAAGAGCTCAACCAATGACCTGGCGACAGGCGACCCGCGAGGAGATTTACACCTACTACGCGGAGGGGTTCCCGCGCTATCTGGACGATTTGCCGGAATTCATCACGGCGACCGGCCCGAAACAGTACGCCGTCGCCTTCCGAGAGCCCCACCCAGTGCGCAAAGACGAGGTGCCGGACAAGGACTTCATCCGGCGGGATACGTGGCAAACAGATCCGTCGGGGGACCGAACGACGCCCGAGTTTGACGACTTCGAGGATGTCGTTGAGTTCATTCGGCATCCAGCGCGCAACGACCCGCTGGGGCGGAGCGAGTTCGCGCTTGCTGATCCGGAGGTGCTGAAGAAACCGGACCCACGGCCCGACGCCGTCTACTACGCGCTGGATCACTGGGAACGACCCTGGGTCCTCCTCGTTGACATCGACGCGAAAGAGATTGCCCGAGACCGGGCGGTGGAGCGGGTCCCGGCGGACGTCGATGATCGGGACGACGATGCGCTCCTCGACGCTGCGGGTATCCTCGACGCCGCTCCCGAGGGGTATCCGTACGCCTTCGAAGACATCGACCGCGCCATCGAATACGGGTTCGAGGTGCGTGACATCTTCGAGGACGATTTCGACGCCGAGGAGACGATGGTCGTGTACAGCGGGCAGGGGGTCCACGTCTACCTGCTGGACACCGACCCGGCGCACCGATACGACGAGCAGAGTCGCGAGGTGTTGAACGACCTCCTCCTCGAGACATACGACATCCCGATCGACCCCGTCGTGACGGCCGACCGCCGGCGTGTCGCTCGCCTGCCCTACTCGCTGCACGCCGACGTCTGTAGCATCGTTCAACCAATCGAGAGCCCGGCGTTCGACGTTCGGTCGGCGACACCCGAGGTGATCGACGAATGAGTCCGAGTACCCCCACCGACGACGAGAACATGGCGTATCGGGTTGCGGCACTCCCGCTGGAGTATGGTGAGACCCGTATCAACCAGCTGTTTACGCGTGGCTACAACCGATACGTCGTCGACGGCGAGGACCAACCCGAGGACCTCGTGAACGACGTCGAGCGGTTCGGGACGGCAGCGTTCAAAGAGCAGGTTCGTGCCGACGCCGCCGAGGAGCCGTTTGTCGACGAGCCGGGGACGCTCGCCGTGCTCGCGACGTTGAGTGCGATCTGTGTGAAAGAGCACCCCAAGTTCGAACACGCATCGCCTCGGAACATCCAGGTGCTCTACGATATCCGGGAGCTGTACGTCAACAATCTCGCCTCCCTCATTCGGGCCCACGGCGATGGGTCGCTCCAACAGGACATCGCCGACGTGCTGTACAGCAAGGAGCCCGGTGAAGATGGCCCGCATCCGGGTCGGGTCTGTACGGGCATCAAAGAAATGCCGGAGTTCGGGGAGGGCCTGTACCTCGAAATCCCGATGGCGGCGGCGTCACGCAAATGTCTCGTTCGAGCGGAGGGCGAGTCATCGACGGGGAGTGACGGCGGGGAGATACTGACGCAAGTGAAGGACAACAACCTGTACGTCCCGGTCGGTGATTTCGACAGCAAGTATCGGGACTACGCTGAGCAGGCGTTCAAGAAGCTCCTGAGGGTGCAAGAAGACGGACTCTCCCACGACCAGCTATCGTGGCTGACCACGAACGAGTCGGCGATTACGGAGCGGATCGACCGCTTCCTCGAGACCGGCCATCACGAGCGAATCTGGCGGAACTGGGACCGTGGGGAACGGACGATCCGCGTCCTCCGACGGGCCCTGAGTGCCGCACCCGACGACGTGGCACAAACGGGCGAGTTCCACACGGCGAAAGAGCTGTATCGAGCGGTCGAGGCGTACGAGGCCGAGGACGAGTGGGAATCCTCAGTAACAGACTGGATCTCAAGTCCGAGCAGTCTCGCGAAGACGCTGGCCGACCACGAGTCCCACTCGGCCGTCACGATCGATCGCGACGGGCGCGTCAATACATACCGAATCGGGCGAGCCGGGGCCGGCGCCGAGCAGATCGAAGTGCGAGAGATCGAGGACCTCTTTGAACTCCCCTGTATGGCGAATATGGAGGAGCGGCTACACGACAAGAAGCCCGTCCGGAAGGACCTCTACAACTTTGCGCGGATGGTGATGTGGCTGCCGCAGTATCAGGACAGCAGCCTCGACGAGATCGTCGCGGACCTCAAGGACGTTTTCTCCCGGTGGCCGTGGTACGACGAGCAGGAGACCGAATACCAGGTCCGCTACGAGTTCTCGAACACCATCGACGGCGACACGCCGTTGCCGATGAACTGCGATAACGACGATCTGCAGCGCT
>NZ_LKIR01000023.1 GCF_001462205.1 Haloparvum sedimenti
ACTCGTGCGTGACCAAAATATCGGTTCTATCCCGCTAACAGTCGGGCTTGTCGGGTCGGTGTGGGCTGTCAGTGCCGTCGGGTGGGCAGTTTGGCACGGCCTCTCGACGTCGACCCCACTTCGCCTATGGGTTCCTGTCGCGACGACGGGAATAGCTCTCGGAGTGACCGCGCTCTACTACTGGGGCGCGAGTTTCGTCAACGTCACACACCTTCGACACCCGCTAATTCTGCTGGCCGTCTTTGGCCAGCTGTGGGACGCTGCGCAGAACCTCATCGGTGTGACGTTCATCGGCTACTCCCCCAAGTTGTTCGTCACGAATCTCGTGTACCAGGCGACTGGATTCTCCGGATCGACGTTCGTGCTGAAACTTGTCGTGACTGTCGGCATCGTGTGGTATCTCGCTGATGCGAAAGAGGAGATGAATCACACGTGGTGGTGGCTTATGACGTTCTTCATCGGAGCGATCGGACTTCCGATGGGCGTTCGGGGATCACTTCGGATGCTGTTGGGAGCTTAACGATGGTCTCAAAGATTGGTACAAACCGATGACTCGAACATGCAGAATTGCGATAATAGGTGGAGGGATGGCCGGGCTTGCAGCAGCTGCTGGATTTGACGACGCTGGGTTCGACGTCGAACTATATGAGCGGCAGTCCTACGATAGCAAACGCGTTAATTGCGGAGAAGCGATGACAGCGGTATCGAAGATCCCACTCGAGCCGACTGTAGAGAACGGCTTTCTCAATCCGCTGCCAGCGATGGAAGTGGAGGTGTATGACGGAATCGACGCCGATCGCCACCGCACTGGAGCCGGCACCTTTCCTGCTGCGGATACATATATAACGGACCGAAATGTCGTTGAGCAGTCCTGGGCAGAACAACTCTCAGAGAAGGGTGTTGACATCCACGAAAACCAGTCTATCACACGGACAGATTTCCACGAGTTCACCGATGAGTATGATCTCGTCGTTGATGCAACCGGTCAGCCATCACTCTCTAGTAAAGCGCTCGGAACAACCAACGAGTATTCAGGATATATGGTAGCGCTTAACAGTGATGTCGAAGGGGACT
Organism: Haloparvum sedimenti; assembly: GCF_001462205.1. Classification (GTDB taxonomy): domain Archaea; phylum Halobacteriota; class Halobacteria; order Halobacteriales; family Haloferacaceae; genus Haloparvum; species Haloparvum sedimenti. Next base: position 1,075 of record NZ_LKIR01000023.1, read on the forward strand.
TCACCGAGTTGTACCCGAACAGCCGGATAATTCTGGAGAACTATACAGGGTACTCGTGGGCATTCCCGAAGACATCGCAACGAGCCAACGTTGGTATCGGCTGGACGGTCAGTGACCGGCCTAGTGATTATATGAAGGCATTGAGGGAAGCCTGTAAGCGGAATGGGTGGCCAGTCCCGTCGCAGGAACAGACGAACGTCGCAATCATTCCCGAGGGACCAAGCCTCGATCCCGACAGAACGTATCTTCCGGAGCGCTCTGTCGTACGGATTGGTGACGCTGCAGGTCTCGCAAACCGACTCACTGGAAAGGGGATTTCACAGGCCGTCGAATCAGGATTTCTGGCCGCAGAGCTGGCTAAAAGCGGCCAATTACACACATACCCCGACAGATTATATCAGGCGATGAAAGCAGAGTATATATTCGCCACAGTTGTGAGATATTTTCTTGAAACTCGCAACCCACAAATTCTGGGAGCAGCAATTCGTGCCGCCGCCGGAATAGATATTGAACACGTTGACCGGTCTCCGAGCACAGTTCTACTGCGTCTCCTCCGTCGCCCTGTCTTGTTCGCCCGTATTTTTTCGAGACAACGAGTTTTAAAGCGTGTCTATGGAGGAATTACCAACCAGTGGGGGTTAATTGATTAATATTCGATTTTGGTTTTCCTTTCGAAGAAACGTATACGGGTGCTTTTTCAACTCCGCTGTCGTGCGATTGATCGTTAGAACGGGGCTATCTGCTTCCTCGATCACTCGAGCTGCGACACTTCCCTGTAACAGTCGGCGAATACCAGTCAATCCTCGTGTCCCCATTGTAACAAGGTCAATGCCATTCACCTCAGTATATTCGAGAATCTCCTGTTGAGCTTGACCATAACTCAACGTAGTTCGGACAGGAACGTCTAAGGTCGCTGCCTTCTCCGTAATGTCTTCTAGGAGCCGATCTCCCCGCTGTTCCCAAGAGTCAGTAACCTCTCTCCACGTGTATCCAGGCCGACTCGAATAGGACTGTTTATCCACAACAAGAAGTCCATGCAGGGTCGCGTTATGCCGTTTAGCAATTTGTAGCCCATGTTTGAACGCAACAGACGCCTCATCATACCCATCCGTAGGCACGAGAATATCGGTGAACTGGCTGGTAGATGAACCTCCAACCGGATCAGAGGGGTTCCTATCAGGTATCGTCAAGACAGGAAGAGGGATATTTTGAATGATGTGACTGGAGACGTCTCTCTGGAGAACTCGTGCTAATCTAGTCTGTTTAGGTTTCTGGTGGACAAGCAAATCAATATCATTCTCTTCAGCGTACTGCCGAATAACATCTGGGGAGTGCCCACGATCCACTGCTGGTATTACATTGAGTCCGAGCGAGTGGGCCTGATCCACCACGGGTTCAATTACCGCTGCTGTGTCCCACTCCTCTTGTGTAGTGACCTGGTCGGATTCCAGCCCCGTGCGGTCCTCATCTTGAATAGATAATACGTGGAGAGCCGCATCATATGTTTTTGCAAGTGATAGACTGTATTGGACCACTGACTCCGCTACATTAGTTCCGTAGAGTGGAATGAGTATCTGGTTGTACAGGTTGATGTCCGGGCCTTCTCGAACTTCTAGGCGGCTTGGGGAGCTCATACATATCTATACGTAAGGACGATTTACCGCGCTTTCTGTTAAGAATCGAAACCGGCCGAATGTTCTCTGGGATAGTGAATTGAGGGGTTCACCGGGCGTAGCCCTTGCTGGATCACTCCCGTTTCGAAAGAAAACAGGGGGCGAGAGTGTGGGACTGACGTGTCCTAGTATCAGTACCTCACAAAGCGTCCTCAGCTAACTAATTCTGAAGCGTGATTTTCTGTGTCAACGCGAATCTATCCCTGATTCTCACCAAGTAATCACGCATAAATTGGCGGGAGTGCGGGATTCTCTCGCTGAATCAAGATAGATACAGAGAAAAATAGGACTGCGACTGATGATCAGACGACTCCTCCATAGATTCGGATACATCTTCGCACACCTCCTCTTTTTCCGCGCAAAGACACCAACAGCTGTCGTGGAGCAGCTTCGCATCGCGTATCGGCTTGTCGGTGTCCGGATTGTCGAGACGCCACAGATCGACGGCGTCGAACGGACGATCTTCCTCTGTCCGTATCGAAATCTTGGTACGACGTGGTTTGGCAGAAGTGGGGCTGTCACGACATTCTCGACCGAGTCGACGACGGGTACGTCACCTACCTCCGCAAACACAAGAAATTCGGGTATCAGCGGCCTCAAGACTGTACTAACCTCGAATACTGTAAGGAGTCCGAATACTGCTACTCGGATGTCTCTGTCCCCAAGGAATAACTGATGGTTCCGGAAGACCTTCGCGAACGGATTACAGATCAATTCTCAGGCCCTGGTACTAGAGCCGATATTTGGCGTGGGTTCGATCTCATTCTAGATACGGAGGCTTTTCTCAATCTTGGATACTCTCCGTGGCACCTGCCGCATTTTATCGGGTCCATCAGCTGCGTCTTGAGGCGAAAATCGGCAAATGTCTTGATATACACCTTCAGGAGACAACGGGATATCCACTTCTAGACGTTGGATGCGGCCGGGGCGGACCAGCAGTCGATCTCGCGAACGAATTCGGATTCGACGTCATCGGTGTCGATCTTGTTCCATTTAATACGACACAAGCAGTGCAAAACGCGAATAAACACGATGCTGACGCGCAGTTCGTCGTTGGAGACGCAACGGCTCTCCCGTTTGACGCTGAAACGATGACCGCCTGCACGGCCATCGACTCACTCGTCTACGTTCCGGATCGCAACAGTGCTGTCTCGGAGATAGCAGACGTTCTCACCTCTACCGGTGTGGTCGTTATTTCCAATCTCTTACGACGTATTGGCGGTAGCGAACAAGGTCAACGAGCAGTTGAGAGATTTGCTGATGAGTGGGATATGCCGCCACTTGGAACGGAGGAGGAGTACGAACAGATGCTCGTAGATGTCGGATTCAGTCTTCAGCGAGTCGAGGATATCACAGCATCCAGCGTCGGTCGCTTCCGGAAGTGGACAACACTCTTCCTCGGACTTGTGGCCAGTCCTGCCCGTCCTCTTATCACTTACCTGCTTCAACAGTTAGGACTCGATACATCAGCCCTCCCCCCTCAAGTCAGAGTGGCTCATCAGGCGCTCCCACACCTCAAGCACGTCGTTTATATTGGACGCACATAGGAAACCGTGGGCACGTACAAGCGGCACATTCGGTATTGTGAGGAGATGGGCCTCGATTCGTGTCTTCAAAAGGCCAGAACGTCCAGATCCGCTCAGGTCGCTCGGCATTACGGCTTTGGATTGCTAAGAGCAAAGTGCTTGATTTAGGAACCCGTATATATGATGCGGGGTGAAACCGAATGGCAACTGATCCCGTCTGTGGAATGGACGTCGACGAAACCGAAGCACCAGCCAGCGCTGAGTACGACGGTCAGACGTACTACTTCTGTGCGGAGGGATGTGAAGAGACATTCACTTCAGCACCAGAGGAATACGTCTAAACGCAACATCCATCGAGAAAACCCCGCGACTCAAGCGTCGTAGCTCCCCACCCACCCACCCCCCGATCCCCCCTCACCCCATTTCATCTTTCAATGACGCAACATGGAATTGACGACACGGACCGTGAAATTCTCCAGCTCTTAGCGGAGAACGCGAGACGGCCATATAGTGCAATTGCTGAGGCAGTAAATCTCTCAGCCCCGTCCGTTTCGGCACGCGTTCGTCAGCTGGAGCAAGAAGGCGTTATTCGAAGATTTACTGTTGACCTCGACCTCACACCGTACGACAACCGGATCGGCGTAATGGTGCGTCTCCAGCCTGAACTCGGGAAGACGGATCCACTTCGAAAATCGGTTCTGGAGACACCTTGCGTAGAACACGTTTTCACAACTGCAGAGGGCGAGATCGTGGCCGTTGCAACGCCGCCGCGTGCTACAGTCGGGACGTGGGCGCAGCGAAGTATACCACTGAGTGACGTGCGACGATACGACGTACAATTGCTGTCGAGCGCTACCCGCTCAGCGTATTCCGAGAGAACTGAATCCGCACTCAAATGTGCGATTTGCGGAACCACTGTCGGCGAAGACTGACTAGCTGCCCGTATCGGTGGTTCACTTCGGCAGTTTTACAGTGAAGACTGCGAAACGATATACAGGGAACAGTACACAGAAAGTCAAGAGGAATCTGATACTTAGAGTCCAGCATCAGCCGTGTATTCAATTTCTGATTGCTCACGAGGTTGCTACTGATTGTTTGGATTTGGAACAGTAATCGCAGTGGATCAGGAGCGTGGGTACACCTATGGACGAATCCACAACCACCACGGCAGAAGCTACCATCAGCGAGGTACTCGTCCGTGCTGATGAGATTGAAAAACCGCACGGGTTAAACCTCCCGCTGACGCGATCTGTGTCTGTCTTCACCGGTGCCAATCTGAAAATTCCGGCGAGAGAAATCGTCGGCATCGGCGATGAGAACGGTTCGGGCAAATCCACGGTTATGTATCAATTTATTCGGAACTGGTGATACTGCCTCGTGAGTACCTGGCGATGATAGAGGATTCCAACAGCCACGAGAAAAAGAACGGTTGCAATCTCATAGCCATACGCACCAAGCAATAGCATCGTTGAAGAACCACTTAGCCCGCCTGCAAGTAGTACAGCAAACAATGGACTAACGCAGGCAGGACACGCTACAATCCCGACAATCCCTCCGATTGCTGACTGCGAGAGATCAAGCAACGCATCGTAGACGAGATACGCCAGCGCGAACAGGCCAACCGCCTGGTAAGGAATGAGCGAGACAGTGATCAGGTCACCTGTATAGACGAAGACCGGACTCCACCCCAAAGACCGACCCCACGTCATTCCGAAACCGCTTGGCCCAGTGAGCTGCCCGAAATGAGAGGTGCTCGGTCCAAGTAATCCTGAGAAATAAAACATAACGATGAGGTATAGAGCAACGACAAGTGCGGCACCAAGACGATACACGCGGCGTGTCGTCTCAGGTCGAGTATGCCAAATCACCCACACAGAGGCGGTGAACCAAATGAATGGAAGGACGAAATGGGTCCACCGACTCCCCATATCCCCTGTGATATATGCGTACACCAGCCCGGCGACCAACTGCATAGCAAGGAGGATATTGAGCCACGTGCTGGATACGAGAAATCGGCTCATACGATCGCTTTCGAGTGCTGGTTGCGTCATAAGTCGTAGAAGTTCACAGCTGATTACGTATTCAGGGACTCACGAAGCGATAGACAATCAGCAATAAAAAGCAGTTCGAAGTTGCTGTTCTGCTTTCAAACCAGTGAACCGCCTCAGGTTCCAGCTACAAGGCACTCTGCCCGGTCTCCCTGTAGAGAAGATCATTGACCGACGTGTTGTTGTCGAAGATCGTCACTTGGGTAAGTGTATGTACTTATAATAATTCTGGTTGGCGTGGGGGAGTCGGCCTGCTATCCAGTGTGGTTGGTATCCCCATTGTCAACATCGTCCCGCACCTGAAGGCGCGAGTTTCCGCCTTGCGGCCATTCTGGCATCAGATCTTACGTCTTGGCTAGACGGATGGTGGTGACTGAGATTCAGGCTTCGCTGCCGCCTATGGAGGACGATAACTCAAGAGTCTTCAAAATCATCACCGCCGCTGCGAGACTCTGCCACGAGATCGCGCCACTGCTTCCAGCGGGGGATAAACATCGGCACCTTGCGCTGATACGTTCGATACTCCTCACCGAATTTGTCGATCATATCACGCTCTTCCCTCCGTGCAAGCCACGTGAAAACTACTACAACGAGCGGAAATAGACCGACAGAGAAGATCGTCGGCCAGTGAATGATCCCCTCGCCGAACAGCGCGATGAACAGGCCAGTATATTGTGGATGACGGACATACCCGTAGAGTCCGTCTGAGACCAGTCGATTGTCCTTCCGAGCCCGATAGACTTGTCGCCACCCCTGAGCAAACAGGCCGATGCCGACAAATGCCACCGCATAGCCGAGCAGCATTGAGACGAGCATACCCGCCTCGCCAAACCCGACCAGTGTAGACCAGAGATTGGTGCTAACGTACTCGCGATCCAGACCGAAAAATCGAACCAGCAGATAGATCGTGAGCGGAAACCCGTACATTTCTGCGTATAGTGCGATGATGAATGCCTGTACCACCCCGGCGCCGACCCACTCTCGCCAACTGTCCGGGGCAAAATTCCGATAGAAGAACCAGGAAACCACGACGATGACGATCAATGCGAGTCCCCAGGCTGCAGGGTTTAATACGGAGAAATTTACCGCCAATGGAGTCATAAACTGTCTGAACTGCCTTGTTGAATCCGATGACGGCGTCGGGGTCACTGTTTGAGCGCTCGTTCGAGGTTGTAGACGGCGGCGGTCAACACGAGTTTACGGAACTCGCGGTACCACGCGCGAGGGTGGACAGCGGGGCCGAACCGACGCTTGATGGCCGAAAAGGTAGTCTCGGCCATCCAGCGCTGTCTGTATAACTCGCTGTCCAACCGTGCGTTGTGTGCGTGATCGTAGTGGGCGAACAGCCGGTGACGCAGCAAGGGCCGGACGCCCTCTGAACGGAGGGCATCCCGGAGAGATTGGTCGTCATAGCCCTTGTCGCCGGCGAGACTCTCGATTTTCTCGGTGTTACGAAGGGCGACTCGACGGCCAGTTTGCGTGTCGTGCGGCCAGTGTGCCGAGCAGTGAAGATCGAGGATGGCACACGAGTCTGTATCGGCGAGGGCCGTCATTTTCAGCGTGCGTATCTGGCGATTCGAGCGGTGTTGGTAATGTCTCGATGCCGTTTCGCGGTCGAAGAACGTGGCATCGATGGCACCGTGCGAGCCCGGATCGCAGATGTTTGCGGATTCCCGAAGGAAGCCGCGCCACACCGACATGGGCACCCTCTCGAACGACCGGTACAGCGTTGAAGATGCGGGAAATGCCGTCCGCGACAGTTGTAACAGACCACGAACGCGATCCATGTCGCTCGCCCAATCCACGATCTCGCGGTACGTCGCATCCATGTGAACCCGCAAAAAGTGGAGCGTTACGTGCTTCCAGCCGGGAAATCCGTTGCCAGTCGGATCACTCACCGCCGTTGGACTGGCGGCACAGCGTTTTTGAGCCAGCGACGCGGCTTGCTTAACGAAGCGGAAGAGTAGGTTAGTCACATTCAGCTCTTCCGCTTCGCTTTCTCCTTCAGAGCGACGCTATCCCTTCGCCCTCTGCGGATTCAACAGAGCAGACAGATCAGATTTCTTGATTCTCTCAATCATCGCTGTAATCACAGGCGTCATCTGTGTCGTGACGACCAACCACTCGGGAATCCTTCGTAGAGAGCACATGACAGACCGCGACGACGACCGCCGCAATGGCGTGGATTACTTGGTGGGCGCTCGTCATCGGATTCGCCATCGCCGGCAGCGTCGAAGCGTGGGTCTCGACCCAACAGATCTCGGAGCTACTTGAAGACCACCGGCCGCGCTCAATCGGGCTCGCAACGTTCTTCGGGGTCGTCTCCTCCTTGTGTTAGAGGCCAGCAGCCAGATACGTCACAAAGTCAGTTTGACCAGCGACAGCCCTCGTAGTGTCCGGAAAAGACGGCTCTCTGGAGGAGGTGGCTACTCCTCGGTGAGCAATCGGCGGAGCACTAGATGCAGGATTCCGTCGTTCTCGACGTATCGAACGGCTGCAGGCGTCCCAACCTGTGCCGTAACCGGGAATTCGACGGTTGAGCCATCGGCACGTTCTGCAACGACTGTGAGATCGTCGTTCACGTCTAGACCGTCGTCAAGTCCGTGAATTGCGATTCGTTCCGAGCCGTCGAGGCCGAGCGACTCCCAGGAGTCCTCGTCGGCGAACTGGAGCGGGAGGACACCCATGCCGACGAGATTGTCACGGAAGATACGCTCGTAGCTCTCCGCGATGGTTGCGCGGACGCCCAAGAGGTCAGTCCCCTTTGCGGCCCAGTCACGGCTCGACCCGGTGCCGAGTTCCTCGCCGGCGAACACGACCAGCGGCGTGTCGTCCTCGCAATAGCGGCGGCTCGCTTCGAAGACGGTCGTCTGTTCTCCCGTCGGCTGGTGAATCGTGTAGCCGCCCTCGACATCTTCGAGCATCTCGTTCTCGATGCGAACGTTGGCGAAGGTGCCACGCATCATTACCTCGTGGTTTCCCCGGCGAGCGCCGTACGTGTTGAAGTCGTGGGGTTCGACGCCCTGTTCAACGAGCCACTCTCCGGCGGGTTGCTCGCGAGTAAACGGCCCGGCGGGACTGATATGGTCGGTCGTGACCGTATCACCGAGCAGCATCAGCGTGCGGGCATCCTCGATGTCCGCGGTGCCGGGCTCTTCCAGCGGGAAGTCCTTGAAAAAGGGCGGCTCGCGGATGTACGTCGAGGAGTCGTCCCACTCGTAGACGTCGCCGGTTGGCGCGTCAAGCGCGTCCCAGCGCTCGTCACCTTCGAACACTTCGGCGTACTTCTCCTCGAACATCGAGGAATCGACACTGTCGTGGACTGCCGTGTGGATCTCGTCGGCGTCGGGCCAGATGTCCGAGAGATAGACCGGGTTGCCGTCGTCGTCAGTGCCGAGTGGATCGTGTTCGAGATCGATATCCATGCGCCCGGCGAGACCGTAGGCGACCACCAGCGGCGGACTGGCGAGGTAGTTCGCCCGGATCTTCGGGTGGATGCGTGCCTCGAAGTTCCGGTTGCCAGAGAGGACACTCGTCGTCCAGAGATCCTCGGCGTCGATCGCGCGTTCAATGGGTTCGGGAAGCGGGCCGGCGTTCCCGATACAGGTCGTACAGCCGTAGCCGACGACGTTGTAGCCGAGATCTTCGAGATAGGGAAGCAGTCCCGATTCTTCGAGATACTCAGTGACGACACGACTGCCCGGTGCAAGGCTCGTTTTGACGTGGTCCGGGATATCGAGCCCGCGCTCGACGGCGTTACGGGCGAGCAGTCCCGCCGCGAGCATCACCGACGGGTTCGACGTGTTCGTACAACTGGTGATGGCGCTGACGACGACACTTCCGTGCCCGATCTCGGCCGTCTCACCGTTCACGTCGACTTCGACTCGGTCGTTAAGTTCGCCGACGTCCGGCTCCTGAAGACCGGGGTCGGGTTGATCGTCGCCGGAAGCGCTGCTCTCGCTGATCCATCGCGTGAGCGCATCCTCGTCGACGTCGTCGAGGTCGTCCGCGAATTCGCCGTGAACCAGTCCCCGGAAGTGTGACTTCATGTCGCCCATTGCGACCCGGTCCTGGGGCTTCTTCGGTCCGGCGAGGCTGGGGGTGATCGTCGAAAGATCGAACTCGACCGTCTCGGTGTACTCGGGGTTCTGTTCACCGAATAGCCCCTGTGCGTCGAGATATTCGCGAACGAGTTCGATGTGCTGCTCATCGCGGCCCGTGAGTTCGAGATAGTCGAGCGTCGCGTCGTCGACGGGGAACATACTGATGGTCGAGCCCTGTTCGGGTGCCATGTTCGCGATGGTCGCCCTGTCTGGAACGGTGAGATTCGACACACCGGGGCCGAAGAATTCGACGAACCGGTCGACGACGCCGACCTCCCGAAGCTGCTCAGTAACATGAAGGACGAGGTCGGTTGCGGTCGCTCCCTCGGGAAGTTCGCCGGTGAGCCGGACCCCAACCACCTCGGGGAGCTTCATCGTGATCGGCTGGCCAAGCATCGCTGCTTCAGCTTCGATGCCGCCGACACCCCAGCCGACGACGCCGATGCCGCCGATCATCGGCGTGTGGCTGTCCGTCCCCACGAGCGTGTCCGGCAG
>NZ_LKIR01000024.1 GCF_001462205.1 Haloparvum sedimenti
GCAACCGTCCAGGGGTCGAACGCGCCGACGTCCATCGCGAACGGCATCCACCATCTCGACCGCTCGGAGGACGTCGACGCCATCATCGTCAGTCGGGGCGGTGGGAGCGATTCGAACCTCCAAGCCTTCAACACCGAGCGGGTCGCGGAGGCGATCTTCACCGCGAATACCCCGGTTGTCACCGCGATTGGCCACACCGATGACCGACTCATCGCGGATCAGGTGGCGGACGTCGCGACGATCACGCCGACCGCCGCCGGTGAGTATATCGTGAACTCCCGCCAAGAGTTCCTTGCGAGTGAGATCGAGCCGCTGGAGCAACAGCTTGACGCCGCGTACGAGACCTTCCAGCAGGACCACGAACACGAACAGGAGCTCGCCGAAGCAGTCGATGAAGCGACCGCACCCGAGGGCCTCCCACCGATTTACTACAAGGTCGCCATCGCTGTGCTGCTGTTGCTGTTACTGGTCATCACCGGGCTTTGGCTGGGGGTGATCTAACCGTGGCAAAAGACTCCGAAATCCACGATCGGGTGAGTCGCGTCGAAGAGATCATTGAGCAGCTCGACGCGGACGAATGCGACCTCAATGAAGGGACTGCACTGCACGAGGAAGGTGAGGAGCTCCTGGCCGAAGTGCGAGAGATCCTCGACGAGGGGAACGGCGAAGTTGTGGAGCTCGAGTAAGCGAGCTGATTCTCGGTCTTAACCAACAGACTCCCCACCGCACTCGGCAGGTGTTGGTTAAGTCTTTTCTATGAGGTCAACAAGTGATTTGGTTATAATTTACTCAACAAATTTGCAGCAATTGATAGCCAGAAAGCATTTAGGTATCATCCAACTACCGCGCCAATATGTACCGTGACTCAACCGGTGCATACCCATACCCGCATGTATGATTACGAGGTCAGTCACCATCGAGGAGATCGATGACCTGTACCTGATGTGGAACGACCACATCAACGCTTCCGCCCTCTATCGCCGCGCCCTCCGCGAGGAAATGGAAGTCCGCGGTGTTGACCCCGATGAACTCCGCGACCTCCTCGAACGGGCCCGCGAGCAGGGCTACACGCTCGAAGAGATCGCAGAGGACACCAACCGCTTCGACGACCTCCAGTCACTCGTCGAAGA
>NZ_LKIR01000025.1 GCF_001462205.1 Haloparvum sedimenti
ACAGCTCTATACGAAGGGATGAGATTCAACCTGAATACGTTCATATATGATCTTCCTGGATCTGATCATCTAGCCCACTTGGTCGAAAGTGACGATGCCAAATTAGTAAACTCCGCGGAGGATATCGCACCACATTTAGAGGAATTTACAAATGATATAAATTGGAAGCAATATTTCTCTCCAAGTTCTCACGATAAAGTTTGCAGAACGCTAGAGGATATTCGGGGTGCTGTTAGCGATCACCATCAATATCAACGTAATTGAGGATTTTATTCGGTGACAGCGTTAAACTCGCTGTTTTTCCCAGTATACGCTGATAGTCTTGTGCAGGAATTCCGGTGGCAGGACGCTTCGTTGTTATATTATTTTTGTGAATTCTTCCCCTGCCTTTATAGTTTCTTTCGTTACCAAGCTATGATGTGCCCACTTCTTAATTGATTGTTCTGAATCCCGGACCTCTTTTTCACTGCCACGGGTGAACTGATTCGCTGTGAACGGGTATCGACCCTGGTCGTCCTTCACCGGTCGGTCGTTCTCGACGGCGTATGTCACGTTCGACGCCATCCACATCGCGTTGTAGATGAACGCCATGTTGGCGATAAACTCCCGCTGACTCCGCAGTTCGCTCGCAGACTTCGCCGTGAAGTCGTGTTTCATCAGCCGATACACGGTCTCTATCGTCCACCGCTGCCGGTACCGCCGCCCGATCTCCAGGCCGCCGAACTTCTCAGGATCGAGGTTCGTGTAGTACACCTCCCAATTTCCCTTGTCCTCTGTCCCCGTCTCAGCCCGCTCGATCCGCTTCTTCGACGGCATCGTGATCAGCCACGACTCTGCCTCGCTCTCGGGGACAACCTCACCGAGGCGGACGTCGTACCCTGCGCATTGTAGTCGAGGTCGTAGTGAATGGCGGACTCCTTCAGGTCATCAATGATGGCCGGGGGCCGGGCGCGCAGTCGGCTGATGAACTTGAGGCCGTGCTCTTCGAGGCAGTCGTGCATCCCGCTGTCATAAAACCCACCGTCCATACAGACGACGGCAGGCTCAACGTAGTGCTTCGCGTACGTCAGCATCTCGTCTATCTGGTGCTCGATGCTCCCGCGCCGTTGGATGGTCTTCGCCGCCAGCGTCACGGGCATCTCGACGTTGGCGAGACTGATGCTTGCGATATGGAACGCGAAGGAACTCCCGTCCCTCTGATCGACGCCCTCGACGCCGATGGGCTGGTCCTCGTGAGGGATGTCGTCGCGGTCAAGTCGCTTCCCGTCCTCGTCTTTCTCCGTCGAGTGGCGGCCGTGCCACATCAGGTTGGTCAGGTCCATGGCGAGGTCGGACCGCTCCGGGAGATAGCCGTACTCGTCTAGCACCATGATGATGCGCTCCAGGGCGGCGAGGTACATCTTTCGCAGTTCGAAGATGTCGTACTCGTGGAGCTGGTTCCAGAGTGTTTTGAACCCGGACGCGTCCCGGTAGTAGAAGTACGGCAGGAACCGAAGCGAGGCCTTGGCGTCGTTCGGGTGGATGTTGCAGAGTCCGGCGATCTCCATCAGCTTGAACAGCTGCCAGTTCGGGTACGTGACCCAAGACTCGTCACGGTCCAACTGGATGAACTGGTACGCGAGCTTCCGCATTTCCCGGGAGATGAGCACCAGTTCGGGTTCGCCACACCCGTCCCCGGTTGCGACGGGGAGAGTCACGATTTCGTCGTTGTCCTCCAGCTGCTCCACGATCTCCCGGAGGCGGTGGCTGACGTCCGAGCCGATTTGTGCTTTGACCTCTTCGCTGATCCGCTCGATGGTGTTCTCGGTGATGGCGTCAGTCAGGCCGAGCCGTTCGGCAGCTCCGTCCTTGAGTTCCTCTTCAACGGCGTAGTCCTTCGAGGAACTGAGCGACCGGTACAGGAACAACCGTGCGGCATCCTCTTCGTCAAGCTTGTACCAGTTCTCGCTCATCTCGACAAGTCGTAACATCAATTTGGATGGCGGATCAATGACCAGTCAACGATGGATGAGGAGTCCGCTCAAGTCTTCCTACCATCACGTGAGCGATGTTTTGAACGTCTCCGTCTCGCCCGCTTCGGCGAGACGGTGACGTGTGTCCATTGCGAGAGCGACAACGTTGTGAAGCGAGGGACGACCGGTAAAGACGCCCAACAGCACTGGTGCAAGGAGTGTGAGACGTATTTCAACGACCTCACGAACACGATTTTCGGTCAGCATCGCTTCGAACTCGAAGAGATGTTCTACATCATCAAGGAGATGCGATCTGAGCCGACCGCTCAGATCGCTCGTGACCTTGGCCGAGACTACGAAGCTGTTCTCAACTTTGTCCACAAAGTCCAAGACGTGAGTGGGGAGATCGATGAATTTGAACTGTACGAGGTCTGTGAAGCTGACGAAGTCTACGTGACAGCCGGCGAGAAGGGGATCGAAGACGAAGATGAGAGTCCGCGCTCGCGCGGACTCAAAAAAAGGGACGAGGACGATTCGAATCAGACAAACCGCCAGTGCTGACACTCGTCCGTCGCTCCGACGGACGAGTTCGGTTTCTCGTCTGCAAGAATCTCCAAGGTACCGACGAAGACATCGCTGAGTATGGCGACGGCAGCGTCATCCTCTGTACTGACGATTACTCGATTTACGATGGTATCGAGAACAAGGAGGGGGTGGACGGCCATCTGGCCGTCACCCACTCCGACACCTATGTCATCGGCGATGCCCACACAAACACCTGCGAGAACCGCCACAGTTTCCTTCGCCAGTGGCTGGCGAAGTTCAGGGGTGTCTCGAAGCATCATCTTCAGAAGTATCTCAACTTCCTTGCACTGAAGCTCAACTCACCCGAAGATTGGTTCGAGAAACTCCTATGTTACAATGTATCGGGATGAGCGCCAGTTCTTTTCCAGGCTCCAGAACGGGACGTTTCCGGTGTAGAGGTCGAGTTTCCCGACCGCCTGTTCCGGCGAGAGGCCTTGATTGAGGTAGCGTAGGAGTTGCGTCTACAAGTCGAGATTGCCCTCAATCTACGTGATAAGGGACGATCCGGTACTGGATCGGAGATGTCGAAGTCGTCGATAGAGAGATCATCAAGGTCGCTGTCGGAGTCGTCTGAGTCCTCGGGTGGCTCCAGAAAGCGGCCAGGTGTTCTCCCGTCAATGTCCGGTTCCCGCGACACGTTTCCCAGACAATACAGCATTTTGGTACTTAAAACAGGCCATTAGTAAACCGAATTCTGCGCCCATGCGGGATACTTCGTCGATGAAAGCCTTTACCGCACTATTGGATTCAACAATCTGTATTCCTTTCTTCAGAAATTCATAATTTCCTTCATTTCTCAGCAACTGGATCGCCGGGCAGGCAGATTTATTGTCATTATTTCGTTCCAATATCGGTAGATGTCACTACAGCGTCTTGGGGAATTGCGGTTGTTGCATAGGAACCTAAAAGCTCAAAGTACTGTTCAGCCGATAATCCAGTTCCTGGCCGCTTTGTCGTGGTGTTTTCTTTAGTTAGCTTCTCACCTTGTTTAATGGGTTCAGTTGCGACAATACTGTGCTGTGCCCATTGCTTGATCTCAATTTCTTCGTCATCTAATTCTTCTTTTTCAGTAGAAGTTTCGTTGTAGAGCGTGGCAAACTCAGAGAGATTGGCCAAATCATCAGGCTCAATAGAGACTTCTTGATCAGGTCCTGGAAGGCGCCGATCAATTGTGAAGTGCTTCTCGATAAGCGCTGCACCGTTCCCGATAGCTACTTTTGCTGCTTCAACCCCTGTTGAGTGATCCGAAAACCCAACAGACACATCCGCGATCTCTTCTAACGTTTCGATGGTTTTGAAATCAAAATCGGCAGCTGTGGTCGGGTACGCTGAGACACAGTAGAAGAGCGCGTATTCGCTTGCTACGTCATCCAGAAACTCACAAGTTGCTTTGATCTCATCAAGCGTATTCATTCCTGTTGAGACTAACAACGGCTTGCCTGTACTGGCAGCACGTTCAAGCAATTCCCGGTTGTTCATTTCACCGGACCCAATCTTAATCGCAGGCACATCGATTTTATCAAGCAAATCAACCGCATCAGTCGAAAACGGTGTCGAAAGGAACGTCACGTCATTCATATCCGCATAAGACTGGAGTTCCCGATGTTCGTCAAGTGACCACTCACAGTCCGCAACTGTATCGTATACCTCGCCCACATCGATTGATCTCATCTCCGATTCGACCATCTCTGCATCTGCGATATGCGTCTGGAATTTAACCGCATCTGCGCCAGCGTCCGCAGCCACCTCTATGAACCGCTTCGCAAGAGTCAGATCGTTTCGGGCGTTAATCCCAACTTCAGCAATAATATACGGACGGTCCCCGGTCCCGATCTTCGTGCCTTCAATTTCAATCATGTGTCTCCCACTCCGTTAGAATTTGTTCGGCCAACCATAGGTCAAACGGTGTGTCAATATCTACTGACTCTCGCTCCGTCATCTCATACATTTTCGTCGTGCCTGTAATCGTCTCCTCTGTCTGAAGGAACTGTTCGACATCCGTTACGTAGATTGCACCGTTAATCACGTACTCTGGGTCCCGATCCTGTCTTCGTTTGCCTGCATCAGTATAGTTTAACTTCTTGGCACCTTCAGACGTGCGTTCCCAGCGGGTATCGTACGTCGGATACACTGAAATCACAGAGTCTATGTCAGATTCTTCGTAAAGCGAGTACGCCTCATCAATATGCGTTGCCGTCCGAAGCGGTGACGTTGGCTGGAGTAACACAAACGCATCGTACGCTTCACCCATGTCGTGAAGCGTTTCCAAGGCATGGCTGATGACGGGGGCTGTCGGAGCCTCATCAGTTGCTAATTCCGACGGGCGAATGAAGGGGACTCGCGCCCCGTGCGATTCTGCTACTTCGGCAATCTCTTCGTCATCAGTAGAAACAACCAATGAATCGATTGCAGTAGCATCACGTGCGGCTTGGATCGAGTGGGCAATAAGCGGGGTCCCAGCTAATTCACGGATGTTCTTACGTGGGACTCTTTTCGACCCACCACGGGCAGGGATTAGTCCGAGAACGGTAGATTCTGTCATTAGTATCACTCCTCGTAGTATCCCAGTAAGTCTGGCGTCATTGGGGGCTTCAACTCAGGGTCGAGTTCAGCAATCGTATCCGTTATTTTTTTCGCAGCATTCCCATTTCCGTAGATCGTCGATTGAGGGTACGACCCCTGCTGTAGCTGTGTTTCGATTCCAGCAGCGATCTCATCGGCATCGCAAGCCACGTCCAGAACATTTGGGCCACGCTCACGTGATTGCTGTCTCTCCCCGATATTGACCGTTGGGACACCGAAATAAGAGCACTCTCGAATTCCGACGCTCGAATTTCCTACCATACATGTAGCGTTCTTAACCAGCGTCAGATAGTCATGCGGATCAAGGCTGATGAAAAACCGAACTCCGTCAGGATCTTGCTGTTCCCGGTACTCCCGCATCGCTTTCGATACCTGATCAGTGCCAGCATCCATATTGGGCCAAAACCAGAATGCTTGTACATCTAATTGCTCGTAGGCTTTGATCAACTCTTGCGTCTTATCATAGTTCGATTCATACTCTGTTGGGAGTGGATGATACTGCACGACAATATAATCCTGAGAAACATCAACCGTATCTCCTACCCCACCATACTCAGTTTGCGGGTCATACTCGTCTCTTCCTTCCTGGATGATCTGTTCAGCTAACTCTATCGACGGACACCCAGTCCGGCAGATTCGATTAGTAGGTTCACCGAGCAGACGAACGATTTCTTTGCTTCGATCAGTTGAAACCAAATGGTAGTCAGCCATCTTCGTAGTAGCATGGCGAACTTTGTCATCAATCGAACCGGTTATTTCTCCACCCTCTAAGTGAACCACGGGGATATTTAGATACGATGCTGCGAGGGTACTCGCCATTGTTTCGTGCCGATCACCGCTGGTCAACATCACATCTGGGTCAAACTCTTCAAAAGCCGTCGCATACTCAACAAGACCCATCCCCGTTGTTTTTGCTTGAGCTACGGGTTCACCAGCTTCTAACAGCGTATGAATTTTTTTGTCGATTTTCAAACCCGCATCTTCCATAATATCTGATATATCCCCGAAACGGTGAACTAATGCTCCCCCAGAGACAATAAGATAAAAATCAATTCGCTCATCGTCATTCAACGCTTGAAGTGCAGTTTTCACCCGCGCGTATTGTGATCGAGATGTAACGACTGCTGCTACGCTATTCGACATTTCCGAAGAATCGATGGTAGGGAATACTAAGGGTTACGATAACATCCGATGAAGGGAGACCAACCAAATAAAGTAATGTTCTTTTTAAAATCGATATCCGAACATTTTATCGACAAAAACTACTTTTGGTTGTGAATCATTCTCACCCACGTCACACACGGCATTTAGGGTGTATTCTCAACGCATCCGAGAGCGGCATCGCCATCCTCAACGAACATCACGACACCCTCGGAGACCAAACATACGTCATCGCGTGTGACGGTAGTCAGAATTCAGACAGAACGACCAAAACGGTGACTGAATTACTCGGTGAAGCTGCCGAAATGAAGGGCCGACTCACGAATCTGAATTTGAGAATTCACGACCAATTACCGAGGACTGTAATACTTTCGTCAACAGAACCAAAAACTTCTCCTCCTCCAATATGCGCGAGTGGGATGTTCTGATAGGTAGCTGCAGTTGCAATCGCGATTTCTTCGAAACGGTCAGCTATTGCCACAACAACATCAGGGTTTAGATCCTCAAAAGCGGTAGTAAACTCTGTTAGTGCTATTCCAGTACATTTTGCCATAGTCACACGGTTCTCTCCCTCGATTAGAAAGTAAATCTGCTCATCTATCTCATGGTCGTGTTTAGTTAAGGATGAAAAGTGAGGCGAAGTGATTTCTTGCTGGTCTATGGCAGAAATCGCCCGCCTCAGTGGATGCACGGACTGAATTGATTTGGATTTTGTGGAGCGCCAGCGGACACCCGAGCATGCGATGAAGCTTGGTATTCAACTGCAGTTAGCGGGACTCTCACTGTCGAATACCGTCTCTCTTCTCGAGGAATTGGGTGTCCAGCGATCTCGAAAGGCCATCCACGACTGGATACAGAAGGCCGACCTACAGCCTACAGACGGCCGAAGCCCGAATCACGTTACGATTGACGAAACCGTGATTCAAATCAATGATCCGCAATTCTGGCTGTATGCTGCAGCTGATCCTAAGACGAACGATCTGCTGCACCTCCGATTATTTTCGACGACAACAACCGCATTAACCGAAATCTTTCTTCGAGAACTCCACCAGAAACACGAGATTGAATCCGCCATGTTTCTCGTCGATGGCGCTCAACACCGCCAAACTGCGCTCGCCAGAGCTGGGTTCCGATTTCAGACACAACACCATGGAAATCGGAATGCCATCGAGCGAATTTTTCGAGAACTCAAACGCCGAACGTCGTCCTTCTCAAACTGTTTCAGCCATGTTAAGCCTCAAACCGCCGAAAAGTGGCTCCAAGCATTTGCTGCCTGGCTCAGTGCTCCAAACTAAACACGACCAATCCGATGACGACGTCGGAATCACTGTTTGAGTGCTTGTTCGAGGTTGTAGACTGCAGCGGTCACCACAAGCTCGCGGAATTCGCGGTACCAAGTGCGAGGATGGACAGCGGGGCCGAACCGACGCTTGATGGCAGAAAACGCGGTTTCGGCCATCCAGCGCTGGCCGTATAATTCGCTGTCCAACCGTGCGTTGTGAGCGTGATCGTACGCTGCGAACAACCGATGGCGCAGCAAGGGCCGGACGCCCTCTGAACGGAGGGCGTCCCGGAGAGATTGGTCGTCATAGCCTTTGTCGCCGGCGATAATTTATATTCGCTCTTCTGTAGGAGATTGTTGATAGAGTTCAGCTGCTGCTCTGAAATCGAAGAGGGCAAGGACACCGCGCTAGCGGTGTCCGACACGAATGATT
>NZ_LKIR01000026.1 GCF_001462205.1 Haloparvum sedimenti
CTCGCTCCGGCTGCGCCGGCACCCATCGCCGGCGCTCGAAAAACGCTCCTCGTGACGGCGGATTCTCAGGCTTCGTCCGCTCGTTCGACAGTGATGACCAGGTCGCCCGACGCGTAGTTAGCCTCGAAGTCGACGGTGAACGCGTCCGCCTCGTAGGCGGCGTGGTAGGCGCGGTGGCGTTCGAGCGATCCAGTCGCCTTGAAGTGGAAGAACGCGGCCGCCGTGTAGGGCTTGCTCTGTGTTTCGACCTGCGACTCGACGGATGCGGGGAGCGCGATCTGGGGAGTCCCCGTGTCGATACTTGCGGCGAACTCCTTCGCTTCCTCGACGGTTGCTTGCGAATGCGCCGGTGTCTCGCCGGTCAGCACGTTCACCGGAGTTTCCGTGTCGTCGGTGAACAGGACGTCTTCGAAGGTGTGTGTCCCGAGGACCGCCTCGGGATCCAACTCGCGGTCGTGAAACGGGTCGTCCTCTGTGGTCATCGAATCACGAGCCTATGGCGGGGCTCACCCATTCCGGCCCCTGAAAAACAGCAGCTGCCACGAAGCAAATCGAACTAGGAGTGGTTCAGACTCGCCTTCTCGAAGGGTGATTCCCCGGTCGGAATGAGCAGCTTCTGTCGGTCTCCGACCCGCTCGGCCAGCTTCCGTTTCAGGTACTGCCTCGCCGTCGACGGCGTGAAGACGCCTTTGTCGAGCATATCGCCGACGACGTCTTTGAGGGCCGCGAACTGTCCCTGCAGGTGGCCATCGCCGACCGGCTCGCCGTCGTACCAACGCACCGTCGCGAGCGCGCCATTCCCGACCGTCTCGCCCTGTTCGACCGTCTCCGAGTCGTACTGCAGGCCGAACCACAGCGTCCGATAGGCGGTCACCTCGAACGTCGTCGACACCACGAAGAACGCCTCGTGGTGGAGATAGTCGAGATGGTCAGCGACGATCTCGTCGAGGGAGAGGCCTGTGGCACGGGGCTTCGGCTCGACGACCGTCGACGGTCGATTCTCGCCGGCGAGGTAGCCGTCGACGGCATCTGCTTCGAGGCCATCAGCTAGTTCTGCCAGCAACTGTTTCGCCCACTTGGTGTCGGTGTCGTCACCACCGAACGGCGATTCAGCCGAGATTCGGTGTTTGAGCTTGAGGTTTTGATGAATTGTTGGAAAAGAGGCTCAGGCGTCAAATTCTGCAAAAATCGGTGCGTGGTCGCTACACTCTAATCCCGAATGATCGTACCGACAGTTGGTAGCAGGAAGATTATCTGAAGCAAAGATGTGGTCAAACCGTTTCGACTGCCAGTTCGTATCCTTTACTTCGAGTTCTCCGTGGCCATGCTGCTCACGGAATCCATCCTTCATTCCAGGGGTAGTGTTCAGATAAGCTGGTTCCATGCGAAGGCAAACGCTTCAAGCCAATTTTCGACGGTCTCTGCTACCGCCTGGCTGAAACAGTTTGTGAACTGGTTAGTTCGGCGTTTTAGTTCTCTGAAGACACGTTCGACGCTGTTCCGATTACCGTGTTTCTCGTATTTGTAATCGAGGCCTTGGCGGCGGAGAACTGCTTGCAGCCACAGTGCAGAATCGACGAGAAAAAGCGCATCATAGACGAGATGTTTGTCGCGGAGTTCAGCGAGGAACATCTCGGTGATCGCTTGATTTCTTGTCGGAGAGAGCTTGAAGTACAGCAAGCGGCTCGTGTGAGGACCGACCGCAGCGTACCGCCAGAACCTTTCGTCGTTGAGTTGGATTACTGTCTCGTCAATCGAAACGTGATCTGGATCGGCGCCATCACGCGGCTGTAGATGGCCTTCTGCACCCAGGTGTGAACAGTAGTTCGACAGCGTTCGACATCCAATTTATAGAGAAACAATACTGTATTAAAAATTTATAGTTCTGCCAGAGGGGAGTCGGATACCGAGCTTCATCGCTGGCTTGGGTGTCGCCTCCCACTCCAGAAAATCTAACTCGATGCAGTCGCTACCTCCGCTGAGACGGGCGATCTCAAGCATTGACCACTCAAAAATAGTTCCGCCTCACTCTTCATCCTTATCTGAGCACCGCCCGGATCAATGACCAATCACTCTTGAGTAGATTGACCTATATAGAATCGTATGTAATTCGGATATAGTCATCAAGATATTATGCTTACGGCCGGTCCATTACAATCCTACGCATGTAATGAATCTGTTCCAGGGAAATTGGCAGAATCCGCCCGATAGTGTTTGATAATGCTAAACAAATATTCTCCGACACCCCACCGTCGACGGGTCCTCGATTCTTCAACTATGAACGAGAGTTTGGAGATCGGCGTTAAATCGAGCCCCTAGCCGTTCGCGGGGGGAAGGCCCTTGAACGGCGGGATTGTGCGTGCGGGACCATCGGCGTGTTCGACGTGCGCCTGTTTGGCATTGCTAAACGCCTGACTGGTGAATGGCGACCTCGATCTGTTTGGCTGTGTTCAGCACGAGTCCCGCTGTGTCCTGCTGGAGGGCCTTGCCGCTCATCCGCTCCTTCGGACCGAGCACGCCGACCGCACCCCGCGCACGCGGGTCACCAGTCGAGATGGTCGTCGCGACCTCGTACAGCTCCGCGTCGTACTCGCCTCGTGCGAACCCGAGGCTCTGTTCCCGGACCGTCCGGATCTCCTCGACCAGCTCGTCCGGATCGCTAATTACCCGGTCCGGGAGGTCCGCTCCCGTGTAGTTTGCTAGGTACCTCCGGATCTCCGTGTTCGTGCGGTCCGCGAGGAGACATTTACCGGGGGCGCTACAGTGGAGCGGCACTCGAGTTCCCTCCGTCAATAGACCGTCATTCTCCGCACGGGTCGGGACGATCTGCTGGTACACGATGTACCCCTCCTCCTCGACTGCGATGAACGCAGATTCGCCCGTGCTCTGTGCGAGAGGCTCGAGCGTCTCGTGGGAGTGTCGATACAGCGGGGATTGCTCGCGAACCGCCGCGCCGAATCCGACCAGGCGTGATCCGAGGTAATAGGTTTCCTCTTGCTGAACGACGTAGCCGCTCTCGCGAAGCGTGGCCAGGTGATTGTGTACCGTCCCCTTGGTCGCGTCCACCTCACGAGCGAG
>NZ_LKIR01000027.1 GCF_001462205.1 Haloparvum sedimenti
GAGTTCCGCGAAATCGCGCTGATGTGTGTCGTCTATAACATCAAGCGCTTCGTCAAACAGTGAATCTCTACGCCTTACAGCGATTCAACACAGCCCTTCAACCCCACAAGGGTTCGTCTGAAACCCGCCGCGAGCCGAAGGTAACGCCGCGAGATACGCGGCTTCAACCCCACAAGGGTTCGTCTGAAACGCCGCGGTCGGGGCGGGAGAGGACGAGGTAGCCGCGGCTTCAACCCCACAAGGGTTCGTCTGAAACTACGTGTCGCTGATCCGAGCCAGCATGGACAACCCGGCTTCAACCCCACAAGGGTTCGTCTGAAACCGTGGACTTCTCCGGGATCGAAGTGCGGCCCGAGGTGCTTCAACCCCACAAGGGTTCGTCTGAAACGGAGAACGACCCGGACGACGACGGGCCGAGTATCTGGCTTCAACCCCACAAGGGTTCGTCTGAAACGGGGAGGGCACGCCGCCGCTCATGCCGACCACCGGCTTCAACCCCACAAGGGTTCGTCTGAAACACCCCTTCCGCGCTACTCGTCGCGGACGCGATCGACGCTTCAACCCCACAAGGGTTCGTCTGAAACCGGCGACCGCGGCCCGATCCAGACGGAACAGGGCGAGGCTTCAACCCCACAAGGGTTCGTCTGAAACGGGTGACTGGCGCGGTCCGCGCTTCGAGGAGGGCGGCTTCAACCCCACAAGGGTTCGTCTGAAACGACGCCACCGAAGCGCACCCGCAGGTGTACGTCGGCGCTTCAACCCCACAAGGGTTCGTCTGAAACGGAGCCGTTCGCATACAGGTCCGCGAAGTCGTCGGCGCTTCAACCCCACAAGGGTTCGTCTGAAACGTTCACCGACTCGGCGTCGGGCACCCCGCGGGAGACGCTTCAACCCCACAAGGGTTCGTCTGAAACGCCCGCAAGCGTGGTGTGGTCCGGCGGCACCGTCGCTTCAACCCCACAAGGGTTCGTCTGAAACTCGTCGCCGCCGTCGCCGTCCTCGACCGTCGCCGTGCTTCAACCCCACAAGGGTTCGTCTGAAACACCTTCGGGATCGCCGCGCTCGACCCCGACAAAGAAGCTTCAACCCCACAAGGGTTCGTCTGAAACGCTCCGGTCGAGCTCGTCGACGAGCCGCCCGAGCTCGCTTCAACCCCACAAGGGTTCGTCTGAAACGGTGGTCAATTCGGGCACCACACGCCCGCTATACCTTGTGCATACACAAGTGTTTCCGTCGACCTGCAATAGTCCCGAAAACCCCCGGGGGTCGACAACTGGCGCAACAGCCCTCAGAGAAAACGGCTGTCCTCGGCGGGATCGTCACCGTAGACGGCACGGTCGACGAGAGCTTCCGAGGAGAGTTCGTAGATGATCACGCTTTCGCCGGTAATGAGGAGGTCTTCGATAGCGTTCCGGAGTGCGGTGAGATCCCCCTCGGTAATGTGTCCCTCAAGCACCGAGTTCTGTACATGGGTAAGGTACCGTCGGCATAGCTTCAGCATTCGCTGTGTCCGTTCAGCCTCCATGTCGTACACGAGTACGACGTAGATCACCACCACCTCCGGAATCCGTCGTACTGTTCACCGGCGAGGAGATGCTTCTTCAGCTTGTACGCCTCCAGCCGGAGCAGATACTGATAACTCACGTTCCTGTCGAGCCGTGGATGCTCGACGGTCTCTTCGAGCGTTTTCTCGAACTCCTTCGTGTACGTCTTGCGCCCCGACTCTGAGAGGAGGCAAGCGCCCACTTCCGAGCGAAAATCGTCACCGGATAGTTGACCACGGTTGAAGAGCCGAAACATCACCCTGTCGGCGAGTACGGGCTTGAACAGGTCCGCGATGTCGAGTGAAAGCGAGTAGCGCCGCTCGCCGGGCTCGTGGAGGTAGCTCACGCTGGGCTCGAGCGCGGTGGCGCGAATCGCCGAAACGCAGTTGGCGTACACCAGGGAGTTTCCGAACGAGATCACGCTGTTGACTTCGTCAGTCGGTGGATCGAACTCGCGGCTCCGAAAGGGATACTCGTCGGGGAGGATGGTCGAGAACGTGGCGTAGTACGCCTTTCGAGCCGTCGCCTCGACTCCCATGAGCTCGGCAACGTCATTTGTTTCGTCGACACGTTCCGCGGCCGCGTCGAGTTCATCGAGAGACCGCTCCAGCTCTCGTCCCCGGCTGTCGTAGTACGCGACGTTCGCCCGCATGTTGTGAATGCTTCCGGCGACGAACTCTCGGGCGATCCGGAGTCGCTGCTGTTCGTCCTCGTACGCGTTCACCTGCGCGACGACCGTTCGTCCGGACCGTTGTCCCTTCTCGGGAATCACCGACCCCGAGTAGTAGTCTTTCCATCCGAAGACGTGTGCCGCGACACCCTCACTGTTGAGAAACGAGACGAACCGCGTGTTAAAGTCGATCTGTCCGTGGAGAAACACGGCTTCGGCATGCTCCACGGGAATATGCTTCTTGTCCCCGTCGTCGGTGACGACACGGAGCGTGTCGTCGCGCCGTTCGATGCGCCCGTCGGAGAATACGTGATAGTTCTTGTCCATGTTAACACCAGCAAAAGTCGTGGTACGCACAGGCCGAGCAGAACGGCTTCTCCGTCGCTTCCGGCGGCGTATCGCTCGTGATAACCTCGTGTATTCCGCGGATCGTGTCCTCGACTTTCGCGCGGCGGTCGGCGTCGAGCGTGACCGGTTGGCGGCGTCGTTCGGTCGGATGAACGAGCACCCCATCTCGCTCGGCGTCCGCGAACTCCTCGAGGTACCAGAGGTAGTACGACAGCTGCATCGTCGCCGGCTCCTCAAGCGACGAGGAGGGTTTGACTTCGACGACGCGACCGTCCTGCAGGAGATCGAGCGACACCATCCCGAGCGACAGGTTCTCGCGTTCTTCCTCGTAGGCGGTGTCGTCCACGCGCTGGCCGCGGACGACCGCGGGGTTCTCCCGATCGATCTCCAGGTGGCGGCTGGCGAACCACAACTCCCGCTTGCAGACGACGTAATACTGCATCATCACGCCGGTCACGCGGAACGGGTCGGTTTCCGCGTCGCCCGCAGCCGTCCTCCGGAGCCGATCGACGGGGTCGACATCGTCCGCATTCTCAGCTTCGTTCTCGCCATCGTTCCGAGCGTCATCGTTTTCGTCGGGACCGGTCGGCGGTGTCACAGGAGTCGCGCCTCCACCGTGTCGTCCGGGGTCACGACGCCTTCGACCGCGTCGAAGTACTCATCGAACCGCCCCGTGTGCGTCTCGACGTGGAGCCGACCGTCCCGTTCGTGGATCGGGTCGCAGTGTGCAAACGTCTCCTCAGCTTCGTTGTCGTACATCGGCACGGACACCTGTTGCGGTTTCAACAGGCGCTGCTTCCGTTCGACCGTTTCCCAGTCGTACTCGCGGTAGGCCCGTTTCAACTCCTCGACGTGAGCCGTCTCCGCGGGCGTCCGCGTGACGACCACTTCAGCCGCCGGCCGCTGATCGATCAGCGACAGTCGACCGAGCGTCTCCGCGTTCGCCTTCTCGACGTACTCGACGTACTCGGGATTGCCGACGCCGCGTTCATCGAGTTTCTCGAAGTAGGACTCGACGGCCGTTCGTGTCACGGCGTACTCGGCCATCGGCCGTCCCTCGTACACGTCCGCGAGGGCCCGTGCCGTGAGCTTGGTCAAGCTATTCCCACCGTAGTCGTAGACGGCGGCGGATGGCGTTCGCTCACGATCTGCGGGCGGTTCGAGAGCCCAGACGGTCACGAGCCCAGTGTCCCGGTCGAACGAGCGGTTACACCGGCCGGCAGCCTGTACCAGCCCGTCGAGCGGGGCGAAATCCCGAAATACGCGGTCGAAGCTGATGTCGACGCCCGCCTCGACGAGCTGTGTCGACACGAAAATCACCGGCAGGTCGCGTTCCGTCAGCCGGACTGCGACGTCGATGAGGTGCTGGCGATCGACGGGCCGGTGGCGCGTCGTGAGGTGGACGAAAAGCGGCCGGTCGTCGGACCGTCCGTCGAGTGCTCGTGCGATCGTCTCCGCGGGCGTGGTTTCTCCGCTTTCCTCGTCCCGGTCCGCGCCCGAGAGCAGTTGATCGTATTCCTCGTTGACCACGATCGGATCAGCGTACTCGACGACCGACTCGGCCAGTTCTCGGGCACTGTCGATGGTGTTGCAGATGGAGAGGACGGAGGAACCCTCCGTTGCGGCGTCCGCGATCCGTGTCGCAGCGTCGTCGTACCCAACTGGTTCGGGGTCGCCATCGAGTGCTGCCTCGACGGACCGATGTAGGTCGAATCGGACCCGATCGAGGCCCTCGTAGTAGCTCTCGGTATCCGGGACGAGCTCGACGGGTTCATCACCCTCGTCGTCGAGGAGCTTCGGTTGCGTGGCGGTCATGGCTATCACCGTTGCGTCGTACTCCTCGATCAGCAGCTGGATCAGCCGAGAGACGAGCTCCCACCAGCGGTGCGGAAGCGCCTGTGGTTCGTCGAGGACGATCACGCTGTCGTACAGCGACGGGAGCTTCATCGACTCGACGTTCGCTGGCCCGGCCAAACTCTCGAACAACTGGACGAACGTCGTGACGACCATCCCCGACCGCCAGCTCTCTCCGAGAACCGACTCCGCGTCGGCGAGTGAGTCGTCAGGCGTTTCCTCGGACTCAGTGACCGCGTCCGGAAGCGGCACGCTCGTCTCCGAGAGGTGGTGATCTACCGTCAGCACGTCGCTCTCGACGCGATCACTGTCGAACACCTCCTCGCTTACGTCTGCGACTTGGTCGATGATGGAGGTGAACGGAAGTCCGTAGACGAGTCGACCGTTCCCGGGCTTATGGTCGAGCACCGTCAATCCGGCGTCGAGCCCAGTTAGCGTCTTCCCGAGCCCGGTCGGCAGCGTGAGCGTGGCCACGGCTCGGTCGGATTCCGCGAACGTCCGCGCCCGCGACCGCGCTGCTCTCCGTGCCCGTTCGCGCTTCTCGTTTAGCGTGCGGGTTCGGTCGTCGATGCCCTCACGGTCGGCGTCGCGGTGGAGCGATCGAATCTTCGCGTCGATCGCCGTCCGTCTCGGGGTCGTTCCCTCGTAAGCCGCAAGCGGTAGATCCACGGTCTGTGTTAGATGCCTGGCACTCGTCTTGTCCGCCAACACGAGGCTGCTCCAGACCTGGAGGCATCCGTCGTAGAACCCGGCTTCGAGGAGGTCCGGCGCTTCGAGTGCGAGACCCGGGCCACCGAGCACGTGCTCGGCGATGTCGAGGATCTGGCCCCGGTCGCGCGCCCGCTCGGCCCACTCGCAAAACTCCACCCACGACCCCGCCCCACCGGTCGCGCGGTGGATGAGTGCATCGGCGACTTCCTGTTGGTTCTCGTCGATGTTCCCGATCTGTTCGAACGCCTCGACGCGGAAGAGTCGGCGGAGCGGTCCCGCGTCGAAGTCAGCGGCCGCCCTTCGGACGTATCCTGCCGTGTCCGGAAGCCGCCCGTGATGTTTTGCGACGGCCAGAAAACCGACCAGGGGGTCGTCATCGCCGAACCCGGCGACATCGAGCGCGTAGTACGCGACCAGCGCGCCCAGCGGTGCGTGATGAGACGGTCCGTCGACGGGCGGTGCGCCCTCCGCTGCGTGCAGATGCTCCTGGAACCACGTCGTGAGCTTTCCGATGTCGTGTATCCATGCGACCCGACGGCCGATCTCATCGACCCGGCTTCCGCCCGCGGTCGTTGCCGCGTCGGAGGTGACTGCCTCGACGCGCTCGGCGACGTCCGCGAGATGCACGTCGAGCGGAACCGCCTCACCGTCTGCCGTTCGCAGGTGTGAGGGCGGCGAGTCGATGTCCAATTCGGTCACCCGAACATCACCCGACGACCGTCGACGCGGGCCGTCTCGACGTCGTGGACGTGTACCGGCTCGGCTTCCGGTGAGTAGGCGATCGTGGTGAACCCGGTTGTCGTCCGACCGCCGTCGTCCAGGGCCATAAACCCGGGCGAACGCTCGACCCGAACTGGTGATCCTGGCCGGAGTTCGATGTCGTCCACCGCCTCGACCACGGTCGATTCGACTGCCACGTCTCCAGTCTCGCACGGTTGCACGTCGTGCGTCCCGAGGTACTCGACCTCAGCGAGATGTTCCGACAGACCGAGGCTCGGTGGATAGTGGCTCGTTCCCGACTCCAGATGGCCGCGGAGGTCGTCGAACAACGCCTCGTCGGCGAGCCGGAGATCGATTCGATAGGCGGGATCGACGAGCACCTCGTAGTTGTGCTGTTGACGGAGCTCGGTCGGATCCGGCATTGAGATGCGTGCGTGCCCTCGCGTCGGGACCGTTTTCATGTGCTCTTTGGCCGTCGAGAGCGTGTTCTGGGGCAGGTTCATCGTTCGCAGTTCCGTGAGGGGTTCGACGGCGACAGCGGACCGGTCGGGACCGAATGCGTCGTAGTAGCTATCCCTGTCGAGTCCGAGGATCGCGGCCACGATCCCCGCAACGGTCGTCCGCGGGGGGACCCGATAGGTTTGCTTGACGATGTTCCCCTCGACACGCCGGAAATGGCCCCACGGACCGCGGAGCTCGAAGGAGAGGCACTCCGCCGCCTCGTCGCATGCGTCAACCAGATCCCCGGACGAGCGATCGCTCATCAGTCGCCGGAGGTGGTCGGCATCGTCCCTGCGGCCTCATCGTAGACGTCGATCACGTCGACAGCGTCGTCGCCGACCGCCTCACGAAGCGCGTCGTGGAAGCCGTGGTCCTCCGTCCCGTCACCGGCCGTCAGGTGCTCTCCGTCGGCCGTCAGGTCCAGGACATCGCTGACCGCGACGCGAACGCGCTCGATCCGGTCGCTGTGGCGGTTCAGGCGACCAATCAGGGTCGTCGCGTCCACGGTGAGGTCGCGAACGGTCCGGATCTCCTCGACGGGCTCGGACGCGGCCTTGTCGACGCCGATCTCGCGGCTCAGTCCGCCGATGTGGAACCCTTCGTCCGCGTACTCGACGCGGAGGTAGAGACGGGGCTCCTGACCGACCTTGCTCCGGCTGATCGTCTGGTTCTTGATCGCCCGCCAGCAGAGCGTGTCCAGCCGCTCGACGTCGGTCGGAGCCAGTTTCGTGTCCTCAGCGCCGTGTTCGTCGACGAGCCCGTGGAACGCGATGAATCCGTACTGGATGCGGTGGTCGTCGAGGTCGAAGCCGCCCTGCTCCTTGTCGGACCCGGTCGCGATGACGCTCGTCAGGCTGTTGTACTCTTCGTTCTCGTTGACGGCGTGGATCGTCTTCCCAGGCGAGAACTGTACGGGCCCCGTGAAGTGGCCCGGGAGATACTCCTCGAACCCTTCGTAGGTCCCTTGCATGTCCATGCTCATCGTTGCGCCGAAATACCGAACGTCGGCGGCGGCGTCCAGGAAGGCACCGAAGACCGCCTCGCGGAGTTCGGCTTCCTCCTCGTCATCGAGATCGCCGAGGTCCCAGTCGTCGGGATCGAGAGACTTGAGACAGTTCTCCAGAAGTTCCCAGCGCTGGGCCTGATTCCCTTCTTCCCCCTTGACGTTGCGCACGTAGACGCCGTGCCCGTCGGCGTCCAGCTGGTCGCGAAGGTACCGTTTCAGACGCACGTCGGTGACGATCGCCTGCTCGGTTCGCGGGTCGATACGGGGGCGATTCGCCCCGCTCAGGGGATTTCCGTTGGGGTTGGCGTCGACGGCGTCGTAACAGAAAACGATCTCGGAACGGTTCTCGACGGACTCGTACTCCTCGTCTGCGTAGGCGTGTTCACTCATCGGTTGGTGGGTGTGTCGGCGTTCTCGTCGGCCTGTTCGTCAGTCTGTTCGTCCGCCTCGTCGTTCGGGATCCAGTTGTTCATCCCGTAGGCGACGCCGAGCGCGTAGTAGTACCGTAGCTCGCTCGTGTCGATCTCCCAGCCGCCCTCGGCTTCGGCTCGTGGGAGCGTCTCCACGAGTTCGTCCACGACCTCCGCGTACATCGTCGACGACATCCGGTTCTCCCGGGAGTAGACGACGTTCTTGTCGAGGACGTCGCCCGCGAGTCGCTCGATCTTCGATCCGGTGACGGACTTGATCGAGTACTGGTCGATGAGGGTCGTCGACCGGTTCTCCGAGGACTGCTGATAACTGGAGACCTGCCCGACGAGGACGCCGAGCAGGAAGCCGCCGCGGCGCTGTGGGTTGTCCGGTGACAGCGCTGGGGTCTCCGTGAGGAACTGTTCGAGCTTCTGCGCCCGTTTGACGGCCGTCGATCCGCCGTCCGTCCGTGCGCGTAATGGTGTGTCGTTCGTCATCTGAGGGGTTGCGTAGTTCGGCGCTTTCGTGAGTGGTTCGTCGTCGCCCGCGAGCAGGTCCGCGGCCGCGAGCGCGCTGAGCTGTGCGTGCTGCATGGCGACGTACACCGTGGGAAACTCCTCGTCAGTCTCCTCGATCAGCCGGTCGACGTACTCCTCGAGCAAGCGCTCGACGGGGATCGATCCCCCGGTAAGCGCCGCGACGAGCGCCTGAATCCGGAGGTCGTCGGCCGACACCGTGTCGTCATCGTCCGGTACCCCGAACGTCGTTCGGAAGTAGGCACCCCCGGCGATGGTGCCGACCAACGTCTCCACGTCTTCACGCAGGAGCGGCCAGTTGTCGAACGTCGGCAGCGCGGGCCGCACGTCCGGGTGCGGGAGCCGTGCGTCGTCGTCGAACGCCCATGACGCCAGGACGGACGCGTGTTCGCGAGCGAGGTCGACCGGAGACATCAGCGAGGCGTTCATGTTGTCTCCAAAGACGTCGTACCGCTTGGTCTGGTGCTGGAGGACCGCGGCGACGTAGAACTGCAGCCGCTCCGCGTTCGCGATCTGACTGTTCTCGTGTGTGTACTGCTTGTACACCTGCTCGACCGGCGTCAGGTCCCCCTCCTCGGCGACGTTGTAGAGCATCCAGTAGAGGTCTCTCGCGTCCTTCGGCGTCGGGCGCCCGAAGAAGTACGGGAGGTAGTAGATGTTCGACTCCAGCGTGTAGTACGAACAGGCGTCCACGAACGTTGACGCGTTCATCAACGTGACGGCCACGTCCTCCGAAACCGGGTGGGAGCGCCACGCCTCGTCGGGGTCGAGCCCCGGGAACTTCTCCAGCTGCTTGCCGAGGAAGTAGTTCAGGGGGTCCTCGGCGGTCCCGACGGTCCGCCCCTTGCGGCCGGTCACGAGGTCGACCGCGTCGCCGACGGAGTTCGTCGCCGTACCCTTCGAGACGAGCTTCGAACGCTTTCGTGTGCGCATCGCCTCGTTGAACACGTCGGTACCGCACGCGCCCGGAAGCTCATAGTCGCCGTCCGGGTCGAGCTTGACCGCGACGGTGGTCAGCGCGGTCGTCGATCCGTCGATCCGCTTTCGTACCGCATCGACGATCGCCTCCTCGGTCCCGTCTCGGTCGCCGAGTGTGGCAAGTGCTTCGACGATCCACCCGTCTTCGTGGTCCGTGACGGCATCCTGGATCACGTCATCCGCGGCCCAGTAGCTGAGCCGCTGGTGCAGATACTCCGCGACTTTTTCCGGTTCCTTCCCGGCACCTGTCCGATGCGTGATGCTGTGGTCGAACCCCCGCGCCGCATTGTACCACGAATGAGCGACAGCCTCCACGTCGTCTCGCGTATACTGACGAAACTCGACCGGTCGCTCGGGATCGAGTCTGGGTTCGTCTCCCGACAGGTCCACGCGAAGGATCGCCAGGCTCTCGGGCTCGCCGAATAGGTCGGTCGATTTCTCCGGCGTGAGATAGGAAGCATACTCGCCGCCGCCCGCAGTCGCGAGCGTGTAGAGGCGGCCGTACAGGTATTGGAGGTCGCGGAGCGAGGAGATCGGACGGTCCGGGAGCTCGCCCGCGAGCTCGTCATCGTCGTAGTCCTTCCTGAACTCCGCGGGAGTCGGTAGCAGGCTCACGCGCCGTGAACCTCCGGAGCCGGCTCGCCGAACGGCCCCTGCTTCTCAGCGACGTTCAGGAACCCGAGTCCGAGGGCGTTCCGCTCCCCGAGCCCACACGAGAGGGCGAGGTTGAGGTGTCGGCGGTGGTGGTCGTCCCGGACGGTGTAAGGGAACCGCCACTTGCTCAACACGTACGTTAGGGTTTGTCCCTGCGTCACCTCGACGGGGACGGCAAACGTCTTCAGGAGTTCGAACTCCTCGAACAGCTCTCCGGGCCTCTCGCTGGGACCCGGGAGGTGCTCGGGTGCATGCCGGCCGTGTTTGGCGTCGAGGTTCGCCTCCAGCTGGGTGCGGAGCGGCTCAGTCCCGTACTCCGGCCGCCAGTACGCGGCCGTGTCACCGCCGGGGTGGTCGATCCCGTAATCCTCACAGCGCCACGGCGGGATCCGGACGAGGAGCCCGGTTCCGGTTTCGAGGACGCCCGAGCTTCCCGGTTCACCCACGTCGGGATCGAGGACGGAGAGGTCCTCGACCCGGAACGGCATTTCGCCGATATTTAACTCGGGCTCTCGCTGGAGATCCTGGGCGACGTGCGTCAGGAGCTGTTCCTCCGGAGACGAGACGAGCAGCGTCCGTTCGTCACCCTCCCGCATGTCTCCCGGAGGAAACGGATTCGAGAAGGTGAATCCCGGTGGGTCGTCCGTGTCGTGAGTGTCCTCGTACGCCGTGTCCTCCAGGGCCTGCCACATCCGTCCGCGAAGCTTGTGGTGGTACGCGTTGTCGTACGCGGTGTCCGCTCGCGCCGAGAGCCGGGCTAGAACCCGCATGGACTCCTTTTTCTGGCGCCATCGTGTTTGTCAATAATCATTACGCGGTAGTAGTTCATCTTAGTTCAGGGTGATAAATGTTTGTGTGAACCCGCTTCGGGTTCGTCTGAAATCCAGGGTTAATTTCTACGGAACGGTCGATCAGACCGAAATCTGACCATCCTGAGAACTCGTCCGGATCTCCTGTCCAGATTCGTGCATATGGGCCCGCTGGTGGTCCTTTTGTCGAGTAGTTTCTGTTGATCCCCAATCTTCGGACACTTCTGGGAATTCGTGGACGCGAACGCAATCGTTACGAGGTCTCAAAGGGACCGAGAGAGACTGGTGCCACTCGGAACGTTGGCGGGTCAATCACTCCCAAACGGTTTCGTAGTCGCTATCGGAGATGACGCCGTCAGTCGTGATGATGGCGTCCGTTCCCCGTGCTCGGTGACTCGCGACGATCAGGCCGTCATGGATGCTGAACTCACCGACGACGGAAGCATACTCGGCAAGTTCAGCTTCGTCGATCGATGCAACGGAAATCGGACCGTTTCCGATCAAGGCCTGACGTGCTTCGTCCGGCGACCCAGAGAGTGTGACACCTCGGACATCCTTATCTCGTGAGACGGAGTACAACACCTCAGCGAGTGCCGTGCTCGGGGCCTGAATAACCGTCTCTCCGGCCTCGGCCTCGGCAAACACCTGATCTGCATGGGAGGGTAGCCCGTCCACGAGGTACACCAGCAACGAGACGGCGTCCGCAGTGTACGTCGGCACGTTACGCCTCCTCGTAGTTTTGATCGCGGCGGTCGCGTACCCGCTGTTCCAGTTCTTTCGCGATCTCTTCGCGTTTCTCCGCGGACGTGTCGTCCGGAACGAGCATCCCGCGACCGCTCGTTCGAGTACGCTTTTTGACGACGATGCCCTGGTCAGTGTCGACCCAGACGACCTCGTCACCGGGCTCTAGACCGTACTTGTCACGGAGGTGTTTCGGGATCGTTGCCTGTCCCTTCTCCGTGATCCGCGTTGCGGTACTCATATGCAGTAATACGTACCGTAATACCTTAAAATTGCGGTAGTGCATGTTCGTAGAGATGGTCTCTAACGCTCCCGGCCGACCGCGGACGCCGACCGGGTGGCGTAGTGCATGTTCGTAGAGATGGTCTCTAACGGCAGAAGCCGTATCTTCCACCCGGTGTTGGCTGGACGGGGGGATTCAGATGATCGAGGAGCCAAGCTTCGTAGCCGGCGGGGCTGGCTCTCCCACGAAATGGATATTCGTCCCAGGCTCCGAGGTGGAGTTCGCTTCAACCCCACAAGGGTTCGTCTGAAACCCTTCTTCGGCTGCAGTTTTGTCTCCCCGATGAGCTGCTTCAACCCCACAAGGGTTCGTCTGAAACCCGTCGTGTCGATGTCCTCTTCGTAATTACCGAGAGGCTTCAACCCCACAAGGGTTCGTCTGAAACCCTCCAAGTTCGCACACACACATGCGCCCCGCACATGCTTCAACCCCACAAGGGTTCGTCTGAAACACTACCTGTTCGTGAACCCGTCGGAGAAGCGGCTGCTTCAACCCCACAAGGGTTCGTCTGAAACCGGGGAGGACACCGATCACGTCCGCGACCCTGCCGCTTCAACCCCACAAGGGTTCGTCTGAAACCGTTCTTGTAGTCGCGCCACACGGACCCGCAGGTGTGCTTCAACCCCACAAGGGTTCGTCTGAAACTCTCCGGACGCGACGCTCGCGAGCGCCGAGGCGTCGCTTCAACCCCACAAGGGTTCGTCTGAAACCCGTCGGGTGGAGATCATCGACGAGCGCGGTCATGCTTCAACCCCACAAGGGTTCGTCTGAAACAGCTGCCGGGCTCTACACCACTGTCTTCGACGTTCGCTTCAACCCCACAAGGGTTCGTCTGAAACACGCGATCAGCGAGGACAGTGGATCGTCCGGGGGCGGCTTCAACCCCACAAGGGTTCGTCTGAAACGCGCTGGATAGCGTCGCGTAGCTGGTCCTCAATCGGCTTCAACCGGCTGTGTTGAATCGCTGTAAGGCGTAGAGATTCACTGTTTGACGAAGCGCTTGATGTTATAGACGACACACATCAGCGCGATTTCGCGGAATT
>NZ_LKIR01000028.1 GCF_001462205.1 Haloparvum sedimenti
TCGGTTTCCCTGCGCCTCCCCCGATGAACGGGTTAGACTCGTCATTCCAGGACACTCCCTGGGTCGTTTTTCAAAACGTACGACACGACGTCGGCTCGTCTCACGTCCTACTACGAGATCGCTCTCGGGTCGTTTTGTGAGACGCCTTGTACGCCCTGTCGCTCTATCGCCAGCTGATTTCAGGCCCTATTGCACCGCCCTTCTCGGGGTGCTTTTCAGCGTTCGCTCACGCTACTTGTTCGCTATCGGTCTCGAGGAGTGTTTAGTCTTCTCAGGGGATGCCTGAGTCGTTCACAGAGAATATCCGATCCCTGCTACTCGGGTACTGACGCACGCGATACTTCCTCATTCTACGGGGTTATCACCCTGTCTCACGCTCCGTTCCAGGAGACTTCGAATGCGGGTTCTCGCGATGAGAGTCAGCCCACACACCACATTGCCCGTGAGGGCTTCGGTTTGGACTGTGTCGCGGTCACTCGCGGTTACTAACGACATCGCTATTGCGTTCTCTTCCTTCCCCTACTGAGATGTTTCAATTCGGGGAGTTCCCTATTGCGCGAAGCAATTGTAATGGGATTCCTATTCGGAAATCTCGAGTTCGTTCCCTCCATGCGGGTCCCTCGAGCTTATCGCAGCTTGGCACGTCCGTCGTCGGCTCTCGAGCCGAGCCATTCACCAGCTGGCACAGTAGCCAGTTGAATACGTCCACGAACTCGGTACTGAGTTCAGTGGGCGTCTGGATCGCACGTATACACGGTCGTCATCGAATCGCCCTGTGACAGCAGGGCGTTCGTCGAACCCTTCCCACTCGCGGTTTCCCGGAGTGGTGCATCGGTCGTCGTCTACTCCAACCCACCGCCGTCCCACACTTAAGGGGCGCGGTTCGGCCGGAGCCTGACATGGACTCACTGGGATTCGAACCCAGGGCATCCTCCTTGCAAAGGAGGCACTCTCCCACTGAGCTATGAGCCCAACTCGCTGGCGCGATCGCGGCGACCGCGGTGCGAGTACTGCGGACTGCAAACGTGAGCCAACGACGTTCTACGGTGCCCGCTCTCGCGAGTGACCGAACACGAAACCATATGAGTGAAAGGTGAGGGCCTGAGGCCCTCGGGTCAGTAGGAGGTGATCCAGCCGCAGATTCCCCTACGGCTACCTTG
>NZ_LKIR01000029.1 GCF_001462205.1 Haloparvum sedimenti
CAACGACGCGCTTTGCAGACACCGTAGTGGTGTCCGTAGGGAGCGCAGTCTCCACAGGCGTGTCTTCGGGCCATCCCAGCCCTAATTCAGAAAAGCCGCGTTGAAGAACGTTCATCGCCGCATTCGCGTCACGGTCACACTCGAACCCACACGATGGACACGAATGTTCCCTGACCCAGATTGGCTTCGCCGTCTCCACGCCGCACGACGCACATTCTTTCGTCGTTCCTTTTGCTTCGACTTGCACGACGTGACAGCCGTACAGGTCCGCCTTGTATTCCAGCAAGGAGATGAACTGTCGCCATGCTGCATCCTGCCTGGTGCGGGCGTTGTGCGACTGTTCGAGCATCCCCTTCACGTTCAAGTCCTCAACGAACACGGCGTCGTATTCACCGACGAGCCACGTCGTGATCTTGTGCTGGTAGTCCAGCACCTTCCGCTTGATGTGACGCTTCACTCTCGCCACTTCCCGACGTTGCTTCTCGTAGTTGTTCGAGCCTTTCTCCTTCCGCGAGAGTTTGCGCTGCTCGCGCTGGAGTCGTTCGTACTCGGCTTCAAGGCCGAGCCAGTCCACGGTCTTGCCATCCGACGTGTGGATGTAGTTGAGGATGCCGAGGTCGATTCCAACGCTGTTGCTCGCGTCCAACGAGTCCACGTCGGGCTTCTCGGGCACGCCAGCATCGTCAGTTTCGAGGCCGAAGGAGACGAACCACTCGCCGGTTGTCTCCTTTTTGACTGTGACTTCTTTGATGTCGGCTTCGTTTGGGATGTCGCGGTGGTAGCGGATGGTGATGTCACCGATCTTGGAGAGCCAGAGTGTCGTGCGTCGGCCACTCGTGTTTTTGAGTTCGAAGCCGGACTGCGAGAACGTCATACTCTGGAACTCCCGTGGTGACTTCCACTTGAGCTTCCCCACCTTGTTCCCGTTTTGTTTCTGCTCGGAGAGGCTGTCGAGGTTCTGGTAGAACCGTGTGACGGTTCGTTGCAGAGCCTTCGAGTTGACTTCCGAGAAGATGGGGAACTGGTCTTTCCAGCTGGGGAGTCGGGAGTGGTGTTTGTACGCGGAACCGATGTTGTCGGCGTCCACGTTCTCGTACTCGTACCGGGTGTAGTTGTACGCTTGGCGATGAACGTCGATGTGACGTTCCAGTTCAGCCGCTACCTCTTGTGTCGGATATGCGGGGTAGCGGTGACTGTACTCCATCGCTATCTCCCAATTAGAGATGTGTTTAGTTAATGGTTTGTATCACGAGTTGTCGGATTCAACCCCGGGGTCAAGCCCCGGGGCATTCTCCTTGCATTCTGTAAA
>NZ_LKIR01000003.1 GCF_001462205.1 Haloparvum sedimenti
GGTGCTGGATTCTGGATCTTTCATTTTGGGTCACCTCGAAATCGGACTCAACTATCGCGACGACGCTCTCATCACGCGCCCTGCGCCCCTCTCACGGGCGCAAAAAACAGCACCTCTTAACCAACACCCTGCCCAAGAATCCAGCGTTGTTGGTTAATCACCTGGACGATTCCGACACCTGTCTTCAACTCTCGAACTCACTCGTCGGGCTGACGTCGACGGCGTACCTGCTCCGGATTCGGCACCCACGGATGGGCCTCCCAGCAGTGGAGGGCGTGTTGTTGTGGTGTGTCGAACAGCGCCCCGCAGGACCCACACTCGTAGGTCGTCTCGGGCCAGCGTTCGGTGACGAACATCGCGGTCACCGTCGTTCTGACCGGGTCTGGGGCGGTCGACCGCCGAACGTAGTCGTAACCGATCATCGTCCGTCGACGAAGCGCCGACCGCGCCAGCCGTTCGGGCTTGTCCGTTGGGAGATACACCCAGCGGACGAACGCCTCTTCCGACGCTTTTGCCGACGGTTGGAGTATGAACCATCGGTCGTGCTCGTCACAGAAGAGATACCGCTCAGTGCCTCGATTCTGTAGATAGAACGGATCACCACGACCGGGAATCAGTCGAAGCCCCACGGACGGCGAGATCGGGCTGAGAAGCCGGTCTCCAAGTGAGGGCGAGCGGGATTCACCGGACGATGTCTCGGCCTCGAATTCGTCGAGCGTCGCTTCGCCGGTCATGAGTCATCGGGACTCGTCTCGTCTGTGGCTTCCTCCGCTATTCGCTCGTGCCGGTCGTTGTATCGCTCGAGTTCCCGGCCGATGCGCTCCAGTGCCTCGACAGCCCGTTCGATCAGCTGGTAGGTAGTTCGCGAGAGACGAAGAGCGTCCATCAAATGTCCTCCTCTGGCTCGACGAGGTCGTTACTCTCAGCGACGAGTGCCTGAACGGCTGAAGCAGGATCGTTCTCAACCGGAAGTGTTCGATGGTCAAGCGGCGCGGGATACGCGCGGTCGCCCTGCGCACAGAGCAGGAGTAGCCACTCATCGCTCCCGTCACCGAGAACGACGTAATGGTCGATGTCCTGGCGCTGGAAGACCGTCCGATCTGTCCGGCTCACGGCACTCCAATTCGCCGGCAGCGATGTCGACGCGACGCCACCGTCCGGCGTGAGGGCGTGATGGTCCTGGAACTCACCGAGTGCAGCCTCGATGTCGTCACCGGTGAGATGCCAGCAGTCAGCCGGGCCATCACACGCGAGTTGACTCACCACCTCATTTCGGAACTGGATGTAGTACTGATGGGCGACGCTCTCGTCGTCGAAGTAGTCGAGGAGGAGCGCACAGGCGAGTTGCGCCGGGCCGCTTCCGGTGTAGCCCCACTCGAATCCCGCCGGGCTATGTCGGACGAGGTCGAGGCTTCGGTCGGGCGAGAGGCGCTCGTGCTCTGTGAGCTTCAGCACCACCGGAGTTCCGTCGACGCGCATACCCACGTACTCGACGTGGTCTGCGTTGGTCTGGCATTGCTCACTATCATCCTGTACTGCCGCTCGT
The DNA here is from genome assembly GCF_001462205.1 of Haloparvum sedimenti. GTDB lineage: Archaea > Halobacteriota > Halobacteria > Halobacteriales > Haloferacaceae > Haloparvum > Haloparvum sedimenti. The sequence continues at coordinate 1,547 of NZ_LKIR01000003.1, forward strand.
GGGTGGTTGGTCGAATCCGTCTTCATAGGTCGAATGCGGGTTATTGGATTCCCCGCACCCCTCTTGGGGGTCGAAAAACTCTGCCGGACGAGCGTACTCGAGGCGACTGATGCACTCTCGCTGAACGGTCAGTGAATGTAGAAGATTATCTTGTCCGGGCTCTCACCCATGCTGAGGCCTGTACCGACGCAGTAGCTATCCGCATCTTCGATGGCTTTGATGATGGGCAAGAGGTCTTCGGTGCCGTTCTTCGCCTCGACGTGTTCCTTAATCTCATCCGCGTACTGATCCAACTGGGTGACCTTGG
>NZ_LKIR01000030.1 GCF_001462205.1 Haloparvum sedimenti
CCCGGTCTGCTGCGTGTTTTGTGGACTTCCGTTCGACGGCGACTGCGAGCGCTGTCCTGCCCTCGACAACCGGGGGTGCCGACCATGATGCGGTGCCGGGTCACGGCCGACGCTTCCGACTACCCGAGCCACAACAGCAGCGCACGTGTCGGTGCGCGGCCTGAGAGAGGTGTTGGCGCGTGAGCCTCGGCTATGGTGGGTCGCTCACGTGTGAGAAGGACTCCGAGTTCCGCTGCAAGGTCTGCAAAGCGCGGTGTACTCGAAGCCCCGTCGACGCGACCGAGTACGGCCATCTCGTCGGGTGCCCACAACGGCCCGAGAAGTTCCACGTCGGCTCAGGCGACGGTCGTCGGTACCGCCCCGAGGAGGACCTCGAGGGAGGTGTGTCCGCGTGAGCGACGACGATCTCGGTCACGCGTCCTCCGTGGCCGATCAGCTTCGGCTCGCCGCTGAGAACGACGACCTCCCCGAGGAGATCGCGGACGGTCACGACCTGGAGGACTCCGACAAAGAGGTGGACGATGTCGAGTGAGTCCCGCTCCGCGCCAGGCGTCGGTCACGTGGGGCCGCTCCTCTCAGCACGGTGTACCGGCTGCCAGATGACCTCTGAGAAGCGGACTGCTGAGATCGTCGGCGAACGGTCGAACGGGTCGTTCAAGCACGTTTGCCACTCGTGCCAGTCCGTTACCTGGTGGAACGTCCTCGATGTCCTCGAGGAGCGTGGTTCAGCGTGAGCGTCGAGACTCCGAGCACTCCCGACGCCACGATCGGGACGCTCCCCGATCCGCACATCGAGGACCGAGTCGCGTCGCAGCCTGCCGCGCACGGTGCTGCGGTGCAGGCCGTGTTCAACGACGCGGGCCGCGATCTCGCCCTCTACTCCGCGGTCCACCAGCTGTGGTACGACATCGTCGGTGACCGCGACGAGGAACCCGGGATCGCCGCCGCTGTCGATCACAACGATCTCCCGTGGCTCGACGCTCCGACGAGCGGCCGCGAGTGGGTCGTGCAGCTCACTTCGTCGCGCTGGAAGGCCGGAACGGGGACGGGCGACGACTACTCGGCGTACTACAAGTACGACCTCACGCTTCGCGAGCGCGACGAGGAGGGCGACCTCCACAAGACCGGGAAGGCGTGCTCACTCCGCGTGATCCCGCAGTTCGACGATCTCAACTACGAGGACGGCTCCGAGCTCACGCTCCAGTACGGCGACGGCTCCCTCGTGCGGTGCTCGACGACGTGGGCGGACTCCGCCGACGAGGTGGAAGGACGGATGCTGGACGTCCTCGAGATCGTCCTCGACGTCGACCGCGGCCGCCTCCTGGAGGATCGCGAGCCGGACTCGCGTCGGCTGACGGATGCCGAGGCGCATCACCGGTTCGACATCGGCTGGAAGCGGCAGGTGATCGAGGTGATGGACCAGACGCAGGAGCTGATCGCCTACGGCGGGATGTCCGAGATCGAGGCCCACCAGTACCGGCAGCGTGAGGGGTACCTGGAGGCGCTCCTCGACGCCGACCGCTGGCACCTCCTCGGTTTCGAGCGCACGACCTACGACATCGAACTCAAGTGCTACCAGGCTGCCGGATGGACGGAGATTCCGCGGGAGGATCCGGCGCACCACCCGAAGCTCGAGGCGTCGTTCGCGGGCGTCGACGGAGACGGCGCGCTGCCGCACGTCGACGACTGGGACGAGGTCATGTCGGTGCTCCACTCGATCGTCTCTGCACACTTGGAGTGGGCTGGCGTCGGTCGGGACGAGCTGGTCGCGGACGACTATCAGCCCGGTCCAGCGAGCCCGGACTACCGGTACGCGCATCCCTGCGGCCGCCGCGAACAGCTTCGCGAGCGCTACGAGGCGGTCGGGACGGAGATCCACCGCGAGGCGCTGAAAGCGAACACGCAGGCCGTCTACGACATCCTCCGCGTCATCGCGACCGAATCCGGGGCGTCCTACGACACGCTAGAGGAGCGGACCGGACTCGCTCGCTCTACGATCCGCTACCACGTCTCGCGGCTCGCGGAGGTCGGCGTCGCGGAGAAGGTCAGCAACCCGGTGCTGGTCGTGTTCCCGAGCCTCGCCGTGCTCAACGAGGCCGAAGACATCCTCCGCCGGATCTATCCGGACGACCAGGTCGACGACATGATAGACCGCGCGGAGAAGCGCCGCGAGCGTCGCGAAGAGCGCGACGATCCGAGTTCGGTCGACGACCTAGAGGAGAGCGACGACCAGGACGACGCTGGCGACGGAGATCGTCGTCGTGACTCCGAGTGGGCGTACTTCCACGACCTCTCGCTCGAGCCGCACCAGCTGGCGAACGCGCTCGAACGTGAGTACCTGGACGGTGACGAGGTCCGCGTGAGGACCGATCGCCGGGACTGGGTCGAGTAGCGGCGCTCAACGCGCCACGCGGTCGCCGCGGTCGGTAGCTTCAGCTCTCTGCTTTTTCGACGTTCAGCGACTCGAGCGCCCTGTTCTTGCGCCTCCTCACAGGTGATCCGTCACCTCGAGGGCATCGATCGGCGGGCGATCGACCCGATCCGGTATTTGCAGCCACAATCGAAGAGGATTTTAGAACATAACGGTCTTTAACGACTGTGGAAGAATCGAGCTTCTCGAAGTGATGAGAATCTCGATATCGGCCGATAGAGCGCTCGCGGTGCGTGGGTAGGTTAGCAGGGGACCCTACGGGTGTAGCCCCTAAGGGGGGGAGACAATAACGGCCGGAGCCAGAACGGCTCCGGCCTACCGCACCACACGTCTCCGCACGTGAAACCTACAGAACAGTCGTAGAACGCCGTTAATCCGAGAAGAACACGCCATACGCCGGGACGGGAACGCGCAAGGTAGCTTGCCAGATGACCTTACGCTACCTCAGTCTGGAAGCCGGCCAGATACAGTCGAACCAGCAGGTCCCAGCCGCGACTTCCCGCGAACGCTCACACGGAGCGCCCATGCTCGAGCGAAGAGACGATATCGGGGAGCACCGGACTACTCCTGGCCTTCGCTGAACCCGCGGACGCGTCCTCCCGCACGCTCCCGCCTTCCGCGCACACCGGGGGGACCCCTATGCGCCCATCGGATACGCGCGCGCGTATCTGCGCCGCTCGTCGTTGCGCCCGGCCGGCTCGCAACGGAGATATGTCTAGTTGATATTCCTTATATCTCATCTCGTTTTTTTTTTGATCTTTGTCGTGCAGAAAATTGATGTGTCCGGTGGGCGTGTCCTCTCGTAATGAGTTGGATTCGTGACCTCTTCCCCTCCAACCGATCTTCCGTCGAAGATAGCCAGCTGGAACACGAAGAACGGTTCCCATCCCACACCTACGGACCCGGATACGCGATCGTCGTCCATCAGCAGGAGATCTATGATATCCGTAGTCTCCTCGAATTAGATGCGGACGCACCTGATGGTTGGGAAGCCACTCCTTTCCTCACTCACGAGGACTTCGATAAACTCGTTGAGGAGAGGACTGGAGAAGAGGTTCCGTCTCCGGAATCACGTCGGGACGAGATTCGCGAAATCCTCGACTCTTGGGAAGAACAACTTACTGACTCACGAGGTGCGGTCTGGTCTGCCGTCGGCATCGACACCCGATTCAAACTCTACATTGCTCGCTGTGAAGCCCGAGCGGACTCGGAGGTAGACAGCTTCGAAGTCCCAGCAGAACTCGAAACACTTCGCGACATTCTGGACCGGATTGAAACGGCACAGAACACCGATTCGAAACTGGCGCTCGTTCACAAGCGACATCTTCCCCTCGACGAGCCCGAAGAGAAGTCGGCAGATACGAACTAACTACGATCGAACACGGGACACAGCTGGGGGATCGACCGTGTCCGACTACTCTCTAGAACCCGGACGGGATTACCCCTCCTGAGCACTCGATCCACCCCTAGAAGCCACTAATTCTGCGGCTTTTTAGCCGGTTAGCGAGAGAACCGGACGTAGCGATGAACCTGCGCGACCACGACGAAGACGAAGCCGGGAAGAAAGTCTGGCTCAGCCAGCGAGAGGTCGAACAGTTGGAAGCGGTCGCACCCGATACCGAGCACCGCGTCGCGTTCATGCTCGGCGCTCGGTGCGGGCTCCGGTCGAAAGAGATCCTCGACGTTGCTCCTCAGCACGTCGCGAAGACCGGGGCCGGCGCGATGCTGCGCGTCTGGGAGGGGAAGGGCGACAAATACCGCGAGACTCCCATGCCGCGAGATCTCGCGACGACTATCCAGACGATCGGCGATGTCCGAGACGCACCAGCCGACGACCCCGTACTCTCGATCCAGTCGACACGGTCGCTCCGGCGATGGGTGCAGGACGCCCGCAACGAACTCGCCCAGCAGCACGACGACGACGGCTGGCGCTACCTGTCGACCCACGACCTCCGCCGGACTTGGGCGACCTCACTCTCTGACGCCGAGGTCGATCCGCTACTTGTTCTCGATTGGGGTGGCTGGGAGGATCTCGAGACGTTCCTGGACCATTACAAAGGTAAGTTCTCGCCCGCCGCGCAACGACGGGCTCGCGAGAAGGTGGAGTGGCTGTAATCGAGATGGTTCTGGACCGAGTGACCACTATTCCTCAGGTCACCGCTCTTTGATGCCTTGGAAGCGCCTGTAACTTCAGCACCCAGTTACGCCGAGTAGTTGGATGGCCGCGGCCAGGATTTTCGCCCTCATCGGAGGGTACGTCGTTGCGCCCGAATGATTCCCCCGCAAGTCGTCTGGCGTTAGTACGTAAATAGCGTATTTGTCCACAAATTTTATACTTCTATCTATATATGGTACGTATATGACTGAGATGGATCAGAAAATTCAGTTGGTCCGTGAGGCCGGAGAGATAGGGCTTGAGCTCCTGGAGTGCGACACTCCGCCGGTCAGCCGGTATGCACCCGAGGGCGACGACGGCGTCCCCATCTTCCAGGAGGACGAGCGATTTTGGAGTGCGTGGACCCAGGCCCGCGACCTGGCGGCTAAGTTCGACGACGACCCCATTGTGGAGGAGGTACGAGACGACTCGGTTCCTCACTTCGCTATACACACCCGTCGCCGGATCGACGGAGAACGGTTTGCGAATGTGGGATTCGTCTACGGGGCGGATGGGAAGTGCGTCATCAACTTGGAGTTCAAGATCGAAGACGGCTGGCGGGCGATCAACGACTACCAAGAGGAGCTGACTGCACTCGACATCGGCCGGCAGATTGCGGCGGTCGAGCTCGCCGTGCTGGCGAACGAACTCCAGTCACCCGCTGAGACCTTGGACTACTGGATGACGCAGACGCTCTACTCGACTCGGCAGTCTTCGTGGGCTGATGATCGGAAGGCCAGCCCGCAGACGGTCAGCGACCGGGTCCGGTCGGCGAAGGAGAAGCTCGACTTCGAGGAGGCATAATGGCGGAATCCGCGCGCCCTTATGCGAAGGCCCACCTGGCTGAATACAGCACCAACTGAATCACCAATGGCGCTCCTTCCCTTCCGTACCGAGTCATCCACCTACTCGACGTCTGTGACGATGGACGCGAGCACTGTCGGTGATACGACTGTGACGGCAGCCGTGCATGCCCCTCGGGAGCTCGAACCGGCGATTCTGGAGGCGGTCTACGACCACGGGAGTGCGATCGGATTCAAACCGTTCTACAACAAGGCGAACGACTACGAACACGCTGTCCGCCGAGACTTCACCGAAGCCGTCCTGCAGGAATTTCCGGAGCATATCCGTGTGTTCTCCCACCGCCAGAGCTTGGATGGGAACCAGGACACCCAGCAGGTCGAAGCGGTCCACTCCGCGATCCACGTCCACGACATCTTGAACACGGTCGCCGAGCTCCCCGCAGTAATCGGCGATGGGAACGAGCAGCAGGCCAAGCCGTTCGTCGCCGCACTCGGAGGGCTGCGGGACGATCGCCCTCTGGTGGCTCACTGCCAGAAGTCGGAGTTCTACTACCCGGCGGCACTTCTCGCCGACTTGGCCTCAAATCACCTCGCCCACCGAATTAACGCCACGGACACGATGCCGCGGGCAGGAGAGCTCGTCATCCCGGCTCCACGGGCGAAGCACCATCGTGGCCAGGATTGGGGGCAGGCTATCAGCGCGACCTATCGGAACTCGCCTGAGTACACTCCCCCGACACTCCCGGCGCTTCGAGGCAACACCGTCCGAGAGCGAGTTAATTGCTGGTACGAGGGTGCCGTCATGCCGCATGAGGGTGTGGACGAGCCGATGTCGGACTCCGTTACGCGGGTGGTCAACGCTCTCCAGCGGAACGGCTACGATGACCTCGCTGAGAAACTCCGAGAGTTGTAACTGCTGAAGTTGGAATAGCGCCATTTCCCGCCCCCACGTCCGTCGAGGGACATGGTCGAACGGGCTCAACACGCTGGCGCGCAGCGCTCACCTACTACTACTACCGGCCGCGGTGATAAATCTTCACCATAACTAATGCGAGACGACTACGGTACAAATGGCTGTGTTGAATCGCTGTAAGGCGTAGAGATTCACTGTTTGACGAAGCGCTTGATGTTATAGACGACACACATCAGCGCGATTTCGCGGAATTCACG
>NZ_LKIR01000031.1:0-10731 GCF_001462205.1 Haloparvum sedimenti
TGGAGTCGTTTTCCAGCAAAATGCATACCCAGAAAATAAGTTGATGAACCTTTGTCATGGACTAGAATCATACCACAGAAAAAGATTCATGGAGACATATATGTCTGAATCAGATTATGACAGCGTATATAATGACCTTGTGAACCTTATAAAGGGAGATCCATCAAACGTATACAATAATTTGGATTCCTCAGATGAGAATATTCGGGATAAACACAATATTCCCACTCCCTTTGTTCAATCTCTTAAAGATGGGACCATAAAACATGCAAATAAAATGTCTCTTCGGAAAAGGTTACAGCAACTAATACGAGCAACTGAGCCAGTCATATCTGATCTACCATACTCGATCGTCGGTAAACACGAACAAGTTGCAGATACGAGGAACTATTTCGCTCACAGAACACAAGATTTGAAAAGAAAAGCGACACTGGGTGCCGGGCTAACAAGCTTGAACTGGGGAATTCAGCAACTCATCGAAGCATGTCTCCTACTTGAAATCGGTATTGAGCCAGATCATATTAAAAATAGACTCCATTCGAAATACAACGCCAAATCCGTGACAACTCACTAAGAAGAAGGACGTTCTCCCTGTCAATCATATATTTCTTTCCAATTCATTCCACCACAAATAACGGTGCTACGTCAATTCCACTGTAGCAGGAACAGATGCCTCTTTGAGACAAACTCACGTGTCTAATCGATGATTTCTATTGAAACCCCGCCCACCAATCCGGCCGAGTAGCATGCGGCGGCCGCGGACTTGGCTCAGGCACGTCTAAACTCGGATCGACATCTGCATTCAGGAACAGCTCGCCCCAGGCCGTGATCGGTCAGTAGGTCTCAACCCGACCACCAGCAATCTCGCGATTGTAGCTCTCGATTCACGCTCAATGAAGGCTCTTCGCTCAACTCCGCAATTCTCCCCAATCACCGCCAGCCGTGCTTCTATAACCACTCCCCACCGCCACTACCCATGCGCGTCGTACTCACAGACAGACGATTCATTGATCAGGAACCCTACCGAGAAGCGGTCGAGGAGGCGGGGGGCGAACTCGTCGCGGTCGAGGCGGAGACGGAGGCGGAGGTGGTCGCGGCCTGTCGGGACGCGGACGTGGTGGTGACGTTCAAGGCGCCGATCTCGCGGGCGGCGATCGAGGCGATGGAGGACTGTCGGCTGATCATGCGGAACGGGGCGGGGTTCGACAACGTGGACGTGGCGGCCGCGAGCGAGCACGGCATCCCCGTCTCGAACGTGCCGGGGTACGGGAACGACGACGTAGCGAGCCACGCGGTCGCGCTGATGCACGCGGCCGCGCACGAGGTCGTCCACGCCGACCGCGACGTGCGCGAGTCCGAGGGGTGGGGGGAGCGCCGGCCGATCAACCCGATGTACGGCCGGACGTTCGGGATCGTCGGCTTCGGGCGGATCGGCCGCGCCGCGGTGCCGATGGCCCGGGGGCTGGACATGGACGTGATCGCGTACGACCCCTACGTGGACGACGACGTGTTCGAGGCGTTCGGCGTCGAGCGCGTCACCTTCGCGGACCTGCTCGACCGCGCGGCCTGCGTCTCGATCCACGCGCCGCTCACCGCGGAGACGCGGGGCCTGTTCTCGACGCCGGAGTTCGAGCGCATGGCCGCGGACGCCGTGCTCGTCAACACCGCCCGCGGCCCCATCGTCGACGAGGCGGCGCTGGTCGAGGCGGTCGAGGACGGGGCGATCTACGCCGCGGGGCTGGACGTCTTCGAGACGGAACCGCCGACGGACACGCCCGCGCTCGCGTGCGACCGGATCGTCTGCTCGCCGCACCACGGCGGGATGTCGCCGCGCGCGAACGAACGCTGCATCGCCATCGGCCGCGAGGAGATCGTCCGCGCGCTGACGGGCGAGCACCTCCGGAACGTCGTCAACCCCGAGGTGTTCCAGCGGGGCGAGGGGCTCGTCAACCCCGAGCGCGACGCGTGGAGCGAGTGAGGGCGCGTGGGACCGCGCCGAGCGCCGCGCGGTCGCCCGTCGCCGGAGGGGCGCTCCCGCCCACCGCGCCGCGAGGGTAGGTTCTTGTCCCCGGGCCTCGAGCTCGACCCATGAACGAGGCGGCGGTGTTCTCGGGCGTGCTCACGGAGCTCGAGGAGCGGAACTACGACCCGCTCGTCCACGTGCCGGAGGCGCACGCGGAGACGTACGCGGACGTGCTCGACCGCGCCGAACAGCACCGGATCACCATCCGCGGCCGGTATCCCGACGTGCTCGGCTTCACGGAGACGGACCGCGTGTTCGCGGTCGAAGTGAAGGGCGACGAGGGGCTCCTCCGCGGGATGGGGCAGGCGCTCACCTACCAGCGCGGCGCGCACGTCTCCTACCTCGCGGCGGAGGCGACCGCGGTCGAGGGGCACGCCGACCTGCTGCACGCGAAGGGGGTCGGCACCATCGGCGTCGGCGACGGAGGCGTGACCGCGTGGCGTGATCCGCCGGCGGCGGAGTCGACCGCGGAGGTGGCCGACGTTCGCGGCCAGCTGTCGCTGCGCGCCGGCGGCGCGGAGTTCGGGGGCGACGTGACGACGCTCAGCCTCGCCCAACCGCTGAACTACCTCGCGCCGGTCGTCGCCGTCGACCGACACGGCCCCCTCCACCGCGACGAGCTCGGCGACGTGCTCGCCGAGGAGTACGGTTTCGGCGCCGGCGACGCGGCGGTGGCGGGCGCGCGGGCGCTCGGCCTGCTGACGACGGCGACGCCGCACGAGCTCACCGACCAGGGCGACCTCGCGGCGACCGTCCTTCGCGGCTACGGAGTCGAAGACCTCGACGACCTTCGGCTCCGCAAGGACGAGACGCGGGGGAGAACCGTCGCCGCGGTCCACGAGCCGCTCGCGGTGCTGCTGCGGAACTGCTTCACGCGCCACCCGGAGTTCGGACTGCTGCTCGAGGCGCTCCGGAAGGAGGGGCCGCGGGTCCATTTCCTCGACCTGCTCGAGCGGCTCGTCCGCGAGTACCCGAACGTCTTCCTCGGCGCGGTCTGTACCGCCCGCGGCCGCGAACGTGCCCGAACCCTCATCGAGCGCGGCGAGACTGCGCGCCTCTACGGCGACCGGGACGTGTGGGCCGACGTGGTGCGCAACAACGTCCTCTTCAACTTCGTCCAGCAGCTGAAACACGTCGGCGTGCTCGCGTCCGAGACGCGGAGCCACGGGAGAGCGATGGCCGAGTACGATCCGGACGAGAAGCCCTGGGTCCTCGCCGAGCGCTGACCGTAGCGGTCCATACGCGAGGGCGCTCGGCCATCGTGGGCGGACAGAGCTTTATCCGAGGCCGTCGGAGGGAGCACCGATGTCGAAGCGTCTCGGACCCACGACGGCGGTCGCAGTTCTCCTCGTCGTGCTCGCGGTCTCCGCGGTCGGCCCCGCGGCACTGGTCGGGTCGACCCCGAGCCCGGAGCCGGCCGGTGAGCCGACCTTCCATACGGTTCGCGGGGAGGGGGGGACCGAGAACCGCACCGCAATCTGGCCGTTCACCAGCCGCGCGCGGGCGTTCGAGACGCGAACGCTCCCGCTGAACCTGATCGTCGAGGGAGACGTCGCGGAGACGCGGCGGCACCTCGAACGGTCCAGCCGGGGTGACTGGAACGAGACGCGCGGCGACTTCGAAGACGAGGGCGTCGGCGAGGGGTACGTCCGCCCGAACGGTACCGCGACCGCGTGGGGACAGGCGACCGGCTCGACCCGGCTCACGTACGTCGTCGGTCCGGGAGAGCGGCTCGACGAGGGACAGTGGCTCCTGGAGAGCTACCAGCTGCACGACGGCGACTACCTCGGCGCACGTCACCACATCCGCGCGTACGCCGCGCCGAACCCCGACGAGGAATGGACCGCGATGCAGGCGCACCGCGAACACTGGGACTGGTTCCGGCTCAGACACACCGTCGGCAGCGTCGAGGAGTCGCAGTCGTACGTCGAGCGGGAGTTCATGGGCCGCTGGTTCGTCGAGGACGTCTACCGAACCTACGTCGGTGCGGTCGGTGCCTCGGACGCGGACGGCTGGCTGACCGTCGTGCAGATCGGTGCCGAGGGCCCGACCGACGGGACGACCACGTCGGTCAGTCGAGAGACGATAGAGACCACCCGGGACGATGGGTCCGGAAGCGGTATCGAGTCCGCAACCGGGACCGAGTCAGGAGCCGGCGGGGTCGACGGCGTGCTCCCCGCTGGCGCGGTTCTACTCGCCGTTGCGGCAGTCCACGGGCGCTGGCGGGACCTCGCGGCGCGCGTCGACGAGGCGCTCGGACCGACCGCCCGCCGGGCGCTGAGCGTCGCGACGGCGCTCGTCGTCACCTTCCTGTTCGTCCGGTTCGCGTCGGTCGGGCTCGAACGGACGACCCCGATCCCGCCGAAGGTCATCGCGGCGGCGCTGTACCCCTTCCTGTTCGCGGGGCTGCCGACGATCACGTACCTGCTGTCGCGGCAGCTGGACCGACCGATCGCGTTCTCCGCCGCCTCGATCGGCTTTCTGACGGCCGTGTTCCTCGACTACACCTACCTCGGGGTGACCGTGTTGCCGCTGGACGCGCTGGTCCACCGCGGCGGGCTGGCGGTCGCGCTCGGGTTCATCGCGGTCGGCGCTTCCCGCCCGGAACGGCTCGACCCGGAGCCCTCGCGCCACGTCCGCCTCGGCGTGCTGCTCTGGCTCGTCACGCTCGTGTTGCCGCTGCTGCGGTTCGTCTGAGCCGGGGGCGCTCACCGTCCGCGGCGACACGGGGCCGCTCAGCCGCTCCGATACGGTCGCTCCCAGGTCGGAGTCGCGAGGGCGTAGGCGGCGATGCCGACGAGCAGGACGAGGTAGTGGAGCCACTGTGGCAGACCGAGCCAGCCGAAGAGCCCGGCGCTGGCGACGATCCACGCGAGCAACAGCGCCGCGTCCACGACCAGCCGGTCGCGGTTGTGCCGCAGGAACGCCGCGAGCCGCTCCGTCCGCGACTCGACGAACGGTCGGTCGTCGACCGGGACCGTCGGCTCGTCGCCGGCGTCCGGCACGTGCGGGACGGTGTCGCGACCGGTCGGATCGTCGTCGCTCACGAGTGCGCTACGCGCCGCAGGACAAAAAGGTCGGTCGAAACGCGCTCGCGGAGCGCTCGCGACGCTACAGGAAGTCCTCGATGTGGTCCGCGACCTCTTCGGGAGTGTCGCCGACCGGGACGCCGGCGTCGTTGAGCGCGTTGATCTTCGATTCGGCGGTGCCGGTGCCGGAGCCGGAGACGATGGCGCCGGCGTGGCCCATACGCTTGCCCGGCGGCGCGGTGCGCCCCGCGATGAAGCCCGCGACGGGCGTGTCCATGTGCTCGCCGATGAACCGGGCGGCCTGCTCCTCGTCCTCGCCGCCGATCTCGCCGCACATGACGACGGCCTCGGTCTCGGCGTCGGCCTCGAACGCCTCGAGCGCGTCGACGAAGGACGTGCCGATGATCGGGTCGCCGCCGATGCCGACCGCGGTCGTCTGGCCGATGCCGCGGCTGGTGAGGCTGTCGACGACCTGGTAGGTGAGCGTCCCCGAGCGGGAGACGAGCCCGACGTTCCCGTCCGCGAAGATGTTGCCCGGCAGGATGCCGAGCTTCGCCTCGCCCGGCGTGATGATGCCGGGGCAGTTGGGGCCGAGCAGGCGCGTGTCGGTCTCGCCGAGGCGCTTGTTCACCTTGGCCATGTCCTGCGTCGGGATGCCCTCGGTGATGGCGACCGCGAGGTCCAGATCCGTGTCGAGCGCCTCGAAGACGGCGTCCGCCGCGAACGCCGGCGGCACGAAGATGACGGACGCGTCGGCGTTCTCCGCCTCGACCGCCTCGTCGACCGTGTCGTAGACGGGGACGCCCGCGACCTCCTGACCGCCCTTCCCGGGGACGGCGCCCGCGACGACGTTCGTGCCGTAGTCGATCATCTGGCCGGCGTGGAACTTGCCCTCGCCGCCGGTAATTCCCTGTACCACGACGCGCGTGTCGTCGTCGACGAAAATGCTCATTGGGTCACCTCCTGTGCGTTCTTCACCGCACGCTGGACGGCGTCCTCCAGCGTCTTCTCGACCTGCACGAGGTCCGTGTTCAGGATCTCCATCCCCTCCTCGGCGTTGGTGCCGGCGAGGCGGACGACGACCTTCTTCGGGATCTCGTCGAACTGCTCGAGCGCCTCGTTGATCCCCTTGGCGACCTCGTCACCGCGGGTGATCCCGCCGAAGATGTTGAACACGACCGCGTCGACGTTCTCGTCGGAGAACACCATGTCCAGCGCGTTCGCGACGCGCTCGGCCTTCGCACCGCCGCCGATGTCGAGGAAGTTGGCGGGCGCGCCGCCGTAGTAGTCCACCAGGTCGAGCGTCGTCATCACGAGACCCGCGCCGTTACCGATGATGCCGACGTTGCCCGACAGGCGGACGTAGTCGAAGCCGTACTCGCCGGCCTTGCGCTCGAGGTCGTCCTCGTAGGACTCCTCGGCCATCTCGGCGAGTTCGGGCTGGCGGAACAGCGCGTCCTCGTCGATGTTCATCACGGCGTCCGCGGCGACCACGTCGCGGTCGCTCGTGATCATGACGGGGTTGACCTCGATCTCCGAGGCGTCGCTGTCCTCATAGAGGTCGTACAGCGTCGAGAGGATCGACGCCACGTCCAGCGCCACGTCCGCGTCGACGCCGGCCTCGTAGACGACCTTGCGGGCCTGATACGGGTGCAGGCCGAACGCGGGGTCGACGTGCTCGCGCGCGATGGCGTCGGGGTTCTCGGCGGCGACCTCCTCGATGTCGACGCCGCCCTCGGTCGAGACCATCAGCACGGGCTTGCCCTCGCCGCGGTCCATCGTCACGCCGACGTACAGCTCGTCGACGAAGTCGACGCCCGCCTCGACGAGCACCTTGTCGACGGTGTACCCTTTGAGGTCCATGCCGAGGATCTCCTCGGCGTACTGGGCCGCCTCGTCGCGGTCGCCCGCGATCTTGATGCCGCCGGCTTTCCCGCGCCCGCCGACATGCACCTGTGCCTTTACGGCCGCCGGGTACCCGATCTCGTCGACCGCGTCGAGCACCTCGTCGACGCTCCCGGCGAGCCGGGACTCCGGGACCGGGATCCCGGCGTCGGCGAAGATCTCCTTCGCCTGATATTCGTGGAGCTTCATTAGCGTGTAAAGGGGCGTCCGACGGGCGCTTAAAACCAGTTATTCGCCGCGAGTGTGACCCACACACGCCCCGGCGGACGGCGGCTCGACCACGTCCCGGTGGGGGGGAACCGCAGCTCCGGAACGCGGGCGCTCCCGCCCCGCACCGCCGAAGATGATTTGTGTCACCGGCATGATGTGGTCCGTGATGCCACCTGACGATCCCCCGGGGTCCACGGGCTCGGACGACGAGTCGGACCCGAACGACGAGCGTACCGAACCGGCACCGGCCGAACCGGACGACGCGGACGCGGAGCCGGCGGACGCGGACGCCGAGGAGCAGCAAGAATCGGGTACCGAAGCCGGCGGGCCGGACTCCGAGGGATTCGGTGAAGCCCCGACGGACGACGCCACGGCCGCCAGCGCGGCAGCGGACGACGCCACGGCCGCCAGCGCGACGACGGTTGACGACACGACCGGTGGCGCTGCGATCGACAGCGAGGCGGCCGCGTCCTCGGCTGACGACACGTCGCTGGCCGCGATTACGCACATCCTCGCGCTGTTCACGTGGGTGATCGGTCCCGTCATCGTCCTCGTGGTGAGCGAGGACGAGTTCGTTCGCGAGAACGCTCGTAACGCGATCAACTGGCAGATCTTCATGACGATCTACTCGATTATCGGGCTGGTCCTCACGCTGCTCGTCGTCGGGGTGTTCGTCATGCTACTGGTCGGGCTCCTCGACCTGATCTTCTGTGTCGTCGCCGCGGTGAAGGCGAACGACGGGGAGGCGTGGTCGTACCCGCTCACCCTCGATCTGGTCTGAGGCGGCCGCGGTCCCCGGTTGGGATCGCCCGCCGCGGACCTCGTCGGCTACCAGACGAACCGGAACAGCACGAGGAAGGTGACGTAGGCGCCGACCGTCGAGATGACCGGCACGGCGTTCTGCATCATGATGACGCGGCCGGTGGTCGCGGGGTCGAACAGGTCCGCGGCCGCGGGGATGTCGTCCGGCTCCTCGTCGCCGATGTCCGGCGCGGCGTCGCCCGGCTCCTCGGCCGTCAGCGCGCCGACGGAGACCTTCGTCTCGCCCTCGCCGCGAATGCTCTGTGAGACCGTGACGGTCCGCGTCGCGCGACCCCAGCCGAGGCCGACGATGGACATCGTCGCGATGATGACGAAGGAGGCGGGGATGCCGATCGCTGACAACCCGGTGACGATGGCCGAGGAGACGACCGCGACGATGATCGACGCGGTCAGCGGCAGGTTGGTGATGTCGTTACCGAGCGTGTCGAGCGTCCGGCGCGCGATGGTGAACGCCCCGACCGCGACTGCGACGCTGCCGAGCACGATCAGCGGTTCCAGGTCCATCCCCGCGCCGACCAGCGGCGCGATGGCGTTCGCGATGTTCGAGGTGCCCGAGGAGAAGGCCATCAGACAGCCGATCAGGATGACGACCACGGAGCCGACCGCCTCCCGGCGCGTCGTGTTCTCACCGGGGACGAGTCTGGGGACGGTCCCGCTCCGGTCGACGGTGAACAGCGGCCCCTCGCTGGACTCGATGGCGACGCGGCGGTTGATCTGCGGGTAGAGGTACCGGCCGATCATCCCCGAGACCCAGAAGCCGATGATCGGCGCGACGATCCACCAGACCGCGATCTCGCCCATCACGGCCCAGTCGAGCGAGCCGGTCGCGACCCCGAGTCCGGCGATGGCCCCGACCGCGGTCATCGACGTCGAGGCGGGGACGCCGGCGTAGTTCCCGATGAACAGCGCCGCGCCGATGAAAAACAGCACGACGATGCTCGTCTCCAGCGTGAAGATCCCGCCGCGGGTCACGAGGTCGTTCCCGAGCGTGTCGACGACGCGGCGGCCGATCGTCCACGCGCCGATCGCGAAGAACACCGACATCAGCGCCGCGGCCCCCGTCTTCGAGAGCACGTCCGAGCCGACCGCCGGACCGAACGCCGGCCCGGTCGTCGCGCCCCCGATGTTGTACCCGACGAACAGGGCGACGACCAGCCCGAAGGAGATCAGCAGAAGTTCGATCATACCGGAACCAGGGGGCGGCGAGAATTAAACGCCCGGTCTCGTGTACGGCCCGAAACGGGTGCTTCGGTCCGCCGGAAGCGGACGCTATTACCGTGGCGAGTGCAAACTGACGGTATGAACGATTCCTGTAGCCGCGACCCGCCCGCGGTGGTGATCGGCCGATGAACCCGAACCGCGTCGACTTCATCGTCGACCTGCTGTACGGGTTGATGATCTTCGTCGCGGTCGTCCTGATCGCGTACGTCGAGACCCTGATCGGCGTCGCGTTCGGGCTCGGGGTGCTCGCGTCCTACGCCATCCACGTCGGCTGGAAGATGGCGCGGTTCGACCCCGACTGGATGACCGAGGAGGTGACCGAGAACGTCGAGGAGACGCTCAACCGCGAGGTCGAGGCGGTCATCGAACGGCTCGAGGAGGTCAACGAGCGGGTCGACCGGCGCCCGCGCACCGAGGAGGTCGAGGAGAAGGTCGGCGAGGTCTCGGACGAGGTCGAGGAGACGGTCGAGAAGAAGGTCGACGAGGTCTCCGAGAACGTCGAGGAAACGGTCGAGGAGAAGGTCGGTGAGGTCACCGAAGAGGTCGAGGAAACGGTCGAGGAGAAGGTCGGCGAGGTCACCGAGGAGGTCGAAGAGACCGTCGAGGAGACGGTCGAGGAAAAGGTGGACGAAACCGTCGAAGAGAAAGTCGACGAAACCGTCGAGGAGACGGTCGAGGAAACGGTCGAGGAGACGGTCGAGGAAACGGTCGAGGAGAAGGTGGACGAAACCGTCGAGGAAAAAGTCGACGGGTCCGGCGAGGGATCGGGCGACACCTCGAACGAGTCAGGCGACGACGAGGGAGAGGACGGCGAGGACGACGACAAAGCGTCAGACTGACCGTTCGCGTCGGGACGTGCTTCGCTCGCGGTCGCTCATCCGTTCATCTCTTCGGCGTGGTTACTCCCCGACCGACTCCTCTCCGAGGCGACCCGGAAACGCGAGCGCGACCGCGCCGAGGACCGCGAAGAATCCGATTAGGAACAGCCCCGGCTGGACCAGCACGCGCTGGGCGACGACCGCCTGCGGCTCCGGTTCCGTCGTGTAGGTCCACAGCGCGTACTCGGTTCCGCCATCGGCGACGACGGTGAGCCCCGAGGTGGCGTTCGGCGACCGCGGGTACGCGAGCGCGTCGACGCGTTCGTCGGGGTCCCCCGTCACCCAGACGTTCTCGTCGGCCGCGCGTGCGCGGTCGAACGCCTCGCGGACGGCGGGGTCGAGGTCCTCGTAGGCGACCGCCTCGGGAGCGTCCTCACCGAGCGTTCCCTCAGCGGGCGCGACGTTGTGCACGTACCGCTCCGCGCCCGATCCGTCCGAGACGGGGAGATACAGGGGATTCAGCATCAGAGCGACGCCAAGGAGGACCAGCACGACGGCGAGGACGCGGCGCATAGCCCCACGTTCGTGGGTCCGCCCCTCACCTCTTTCGGTGAGCGGAGGCGATTCGTCGCGGTGTCGACGCGGGGCGTGAAAGAGCGCGATACTGGGTATAGCGATGTGTTTGTGTCTTTTTTCTGTTACT
>NZ_LKIR01000031.1:11176-11265 GCF_001462205.1 Haloparvum sedimenti
CCCCACCCACCACACCGCAACCGCCCCGCGACCGCACCGCGGGCCTCGTACCTCCCCAGCCTCGGCGGCGGCGCGGCCGCGGAACCGCA
>NZ_LKIR01000031.1:11561-17882 GCF_001462205.1 Haloparvum sedimenti
GTATCTCTCCGGGTTTTCCGACCGATTACGCCCAGCGAAGACCGTTGATCGCCGGAATCTCCAGGGGACTGGTCGGGTAGGGACCGGTCGCGTCGGGGTCGTTGAACACGCCGGGCGCCACGTCGTTCGGGCCGTCGGGGTACAGCAGGGCCGCGAGCAGTTGGACGGTCTCGCGGCCGACGCCGAGCTCGAACTGGCCGCCGCCGTAGAGGCGAATCCCCTCCTCGAGACAGAACTCGACCGTCTCGAACAGCGACTCGACGGAGCCGAACCGCGAGGGCTTCACGTTGCACCAGCCCGGTTCGACGGGGAGGCCGCGGAGGCTGTCGAGGCCGGTGACGGGGTAGTCGAACGCGAGACGGTCGGCCTCCGGTTCGAGCAGGGGTGCGGTCGCGTCGGTGAACGCGGCGTCCTCCACGACCGCGTCGCCGAAGGCGTCGAGCACGAGCTCGTACAGCTCGGGGTCGGCGGGCACGTCCACGTCGGTCCCCTCGTACCAGCCCTTCAGGTCGACGACGCGGACGGCGTCGGTGTCCGCGAGCGCGGCGACCAGGTCCTGGGTCCAGGCCGGCGTCGGGTCGAGCTTGAACTCGCGGTCCGGGGCGTCCGCGAGCAGGCGCTCGACGCGGTCGGCCGTCGGCGGGTCGCCGAGCCGCGTCGAGACGACGAAGCGGAGCGGGTCGGCCTCGCGGTCGAGCACCGCTCCGAGGTCCGTGTCCGCCTGCCTGAGCGCCAGGTCGAGCGCGGCGCTCTCGTAAGCCCACCGGCGGTAGTGGCGGGGCCCCTCGCCCTCCGGCTCGCGCGTCGGGAACAGGTCGAGGTCCGCGAGGTGCGCGGAGAACTCGTCGACCGTCCACTCGCCGGTCAGGTCGAAGGCGGGGGCGTCCGCGAGCGCCTCGTGGTCGGCGGGGTCGTAGCTCACGTCCTCGCCGCGCCCGACCGCGCCGTCGCCCGCGAGCGCGATCTCCGTGGTCACGCGCTCGAAGTCGCTGGTCGTGTCCGCGCGCAGTTGCGTCCGGGACTCCTCCTCGATCCGGAGCGGCAGGTCCGCGATCGCGTCGTAGAGGGACATACCCGCCGTTCGGTCGCCGACGCCTTAGCTCCCCCAGCCGAGCGCGTCGCGTTCGGCCTTCCGCACCCGGATCGCCAGCGCCAGAAACAGCGGACCGACGGTCAGGAGGACGGCGCCCGCGGCCGCGACCTGCAGCACCGTCGTGGTCCACCACGGCGTCCCCCCGGCGTACGGGACCGCCGTGTGCGTCACCGAGCCCGCGAGCGGGACGAAGTAGTCCATCAGGAGGTCGACCGTGTACCACGCGGTCGCAATCCCGACCGCCTTCAGCGGGAAGTCCGTGATGCGGTGGAGCAGGAACGCCTGCAGCGCCATCGCGACGTGGCTCACGAACAGGAACGCGTACATCGCCGGGTGGGTATACGCGAGAAAGCCCGGGGCGAACGCGACGAGCACGTACGGCGTCCACAGCCCGAGCTTGATGTTGCCCAAAAAGGCCAGCGCCGAGAGCGTGTCGTTGGGCTTCCCGACCGCCCAGGCGGCGAGCGCGAGCGCGATTAGCAGCGTCGCGCCGGGGCTGTCGGGGACGAAGGCCCACATCTCGACCGGCGTCCGCGCGAACTGCGCCCGGTAGTACCAGAAGCCGAACGCCGTCCCGACGAGGTTGATCGCGACGATGACCCAGACGAACCGCAACGCGACCGCCTCCAGCCGCGCCGGCAGCGGCGCGAGCCAGCGCGGGAGCGGGTCGCGCTCGGGCGGATCGGTCGGCGTGCCTCGCGTCATGTGCTGGCGGTCGTGCGGGGGCGACAAAGCGATGGCGGTCGGCCGTTCGGACGCCGTGGCCGACGAAAAGGGCTATGGGCCGCGGGCGGATACGTCGGGCCATGCGCCTTCGCTACCTGTTCGCGCTGTTTCTGTTGATCCCGCTGGCGGACGCGCTCTTCCTCGTCGTCGTCGCGGACGCGGTCGGCTGGCAGGTGACGGTCGCGCTCGTCGTCCTGACCGCCCTCCTCGGCACCCTGCTCGTCCGCGCCGAGGGGCGGCACACGCTCGCCCGGATCCAGCGCAAGGCGGCCAGCGGCGAGCCGCCGACCGACGAACTGCTCGACGGCGCGATGCTTATCGCGGCCGGGGCGTTCCTGCTCACACCGGGACTGGTCACCGACGCCCTCGGGTTCCTGCTCGCGCTGCCGCCGACGCGGATCCCCCTCCGCGCCGCGCTCAAACGCTTCGTCGTGGTCCCGTACCTCGACAAGCAGACCGGCGGCTTCGCAACCGGCAACGTCTGGATCGGCGGGTTCCCGGACGGCGACGAGTTCGACGGCTTCGGCGGAGTCGGTCCGACCGGCCCCGACGCGCCCGGCCCGGGCGGCTCCGGACCCGCCGGCGGCTCCGAGGACGGCACCGACGGAGCGAGCGCGGATCCGACCGGGAGCGCGAACGGCGGCCGCACGGACACTGGCGACGGCGACGTCGTGGACGTCGACTACACCGTAGAGGACGGGAACGACGCACGCCGAGAATAGCGTCGTGCAAATCGGTAGCACGTCGAAAACCGGCAGACGACGGCGTGCTGCTGAAAGGAAACGCTTAAACGATTACCCGCGCAACGAATGAATGCGCTCACCTGGGCCAATAGCTCAGTCAGGTTGAGCGCTCGGCTGATAACCGGGAGGTCCACGGTTCAAATCCGTGTTGGCCCACCTACTTCCCTGGCCGTTTCCGGCCGGGGGAAATTGGGGCCGGGAACTCCCCAGCCACCCAATTTCGGTATTCTAACGGTACTGAGAACCCTCTATATAGGGTTGTCCCGGCTTGTTCCATTCCGCACCCCCGTAGCGTACTGCGATCCCCGTTAGCCGGAGGTGTCGCGGCATGATGCGGCTGCAGTCGACCGCCGAGCGCCGCGTCTATCTCAACTGCGGGTCGCACGTCTCCGAGGACTGCCGGCGCGGATGGCGTTCGTACGGGCGAGCCGGTTGTCCGATCCGGCCCACGAGCCAACGTCGTCGACATGGTCCACGTTCGCTGCAAGCGCCGGCCTCCGGAGGAGATCAACGCGAGCGGCCGGCGACGAGGGGCGACCGCGATATTCACGTTCACGGCGTGCTCGACGCTGCGACGACCGTTTTTCGAGACGGTCTCTTGGCCGAAGAACGTCGAGCCGTCTACCGCAGGAACTGCGGCGTCGGACGAGCGCCGATATCCGATGGCGGTAGCGGCGTCGCTCAGTGGCAGAAAGCGTCCGACCCGAGGTGACGTGCCTCAGGGTCGGAGCGTCCGTCGCAAGGAAATCACGCCTGCGTCAGAAAATCCGATGCTTTCGATTTTAGCCTATTCCCGACTGGAAAAGTTTGTGAGAGATTACGGGACAGTAGAGCTCCCGATCGTCTGGGAGCTAGAACCGTCGTTGGATTGCCAAACCACTCGCACGTCGTCATCACTACTGAAGTTCACTTCAGCAGCGGTGGTGTTGGTTGAGCCATTCCAGTCGATCGTGGCAGTGGATCCTGCAGTTACGGGGTCGCCCCAAGATGCATTGCTTGCAGCCACGGATTCGCCGCCAACGTTGATCGAGAGGAGGCTCTCCTCAATGGAATCCCCGCCCTCGTGGGTGACCTCGATGGAGTCACCATCCTCCCACGAGTCGTTAGCTTGGTTATACTCGAAGCCGAAGCTCGCGGTCGGACTACTCTGCTGGACGCTATCGCCGAGACCGAGGACGAACGTACCGATGACGGCCGCGAGGATCACCGTGATCGCGACCATCAGGATGACGCCGATGACCGGCGAGACGGCACGGTCCTCCGTGATGAGTTCCTTCAGATTCATGATTGCCGACACCCCGACCGGGACCGGACCGCGGTCGTCGGAACGACCGCGGGGGGCGCTCGGCCCCATTGCTCCCGCACATCAGGCGTGTCTATCCCCGCTACACGGACGATGTATGTGAAACTTCGGGCTAATCCTCCGCGAATATAATTAGCCCAGTGACACGACTGGTGATCGTCCCGAGTGCCTACGCAGGCGTGGGGCGAGCGGCTGCACGCGAGACACCCCATCCACGGAAGTCGCGACCGCGTGCGCCCTCCGAAACGGAACTTTAATGCGCGAATCAGCCGCAGGTGGAACCAAGAATGCTCCCCCTGCAGCTCATAGACAGTTTCCTGCTCAATTACCACGTGGGGCACGTACTGCTTTTGGCGTTCGCAGCCACGACGCTCGGGGTGCTACCGCTGAAGTCCCAGCGGGCGCTCGCGGCCAACGTGACGCTGTTCGGGCTCATCTTCATGATCGCGCCGTTCACCCTGCTGCCGGCCGTGTACGTCCTCCTCGGGATCGCGTTGATCCTGATCGGGCCGCTGCTGTGGACGACCGCGTCCGAGTGACGGCGAGCGTTCCGCGAACCAGCCCCTTTTTCACTGCAGGCGGCCACCCACCTGCATGATCACGGTACGGGCGCCGGCGACGAGCGCCAACCTCGGCAGCGGCTTCGACGTGTTCGGGGCCGCGCTCTCGCGCCCGGCCGACGTCGTCTCCGTCGAGCGGGCCGAGACCACCACCATCGAGGTGACGGGCGTCGGCGCGCAGTACATCCCCGAGGACCCCGAGGGGAACACGGTCGGCGCGGTCGTCGAGGCGCTGGACGCACCAGCTCACATCCACATCGACAAGGGCATTCGGCCCGCCTCCGGGCTCGGCTCTTCGGCGGCCAGCGCCGCGGCCGCGGCGGTCGGACTCAACGAGCTGTACGACCGCGGGCTCTCCCGCGAGGAGCTCGTCCCCATCGCCGCGGAGGGCGAGGCGGTCGTCTCCGGCGTCGCCCACGCCGACAACGTCGCGCCCGCGATCCTCGGCGGCTTCACGGTGACGACCGCCCACGGGACCCAGTCGGTGAACGCGAACGTGCCGCTCGTCACCTGCCTCCCCGAGGTCGCGGTCTCGACCCGCGACGCCCGCCGCGTCGTCCCCGAGACCGCCAGCATGGACCAGCTGGTGGAGACGGTCGGCAACGCCGCGACGCTCGCGGTCGGAATGTGCCGCTCGGACCCGGAGCTCGTCGGCACCGGCATGGACGACCCCCTCGTCACGCCCGCCCGCGCGCGACTCATTACCGGGTACGAGGAGGTTCGCGAGGCCGCGGTCGCGGCCGGCGCGACCGGCGTCACGGTCAGCGGCGCTGGCCCGACCGTCATCGCCGCCTGCCCGGAGGAGTCCCGCCGCGACATCGCGGCCGCGATGGTGGACGCGTTCGCCGAGGCGGGCGTGGAGTCACGCGCCTATCAGACCCGGATCGGGCAGGGCGCGACCGTGCTGGACCGCGACTGAGGCGGAACTCGAAGCGGGTTCTGAAAAAAGGGCTTTGTTGAAGTCCTGAGCAGCTGATAGTTGCCCAGCCTCAATCGCTCAGTACAGACGAGTTATCGAACGACGGTTACCGGAACCGGTGACCGACGGAATACCGTCTGGGCAACGTTCCCAACGAATAACCGTTCGGCTAATGACCCTCCGTGGCTCCCGACCACGACAGTATCAAAATCCTCCGCCCGATTGATGATCACTTTCGCCGGCTTCCCCCACCCAACGTCCGTGCGAATCTCCTTCTCGTACGCCTCAGCTATCTCCCGTGCCCGGTCAAGAACTTCTGATGCCTGTTTCTCCGCCGCATCCTCGAAATTGTCCTCAAGTGAGAGTCCGATCGCTTCCCCCATCATCGGTGACGGTTCACCCACGATGTGTAAAACCGTGATTTCCGCATCTGGGTGTGCCTCAAGCGCGTATTCAAGCGCACGCTCGGCCATCTCCGAATCGTCCATCGGCACGAGAACGCGAGAGATCATACGGATCCATTAGTGGGCCGAGACAATAAACCACCAGTCGAACGGTCTCCATATACCACCCAGTGAAATCGTAACAGATACGCGTACGTCATTACAATGTTATCGTATGGTATCGGGTCTTCTACTCATCGCGCTCGTAGCTGCCATCTTCGTCGGGTTCAATATCGGAGGGTCATCGACGGGCGTCGCGTGGGGGCCGCCTGTCGGGGCACAGATCACCAACAAAACCGCAGCGGCAGCCCTGATGACGATTTTCGTCTTCCTTGGTGGCTGGACAGTCGGACGCAACGTCATCGATACACTCAGCGGCGGTCTCGTCCCACAGTCGCTGTTCTCTACCGAAGCGAGCATCGTCGTTCTGGGGTTTATCGGCTGTGTTGAATCGCCATACAGCAGCGAGTTAGGCCGCTAAATCAAAGGAGTTGAAGCGAGAGAATGCGGTTGTCTATGACGCAAATCTCCCGC
>NZ_LKIR01000032.1 GCF_001462205.1 Haloparvum sedimenti
CGCGACAGCAGATGGCGTCGACCAGTCTGCTGGGTTTGACGCTGATCGGGAGGTCTATCAGGGAGACAACTATGTTTATCTCGCAGTTTCGTCCGTTCATGGGCGGGACATTCACGTGTTCTCACAGCAGAAATCGGAGTACTACGAAACCACCTCCGAAGAGGGAGTGTGTTCCAACTGTCAGGCGTATGTCCGCCGATACGATGAGGATGACTATCTCACATGCCATCGCTGCGGGTGGCAGTACAAACCGTTGAAAGAGCGGCTTCGAAATCTCTTCTGACCGATTCTGGTTTCGGTGAGTACGTAGCGGCCCGCCCCGCTCGCCGCTGCCGCCCTCCGCGTCGCTCGCGACCGACCATTCCGGGCGGTCTGCCTGCAGTAGCGGGCGGACTGCCGGGCTAAAGTGCATGTGCCCTCGACGCCAGCGGGAAAGCGCGGGGGGTTGCGCGGCGTGGCTGCTCACCCCCCACGCTTTCTCCGCTGGTCGCTCGCTCCGGGCGGGTCGGCGCGCGGTGCTGGTTGGGGGTCACCTCATGCAGGCGCGCTCTCGCTCGCGCCCGGTAGGGCGCTCGCGAAGGCGCGAGCGAGAGCGCGCAGATGGTTCTGTCGGTCGTTGTCGTCGGAAAACCGCGATGTAGGAGCATCGCGGTGTCGGCGCGTGAGCGCCTTCACAGGTACGGTGAGTACCCAATGTCTAGTACCAACTCGAGTCGCAAGGTCGTTACGGTCGATGAACAGGCATTCGAAAAAGCGGGCGAGCAGGCGGTCGATGAGGACGGGTTCCCGGTCGTCGACGAAATGCCGGAGTTCGAGGCGGCGGTCGAGCAGGAGACGCAGGCGAAGGTGGATGCGAACCACCCGGACGGGATCGCGGACACGAGCGAGGACCGGATTCACGGTGTCACCCTCGAACAGGAGGAGCGCATTCGGGCGCGGGAAGCTGAACTGGAACGCATCAGTGCCCAGGCCGAGCTGGGAACGCAGGACGGTCGGGAGCAGCGCACGCGGGAGGTCGCCGCGCAAGGAAGCAAGCAGCGCCGGCGGGAGTTCCAGAAGCGTGCCGCGAGCGTGGACCCGATGGCCGACCCCGAACGGGATGATCCTCGCACGGAACTTTCCCAGGATGAACTGGCGACGGTGAACACCGAGGCAGACAGACTCGCGACGCGGGTGGATGGCTGGTCGCGTGCGGCGATCAGTCGACGTCTGGCCGAAGCGGTCGTCGACGGCACGGACATGACGAGTGCGGTCGTGCGGGTGTTCGAGGAGTTGCAGACGGCCCCGGGGG
>NZ_LKIR01000033.1:0-14162 GCF_001462205.1 Haloparvum sedimenti
GGGTTCTTCCTGTTGACGACGCTGTTCCCGTTCTACTGGCTGCTGATGGTGGCGCTGACGCCGCGAAACGACCTCCAGAACATCTTCCTGCTGCCCGGGGGTGAGCCGAACTTCCTCGTGTTCGTGGAGATGTTCGAGGCGGTCGCGTTCCACCGCTACATGTTCAACAGCTTCGTCATCGCGACGGTGACGACGGTGGTGGTGCTGGTGATCGCCAGCCTCGCCGGCTACGTGTTCGGTCGCCTGCGGTTCAAGGGGAAGGCCCCGTTGATGCTGCTTATCCTCATCGTGTCCTTCTTCCCGCCGGCGTCGTTCTTCGTGCCGCTGAACCGGCTGTTCAACACGAATTTCGACGTGTTGCGCCCGCTGGTGTCGGACGGATCGCTGTACAACACCCCGTTCGCGATGATGATCCCGTTCTCGGCGCTGTTCCTGCCGCTGTCGATCTTCATCCTCACCACGTTCTACTCGCAGATCCCGGACGGGCTCGAGGATGCGGCCCGCGTCGAGGGGACGACCCGCATCGGTGCGCTGTTCCGCGTGATCGTTCCGCTGTCGGCGCCGGGCGTGGCGACCGCGGGCGTGTTGACGTTTATCTCCGTGTACAACGAGTACTTCTTCTCCTCGTTGATGACGGACGGCCGCGTCGATAGCTGGGCGCCCATCGTGGAGGGAATCCTCCGCTACCAGGGCCAGTACGAGGTGCTGTTCAACCTCATGGCGGCCGCGAGCATCGTCGGGGTTCTCCCCGTCGCGATCCTCGTGGTCGTCGCACAGGAAAAGATCGTGAGCGGACTGACACAGGGGGCGGTGAAGGAGTAACCATGGCGAACGTAACGCTCGAACACATCACCAAGCGGTACGAGGACGTAACGGCAGTCGACGACATGAACCTCGACATCGAGGACGGCGAATTCGTCACCTTCGTCGGTCCGTCGGGGTGCGGCAAGTCGACCACGATGGAGACGATCGCGGGGCTGACGCTGCCCACCGAGGGGACCATCGAGATCGGCGGACGCGACGTGACGGACCTGCCCCCGAAGGACCGGGGGATCTCGATGGTGTTCCAGAACATCGCTCTGTTCCCCCACATGGACGTGTACGACAACATCTCCTTCGGGCTCCGCCTGCGCGAGTACGACCAGGAGGAGATCGACCGCCGCGTCGAGGAGGCGGCGGACATCGTCCAGTTGGAGGGAATGATGGACCGGATGCCCGAGGAGATGTCCGGCGGTCAGCGCCAGCGCGTCGCCATCGCACGCGCCATCGTGCGCAACCCGGACGTGTTCCTGATGGACGAACCGCTGGCGAACCTCGACGCGAAGCTCCGCGTCCACATGCGGACGGAGCTCCAGCGGCTCCACAAGGAACTCGACACGACGATCATCTACGTCACCCACGACCAGGCCGAGGCGATGACGATGTCGGACCGCATCGCGGTCATCGACAGCGGACAGCTCCAGCAGATCGACCCGCCGCTCGTCTGTTACAACGAGCCGACGAACCTGTTCGTCGCCGGCTTCATCGGCTCGCCGTCGATGAACTTCGTCGAGGGCGAGGTGACCGCGGACGGCTTCGACGCCGAACACGTCACCGTCGACTTCGACCCCGACGCCTACGACGTGTCGGTGGGCGACGAGGTGACGCTTGGGATCCGCCCCGAGGACGTCTACCTCGCTGACGGCGTCGAGTCGGTCGAAGACCCGTCCGCGGTCGTCGACGCGTGGACCGACGTGCTCGAACCGATGGGCAACGAGGTGTTCGTCTACCTCAAGCTCGCGCAGGACGCCGAGCTCCGCATCGACGAGCGCGACAGCGACCAGCTGCTGATGAGCGTCGACCCGGACGTCGAGGTCGAGGAGGACGGCGAGATCGACGTCGTGCTCGACCGGAGCCGGGTCCACCTCTTCGAGACCGGGTCCGGCGACGCCATCGTCCACGGGCTGGACTGACTCCGGCCCCGGCCGGCGGCTTTCGGCTCCAGCCGGCGGGTTTCGGTCCCGACCACGCCGTCGACCTGACCCCGATGCCGGAACGTGAATCTTAACAACAATCGTTGTGAAAACTGTTCTCATGGACGATCCCAACGACGTTCGGGTCGGCATCGTCGGCCTCGGCGGTATCGGCCACCACCACGCGAACCGACTCGCGGAGCGGGGCGCGAACCTCGTCGGCGGCATGGACATCGACGCCGACGCGCGCACGCGATTCGCCGAGGCGTTCGACGCCGCGGTGTACGAGGAGGCCGAACACCTCTACGAGGAGGTCGACGCCGTCCTCGTGACGACGCCGAACCGGTTCCACGAGGAGTACGCGCTCTCGGCGCTCGATGCGGGCCTCGACGTGCTGCTGGAGAAGCCCCTCGCGCACGACCTCGAGAGCGCAGAGCGCATCGTCGAGGCAGCAAAAGAGGCCGACGGCTTCTGCATGGTCGGGTTCAACAACCGCTTCGCGGAGCCGGTGCAAGTCCTGAAACACGAGCAGGCGGAGGGCCGGTTCGGCGACGTGCGGCACGTCGAGGCCAACTACGTGCGCCGGCGCGGCATCCCCGGCCGCGGGTCGTGGTTCACGTCGAAGGGCGTCGCGGGCGGCGGTTCGCTCATCGACATCGGCGTCCACGCCATCGACCTCGCGCTCTACTTCCTCGACTATCCCGAGGTCGTCGAGGTCTCGGGCGTCACCCGCTCGGCGTTCGGCGGCCGCGACGACTACACGTTCGTCGAGATGTGGGGCGAGGACGCGGGCCCGGAAGGGTTCGACGTGGACGATTCCGCGTCGGCGTTCATTCGCGGTGCGGACGGCCGTACCGTCTCGCTGGAGGTCGCGTGGGCGACCAACCGCCCGACGAACGACGAGTTCGTGATCCGCGGGAGCGACGCGGGCGCGCGCTTCGACCGCGACAGCCACGACCTCACCATCTTCGAGTCGAAGACCGGCGGCGGTCACCACCACGCCGACCAGCACGTCGAGACGCGCGAGAACGACACCCACGCCACCGAGCAGGGGGTCTTCCTCGAGGCGGTCGCCGAGGGCGAGGCGCCGACGATCAACACCGTCGAGCAGGCGCTGACGGTCCAGAAGGTCATCGACGGCATCTACCGCTCCTCCGAACAGGGCGGCGCCGTGCGGCTGGACTGACGCCGGAACCGACGCCCTGGCTCATCGCCGCCGGCGGTCACCTCATCCTGAAGGTTTATTCGGTTCGTAGTACAAGCGCCGCACATGGATATCGGCGTACTCACCGTTCCGCTCGGCGACCAGTCCGTCGAGGAGGCGTTCGCGTACCTCGAGGAACTCGGGGTCGACGCGGTCGAACTCGGCGTCGGCGGCTGGCCCGGCGAGGACCACCTCGACCGCGAGCGACACCTCGAGAGCTCCGAGGCGCGCGAAGAACTGCTGGCGGCCGTCGAGGAGCACGACCTGCGCATCTCCGCGCTGGCGACGCACAACAACCCGCTCCATCCCGACGAGGAGCGCGCCGCCGAGGCCGACCGCGAACTGCGCGAGGCGGTCGAACTCGCGGACGCGCTCGACGTGGGCACCGTCACCTGTTTCTCCGGGCTGCCCGCGGGGGCGCCCGGTGACTCGACCCCGAACTGGATCACGGCACCGTGGCCGACCGAGCACAAGGAGGCGCTCGACTACCAGTGGGAGGAGGTCGCGATCCCCTACTGGCGCGACCTGGCGGACCACGCCGAGGCACACGAGGTGGACATCGCCATCGAGATGCACCCCAACATGCTCGTCTACGAGCCGGAGGGAATGTTACGGCTCCGCGCGGAGACCAGCGAGCGGATCGGCGCGAACTTCGACCCCTCCCACCTCTACTGGCAGGGGATCGACGTGACGGAGGCGATCCGCCTGCTCGGCGAGCGCGGCGCGATCCACCACGTCCATGCCAAGGACACGAAGGTGTACGAGTCCAAGGCGCGCGAGAAGGGCGTCCTCGACACGACCGACTACACGAACGAGCCCGAGCGCTCGTGGCTGTTCCGCTCCATCGGCTACGGTCACGGCGAGGCACACTGGAAGGACGTTGTCTCGACGCTCCGGATGGTCGGCTACGAGGGCGCGCTCTCCATCGAGCACGAGGACAGCCTCACCTCTTCCCGCGAGGGGCTCGAGAAGGCCGTCGACGTGCTCTCGCGGGCCGTCTTCGAGACGACGCCGGGCGACGCCTACTGGGCGGAGTGATCCCCGATGAGCGAGACTCCCCCCGACGAACCCCTGAAGGTCGGCGTCCTCGGCTACCGGTTCATGGGCAAGGCCCACGCCAACGCGCTGGCGCGGCTCCCCATGTTCTTCCCCGACGCGCCCGACGTGGAGCGTCACACCCTGATCGGCCGGAACGAGGCGGCGCTCGCGGACGCCGCGGAGCGGTTCGGTTTCGCCCACACGGAGACCGACTGGGAAGCCGCGCTGGAAGAGGTCGACGTGTTCTACAACCTCGGCCCGAACCACGTCCACGCGGAGCCCTCCATCGCGGCGCTGGAGGCCGGGATCCCGGTCTTCTGTGAGAAGCCGCTCGCGCCGACCCTCGAGGAGGCCGCGGCGATGCGCGACGCCGCCGCGGCCGCGGACGTGCCCGCCGGCTGCGCGTTCAACTACCGATTCGTCCCCGCGATCCGCCACGCGCGGAACCTGATCGCGAACGGCGACCTCGGCGAGATCCGGCAGGTCCGCGGGCGCTACCTGCAGGACTGGCTCGTGGACGAGGAGGCGCCGTGGGCGTGGCGGATGGACGCCGACATGGCCGGCTCCGGCGCGCTCGGCGACCTCGGCGCCCACACCGTCGACCTGCTGGACTTCCTCGTCGCCGACGAGACGGGGCCGATCGAGAGCCTGTCCGGCCAGCTCCGGACGTTCGTCGGCGAGCGCCCGGTCTTCGACGACGCGGGCGGGGTCGAGGAGTACCGCGACGTGACCGTCGACGACGCCTACACCGCGCAGGTGCGCTATGAGAGCGGCGCGGTCGGAACGCTGGAGGCGACCCGGATGGCGACCGGTCACAAGAACGATCACACCGTCGAGGTCCACGGCTCGGAGGGGAGCCTGCGCTTCTCGCTGGAGCGGCTCAACGAACTGGAGGTACTCCGCGAGGGCGACCGCGGCTACCAGACGGTGCTGGTCACCGACGAGGATGACCCCTACCTCGACCACTGGTGGCCGCCGGGCCACGTCCTCGGCTGGGAGCACACGTTCGTCCACGAGAACTACGAGTTCCTCTCGGCGGTCGCGGAAGGACGCGAGTTCTCGCCCTCCTTCGCGGAGGCCTACGAGGTCCAGCGCGTCCTCGACGCCGTGGAGCGCTCCGACGAGACCGGCGAGCGCGTCGAGCTGTAGCGGCGCTTAATCGCGCCCCTCGCGAGCGGGCCATTTCTGTCTCGGTCGCGAGCGGACCGTTTCTGTCGCGGTCGCGGACGGGCTCCCCACCGCGCCGGTCACAAAAACGCAACCGCAACCGGGTTATGGACCGTCCCCGTAGTCGCGGGCGTGACCACCTGGATCGAGGATCCGCAGGGCGGCCGCGCTCGGGGGCCGCGCGCGCTGGTCCGGGCGTGGGCAGAGGTGCTGGTCCGGCCGCGCCGCTTCTTCAGAAACGGCGTCGGGCCGGGCGACCAGGCGCCCGCGCTCACGTTCGCGGTCGTCGTCGCGCTCGCGCACGCCGCGGGCTGGATGGCCGCCGACCCGAACGCCGTGCCGGGGATCACGGAGTCGACCGCCGTCTCCGTGCTGATCGCCCTGCTGGCGACGGGGGTGCTGGCCGCGCCGGTGGGACTCCACCTCACGGCTGCGGTCGCGACGGTGTCGACCATCGCCGCGAGCGTGGAGCGTCGCGCCCGTCCGCCCGAGGGCGCGGACGCCGGGACGCTGGCACGGCTCGGCGTCGGCCTCCGCGAGCGCGGCGGCGTCAGCGAGACGGTGCAGGTCGTCGCGTACGCGAGCGCGCCCTTCGCGCTCGCGGGGCCGCCCGTCCCCGCGCTCAGGCTCGCGGCCGGCGTGTACGCGACCGGCCTGCTGCTCGTCGGACTCAGAACCGTCCACGGGACGACGTGGCCGCGGACGCTGGTGGCGGGACTCCCCGCTGCGCTGGTCGGCTACGGCGTCGCCTATCGCGCGGTCGCGCCGCTGCTCGCGCTCGGCTGATCCGAACGCGCCGTCTCCGGTGGCTGGGCGGTCTCGCGCGCCCGCCGTCGCGGCGCGTGCCCGTTCGGGCGCGAACGGCTTTCGACAACCGTTTTAGGCGGGAGGGTCTCCATCCACCAAATGGGATCCTGTATCATCTGCGGCGCCTCCGTGGACGGTCGCATTTGCGACTCCCACCAGGAGGACGTCGGCTTCGAGTTCCGCGGGGACAGCCCGCACCAACTGGTCTCGGGACGCTACTACCGCGGCACCGTCGACGGCTACGCCGACTTCGGCGTGTTCGTCGACCTGGCTCCGGGCGTGACCGGGCTGCTCCACCGCTCCGAGCTCGACCGCCGCCTCGACTCGCTGGACTGGGAACCGGGCGACACCGTCTACGTGCAGGTGAAGAACGTCCGCGACAACGGTAACGTCGACCTCGCGTGGTCGATCCGCCAGTCGGAGCGCGACTTCCGCGGCAACCTCGTACAGGAGGACGGCACCGAGTTCGTCCCCGGCGAGGATGCGGGCGAGGAGGGGGAACCGGAGACGGAGGAGTCCGAATCGGAGCCGGACGCGGAGGCGTCCGCGGAGGAAGAGTCGCCGGAGCCCGCGGATGAGTCCGAGGCGGAGTCCGAAGCCGACTCCGGGTTCGAGGCCGCGGACGTGGTCGAGGCCGAGGAGGCCGACCCGGCGGAGGCCGAACAGACGGAAGCCGAGCCGGCCGAGGAACAGAGCGAGCCCGCCGCGGACGAGGCCGAATCGGGCGAGTCCGCAGACGAGGAGCCGACCGAAGCCGAGGCGGACGAGGAGCCGGCCGAGACCGACGCGGCCCTCGAGCACGTCCTCGTCGAGTCGCTCGGCGACCGCGTCGGCGACGAGGTCCGGATCGAGGGCGAGGTCGTGAGCGTCCGACAGACGGGCGGTCCGACCGTCTTCGAGGTGCGCGACCGCACGGGCGTCGTCGACTGCGCAGCGTTCGTCGAGCCGGGCGTCCGGGCGTACCCCGGCGTCGAACTCGGCGACGTAGTTCGTCTCGACGGCGAGGTCGAACTCCGCCACGACGAGATCCAGGTCGAGACCGAGGCGCTCGCGGTGCTCGAGGGCGACGAAGCCGCCGCCGTCCAGCAGCGGCTCGCCGACGCGCTCACCGACCGCGCCCGCCCCGACGCCGTCGACCCGCTCGGCGACGACGAGACGGTCGCGGCGCTCTCGGAGGGCCTGCTCGACGCGGCCGAGGCGATCCGACGCGCGGTGCTCGAGTCGCGCCCGGTCGTGGTCCGGCACCCGGCGACCGCCGACGGCTACGTGGCCGGCGCGGCGATAGAGCGCGCGACGCTCCCGCTGGTCCGCGAGGAGCACGCCAAGCGCGACGCCGTCTACCACTACTTCACCCGCCGTCCGCTGGAGGGCGCGGTGTACGACATGGACGCGGCGACCAACGACGCGACACGTATGCTGCAGGACCGCGACCGCCACGACGAGAAGCTCCCGCTGTTCCTGCTCGTCGGCACCGGCTCAACCGTCGAGTCCGAGGACGGCCTCGGCCTGCTGGACGTGTACGACGCCGACGCCGTGGTCGTCGACGCGGCCGTCGCCGACCCGGAGACGCGCGAGACGGTCGACACGCTCGTCTCGCCCGAGTTGGCCGACGTGGACGGATCGCTCTCGACGGGCGCGCTCGTCGCCTCGCTGGCCGCGGCCGTCAACGACGACGTGCGCGAGGACCTCACACACCTCCCCGCGGTGAGCTACTGGGAGGAGACGCCGGACGCCTACGTCGAGGCGGCCGCCGAGGCCGGCTACGACGCCGAGCGCGTCGCGGAGCTCCGCGAGGCCATCGCGCTGGAGGCGTACTACCAGTCCTACCAGGACAAGCGGGAACTCGTCACCGACCTCCTGTTCGAGGACGGCGGCGACCTCGCCGCGCACGTCTCCGAGCAGTTCCGCGAGAAGCTGGAGACCGAGGTCCAGACTGCGGAGGCGAACCTCGAGACGGAGCACGTCGACAACGTCACCTTCGACGTGCTCGACACCGAGGCGTACACCCACAAGTACGACTTCCCGCCGACGCCGCTGCTCCTCGACGAACTGCACCGCCGGAACCGCGAGGGCGACTTCGCGACCGTCGGCATCGGCATGGACGAGCTGTACGTCCGCACGACCGCTGACGTCTCCGTCCGCGAGGTCGCCGCCGAGGCCGCCGAGACCGCGCCGGAGGCGGACATCTCGGTCGCCGGCGTCCGCGAGGGGAAGATCGAGTTCCTCTCGGGCGCTCGCGAGGCGGTGGAGAACGCGGTCGTCGCCGCCGTCGCCGACCAGTTCTGAAGGCGCTCCCGACGTCACGCGGCGCGCCCCCCGCATCCGGAACCTCCGCACTTTTCCCCTCGACCGCCGACCGGAGAGACATGTCCGCTTCCAGACGCACGGAGCTCCGTTACCCCGGCGGGATGCGCGCGCTCTACGGTGCGGTCGCGTTTCTGGCCAGCTATCTCGCGTTCCTCCCGGTCGCCGCGCTCCGCTACGAGTCTCTGCTCGCGGACGCCACGGTGACCGTCGGCGGCGTCACCTACGAGGTGGCGGAGAACCTCGCCCCCGAGAGCGTCTCGACGGTCGAGGGCGCCGGTCACCTCCTGTTCAACGCGCAGTTCGTCCCCCTATCTGTCCCGATGGATCTCGGCGTGGGCACCGCGGCCGCGACCGTGAACCCGCTGTTGCAGGCCGGCGGGGTCCACCTCCTCTCCCTTCTCGTTCCGGCAGTCGCCTTCGCGGTCTCGGGGGCGCTGGCGACGCGGGGCGTCTCCACCTCCCGCCCCCTCCGTCGCGCGCGGACGGCGGCGATGCAGTTCACCGGCGTGGCGCCGCTTGTGCTTATCAGCATCCCGATCGTGAGCGTCTCGGCGTCGGGCGGCAACGCCGGCCCGGGCCTGCTGTGGGGGATCTTCGGCGCGGGCGTCTTCTACCCCGCCGGCGCCGGCGCAGTCGGCGGGTATCTGGCGCATAAACGGGCGGGCTTCTGAACCCGCCCGGACGGAGGGGGGTCCCGGCCGCTCAGCGGTCGTAGACGGGGCTGTTTCTGCGTCTGTACTCCTGATAGAGCGTCCGGCCGAGCAGGAGGAGGCCACCGCCGAGCAGGATCAGGGAGACGGCGTCGCTCGGGTCGCCGATGAGTCCGGTCGCGCCCCACGCGATCACGCCGACGTACAGCAGGATCCGGAACCGCGTGGTCCGGAGCCCCTCGCGGAAGACGCCCCAGACGATCAGTGCTGCGATGTAGACGCTTACGAGCGCGTCAGGCAGGGCTTCGAGGCCGAACTCGGAGACGCGGACGTACGCGGCCGCGACCGAGAGCGCGGCGAAGAAGACGACGGCGACCCGTAGCGCGGTGCCGCCGCGGTCGGTCAGTGTGTCGCTCATGTGCCCCCGTCCGCGGGCCACGTATAAGGCGGCTACGCAAGGAGCCGGCGTCAGATCTGCGACAGCAGCCGGTCCATCTCCGCGGCCATCGCGGTCGCGAGCTCCTCGCGCGATCTCTCGCGATGGGCCGCGTGCTCGTCCAGATACCCCGAGACGCCGAGGTAGGTGGGCGCGTCGTAGACGGGACGTCGCTCGTCGTGGCCCGCGGGGAGACCGCCGGCGCGCTGGCGGTAGGCGTCGCGAAACGCCGCGAGAAGCCGCTCGTCCGGTGCTCCGAACGGCGGCTCGAATAGCTGGCGCTCTGCGCGGCGGATCTCTCGCACCGGGTCTCCGACGTGCGCGATCTCCCAGTCGAGCAGGCCGAGCACCGCGGCCGGGCCCGGAGGGTCGCAGTTCGCGAAGCGGGGCGTCAGGAAGCAGTTCGGCATCGCGGGGTCGCCGTGGAGCAGGGCCGCCGGCACTCCCGTCAGCAGGCCGCGGTTGCGCTCGACCGCCGCGGCGACCGCGTCGAAGTGGTGGTCGAACCGGTCCGGCTCCGCGAGCGACCGGAACAGCTCGATGCGATCACGGAGGATGTCCGGCCACGACGCGCCGTCGATCCGGAGCCCGTCCGCACCGCCGCCGACGACGTGGCCGGGCGTTTCGAATCGGAGCGCGTGGACGCGCGCGCGAGCGCGTCTCCGACCGCTGCGGCGAGCGCGCGCCGGCGCTCGTCGGCGGCGTCGTGCCAGACTCGGTGGAGGATTCGGCCGGCGATCGGCGCGGTGGCGAGGTACGGCACGTCCGCTTCGAGATCCGCGGCGACGACCTCGGGGACCGGGACGGCGCCGTTCGCCCGGACGTAGTCCGTCACCGCCCGTTCCCGGGTTCCCCGGCTGCCGTCCCCGTCGAGCGCCGCCTTCAGAAAGACGCGACCGGGCGAGCGGTCGTCCGCGAACGTCACCTCGACCGTGCGGTTGGCGTCGTTCCACGACGGCCCCGGGTCCTCGACGGCCTCGACCTCGCGGTCGGGGAACGCGGCCGCGAGCGCCCGCTCGACGCGGTCGTCCATGGTCTGCCGCGAGTCTCTCACAGCGTAAGTGAAAGCGTTGGTGGTGGTGCGATACTGTTCCACGAGGTTGGCCGATATATCACGCCCCAAACACCT
The DNA here is from genome assembly GCF_001462205.1 of Haloparvum sedimenti. GTDB lineage: Archaea > Halobacteriota > Halobacteria > Halobacteriales > Haloferacaceae > Haloparvum > Haloparvum sedimenti. The sequence continues at coordinate 10,691 of NZ_LKIR01000033.1, forward strand.
AATAAATACAGCAACCAAACGCGGGTAATGACTCGTATCATCGTAGTGTTAACCGTCTGTTTGCTGCTTGCGGGTTGTGCCGGTGGAGGCCTCGACACGGCGACACCAGACACGGCAACGACCGCCGAGACGCCAGAGGAAACGTCGACGACGGCAACACCGACCTCGACCCCGACACCAACGGACACGGAGGAGTCCACCGAGCGCGAGTCGTTTGACCCTCCACCGGACAACCCGTGGGAAACCGACCCGATCGCAGTGGCAATTTATCGGAACGACGCGCCGGAGCGTGACTACGAGCCGATCGTCCGGGAGTCGCTCAACTTTTGGGAGAACGAGTCCGAGGCCGGTCGGGTGGGTTACGAGCTCAACTACACGATCGTCGAGGACTCTGCGGACGCCGACATCATCATCGGTTTCGTTGATGAGGTGGACCGTTGTGGGGGAACGCAGGACGAGTTCGCTGGCTGCGCCGACTACATCCAGCCGGATGAGACTGCACCCTCGCCCACGATCGTCGAGGTCGCGACGATCTACAACGATAGCTCCACGCGCACCGTGTTAGACCACGAATTTGGCCACACACTCGGCTACACGCATTCTGAGAACGATATCTACGGCTTCATGAACGAGACGAATGTGCTCGCCGAGATCGACCAACCCGACATTAGCGATCGAGAGTACTTCTGGGAGAAAGAGCAGCTCTCGGTGTACGTCGCGTACAACAACTCACAGAGCCACCACCCGAAGGGGAGCCGGGATGACGACGTCGAGCGCGTGGTTGACTATTACAACGACGACGACGAACTTCCGGACGGTGTTGGGCTGACGCTGGTGGATGACCGATCGGAAGCGGACATCGTCATCGAGTTCCGCGACGAGTTGGAGGACGACTACGCGTCGATGGCGTACTACCATTATCGCGACATGGACAGGGATGGGGAGGCGAACTACTACACCTCGTTCACGATCTTAGTCGGTGAGCTGGGGTCTAACGACGCGGAAACACACGTCGGCTACCAGATGGGAATGGCGTTGTACGCACATGACTCAGACGAGGTCCCGCGACGTTACCAGGTTGAGTAAAAAGCGGTGTGGTCACAGATCGCGATCGGCGCCTCAGACGCCGAACGTCGCTCGGAGCATGTCCCGCGTCCCGGGGCCGAGCCCGACCGCGAGGACCGTCGTCAACAGGAGGATCGTGTAGCGCGGCGACTCCGTGAACATCTCGTCTTCGAACACCCAGACGACGAACGTCGCGGCCACGAGCTTCACCACGAGGAACGGCCACGCGGCGTCGAACAGGTCGACGATGGCGGCGTTGACGGGATGTTTGGGGACGAGGTTCCCCGTGCCCGTCAGAAGCGGCATGTAGTCGAGCCCGACCACGTTCGCCACCCCGTCGACCGCGTGTCCCCAGATGACGACGAAGCCCACGAAGCCGGTGCCGGCGTTGATCGAGGGCTGGAAGCGTTCGATCGCGTACCACGTCAGCACCGCCGCGAGGCTCGCGCCGACGAGGACGACCACCGTCACCTGCGGGTAGAACTCTACGTAGTCGGTCGTCGCGGCGAGGTAGCCGAGGTAGCCCACGCTCGCGGCAAGCGCGGTCGCGCCCGACGCGAACAGGGGTTTCGCGTAGTCGTCGATGGCGCCCCGCCGCTCCAGCGTGACCGCGGCGACGACGCACGCGACGGTGAACGCGAAGACGGTGAAGTAGATGAACGGGCTGATTATCAGCGCGCTGTACGGGAAGGCGATCAGGGGCTCGGCGCCCGCGCGCGTCGCGGCGACGCCGGCGTCCTCGACCGTCCGGAGCGCGCCGCCGAACAGCATGAACGGGAACAGCGCGTAGAAGAACCGCTTCTCGTCGCCGATCTCCAGCCGGTCGAGCAGGAGCACGACGCCCGCGAGCGCGACCAGCAGGGTGACGACGTAGCCGACCTCCGAGACGAGCGTGTAACCCGGGTACGCCGTTATCGCGCCCGCGGCCTCGGCCTCGGCACAGCCCGCCGACCCGAGCAGGTCGACGGTGCCGTCCGGCCGCCGGACCGCACACGAAGCTCCTTCGCCGTCCGCGACCACGGGCCCCCAGAAGTACTGCCAGAGGAAGCGGTCGTACACAAGCCGCGGCAGCGCGAGGGACCCGGCGACGAGCGCCGCGACCGCCGCGATGACGCCGCCGAGCCACGCCCGCGCGGGCGACACGCCGAACCGCCGCTCGACCCAACTGCTCATACGTTCGCGTGGGGGACCCGCGAGTTGAGGGTTCCGGTCCCGACTGCGAGAAGGCGGTGCGTCGTCCGCGGCGCGCTCCGCGCTCGTCTCAGATCGGCAGCGCGTCCGACTCGTAATCCGTCCCCAGAATGATCATCGTCTGCGAGCGCGAGAAGCCGTCCATGTTGGCGACGCGCTCGAACATCAGTTCGCGGAGCTCCTCCGTGTCGGGCGCGACGACGCGGAGCATCACGTCCCACTCCCCCGTCGTGAGGTGGATCTCCTGTACCTCCTCGATGTCGCGCAGCTTTACCAGGGCGTCCTCCTCGCGACCCTGTTCGACGCGGAGCCCCACGAGCGCGGACACGCCGTAGCCGACCGCCTTGGCGTTCACCTTCGCGTGGTATCCCTCGATGACGCCGGCCTCCTCCATGCGTCCGACACGGTCGTGGACGGTCGCGCTCGACATGTCGATCCGTCGCGCGATCTCGGAGAATGGAGTGCGAGCGTCCTCCTGTAAGATCCGCAGAATCGCCCTGTCCGTGTCGTCGAGTTCCATACCGCCGACTCGGCGGGCAGCGACTTTGAACTTCCGAATGGGGTAGGAACCGGCGAACGACTTTGGAACCCGAACAAAACGGGAGCGGAACCGACACCTCCACCCAGCGCACGATCAGTCCGCGGTCGGCACCTCCTCGCCGGCGCGTTCCGACGCCGACTCCGCGCTACATTTCTCGACCCGCAGCGGCTGGCGGCCGACGAGCCGGCAGTCGAACGCCGGGTGTTCGAGGAAGTGGCGTACGACCAGGTGACGGCGCCCGCCGGTCAGCCCCGTGCGCTCGATCTCGTCGGCGCCGAACCGGCTCGGGAGTCGCGCGTAGAGGCGCTCGACGGCCGCGAACTCGTCGAACACCTTCTCGTGACCGGCGGAGTCGGCGTGTCTCCGGGCCACGGCGTAGCTCCCGTCCTCGCGGTACTGCCCCGCGGTGTAGAGGAATTCGCGGCGCTCGGTCAGCGCCTCGTCCAGACGGTCGCGGAGTCGCCGCGCGTCGGCGCGGTCCAGCCGGTGGGCGTCGCCGTCTCCGGGATCTAAAAGCAGCGCGTCCGCGTCCTCAGGGTCGGTTCGAACCGCGAATTTCTCGACCAGCCGGGGCGTCCCGACTTCGAGTATCCTCGGATGGATGTGTCATTGCGGCCGGTGGTTTCTCCCGACCGTACTTAAGCGGTAAGGGTTCCGCAGATCCCCCGCGACCCC
>NZ_LKIR01000033.1:14172-17282 GCF_001462205.1 Haloparvum sedimenti
GTGACCATGTTCTCCGTCTTACCGTACGCGATCTCCCGGGGCAGGAGCTTCAGCCCGCAGTCCGGGGAGATCGTGAGCTTCTCCGGCGGCACGACGCGGAGGCCCTGCAGGATGTTCTCCTTGATCTCCGCGACCGGCTCGACCTCCGCGGTGTGGGCGTCGACGACGCCGAGCGCGAGGTCCGGTTCGAACTCGGGCTCCTCGAAGACGGGGATCTGCTCGTAGTCGCCGTTGCAGAGTTCCACGTCGAACTCGTCGATGGGGTAGTCGTTCAGCTCGGGGTAGATCCGCGAGTAGTCCCCGTAGCAGACGTGGAGCCCGATGCGCACGTCGTCGGGGATGCCCGAGACGATCCGTTCGAGCGCCTCGCCGACGATGGCGTGGTCCTCCGGCGTCGTCGCCAGCGCCGGCTCGTCGATCTGGATGTAGCGGGCGCCCGCCTCGACCAGCTTCTCGACCTCCTCGTTGACGAGGTCGGCGAGGTCGTAGACGAGCTCCTCGGTGGAGGGGTACGCCTCGTTGAACGCCCAGTAGCCGAGCGTGTACGGGCCCGTGATGGGGACTTTGACGGGCCGCTGGGCCACGTTCGAGGTGAACTCGAACTCGTCGACCAGCCACGGCTCGTCGTAGGTGACCTCCTCGACGACGGAGGGCTTGTCGAAGTAGTTGTGGCCCCACACCTTCACCGGCCCGTTGAACTCGTAGCCGTCGATGCGGTGCGCGAAGAACTCCACCATCTCGTTGCGGCGCATCTCGCCGTCGACGACGGTGTCGAGGCCGGCGCGCTCGTGCTCGTGCGTGATGAGCCGGCAGGCGTCGTCGTGGGCCTCCTCAAGGTCCACGGCGTCGAACTTCGAGTCCTCGTCCTCGACGAGCTCGTCGGCCCGGTTGAGCCACTTGGGCTTCGGATAGGAGCCGACGACCGTCGTCAGCAGGAACGAGTCGTTGGGATGGTCGTTCGGGCGGAACTGCGCGCGGTTCGCGTCGGGATTTCTGACCATTACTCGAGCACCTCCGTGGCGGCGGCGAGCGCCTCGATCTTCGCTTTGTACTTGTTCTCCGGCAGGTAGAACAGCTCCGTGTTCGAGGTGAGGTACGTCGTCTCGAACGCGGAGACGGGCACCTGCGACTCGAACCACTCGACGCGCTCGGCGACCGTCTCGGGGTCCTCGACGAGCGTGTTCTGTCCGTCGATCAGCCCGAGCGCGACCGAATCCTTCGTCCCGTACTCTTGGACGTTATAGACGGTGTCGTCGCGGTCGCCCGCCACGAGGTCGAGCCCGAGCGCGTCCACGTCCGCGTCCATCAGGTGCGCGTACGTCTTCTCGTCGAGCGCGCCCCAGTAGGTGTGGACGACGACCTCCGCGTCGGTCGCGGCCGCGACCGTATCGATCGCCTCGCTGGCGGCGGCGGCGAGACCGTCTTCGGGCGGGTTCTCCACGAGCGAGGGCTCCAGCAGGAACAGCGTTTCGTGGTCCGGGAACGCCTCGACCTCGCCCGCGAGGAACTCCGCGACCGCGGCGAGGAACGTCTCCGCGTCGCCGTACTGCTCGTCGGTCGCGAGGTCCGCGAGCGAGTACGGGCCCGGCAGCGTCGCCTGCAGCGGCGCCTCGCCGCCGAGCACGTCCGCGGCCGCTTCCAACTCGGCAGCCACGTCGCCCGAGAAGGACAGCTCCGCCGTCACCTGCGGGTCGCGGTAGAAGTTGTTGTTGTCGTAGTAGCGCACGATGCCGCCGGTCTCCACCGCGTCGGAGACGGTCAGCGGGTGCGCGATCATGTCGTCCCAGCGGCCTTGCCCCTCGACGACGCGGTCGAGGCCGGCGTCGAGCTGGTCGGCGACGAACTCGGCGCGGACCTCGTCGTACGCTGCGACGATGTCCGCGCCTTCGTCACCGCTCAGGAGGTCGCCCTTCTGGTGGCCCTTCAGGTCGGAGAGTCTCTCTTTCGCCCAGTCCGGGAGCGGGAACAGCCCGGGCGTGGTCGCGACGCGTTGAGTCATCGAACGGACCTTCGATATGCCGGAGTTTAATATTTGCGAAGCCGACTAATGTCTGTTGGTAATTCCTCACGGGGCCAGCTGGGGGGCGGCGCCGCGGCTCCGCGGCGCCGCCGACCGCGAAGCGTTAATGCCGAGCGCCTGCGAACCGCAGTCCATGACCGTCGTCTCGCTGTTCCCGTCCGCGACCGAGGTGGCCGCGGAACTCGGGGCCACGCCCGCGGCCGTCTCCCACCAGTGCGACCACCCGCCCGAGGTCGCGGACCGCCCGACGCTCACGGGCCTCGTTCGGGAACTCGACCGCGACCCCGCCGAGGTGGACCGCATCGCCGCCTTCGACGGCACGTATTACCTCGACGGCGAGACGCTCGCCGCGGCCGACCCCGACGCGGTGCTCACGCAGGGCGTCTGCGCGGTCTGCGCGCTCGACGCCGGCCTCGCCCGCGAGGCGGTCGCACGACTGGGCCTCGACTGCGAGGTGCTCGACGTGCACGCCGACGACCTCGGCGACGTGCTCGACAACGTGGAGCGCATCGGTCGCGCGGTGGGCCGGGAGACGGCCGCCCGCGACCTCCGCGCCGACCTCGACGCGCGGATCGACCGCGTGCGCGAGGCGGTCGCGGACGTGCCCGCCGACGAGCGCCCGCGCGTCGCCGCCTTCGACTGGACCGACCCCCTGAGACACGGCGGGCTGTGGGTCCCGGAGCTGGTCGAGATCGCTGGCGGCGAGGCAGGCCTCGCGGAAGCCGGGCAGCGCTCCGAGAAACTCGACTGGGCCGACGTGCGCGCGTACGACCCGGAGGTGATCGTCGTCGCGCCCTGTGGCTACGACCGCACCGGCGCGGAGCGCGCCGTCGAGGACCTCCGCGCCCGCGAGGGCTTTTCGGAGCTCGCCGCCGCCCGCGAGGGGCGCGTCTACGCGATGGACGGCACCGCCTACATGAATAGACACAGCCACCGCGTCGTCGACACGCTGGAGGCGCTGGCGGCGACGATCCACCCCGCCCGGGTCGATCTCCCCGACCGCGTGGCGCCCGTCGAGACGCGGCCGGCATAAGGGGCGTTTCTGTCGGCGGTTTCTCTTCAGTTCTTCTGCCAGCGGTTTTCTGTCCGC
>NZ_LKIR01000033.1:17292-43679 GCF_001462205.1 Haloparvum sedimenti
TGTTTGCCACCGGTCAGATAAGCCAGCACGTCAGAAAAACGGGTCTCAGAACCCACCGTAGCGCAGGTACACCATGTCGAGGATCACGAGCAGCTGCACGAGCCCCTGCACGCCGCCGAGCTTGGCGTTCTGTCGCCCGACCGCGGCGATGATCGAGGCGTCCGGATCCGGCGAGGTCATCTCCGCGTACATCCGGAGCTCGCCCGGTAACAGGAAGCCGAACCCCTGCACGGACAGCACCGTCACCAGCCCGAGCGCGACCATGATCGCGGGCGTCGTCGCCTGCAGGTCCCCGATCGTGACCGCGACCCACGCCAGCGATCCGACCGTCGCGACCGCGAACGGGACCTGCCAGCGCCGGTCGTTCCACGCGTCCAGCCGCCAGCCGAGCAGCAGCAGGATCGGCACGAGGTTCGCGGCGGTGAACAGCGCGAGCCACGGTTCCGCGTTCGGGAACAGGTTCAGCCGAAGCGCGAGCGTGATCCCGCCCGCGATGGTCGTCAGCGCCAGCGCCGGCAGCAGGAACGCCGTCTTGGGCGTCAATCGCTGGAACACCGCGGCGCTCGTCTCGTCGTCGAGCCCCCCGACCACCGGCCCGAGCACCGCGCCGATGAACAGGTCGAAGCCGGTCCAGAGCACCCCCGCCATCACGTGGACGTACGTGTGCGTCTGCAGCGACGCGACCGTCAGCGCGTAGCCGAGCGCGGCGAGGGGGACCACCACCGCCGCGACCGCGAACGCCGGGTTCGCCCGCCTGCCCATTCCACCCACCGTACCGCGTACCGTCCGAACGGACATGTTTGACAGATAACCCGTAAGGGGATGTTAAAAATCGGGCTTCCGGCAGTGCGTGAACGGGGCATCGCCGGATTTCCGGGCCGACAGGCAGCCGGATCACCGGATAGCCGGCTCGCCTGACGAGGGCGACGAAACAGTGAAGGGTTCGACCCGAGTCGGGAGCGCATGGCGATTTTCGAGGTGTCCGGCGCGGCGGTCGTGTTCCTCCTCATCCTCGTGATGCTCACGGCGTTCGTCACCGAGGTCGTCCCCAACGACGTCACCGCGATCGCCGTCGTCGCCGCGCTCGTGATCCTCGAACCGTGGACCGGCGTGGGGACTCGCGCCGCGATCTCCGGCTTCGCGAACCCCGCGACCGTCACCATCATCGCGATGTACATGCTCAGCGCCGGCGTCCAAGGGACCGGGATCGTCGAACGTCTCGGCGTCTCCCTCGCCGATTTCACCGGCGGATCGGAGTTCCGCGCGCTCGTCGCGACCGTCTGTACCACCGGTCCGATCGCCGGATTCGTGAACAACACCCCCGTCGTCGCGGTGTTCATTCCGATGGTCTCCGGCCTCGCTGAGGACTCGGGAATGAGCCCCTCGAAGCTCCTGCTCCCGCTCTCGTACGCGGCGATCCTCGGGGGGACGCTCACGCTCATCGGGACGTCGACGAACATCCTCGCCAGCGACTTCGCGCGCCTCCTGATCGACGGCCGGGACGGGATCGGGATGTTCGAGTTCACCGGCCTCGGCGCCGTGTTGCTCGCCGTCGGCCTCGCATACCTGCTGACGGTCGGGTGGCGGCTGACGCCCGCCCGCGTCCCGCCCGACAGCGATCCCGTGTCCGAGTTCGACCTCGACGACTACCTGACGGTCATGCAGGTGCGCCCGGACTCCAGCGCGGTGGGGGAATCGGTCGAGGCGTTCGACGCGGCCCACCCCGACGTCCGGATCCTGCAGGCGCGCCGGGGCGGCGACGCCTACGCCGGCCCTCACTCGGACCGTGTCATCGGAGCGGGCGACGCCCTCGTCGTCCACGGGAACTTGCAGGCCGTCAACCGGTTCCGCGAGGCGACGGGCCTCGGACAGCGCGCCGGCGACGCCGTCACGGAGGACACCTTCGAGACGGCCGCGACCGAGGGAACGCTGGCGAAGGCGGTGGTCCCCGACAGCTCCAGGTACGTGGGAGAGACGATCGCCGAGACCGGGCTCCACGAGTACCACGAGACGACCGTGCTCGCCGTGCGTCGGGAGGGCGATCTGATCCGCACCGAGCTCGCCGACCGGACGCTTCAGGCCGGCGACCTCCTGCTGGTTCGGACGACGCCGGCCGCGATCGGCTACTTCACGGAGACTGGAGAGCTCGTCGTCGCCGACGAGCGCGCCGTCGAGGAACTGGCGGCGGCGTCCGCCGCCGAGATCGCGCCCCTCTCGCCGAAGACTCCGATCGCGCTCGGGATCCTCGCAGCGGTCGTCGCGATCGCGGCGCTCGACGTCCTCCCCGTCGTCATCGCCGCGCTCGCCGGCGTCGTGGCGATGGTCGTCACCGGCTGTCTGACGACCGCGGACGCCTACGACGCGGTGTCGTGGAACGTGGTCTTCCTGCTCGCGGGCGTCATCCCGCTCGGGATCGCGCTGGAGTCGACCGGCGGCGCGGCCGTCATCGCGGAGGCCCTCGTGGCCCTCGACGACGTCCTCCCGCTGATCGGCGTGCTGTTCCTCCTCTACGTGGTCGTCGGTCTGCTCGCGAGCGTCATCACCCCGGTGGCGACCGCGGTCCTGATGATCCCGGTCGGCGTCGACGCGGCCGCCCGGCTGGGCGCGAACGAGTTCGCGTTCCTGCTTGCGGTGATGTTCGCGTCCGCCACGTCGTTCATGACGCCGGTCGGCTACCAGACGAACCTGATGGTGTACGGCCCCGGCGGCTACAAGTTTACCGACTTTCTCAAGGTCGGCGGACCGCTACAGCTCCTGCTCGCGGTCGTGGCGACGGTCGGCATCGCGGCCGGCTGGGGGCTCTGACGGGGTCACGTCTGGACCACGTCCGAGTCACGTTCGGGCGGCGGACCGTCGCTACGTCCAGACCACGGGGATCCACCAGATCGCGAACGCGGCGATGACGAGGATCGCGGGGAGTGTGAGGGCGAGTCCTACCCTGGCCATCTGCGGGATCGTCACGTAGCCGCTGCCGAACACGATCGCGTTCGGTGCGGTCGCGACGGGCAGCACGAACGCGAACGAGGCCGCGAACGCCGCGGTCGCCATCAGCGTGAGCGGCGTCACCCCGATCGCGAGCCCGATGCTCGCCGCGATCGGCATGAACAGCGACGCAGTCGCGGTGTTCGAGGTGACGTTGGTGAGCAGGATGACGACGGTCGCGACGAGCAGGACCGTCCCCGCGAGCCCCGCCGTCCCGACCTCGGTGAGCCGCTCCGCGACGACGACGTCGAGTCCGCTCTCCTGGAACCCGCGAGCCATCGAGAAACCGGCTCCGAGCAGCAGCAGGACGCCCCACGGAACCCGGGACGTGTCCTCCCAGTCGAGCAGCCGCTCGCCGTCGACGGGGACCAGGAACACGAGGACGGCCCCGACGACGGCGATCATCGCGTCGGTGAGCGCCGGCATCACCGGCTGGAGCAGGAACGGTCGGACTACCCACCCCCCGGCGACGACCCCGAACACGGCAAGTGCCCGACGCTCGCCGACGGTCATGGGGCCGAGTTCGGCCAGTTGCTCCTCGACGACGTCGATCCGGCCGGGTCGTCTCTCGACCGTCGGCCGCAACAGCACGACGAGAAGCGCCCACGTCACGAGGAGGAAGACGGCGGCGATCGGCACCCCCACCATCATCCACTCCAGGAACCCGATATCGAGGCCGAGTCGCGACTTCGCGACCCCAGCGAGCACCGCGTTCGGCGGGCTGCCGACGATCGTCGCAGCGCCCCCGATCGACGCGCCGTAGGCGATCCCGAGCATGATCGCCAGCCCGAACGACGTGTCGGGCAGGTCCGCCGGCTCCCCCCCCAAGTCCGGGAAGGAGTCCGCCGTCAACGTCACGCGGGTCGTCGGGCGCTGCGACCTCCGCGCGGTCGATCGAGGGCGTCGTCCGTCCGCCGTCCGCCGTGAGTTCGGCGATCACGGCGGCCCCGATCGGCACCATCATCATCGCGGTCGCGGTGTTGGAGATCCACATCGACAGGACGGCGGTCGTTCCCATGAACCCGAGCACGAGCCCCTTGCCGCTCGTTCCGACCGCGGCGACGATCCGGAGCGACAGGCGGTGGTGCAGATTCCAGCGCTCGATGGCGAGCGCGATCAGGAACCCGCCCAGCAACAGAAACACGATCGGGTCGGCGTACGGCGCGGCCGCGTCGCCGACGCTCAGCGCTCCCGTCATCGGGAACAGGACGACCGGGAGGAGCGAAGTCACCGGGATGGGGACCGCCTCCGTGACCCACCAGACGACGACCCAGGCCGTGCTCGCGAGGACGGCCGCCGCTTCCGGGTCGAGGCCGAACGGCCCCGCGAGGAGGATAGCGAAAAACGACGCCGGTCCGAGGAGCGTTCCGACCGAGTCGCGCGTCAAACCGGCCCGTGCGAACATGGGTCCGGTGTGCTACTCGTCCGCGGGACCGAGATACCCCCACGCCTGCAGGCGGTCGCCGTCGCCGTCGATCCACCGCTCACCGATGTCGTCGCGGTAGTACATGTTGGGCATCACGATGTCGTCGATGCGGTCGTACGCCTGCTCGCGCGCGGCCCCCATCGTGTCCCCCTTGCCGGTCACGACGATGGGCATCCCGTTGTCGCCGGCCACGCGCCACTGGCCGTCGACCTTCTTCGCGTCCTCGATGTGGATCCCCTCTCGACTCTCCGTCTCGAACACCACGGCCGCGTTCCGGGAGTTCTCGTCGTAGGTCTTCCCGTCGTCGAACGGGAACGGCGGCAGAACGACCCGAACGCCGATCTGGTAGCCCCTGTGTACCTCGGGGGTGGGGTCGTTGCCGTGCGCGAGGTCGTAGAAGAACTCGCCCGTCGACGACTCGATGGACTCCTCCTGTAACGCGATGGTCGGATAGCCGAACCGGGGTGTGAACTCCAGCGGGTAGATGCCGGTCCCGTTGACGATGCAGTTGATGTCGATGCTGCCGACGTATCCCTCGTTCGCGAGCCAGCCCTCCAGTTTGCCCAGGGTTTTCTCGAACAGTTCGTTCTGTCCGGCCCAGAACATCGATGTCCCCATCTCGCCGGTCGAGGGGCCGATGTTGCCCGGGAACAGTTTCTTGTGCTCGAAGTTGAAGTTCACCTCGTCGATGAACCGGGTGCCGTCGAAGAATCCGCAGATGGCGACTTCGACGCCTTCGACCTTCCGCTGGAGTTGGAAGCCCTTCATCCGGTGGCCCCACGCCTTCTTGTACGCCCGAAGCACGTCCACCACGTCGCTCCCATCGTCCTCGTTTCCGACGTAGAGGAGCCGCTTGACGTTCTGCACCTCGCCGAGCGGCTTGATGACGTACGGCGCCGGGTTCTCCTGTACGTGCCGGATCCCCTCGTCGAAGTCCTCGAAGACGTGGTGTTCGACGGTGTTGACGCCGTGGTCTTCGAGGACCGCCATCGCGTAGCCGCGGTCCTCCTCCAGCCGGTCGGTGTTCGGCGTCCCGCCGACGACCGCGTGTCCCTCCGCGCGGAGTTCCTCCGCGAGCGCTCCCGTGCCCACGTCCGGCCCGACCCAGATGTCGTCGAAGACGACCACGTCGGCCCACTCGACCTCGGCTCGCCAGTCGTTCGTCTTCGGGACGAATCCGTCGCCGATCTCCCGGTCGCTCTCCGACTCGATGTAGTACTTCACGTCGTGGCCCTCGCGGTGAATCTGCCACGCGAGGTCCGTGATCAGCGCCGCGTCGGCCGACACGAACAGGAAGCGCTTGGTCTCCATGGACGAACCACGGCGTCCGGAACCTTATCTTTCCGTGACACGCGGAGTCGTGGATCCGGGGCGGCGGGCCGACGGAGGACGCTTTCGGTCCCCACCGCGGCCGGGACCGCCGCGGCCGGCGCGTTGAAGTGGCGCGCACCGATGGGTCCCTCCATGTCCGAGGACGCGCCTGCCGCCGCACCGGTCGACGAGTCGACGCTGTTCGAGACGCCGCTCGTGGAACTCGATCTGGGCGTCGCGCCGACGGTGCTGGCCAAGGCCGAGTGGTTCAACCTCGCGGACGCGGCGTTCGGTGGCGGGTCGGTCAAGAGCCGGATCGCGGCCGCGATGCTGGACCGCGCGGAGGACCGGGGCGTTCTCGACCGGGACGCGGGGCCGGACGCGAACCCGACCGTGCTCGAACCGTCCAGCGGCAACACCGGCGCGGCACTCGCTCGCGTGGGCGGCGTCCGGGGCTACGACGTGGAGATCGTCACGAAGGCGGACGCCGGTGCGGGCAAGCGCCGCGCCATCCGCGAGGCGGGCGCCGAGATCCGGTCCGTTCCCGCGGACACGACCTACGACGCGATCATCGACCGCGTCGAGGAACTGGTCGCTAGCGGCGACTACCACTGGCCGAACCAGTACGACAACCCCGCCAACCCCGCGGTCCACGAGCGCACGACCGGCGCGGAGATCCGCAGACAGACCGACGGTGCGGTCACGGCGTTCGTCACGGGCGTCGGGACCGGCGGGACGGTGTCGGGCGTGGCCCGCGCGCTGGACGACGACGCGACGGTGGTCGGCTACGAGCCGGCCGCCGACACGACCGACATTGAGGGGTTGCGCTACCTCCGCACCGGTGACCACCCCTACCGCGCGGCCTACGAGACGGAGCGACTGGACAACGTGCGCTATCTCCGGACGGACGAGGCGCACAAGGCGGCCCGCTGGCTCCGCGAGCGGTACGCCGACCGCGACGTGACGATCCGCGACCCCGGTCGGCACGACCCCGAAGCCGTCCGCGAACACCTGCGAGTCGACAGCGACACCGCCGCCCACGAGCGCGGCGCGTTCGCCGTCGGCCCCTCCAGCGGCGGCAACGTCGCGCTCGTCCGGGAGCTCGCGGCGGAAGGGGTTCTCGACGGCGACGACACCGTCGTCACGATGCTTTGCGACCGCGGCGACCGGTACGCGCACGGGCTCTGGAGCGGCCTGTAGCGCGAGAAAAGTCGGGCGTCGGCGTTCGTTAATCGTCTGCGGGAGACGCGCCCGAACCGCCCGCGCCACTAGAACCGAGGTCCGCGGCGACCGGTTCCACGCGCTCGTCCGGGAGCGTGCCGTCCTCGCGGAGGCCGCGCTCCTCGTAGTACTCCTCGATCGCGGCGTCCAGGTCCGGCAGGTCGTACGGAAGCCCGTCGTCGCTCGCGTCCTTGCCGCGCTCGTTGTTGAAGTGGCGCTCGCGTTCGATCGTTCGCGCGCCGAGCTCCAACAGGTCCTCGTAGGGCGCGTCGAGCAGTTGCGCGAGGCGGTCGTCGGTGACGTAGTCGCCGCCGAACGCGCAGACGACGCCGGAGTCGCGGACGACGTTACGGTTCTCCTTCTCGACGAGGAGTTCGGCCTTGCCGAGCGTCCCCTCGGGATCGATCTCGCCGGCGTACTCCGGCCCGAGCATCCCCGCGTACATGTGGTCGCCGCCGCGGTTCGCGACCGCGTAGGAGAGCCCCTGGCCGTGCAGGACGCGGCCGTCGTGAGCAGCGAACTCCATCCCCTTCACGGTGTAGTCGTCGACGCCCAACCGGTCGTGGACGCGGTGAACCCCCTCCGCGAGGTCGTCGCCGATCCCCTCGCGATATGCGATCTTCTCGGTTATCTCGCGGGCGAGCTCCGCGTTGCCGAACTCGTCCTCGCTGGCGAGATAGGCGGCGACGGTGACGCCCGCGGAGATGGTGTCCATCCCGAGGACGTCACAGAGCTCGTTGGCCTTCATCACGTCGACGATGTCGCCGACGCCCTGGTTGGAGCCGAACGCGTACACCGTCTCGAACTCCGGCCCCTCCGTCTCGACCCCCTCGGCCTCGTCGCGGGTGGGGAGCTTGCAGGCGTACGCGCACGCCGAGCAGGCACCCTTCTTGTACTTCTTCTCCTCGACGGCGTCGCCGCCGATGCCGGCCGCGTGCTCGAACTCGTACTCCGAGAAGTAGCGCGTCGGCAGCGAGAAGTTCTCGTTGATGAACTCCGTGCCGCCGGTCGTCCCCTGCCGCTTCATGCGGTCGTCCGAGGTGGCCGCCTCGCGGTGGACGTCCATCTCCGGCGGGTTCGGGATCTCGACGTCCGGCTCGGCGTCGCCCTCGAAGGTCACCGCCTTCAGGTTCTTCGACCCCAGAACCGCCCCGAGGCCGCCGCGGCCGAACGCCCGCGAGTCGTAGGTCATCACCGACGCGAAGCGGACGAGGTTCTCGCCCGCGGGGCCGATGGCGATGCAGTTCTCCGGGCCGAGGTCGCGCGTCTCCGCAACGTGGTCGGACACCGCGGGGACCTCCGCGCCCGCCAGTTCGGGGACCTCCTCGAACTCGACGCCCTCGTCGGTGACGTGCGCGATCAGGAGTTCGTCGCTCGCGCCGACGACCTCCAGCACCGACAGGTCCGCGCCGGAGAACTCCCGGGAGAGGTAGCCGCCGGCGTTCGTCGAGACGAGTCCGTCCGTCAGCGGCGAGAGGCCGGTCATCGACATCCGACCGGTGAACGACATCCCCGACTGCTGGAGCGGACCGGTCGCGAGGTACGCGCGGTTCTCGGGTCCGAACGGGTCGGCGTCGAACGGGATGCGGTCGTGCGCGAGCGCCGTCGCGACCGCGCGACCGCCGATGAACTCCGCGAGGAGGTCGTCGATGTCGGTCCGGGTCGCGGTTCGCTCGCCCACGTCGATCGTGAGCAGGGGGCCTTCGGCGTGAAGCATGATCCGTTCAAGCGGTTCGCCGACCAAAGGTCTACCTCCACGCCGCCCCGCTTGCCGGCTCCCCGCCGTCGCCCTCTGCCTCTGAGAGACCCGCCCGCGAACGACGTCACCGCCGCGTCAGCCGGCCGTGAACGCGCGCGAGCAGTTCTCGGTCCGCCGGCTCCGTGTAGCCGAGACCGACCATCGCGCCGTAGTAGACGGCGAACAGGCCCGCGAGAAACGGCACCAGCCCGAGGGGCGAGGCGACCGCGTCCCCGGCCGCCAGCGCGGCGAGGACCGCGGCCGCGACCGTGATCCCCATCGGGACGAGCATCGGCGCCCGGAGCGAGTGCGCGCCGGAGAAGCGGTAGACCAACACGACGCGGATCGCGTTCCGGACGACGAGCGCGACCGCCGTCGCCACCGCGGCGCCCACGATACAGTACGGGGGAATGAGCCAGACGTTGAGGAGGACGTTTCCGACGGCGGCGACGAGGTTCGCCCACATCACCGCCCGCGTGTAGCCGAGCGCGGTCAGCGTCGCGCCGTTCGGCCCCATCACGTTGCCGAGGAAGTAGGCGACCGCGAGCACCCGAAGCGCAAGCGCGCCGGCGCGGTACTCCGGACCGAAGACCGCTCCCAGCACGACCTCCGGGAAGAGGAGGAACGTCGTCGCGACCGGGAACGTCACGGACGCGAACCACTTCGTCAACGCGAAGTAGACGCGCCTGACCGCCTCGCCCGACCCTTCTGCCGCGAACTCCGAGACGGCGGGCGTGTAGAGGAAGATCATCGAGCCCCAGATGATCGAGATGGTCCGAACCAGCGGGCGCACGCCGTCGTAGATGCCGACCGCCGCGGCCGTCTTGAAGTAGCCGAGCATCAGGATGTCGGTCCACGACATGATCTGGATCAAAAGCGACGCGAACAGCAGCGGGAACGAGAACGCCAGCAGCGCGTATCCCTCGCGCGGTCGCCGCAGCGACGCGGCCGCGGCCCCGCGGAAGTCGCCGGGATCCGCGCGGACGGTGTAGAGCAGGTACGCGACCGCAGTCAGCGCCAACGAGGCGGGGAACGCGAGCAGCGCGGCGACGAGCCCCCACTCGGCCCAGACGACGGCCGCGAGGATCGCGGGGAGCGCGCCCTTCTGCAGCAACTCCTGAAACGCCACGCGCTCGCCGGTCCGTCCGAACCCGCGGAACACCGCGGTGCAGACGCGGACGACCGCGAGCCCCGGGATGGAGACCGCGGCGACGCGGAACGCCAGCGCGTACTCGGGATGGCCGAACAGCGACGCGAGCGGCTCCGCCAGCGCGAACAGGCCCGCGCAGACGACGAGGCTCGCGACGACCGCTGCGACGAGTCCCCACGTGACGATGCTCGCGGGCGTGAGAACCGTCTCGTCCGTGACCGTCCGGCCCGCGGAGCCGTTTTTTGAATCCTCCTCGGAGCCGTCCGCCTTTTCCGCCCCGCCCGCGCCGTGATACGCGACCTGTCTGGTGACGCCGTTTCTGAGCCCGAGCGTCGCGACGACTGCGAGGATGGAGGCGACCGTGAACGCGAGCGAGAAGAGGCCGTACTCCTCCGGCGAGAAGGCGCGCGTGAACAGGCCGCGACCGGACAGCTCCAGCGCCATGCCCGCGAGCGTCCCCGTGACCACGACGGCCGCGCCGCCGGTCACCGAGAACAGGGCGTCGACGACGGACTCGCCGCTCTCGCCGGACCCGTCGCTCTCGCCGCCTCCGCCGGCTTCGGATTTCTCCCCGGCCTCTCGGCTCGCCACGGACTCCTCGGCCGCGTCGCCGTTCGCCTCGCCCGACACGGCTCCGTCGAAGACGGTCGCCGGATGAAGTGGTTCCGGATCCGGGCGCGGTCGCCGGGTCCGAAACCGCTCCCGCGCGGATCCCGGGTGCGCCCTGTGCTCGCGCTACCGCCGCGCGAACGCCGCGGCCGCCGCGACCAGCCGGTCGAACGCCCCGCTCTCGGCGTGTCTATGCGCGTACGTCCCGACGGTCGCGTACTCGGTCAGCCCGTCGCGGGCGCCGTCGATGCCCTCGCCGCGCTCCACGTCGAAGGCGAACCGGGCGTCCGTCGCGGGGTCGAGGTCGGCGTCCGTCCCCTCGTGCGCGTGCGAGGAGTAGTGGAACTCGTGGCCCCGGTGCGTCTCGCCCGCGTTCGCGGTCGGACCGTCCGCCCGCGCGCGGAGCGCGACGTGGTCGAGCGCCTGATATCGGTCGTGCATCGCCACGTCGCCCGGCAACACGCCCGCCATCGCGTGCGTCTCGCCGTCGACGGTCGTCAGCGTCTCCGAGAGTGCCATCAGGCCGCCGCACTCGCCGAGCACCGGCAGCCCCTCGGGCGCGCGCTCGGCCAGCGTCGCGAGCGCCGGCGACGCCGCCACCTCGGCGGCGTGGAGCTCGGGGTAGCCGCCGGGCAGGTACACCGCGTCGCACGCGGGCAGGTCGTCGCCCGCGGTCGGCGCGAACGTCGTCACGTCGGCCAGCAGCGCGAGGCGCTCGCGCGTCGCCGGGTAGCAGAACCGGAACGCGTCGTCCTGCGCGACGGCGACCGTCGGGCGGTCGTCGCCGTCCGTGGCGTCGGTCCGCGCGCCGGACGGTGGCGACCGCTCCGGCGCCGCGACCGGCCGGGCAACGTCCGCGAGCGCGTGGGCGTCGAGGTGTTCCGCTGCCTCCGCGAGTTCGTCCGCTGGGATCGGCGACTCATCGCCCATATGGAGGCCGAGGTGTCTGTCGGGGATCTCCAGTCCCTCGGTCGGCGGCACGCGGCCCAGATACCGAATTCCCTCGGGGAGCGCGTCGCGGATCCCCGCCTCGTGGCGGCCGCCGTGGGCCTGCTGGGCGATGACGCCCGCGACCTCGACGCGGGGGTCGTCGACCGCCTCGCGGACGTCTTCCGGGAGATCGGCGCGTGCGGCGTACTCCCGGAACCCGAGCGCCGTCGCGCCGACGCTCTGCATGCCGGCGCCCGCGTCGACCACGAGCACGACCGGCACGTCCAGCGCCGCGGCGGTCGCCGCGGTGGAGGTGGCGCTCCCGTCGTAGAGTCCCATCATCCCCTCGACGACGAGGGTGTCGCCCGCGGCGCTTCGGGCGTTTCGCCGGACGCCGTCGACCCCCTGCATCCACGTGTCGAGCGTGCGCGAGGGCGCCTCCGCGACCGCGGCGTGGTGGCTCGGGTCGATGAAGTCCGGGCCGGCCTTCGCTGCCGCGGGATCGTACCCGGCCGCGTCGAGCGCCCGGAGCGTCGCCAGCGTCGCGACCGTCTTGCCGACCCCGGAAGCGGTGCCCCCGAGCACGAAGCCGTTCATGCCCGTCCCTTCGCCGGCAGGGACATAAATCGTCCGCGACGGGCACGGTTCGCCGGTCCGCGAAAGCCGATGTGGCGACGTTCAGGGGCGTCGCACGGCCAGCACGGAGAGGTCCGAAAAGCGGCTGTCCTCGGGCTCATCGCCGCCCGCCTCGTCCGCCAGCGCGCCGAGCGAGAGGTGCGTGACGGTCTCGTCGTCGTGCGTCAACTTCTCGAGCACGAGCGCGGTCGCGTCGGGGTCCGCGCCCGCCTCGATCAGGTGCGCGGCCACGTCGCCCGGCATCCAGTCGTAGGGGCGCGGAAGCACCAGCAGGTGGCGCTCCCCGGCGTCGGCGCGGAGTCGCTCGAGGTCGTCGTCTAGCGGCCCGCTCTTGTGGAGCGTGACGAACGTCGTCGCCTCCATCGGCGTGCGGGCGCGGCTCGCGGCGACCTGCAGCGAGGAGATGCCGGGGACCACCTGGACGGGCGAGCGGTCGTCGTCGGCTTCGAGCGCGTCCGCGACCGCCCGCTGGACCTTGCCGACGAACTGGTACCCGGAGTGGTTCGGGTCGCCCATCAGGACGGCGACACCGGTCGCACCGTCCGCGATCCGGTCGGCGAACGTCGCCAGCGTCGCCGCCTCGTCGCGGTAGCCGCAGGCCAGCGTTTCGCCGGTCGCCGCGTCCGCGACGTAGTCGAGAACCGTCTCGAACCCGATGACCACGTCCGCGCTCCGGATCGCCTCGCGGCCGCGGGGCGTCAGGAACTCCGCCGCGCCGGGGCCGATCCCGACCGCGCGGACGGCGGGGTCCGCTCCGTCCGTCCAGTCCGGCTCCGGGTCCGCGGCCGCGAAGTCGGCCGGGTCGGGACCCGAGTCGAGATCCACCTCGTCGTGGTCGGTCATGGTCGGACAAGCAACGGGCGCGACTTCCCGATTGTGGTGCACCGGCCGCCACACCAAAGCTACTTGTCTCCAACTCCAGTACGGTTGTCCATGAGCGACGACGACGCGGTCGACGGCGGATCTCCCGCGGAGCGGCGCGAGGAGGCGACGGCGCCGCGGGTGCTCGCGAGCAAGCGCGACGCGACCCGGTACCGCGTCCTCGTCGAGATCGCTAGCCGACAGCCGGCGGTGAGCCAGGGGGAGATCGCGGAGGCGGTCGGCGTCACCTCGCAGGCAGTCAGCGACTACGTCCGCGACCTCGTGGAGGCGGACTACGTCGAGAAGCACGGCCGAGGCCGCTACGAGGTGACAAAGGAGGGCGTCGATTGGCTCATTTCTCGGACGGACGCGCTGGAGGGATACGTCGAGACGGTCTCCTCGGACGTGCTGGGCAGCGTCGACGTGGACGCCGCGGTCGCGACCGACGCGGTCTCGGAGGGCGACACGGTGGGACTGACCATGCGGGACGGAGTGCTCCACGCGGTGCCCGTCGGCGGGGACCATGGCGGTGGAGACGGCGGGGACGGCGGCGGAGGACGGAGCGGCGAGGCGGCGTCCGCAGTCGCGGTCACCGCCGGGGAGGCGGGAGAGGCGGTCGGCGTCACGGACTTCGAGGGCGTCGTGGACTACGAGCCCGGGACGGTGACCGCGCTGGTGGTCCCGCCCGTGACCGAGGGCTCGCCGCCGGAGCCGGCGGCCATCGCCGACTACGCCGCCGACCACGACCTGATCGCGGTCGCCGGCACCGAGGCGTACGCGGCCGCGAGGCGCGCGGACGTGCGACCGGACATCAGGTTCGGGACCGTAGAGGGCGTCGCGGAGGCGGCCGTCCGCGGTCTCGATGTCCTGCTTCTGGCGGTCGCGAACGCGCTCTCGCGGCACACCTCCCGGCTGCGCGAGGACGGGATCCGGTACGAGGTCCGGGACCCGGCCGACGCGGAGTGAGGCGCGCGCGACGAGCGCGGTACGTTGCCACCCGAGTTCGGCGCCACGCCGACTGTCGGACCGTCGATCGTCGGTTGGGAGTCCGTCTACTGTCGTCTTTTTGAGAAACACTCTGAGAAGAGTTTATGAATGTTCTAACCCGTTTTGAGGCGGTTATGAAAAGTCAACAAAGCATGGTAAAGCGTTCTGAAACGGCGGCGTGGTGGTTAATCGACCCGAATCCAACGCAAGGCTCGTCTCCTTATATGGGGTCGGGACGCCTCGTCGGGAGTGAGGCAGGTGACCCACATGTCAAACACATCCCTCCGCACGGCCGCTCGCTCCCCGGTTCGCGCGAGTGCCGCGCTCTCGAACAAGTTCCGCCGGCTCACTGCCGTCGGCGTGCGCGCCCTCGCGTTCTGGGCCGCCGTACTGCTTCCGCTGACGTACCTTCCCGTCCTCCACGGGATGGTCGTGGACGCGAGCGCCGGGCTCTTCCTGGTCCTCCTCGCGACCAACGTCGCGTGCGCCGTCGTCGGCCACGACTACCGCCCCGGACACGGGGACGCGAGCACCGACCGCACGACCGACGCCTGAACCCCCACACAACCCATGAGCACGAACGCTGCCACCACCGACTCGACGTACGGCTCCCCCAAGGCCGCCCGCCTCGCCGAATACCTCCGTGAGGAGGCCGCCGACGGCGAGACGTACTTCAAGGCGAAGTTCATCGCGGACGATGTCGGCCTCTCGCCGAAGGAGATCGGCGCCCTGATGGTCCAGCTGCAGGGTCGGATCCCCGACCTGACCGTCGAGAAGTGGTCCTACACCGGTGCGACGACGTGGCGCGTTGCGCCGCGCTGATGATCGGCTCTCGCGATCGACCTCGCTAAGTCCCCGCTTTCGGTCGCCGCCGCTTTCGATCGCCGCCGCTTTCGGGCGTCGTCACTTTCCGTCGCACGCATCGTCGGACTCCGGAGAGTGCATCCCGATCCATCGCGTTTTTACGTGTGGTTGACTGACCAGTCAGTCAATGACGGACGAGCCCTCCGCGGCGGACGAGATCATGGACGGCGTGTACCGCGCGCTGTGTACCCACGGGTACGCGGGGGTGACGATGCAGGACATCGCGGACGAATGTTCCAAGAGCAAGTCGCTGCTCCACTACCACTACGACACGAAGGAGGACCTCCTGGTCGCGTTCCTCGACCACATCCTCGCGGACTTCGAGGAGAAGGTCGAGGAAACCGCCGACGATCCCCCGCTGGTTCGACTCACGACGCTTCTCGATCGGTTCGTCTTCGATCCGAGCGAAAGCGAGCGCGAGTCGTTTCACATCGCCCTCCTGGAGCTCCGGTCGCAGGGGCCGTTCAACGAACGCATCCGCGAACAGCTGGACCGCAGCGACCGGCTGCTCCGCGAGACGCTCGCGGACATCATCGGCGAGGGCATCGAGGCGGGCCAGATCCGCGACATCGAGCCCGAGCGACTGGCCGCGCTGATAACCGCGGCGATAGACGGCGCACGGACCCGCCAGATCACGCTGAGCGAGGACGTACTCGGCGACGACACCTACACCTGCGTCACCTCGCGGGAAGTCCGTCGACGGATCGTCGAGCCGGTCCTCACCGAGGAAGCGTCCCTTCCGCCGGTCGAGAAGACGGCAGCGGGCAGGGATGACGCCGACGAGACGACGAACGGCGTGACGGCGAGCGACGGCTCCGAGTCGCCCTCCGGAACCGCAGATCATCCGGACGGTGACTGGACCGAATGAGTACGGGGGTCGGACCGCGCGGCCGATCCGCCGACGAGGGCGGGCGGGTTGAACGGGGCAGGCGGATCGCCCTCGACGCCATGAGGGGAGGTGCGGATCGCTGACGATGTTCGACCGACTCCCTACCTTCGGCTTCACTCGTCCACCGGCCGTCCTGCTGGCGGTGATCGCGAGTACCTTCTTCGTCGGCTTCGGCGGGGGCGTCGTCTTTCCCATCCTCCCGAATCTCGGCGCGGTGCTCGGGATCTCCGCGTTCATGGTCGGACTCATCCTTTCGGCGAACCGGTTCGTCCGGCTCGTCGCGAACGCGCCCGCCGGCGCGCTGATCGACCGCATCGGCACGCGCCGACCGTTCGTCTACGGGCTGTTCATCGAGGGGGTCGCCACGCTCGGCTACGTCGTCGCGCTGTTCGTCCCACCGCCGGAGGCGTGGTTCCTGTTGGCCCGGGTGCTGTGGGGGATCGGCTCCGCGGCGGTGTTCGCGACCGCGTACACCATCGCCGCGGACGTCTCGACCGGCGACTCCCGCGGGACGAACATGGGCATCGTCCGCGGCGGCATCACGATGGGCTTTCCCGCCGGGCTCGTGCTCGGCGGCGTGGTGAGCGCGCTCTACTCCAACGCCGCGGCGTTCGTGCTCGCGGCCGCGTTCGCGCTGTTCGCCAGCGTCGTCGCCTACGTCCTCGTTCCCGAGACCCACGTCGAGAACGGCGAGGGGGCTTCCGTGAAACCGTGGGACATCGACACCTCCGTCCCCGCCGTGACGGTCGGACTCGTCAACTTCGGGCTGATGTTCGCGTACATCGGCGCACTGTTCGCGACGCTGGTGCTCTTTCTGGGCGAGCACGACCTCTCGCTGTTCGGGCTCGCGCCGCAGGGCACCTCCGGGGTGTTCATGGCCGGGACGGTGGTCTCCGCGGCCGCCTTCATGCTCGTCGGCGGCCGCGTTTCCGACACGCGGAAGTCCAGAACGCCGGTGCTGCTCTTCTTCCTCGTCGTCTCCTTCGTCGGCTTCCTGCTGCTCGCCCGGGCCGGGTCGGTGATCGAGTTGTCGTTCGCCTGCGTCTTCATCGGCGCGGGACAGGGCGGCACGAGCGGTCCCCTGATGGCGCTTCTGGCGGACCTCACGCCCGACGAGCGCATGGGGCGCGCCTCGGGGACGAACAACGTCTTCGGCGACATCGGGGGCGGGCTCGGCCCGATGGTCTCGCTCCCGCTCGTCGAGGCGGTCGGGTTCGAGCCGATCTACGCGTTCTGCGCGCTCGTTCCGCTGGCGGCCGGCGGCGTGCTGCTCGTGGGCGTCCGCCGCGTCACCGGGACGTTCCGACCGGGCCGAGCCGACACGAACGCCACGGTCGCGGACTGACCGGCGGCGCCCCGGTTTTTAACCGGTTGCCGGAGTAATCACGGCACTATGAGAAACAGACACACAGTCCGGGCGGCGACGTGGGGCGCCGCGACGTTGGCCGGGATCGCGCTCGCGTCGGGGATCGCGGCCGCACACGTCCGGTTCGTCACCGACACGGAGGAGGCAGGCGAGGCGCTCCGGTTCCTGGCCGGGGCGCTGACCGACCCCCTGCACCTCGCCGCGCTCGGGGGCGGGGCGCTCGCGGTCCTCGTGGCGATCGCCGTCTACCTGAAGACGGAGGCGCTGAACCGGGACGTGGCGGTGTTCCGGGGCGTCATGGAGAGCTACCGGGACCTGTTACCGTGGCTGCTCCGGCTCGGGTTCGGGCTCCCGCTGGTGGGCGCCGGCTTCGCGGGCTACTTCTTCAATCCCGTCGTGGAGCCGCTGATCGGGTCGGGCGTCGACCGCCTGCTCCAGATCCTGCTCGGGTTCATGCTCGTGTTCGGACTCGGAACGCGGGTCGCGTCGCTCGCCGGGCTGGTGGTCTACCTCGTCGCCCTCCCGATTCAGCCGCTTTTGGCCTTCTCGCTGGAGTGGATCCCCGGGTTCCTCGCGCTGATCGTCGTCGGAAGCGGGCGACCGAGCGCCGACCACACGCTCGCGCAGGTGGCGGCGACGCCCGGCACTTTCTACAACGAGGTCGACCCGATCCACCGCGCTGCCGCGTGGTTCGAGGCGCGCGTCGACCCCTACGAGCGCTACGTGCCGACGGTCATTCGGGTGGGAATGGGGGTCGGGTTCGCCTTCCTCGGCCTGATGGAGAAGCTTCTCGCACCGGAGATGGCGATGAGCGTGGTCGCGAACTACGGGCTCGCGGAGGCGACGCCGTTTCCCGCGGAACTGTGGGTGCTCGGTGCCGGCCTCGGCGAACTGGCGCTCGGGATCGCCATCGCGCTCGGCTTCTTCACCCGCGGCTCCGCGCTGGCCGCGATGTTCGTGTTCACGCTGACGCTGTTCGGGATCCCCGACGACCCCGTGCTCGCACATATCGGCCTGTTCAGCCTCGCGTCCGCGCTGCTCATCACCGGCTCCGGCCCGTACGCACTCGACAACTACCTCTCGGACTCCCGGCGGACCGCCCGCTCGGACGCGGTCGTGGAGCCGGCACCAAGGAACGACTGAACCGACAAGGAACCGGTCGGAACGGATTTTGGTCGTCACATCGTGTGAGAACACATGGCACTATCGGACGGAGCCGCCGACCGGACGCTGGCAGCCGGTGCGCTCGCGGGACTCGCAGCCGGCGTCGGTATGGGCCTCGTCCTGCACCTGGCGCTGGGTCTCATGCCGGTGATCGCGACGCTTATCGGCAGAGATACGGTGCTTGCTGGATGGGTCGTCCACCTGTTCAACAGCATGCTGTTCGGCCTGCTGTTCGTCGTCGTCTTCGTGCGGCCCATCTTCGAGGAGCTGCTCGTCGACCTCGGCGGCTGTGTCTCGCTGGGGGTCGTTCACTCCGCCGCGCTCGGGCTGTTGACCGGCGGGCTGTTGCTCCCCGTCTCGCTGGCGCTCGCGGACGCGACGTCGCTGCCGATCCCGACGCTCCCGTTCCCGGGGATCGACGTGGGCATGGAGTTCGCGGTCGTCATCGCGCTCGCACACGTGCTGTACGGCGTTCTGCTCGGAACGACGTTCGCGGTGCTGACGGGGGTCGCCGGAGTCGGGCGCGTCCGTTCGGACGAGGACGCGATCGCCTGAGCGCGGCACGGCCCGCGGCGCCGGACGTAACGCTATTCCCCGGTGGCGTCGATTCTCCGGTATGACCACGCGCGAGTTCGACGGAATCCGGCTGGAGAAGGTGCGCGAGCACGTCTGGGAGATCCCGCGGGAGGGCGACATGAACGTGCCCGCCCGCGTGCTCGCGTCCGAGGAGCTGCTCGAACAGATCGGCAGCGACGACACCCTCCAGCAGCTGAAGAACGCGACCCACCTGCCCGGCATGACCGACCGCGCGATCTGCATGCCCGACGGCCACCAGGGATACGGCTTCCCGGTCGGCGGCGTGGGGGCGACCGACACCCGGACCGGCTGTATCTCGCCCGGAGCGATCGGCTACGATATAAATTGCGGAGTAAGAATGGTGAAAACGAACCTTGCCTACGACGACCTCCGCGGGCGCGAGGAGGAACTCGTCGACGCGCTGTTCGAGGCGGTCCCTTCCGGGCTCGGCGGCGGCGGCATCGTAAAGGGGACCGCGGACGTGGTCGAGGCGATCCTCGAACGCGGCGTCGAGTGGGCCGTCGACGAGGGGTACGGCGTCCCCTCGGACCTGCGGCGCTGCGAGGACGAGGGACGGCGCGAGGACGCGCGGCCGGAGTTCGTCACCCAGAAGGCGAAGGACCGCGGCCGGAACCAGATCGGCTCGCTCGGGTCGGGCAACCACTTCCTCGAGGTCCAGCGCGTGACCGACGTGTTCCGGCCCGAGGTGGCCGAGGCGTACGGGCTCTCGGAGGGGCAGATCGTCGTCCTGATCCACTGCGGGAGCCGCGGGCTCGGCCACCAGACCTGCACCGACTACCTCCGAAAGATCGAGAAGCAACACGGCGACTTGCTCGCGGAGCTGCCGGACAAGGAACTCGCGGCCGCGCCTGCCGGATCCGCGCTGGCCGAGGAGTACTACGGCGCGATGTGCGCCTGCATCAACTACGCGTGGACCAACCGGCAGCTGATCACCCACCGGACGCGCGAGGTGTTCGGCGACGTGTTCGACGCCGACCCCATGGCCGACCTCGGGATGGAGCTGCTGTACGACGTGGCGCACAACATCGGCAAGAAGGAGGAGCACGCGGTCGGCGAGCCGGACGCCGACGGCGAGCGCGAGACCCGGGAGCTGTACGTCCACCGGAAGGGCGCGACGCGGGCGTTCCCCGCCGGCCGCGAGGAGGTTCCCGAAGCCTACCGCGACGTGGGCCAGCCCGTCATCATCCCGGGCAGCATGGGCGCGGGGTCGTACGTGCTCCGTGGTGGGGCGGCCTCGATGGACCTCTCGTTCGGCTCGACCGCCCACGGCGCCGGTCGCCTGATGAGCCGGACGCAGGCCAAACAGGAGTTCTGGGGCGGCGACGTGCAGGACGACCTCGCGGAGCAACAGAAGATCTACGTGAAGGCGCAGTCGGGCGCGACCATCGCCGAGGAGGCACCCGGCGTCTACAAGGACGTCGACGAGGTCGTCCGCGTCAGCGACGAGTTGGGCATCGGCGACAAGGTGGCGCGGACGTTCCCGGTCTGCAACATCAAGGGCTGAGCGCGGGGTGCTCTGCGGGCGATCGGGGGGGCTCCGTTGCAACCGGCCGCCGTTGACCGTTTATCCGGTTCCTCAATCGCTCAATACAGGTGATGTAGGGATCGGTCAATACAGGGGACTCACGAATCGTTCTGTGCAAGGCACGGACAGAAGACATATACTAATACCGTTGGAAGCAGATCGACATGATCAAGCCCACCAAAAGGCGAGTCCTTTCGGCCCTCTGCACAGGCGGTGGCGTCCTTCTCGCTGGCTGTACGGCGGTATCTGAAGAGTCGACCGTCACGAACGAACCCGCGACGACGGAAGGGGACGATGAAACAACACCAACCGAATCTACCCCGTCGGTTCCGCACTTTCCCGGGAATACCACCTCAAGCGCGTGCCCAGCGTTTGATAATACGGAACTTGTTGTCTGCTACGAGGCGGTCGATCCCGAAGAGATGCCGATCGTACTCGTTCCAGAGGCCCAGTCAGTCCAGCCGGAGCAGCCGGTTGAGTTCACGCTCCGAAATCAGAGTGAACAGCAGTTCGAGACCAATCACTATCACTGGCAACTGTATAAGCGCGTGGACGGCGACTGGTACTATATCGCGCCCGAGTTCTGGCCGGAGCCGCTAATGCTGCTGGAAGCCGGCGACGAACACACCTGGACTGTAACGGTAGCAACAGGTCGTGTTAGTGACGGAGATTCCATCGAAAACGTAGAGGGGACAGAATCGCTCACACTCGCTGGTCTCGGTGGCGGTAACTACGCGTTTGGGACCGACGGGTGGTTCGCGGCCGCCTCGTACGAAGATAGCATCGCACTCGCAACGGGGTTCAACTTGAATGCCGATCAGTTACAGTTGACGCCGACGACGGCGATCTCGGAAACGGAGTGGGACGGTGAGACGCTCGTTGCGCGTTCGACGCGCGGCGAATCAGACGGCGAAGATGACCAACCGGACAAGTTCATCCTTGAACGCATCGACGGTTCCGAGATCGACGCAGAACGGGTCATCGCCGAGCAGGTCGTCCGGAACGACCAATTACGCGACAGTATCGCACTGAGCCGAAAACATGACGCCGATCGAGTCCGCCTGGAGGAGTTCAGTAGTTCGATTCCCCCCTTCGGACTCCAAGATGCCCGCACGTACGAGTTCGGGGGTCAGCAATATCGGGTGACAGTAAGAGAGGAGGAGCCGTCGTAGTGTTCGTCCTGAGCAATCTGTAGATACAAACCGGCTTATTTCGATCGGTGTATCGACAAATGAGGTACTGCATTCTACAAGAACTTACGAATCGCTCGTACAGGGAAAGCACTTACCGATAGAGGATGCAGAATTTGTCATGTACCGGCGTGCGTTCCTCGGGGTATCCGTTTCATCTCTTCTCACCGGCTGTATGTGGTTTCGCTCGGCAGGAGATGGATATATACTAATCCGAAATCAGAAAGAGACCACACACACTGTTGATGTAACCCTCATCCAACAAAGATCGGGTGAGACTGTCCTTGATGAGTCATATCGCATTGATCCCGACTCTCAGCGAGAAATCGAAGACGCATTCAACGGAGGAGTGTATGAGGCCACAGTTTCACTTGACGACGGAAGAACCGAAACATTCGAGTTGAACGTTGGCAGGTGTCCAAGTATTGCCTTCCGCGTTACCATTGCACCAGAAGAACTTGACCTCCAGCAGGGCACCTGCGACTGAAACGAGCCTGTAGTGCAATACTTGCACGTCTACCAACCGGCTCTTTTAACCAAAAATATCTGCGAAGAATTCGCCTTCGTCGAGGCCGTCAGGGCCAGAACCCGCCCGATCCGCCACCGCCGCCCGGCCCCGAGGGTCCTCGCGGTCCCGACGATCGGGGGTCGGGGTCGATCGTCACGAACTCGCTTTCCGCTCGCGGCTCGACCTCGCGGCCGTCCTCGAAGCGGACGAAGGAGAGGTAGAAGGGCTCGCCGCAGCCGGCGTCGTTGGGCTCTCCGTCCGCCAGCCGCCCCTCCTCGCCGCAGACGAACCGGACGCCGTCGGCGTCGTCGGCCTCGTAGTCCCCGTCCGGAGAGACGTAGGTCCACCCTTCGAGGGGGTACGGCGTCACCGACTTGTCCGCGAGGTAGCCATCGCGGTCGAGTTTCACCAGGGTCTCGCAGCGCGGGCAGTAGTAGGTGACGGGGTAGCTCACGCGAAGCCGTAGGGGTCGCGGAGACAAGTTCTCTCCGGCGAGCGCGTCAAGGTGGACTCGGGCGGACCGGACGCGGTCGACTCGGGGTGGACCGGACGCGATCGACTCAGGACAGCCCGGAGGTCGGTTCGACACAGCCCGGAACCACTTTCCCGCGCGCCGCCGACGCGGTACGTATGATCGACGAGACGGTCGCCGAGATCAGGGAGATGCGGAGCCACAGCTCCTCGGTGATCGCGAGGAAGGCCGCTCGCGCGCTCGAGGAGCTGCTCGACCGCGAGTACGCCTCCGCCGAGGAGTTCGAGCAGGACCTCCAGCACAACGCGGGCGTGCTCCGGCGCTCGAACCCCTCCCACGCGATCCTCCACAACGCCCTCCGCGAGATCGAGCGCTCGGTCGTGGGCGAGACGACGACCGTCGCGGACGGCAAGGAGCGCCTCCGCGAGACGATAGAGGAGGTGGTCGCGGACGTGGAGCGCGGCAAGGCGGAGGCGGCCGCGAGCGCGCGGGAGACGTTCGTCGACGAGGAGACGGTCCTCACGCACGACTACTCCACGACCGTCCTCGAAGCGATGGAGGCGGCGACACAGGAGGGGATCCACCTCTCGGCGTACGTCACCGAGGCGCGGCCGCGCTACTTCGGCCGGAAGACGGCCCGCGCGCTCGCGGCGAATCCGAGAGTCGAGACGACGATGATCGTCGACTCGGCGATGGGACACGCGCTCCGCGAGTGCGACCGCGTCGTGCTCGGGATGACCTGCATCACTGACCGCACCTACTACAACCGGATCGGGACGCTCCCGCTCGTGGCGACCGCGAACGAGCTCGACGTGCCAGTCACGGTCGTCGGGTCGGGCGCGAAGGTTATCGACGACTTCCGGTTCGAGAACGAGTTCCGCGACGCCGTCGAGGTGATGCGCGAGCCGATCGAGGACGTCGACGTAGAAAACCCGATGTACGACGCGGTTCCGGTGAGCCTCGTCGACGAGGTTATCACCGACGACGGCGTCGTGGAGCTCTGATCCGGCGGCGTCGTGGACCGTGCCTCAGTGCACTTGGCTCTCCGCGACGCCGCCTACGGCACCGGACGGCGACCTGATGTCGTGCGCGACGCGGACAGCCCCGTCGGCGGTGACCGTCACCGACCGTCCGGCGTAGGCGAACGTGATCTCGCCCGTCTCCATCGACGCCACCAGCGCGTTCAGCGCGTCCGGGTCGACTGCATCGAACAGCGGGGGGAGGTCGAGCGCGTCGACGTCAGTCTCCTCCGCGACGCGGCGCGTGACGCGTTCGCAGGCGGTTTCTCTCGGGTCCATGCGACTGGATCACGCGGATCGTGTATAAGTATTCGTCAGACAAATTCCCGATTTCTGATTGTTCTGGCGTCGGCGAGGAGTCAGTCGGCGACGGAGACGGAAAGCGCTTCGCCGGCGGTCCCCGCGGTCCGCACGAACGCTCCGTCGACGACCGCGAACGCCTCCACGCGGACGACGAGTCTGCGGCCGCCGAGCGTCGCGCGCAACACCGGTCCGGTGGAGGTGACGACGACGTACGGCGGTGCTGCGACCGGCGGTGCCGTCAGGTCTCCGCCAGCGACCGAGACGGCCTCCATCAGCGCGTCGGGGAACCGGTCGAGCGCACCGGCGCGGTCCAAGGCGGCGCGGAGCGGCCCCCTGATCGCGGTCGAGTCGCGGGTGGCTGGCCGCCCGTCGACCGTCGTCTCGAAGCCGGCCGCGACCGCGTCCGCACAGTCGAGCGTCGTCGCGAGCAGGTCGCCGTGTGCGGTCAGCAGGCGCTCGCGGGCGGCGTCCGGGTCGAGCGGCGGCCCGTCGCTCACGGTCGAGTCTCGGCGGGGGCGGAAAAACCGGTTGCGGTCCCCTTTTGAGGACCGCGGCGGTAGGGGGAGGCATGACTCCCGAGGAGGTCGCGGACCTGATCGAGGCCGGCATCGACGACTGCGTGGCGCGAGTGGAGACCCCGCGGGCGCCCGACGAGGAGCACGAGGACGCCCACTTCGCGGCGGTCGTCGTCTCGCCCGCCTTCGAGGGGGAGCCGCTGGTGCAACAGCACCAGCGCGTTTACGACGCGGTCGGCGACGAGATGACCGAGTCGGTCCACGCGCTGGAGATCAAGACGTACACCCCCGCGGCGTACGCCGAACACGGCGACGGGCGCCTCGACGCGGCGCTGCGCGAGGCGGGGCTGTCGCCGGTCGACGACGCGTCGTAGCTCCGGTTCCGAAACGCGGTGGTCGGCGCGGCGGCCGCGACGGTTTCAGTAGCTTTTACCCGATCTCCGGCGTGGTCCCGCCCATGGGAGACGACTACCGCGTGGAGGAGGACAGCCTCGGCGAGATGCAGGTGCCGGCGGACGCCTACTGGGGCGCACAGACCCAGCGCGCCGTGGAGAACTTCCCCATCTCGGGGATCACCTTCGGCCGGCGGTTCGTCCGCGCGCTCGGCGTCGTCAAGAAGGCGGCCGCGCAGGCGAACAACGATCTCGGGCTGATCGACGACGATGTGGCGGAGGCCATTCAGGACGCGGCCGACGAGGTGATCGCGGGCGAACACGACGACCAGTTCCCGGTCGACGTGTTCCAGACCGGCTCCGGCACCTCCTCGAACATGAACGCCAACGAGGTCATCGCCAACCGCGCCGCGGAGATCATGGGCACGGAGGTCGGCGACCGCGTCGTCCACCCGAACGACCACGTCAACTACGGCCAGTCGAGCAACGACGTGATCCCGACAGCGATGCACGTCGCGGCGCTGGAGGCGGTCGAGAAGGACCTCATGCCGGCACTGGAGGTGCTCCACGCGGAGCTGGAGGAGAAGGAGGCGGCCTTCGACGGCGTCGTCAAGACGGGCCGCACCCACCTGCAGGACGCCACGCCGATCCGACTCGGGCAGGAGTTCGGCGGCTACCGCGCGCAGGTCGAAAAGGGGATCAAGCGCGTCGGCGACGCCCGGTTCCACCTTCGCGAGCTGGCGCTCGGCGGGACCGCGGTCGGCACCGGCCTCAACACCCACCCCGAGTTCCCTGCGCTCGCTGCCGAGTACATCTCCGACGAGACGAACACCACCTTCCGCGAGGCGGACAACCACTTCGAGGCGCAGGCGGCCCACGACGCCATGTCGGAGGCCCACGGCGCGCTCCGGACGGTCGCGGGGAGCCTCAACAAGATCGCCAACGACCTCCGCCTGCTCGCCTCGGGCCCCCGGAACGGGCTCGGCGAGGTCGAGCAGCCCGAGAACCAGCCCGGTTCCTCGATCATGCCCGGCAAGATCAACCCGGTCGTCGCGGAGTCGGTCAATCAGGTCCACAAGCAGGTCGTCGGCAACGACGCGGCGGTCTCGGCGGGCGCGGCCCGCGGCGAGATCGACCTGAACCTCTACAAGCCGGTGCTGGCGCACAACTTCCTGGAGTCGACGGAGCTGCTGGCCAACGCCGCGGAGACGTTCGGCGAGAAGTTCGTCGCGAAACTGGAGGCCAACGAGGACCACTGCGCGGACGCCGTCGAGCGCTCGATGGCGCTGGCGACCGCGCTCAATCCCGCCATCGGCTACGACAAGGCCTCGAAGGTCGCCAAGCAGGCCCTCGCGGAGGACAAGACGGTCCGCGAGGTCGCCGTCTCCGAGGGGTACCTCACCGAGGAGGAAGCGGACGAGGTGCTCGATCCCGCGACGATGACCGAGCGCGGCATCCTCGGCGACGAGGAGTAGGTCGGTCGCGGGCGCGGTTCGGTGCCGCCCGACTTCCGACCCGACAACACCCACAACCCCTGGGGCCGTACGCCGGGACATGACTCCTTGGCGCTCCCGGCGCGCCGTCGCTTATCTCGCGCTGGTCGCGGCGACCTCCGCGGCGCTGACGCTCCTGTACAACTACGGCATGGCGACGTGGGAGGGGGACCCGGAGCCGCTCTACCGCTCCTTCCAGGTCGTGTTTCAGACGTTCACGACCACCGGATACGGGGAGG
>NZ_LKIR01000033.1:43689-50694 GCF_001462205.1 Haloparvum sedimenti
GGTGACGGGGATCGGGCTGATCTTGACGGCGGTCGACGTGTTCGCGGTACCGTGGCTCCGGTCCGCGCTCTCGCCGAGCGCACCCACGCGAGCGCCTGAACGGTCGGGCCACGTCGTCGTGTGCGGTTACACGCCCCGGACCGCGGAGTTTCTGGAGGAGGTCGATTCCCGCGGTCGTCAGTGCGTGGTCGTCGAGCCGGACGAGGAGACGGCGATCGACCTCCACGAAGCGGACCGGGCAGTCGTCCACGGCGATCCGGAGTCACTCGAACCGCTGCGTGCGGCCCACGTCGAGGACGCGGCCGCGGTGGTCGTGGACGCGGGGGACGAAACGAGCGCGAGCATCGCCCTCGCGACGCGGGAGCTCGACTCGGACGTGCGCGTCGTGACGCTCGTCGAGGACGACGACGCCGCGGAGTACCACCGCATCGCGGGCGCCGACGAGGTGCTCTCTCCCCGCCGGATCCTCGGCGAGAGCCTCGCCCGGCGCGTCCCGACCGCCGTCTCCACCGCGGTCGACGAGGGCGTATCCGTGGGCGACGACCTCGAGCTGGTGGAGTTCGGCGTCGAGGAGGCGAGCGACCTCAGGGGACGGACGCTCGCCGGGGCGGGCCTCCGCGAACGGTACGGGATCGACGTGGTCGGCGCGTGGATCGACGGCGACTTTGAGAGCCCGGTCGACGCCGACCGTCCCCTCGACGCCGACGTGCGGCTCCTGGTCGCGGGTGCGCCCGACCAGATCGAGGAGTTTCGCGGGGCGATCACTCCGACCGTCCGGCCGCTCACTCCGCGAAAAGTCGTCGTCATCGGCTACGGACAGGCCGGCATGGCCGCGTCCGAGACAGTCGACAGCGTCGAAAGCGAGGTGACCGTCCTCGACATCAGGGACTCGGAGGGCGTCGACGTAGTCGGAGACGCGCGTGAGCCGGAGGTGCTCCGGGAGGCCGGCGTCACGGACGCCTCCGCGGTCGTGATCACGCTCAACGACGACACCACGGCCATCTTCGCCACGCTCGTGGTCCGGGACATCGCCCCCGAGTCAGAGGTCGTGGTCCGCGCCAACGACGCCGGGAGCGTCAGAAAGCTCCACCGCGCGGGCGCCGACTACGTCCAGTCGCTCGCCACCGTGAGCGGGCGGATGCTCGCCTCGACCGTCTTCGAGGACGAGGAGGTGTTGGCGGTCGACGAGCGCATCAACGTGGTGAAGCTCCCGGCGGGAGAGCTGGTTGGACGGACGCTCGCGGAGGCCGAGGTTCGCTCGCGGACGGGCTGTACCGTGCTGCTCGTCGAGCGCGACGGCGAGCCGATCCGACGACTCGGCGCCGACGAGTTCCGCTTCGAACGGGACGACGAGGTCGTCGTCGCCGGCACCGACGAGAGCGTTCGTGCGTTCGAGCGGACGTTCGGAGCGTGAGGCCGTCCCGCAGAGCCCCATCAGCCGACGACGCTACGGAGGCGACCCCGTCGGCAGCGCGAACACCAGCGAGAGGAGGAAGAACGGAACGGCAAGCGTCAGGGTGTAGAGCGTCGTCGCCCCGGCCACGGACGCCCACGTCCGCGGTCCGTATCCCGTCTCGTCCCAGTCGATCCCGAGTCGGGGGAGCCCGGCCGTCGCCGCCAGCGGGAGTCCGAGGAGGTACCCGACCCCCAGCCCGACGACCGCGTCGAGCATCGCGTTGGCCGTGGAGGCGGGCCCCGTCACGGAGGCGTTCAGCGCCGCGAGCACGCCGACCGACCACGGGACTCCGAGCCCGACGGTCAGGAGGACGTAGGCCGGATACGGTGAGTCAGTGGGGGGTACGGCCGCGAACAGCGCGCGGATCCGGCTGGACAGCAGAAACACCGCGGTCGGAACCGCCGCGAACGCGCCGGGGACGAGCAGCAGGAGCGCGGCCAGCGCGAGACCGGCCGCGGCGTCGAGTTGGAGGGGAAGCATGCGTCTACCGGCGGTCGCCGGCGACAAAAACGTGGGTGTGGAAGCCCGGTGGGACCGGTGTGGCGTGCTACGGCGCCGCCTGCTTCGTCGAGATCAGCTCGATCACGTCGCGGTGGGAGAGCTCGTGGTCCTTCGACACCTGTCGGTTGCTCCGGCAGTCCGTGCCGTGGAGCAGCCCCTCGCCGATGTCGGAGTGGATGTGGAACGCGAAGTCCTCCGTCGTCGACCCTTCGGGGAGGATGAAGCAGTCGCGGAAGACGCCCTTCTCGTCCTTGCTCCCGTTCGCGGAGCCGGGGAAGACCGCGATACAGTCGAGCACGTCGAAGACGGCTTCTTCGAGGGCCTGTTGAACCCCGGTGCCGCCGTAGTTCTCGACGAACTCCTCGATCTGCCGGAGGCCGGCCTCCTGCTCGTCGGAGACGTCCCCGACGATGTCGAACGCGTCGTCGCCGGCGGTGTAGTCGACGACGCCCGCCTCGGCCGCGTTCTTGAGCGCCTTCTCCGCGTGCGCGCTCGCGGGGACGAACGAGAGGTGGTCGTAGTCGGGATCACTCGTGATCGTCTCCCAGTTCTCCTGTGCTTCGGGCGTGTCCATCTTGTTCGCGGCGACGACCATCGGCTTCGTGCGCTTGCGGATCTCGCGGGCGAGCTCCTCGCGGTCCTCGTCGTCCCACGTCTCGGGGTCGAGGTCGAGCCCCTGCGCGAGGATGACCTGCTTCATCTCGTCCTCGCCGATGCCGAACGCGGACATCTGCTCCGCGAGGTCTTCCTCGATGGCGGCCTCGGCGCCGTGGTACTTGGTCTCGTACTTGTCGATGCCCTTGCCGAGCACGTCGAGGTACCACTGGTCGAGCTCCTCCTCCAGGAAGTCGATGTCCTCGCGGGGGTCGTGGCCTTCGGTCGCCTCGCCCTCGATGTCGGTCTTGCCGGAGAAGTCGACGACGTGGACGAGCACGTCGGTCTCGTTGAGGTCCGAGAGGAACTGGTTGCCGAGGCCGCGGCCCTCGTGGGCGCCGGGGACGAGGCCGGCCACGTCGACGAGCTGGACCGGGACGAACCGGGTGCCGTCCTCGCAGACGCCGACGCTCGGCGTACAGGTCTCGTCGAACTCGGGGGCGGCGCAGTCGACGCGGACGTACGCCTCGCCCACGCTCGGGTCGATGGTCGTGAACGGGTACGCGCCCTCCGGCACGTCGTTCATCGTGGCGGCGTTGAAGAAGGTCGACTTGCCCACCGAGGGCTTGCCGACGAGACCGATCCGGTAGCTCATTACCCGCGTTGCGCGACGGACGGTAAAAAGGCGTGCGAGAGATGCGGTGGTGTGGGGCACTGTCGCACGCAACGACGGCCGGAGCAACCTCACTCGAAGGTCAGTCGTCCTCACTCGAAGGTCAGTCGTCCTCACTCGAAGGTCAGTCGTCCTCACTCGAAGGTCAGTCGTCCTCACTCGAAGGTCAGTCGTCCTCACTCGAAGGCCGGCCGCTCCGCGTACGGGATCGGGTCGCGCTCGCCGACGTTGCGGAACGCCTCCAGTCGGAACGCGCAGGCGTCGCAGGTGCCGCAGGCCGGTTCGTCGTCGCGGTAGCAGGACCACGTGATCCCGTAAGGCACGTCGAGTTCCAGCCCGCGCTCCACGATGTCGGTCTTCGAGTCGTGGACGAACGGGACCTCCAGCGCGATGTCGGTCTCGGGTTTGGTCCCCACGTCGACCATCGTCTCGAAGGCCTCGAAGAACTCCGGGCGGCAGTCCGGGTAGCCGGAGTAGTCCTCGGAGTGTGCGCCGACGAAGACTGCCCCGCAGCCGTTCGCCTCCGCGTACGAGACCGCCATCGACAGCAGGTTGGCGTTGCGGAACGGGACGTAGGAGGTGGGGATCTCGTCGCTGTCGGGGTCGGCGTCCGCGACCGACATCTCGTCGTCCGTGAGCGAGGAGGCGCCGATACGGCTCAGGTGGTCGGTCTCGATGCGGAGGAAATCCGCGACCGGCAGCTCATCGCGCTCCGCGAGCGCCCGGGCGCACTCGTACTCCTTCGTCTCCGTGTTCTGCCCGTAGGAGGTGTGCAGGAAGTAGAGGTCGTAGCCGCGCGCGGCGGCCTCGTAGGCGGTCGTTGCGCTGTCCATCCCCCCGGAGACGAGGACGACGGCGCGCTTATCGTCTCCGTCAGCGGTGGTGTTCTCTTCGCTGAGTCGATCGTCGGTCGCGTTGTCTGAGTCGGTCGCGTTGTCTGAGTCGGTCATGGGGTCGTGTCGGTGGATGTCGTTCTGGTTCCGGTTCTGGTTCCGGTTCTGGTCCCGGTTCTTCTCACAGAGGATGGCCCGAGCGAACCGGTCACGTCTCCGGCGCGTCGTTCCACAGGTCGACGTGGAGCCGTGGGGTGTACCGGTAGCCGTGTTCGAGCGCGAGGTCCGCGACGACGCGGCGCGTCTCCGCGAGCCGCTCCCGGGTCTGCCCCTCCGGCATCAGCAGGACGCGGTCGTCCGGGAGGGCGGATCGGTCGGGAGTTCCGGAGACGGCGGCGTCGTCCGCGAACGCCCGCTCGTCGAGGCGGTCGCGCACGTCCGCGACCAGCGACTCGATCTCCGGCAGGTCGCCGGGCCCGGTGACGACGAACTTCAGCTGGGTGTGGTACCGGGCCGCGAGCGTCGCGAGCGCGTCCACGTCCAGCCGG
Organism: Haloparvum sedimenti; assembly: GCF_001462205.1. GTDB lineage: Archaea > Halobacteriota > Halobacteria > Halobacteriales > Haloferacaceae > Haloparvum > Haloparvum sedimenti. The sequence continues at coordinate 48,295 of NZ_LKIR01000033.1, forward strand.
TCCGCTTCGTGTTTCTCGGCCCAGCGCTCGACCTCTCCCTCCGAGGGCGCTTCCTCGTCGGACGCGGGGTCCGTCACCTGCCCGGGATCGACGCCCGCGGGCGGACGCTCGGTCGAGGGCGTCGAAGAGGCGAGCTTCGGACTCACGCTGGCGAGGTCGATGGGCGTCTCCGCCGGCGGGACGACCGTCCCGTTCGTCTCCACCGTCAGGTGATAGCCGCGGTCGTCCAGCGCGTGGAGCAGGTCGACCGCCGCGTCGTGGATCAGCGGCTCGCCGCCGGTGAGGACGACGTGGTCCGGGTCGCGGGCCGCGACCTCGTCGAGGATCGCCTCGCGGTCCATCCACGCGCCGGTCGGTTCCCACGACGTGTGGTAAGAGTCACAGAACCAGCAGCGCAGGTTACACCCGGAAGTGCGGACGAACGTCGATGGCTGGCCGGCGAGCGTCCCCTCACCTTGCAGCGAGGAGAACAGCTCGTTGATCGGGAGCGCGTCTTCCGCACCGTTCGATACCGACGCGGCGTCCGCGTCTGCACCGATCTCTGTGCCGGTCGCGTTCGGGTCGCTGGAGACCGGCATTACGGCCCGGCCCGAAGCTCGCCCGTCTCGCGGACCTCCGCCTCGACTGCGGTGACGGTGTTCGGAAGCCGGTCGCGGAGCTTCTCCTCTAAGAGCGCCGCCATCACCTCCGCGGTCGGTGGCGCCTCGAGGATGACCGTCCCGTCCGCGTCGCCCGCCTCCGCGAAGGCGTCGACGAGGGGGTCGCCCGCTTCGAGCAGGAAGCGATGGTCCCACTCCTCGATGGCGTCCGTGACCACGCCCTTGTCGACGACCCACCCCTCCTCGGTGAGCGCGCCGCGGACGGTGACCGTCACCTCGTAGTTGTGCCCGTGGGGTTGACTGCACTTCCCGTCGTGGTGCTGGAGTCGATGCCCGGCCGAGATGCGGATCGGTCGGTCGCTTCCGATGTGGATCGTTCGCTCCCCCGTGCGCTGGATAAGGTTCGGGGGATCGTTAGATATTCTCTGAGTCATACTGAATGCCTATCTGCCGATTACTTAAGCGTACGGTCTCGTCACGACCCTGAGTTGCACCGATTCTCTCCCGCTCCTCGGATTCGAATGGGTTGGATTTCGAGCAATAGAATTAAATAAATGCAGTCGTCAACTACGCCCGAAGTACTCGAATGTGGTCGCCCGCGCCGGGCGTGATGGGTCGCAGTCCCGTGGTGTGGACTCGTGTCGAAGATGCAAAGACACGTGGATATTCGGAGGCGAACCCAATATGTACGAAACCGGGACGAACGAACGAGGGGAGAGTGTACTGATAGGCGAAATCGCCGAGAACGGGCACTCGCGGGCGGTACTGTTCAGTGCCGAAACCGACTCAGTCGCCGACATCCTCGCTCGAAGCGATGCATCGCGGACGTGCCAGACGTACTACGATGAAACGTACGTTTTCCTTGCGCTCGACGACCGGGCTTCCGGCCCGGTTACGGTGATCGATCTTCACGATCCAGATGCACCCAGTCTCACGGACCCCGAAGGAACCCCGTTAGCCGAGGCGATTGCGGGCGATCCGACGACGGCTGTTCTGTTCAACGAGCGGATGTTTCACGGAGACATGGACACGATGATCGACCACGTGAAACACCTCGTTCTCGGATCGCCCTCCGAGAGATAGTGGAACGCATTCCGGATCTCCCGGACCGGATCGAGAAAGATTCGTCTCTCTCGGATAGCGTTCCGACGGAAAAGCCAGTCCGGCCTCCCCGTTGGGAACGGTTCTACTGTTCGTCGGCACGAGTAATCGGCTTGTGGTTGCGTTGCTCATAGGTCGAAGTACCTCCGGCGCTGGGCTGCTTTCTCGCGCTCGCTGCGTCGGTCGTAGTGCTTATCCAGAATGTCGTCGCTGGCGTTGAGGCGCTCCTCTACCGCCTTGCGCGGCTTGTCCTGTCGCTTGTAGGCGGTGACGCGGCCGCTCCGAACGTCGTGCGGCGACCGCGCCGACGGACACTTGCTCATCGATCCGTGGTCGGTCCAGTCGCAGGTGTCCGGGTCCTTGTCGTGCGGACACTCCTCACCGCGCCAGCAGGGCCGCGTGACGCGGTAAAGCGTGTCTCGGACGGTCGAGCGCGATACTCGGCCGTGGTTCGTCGTCAGCAGCGGTCGGCGGCCGTGGTCATCCTCGATCTCGATCCGCGGACCGTCGATGTAGTCGCGGACGATCTCGGCCGCGTGCTCGCTGATGCCGATCCACCGTTCCGCCGCTCCCTTGTTCTTGAGCGGCGTCTCGGTCTCCGGCCGGTGAGTGACGTGGATGGCCGGCCCCTCCCCTCGCGGGCGGTCGCCGGACAGGTCCAGGTCACCGATGTCGAGCCCGCGGATCGAGCCGGTCCGAC
>NZ_LKIR01000034.1 GCF_001462205.1 Haloparvum sedimenti
ACGGGCGTCGACCGTCCCAACGGAAGTCGTGACCCGTAGGTTTTCTCGAGAACGTTGCCTCGAACGAGCGTCTTGCTACCATCGACCGTCTCCGTGGGCGCCGTGGTCATTTCCATACGTGGAAAGACGTTCTACTCATTCAATCGAATTGTTGTTAAGAATCGAAAGTTAACCCCGTCAAATTACCCTGAGATCGGGTTGTATCACGAAGAGAGCAATGGATAGCCAACGATTTGGCATTCCTTTTGTCTCCAAACAGGAGTAGACTTGGTCGGTAGCCGTCATGAAAATCAGACATCTATCAGGCCCCGAACATAGTGTTGATGCGGTTTTCAAGTCAAGGTTCGAGTATCCATGGTTCAGTGCTACATCTGTGACTCGGAATGCGCTCGCGACGATGAGGTGTTCGTCTGCGAGCACTGCGGGATCTCCTGCCACCGACACTGTATGGCGGAATACGACACCGATGTCTGCCCGAAGTGTGTCGGCGAGCCGATGATCGGAGCGATCGAGTTCTAGTCGTTCCTTGTCACTCACACACCGCCTTCAGCCCGGAGGCGGAGTATATCGATGGTCAGCTGGCGAAATGCGTTTTTGACTCGTGCCCGTAGCACAGGTATGTCTACGACCGTCGAACTCCCCAACGTTGATGAGACGTGCGCCTACTGCAGGTCGCGTATCTTCGACCACGACCCGATCTGTGTGCGCGACTGTACCGACGACTGCGGGTCGCCGACCTACTTCTGCAACTACGCGTGTCTCTCGACCTACGTTGACGAAAACAACTTGACGACTGGCAACGCGTGTGAGTGGTCGCCCGACGACCCCGACTGCTGCTGAGTGGATTCGCCCCAAGCAAGACACAGAGCGACGTATTAGCCGCCACCCAACCTAGGAACCACCAACGGAGCAGTACTGGCCGTCCAACTTTATGAATGCAGCCAACGAAGTCCGTAGTGGTTCACTATGTCAAAAGAGCGCACGTCCGACGGCCTGCTCCGCATCGTCCTGATCGTCCTCGCGGTGATCGTCCTGTTCCCGCTGTTGATGATGGTGTTCGCGATGCCGATGATGGGCATGATGGGCTGGTGGTGGGGTGGTGGCATGGCCGGCGGCCTCTCACCGCTGTGGGGTATCGGAATGATGCTCGTCTGGCTCGTTGTCCTCGTCGGCATCGGCTACCTCCTCTATCGCGGCCTCGTCGGTGGTGTCGGGTCGTCGCTGACCAGCGATAGAGCACTCGAGGAACTCCGAGTGGCGTACGCTCGTGGCGACCTCTCCGACGAGGAGTTCGAGGAACGGCGTGCGAAACTCACCCGCGAGGAGTCGCAGTAGTCTGCAATCATGTCCTCGACAGTACAGCGACGCGAGTTTCTCACTGCGCTCGGAGCCGGCATCGCAGGTCTCTCCGGATGCGTTGGAAATCTCCCGGGCAGTGGCGACGGCGTCGACAGGACGATCTACGTCGGAGGCTACCACTGGGGCTTCGTTATCATCGGTGCGAGTCTGTTCGCCTACGACGTTCTCAAGAAACGCTTCGTCCGCCGTGACGAACCTGATTCCATCTCTGACGGAACGATCATCTCCCGGCGAATCTTCGCCGAAGGAGACGCGGGTTCCGAACTCGACAACGATTAACGCCCCCAATCACTCGTGTTTCGACGATATCGACGCTGTTAACGTTCTCTTCACGGCGTGCGATTTCATCTGCCAATTCGTTTCACCCGGGTGATCGTGCGCGACACGGGGAACACGGGTCCTGAATGGGGTGACCAGAAGATCCAACAACAACGGAGTCTCTCACCATGGACCGAGTCAGTAAATATCGTTATGAGTCACTGGCGTCGCTTACGATTCCCGCTGAGCGCGGACGAACGCTCGCCGCAGGACGGTCAGCAGGACGTACGTCTCGTACTTCTGGTTCCGACAGTGGTCACACGGCTGCATCTCCGTTGTGATCTCCTCGATAGATTCCTCGTACTCCTCCGTGAGATGGTTCAGTGCCTCCGTGACCTGCGGCTGGATAGCATCCGTCATCTCCTCCACGGCGGCATCAGCCGAACCCGGTAGTGAGTACGAGAGGACGATCGTGTTCGCGTGGTAGTACTTCGTCGTGCCGCCACGCCCCTCCTCAAAGCGGACGACGTCTACGAGCCCGGAATCGCGGAGTTCGTTGATGTGGTGCCGAACGGTGTTTTCGGTCCGCTCGATCCCTCGCTCGGTAAGTCGGTCGTGAACCTCGCCTGCCGTCCGTGCCTCATCGGCCAGTATGTCGAGGATCATCGCCCGCATCGGTTCGTCGATGGCGTCCGAGACGCGGGTATCCCTGATCGCGATGTCGTCGAGATGGTGGTCGGCGCCGGAACTGCTCATAGTGGGACTGCGAGACACGCGCGGGAAAAGGTAGCGGAGCATACGGCTGTCGAACGATTCGGCCGGGTGGCTGATCCTGTGGTCGGAGCGTGGAGAAGTCCTATACGACTCGTTTGACTGTTCCAACGCCCCATATTCCTATTCAAACATATCATCTAAAAAATATATATGGCAGTCCGGGTGCTACGTAGAACTGTGATGAACGAGACAACCCAACTCCGCGTGATGGACTTCGACTGCCCGACCTGCGCGAGCACCGTCGAACGCGCCCTCTCGAACGTCAACGGCGTCCAGAACGTGGAAGTCCACTACACGACCGGCCGGGTCGAGATCGAGTACGACGACAACGTCGCTGACCCCGACGCCTTCGCACAGGCCATCGAAAACCAGGGCTACACGCCCCAGCCCGCCTAGACCAATGAACGCACAAACGATCACCCAGTACTACCGGAAGAACCGGAAGGCCATCGTTACGGCGTCCAGCGGCCTGCTCTACGGTGCCGGCTGGAGCCTCGGCCACTTCACCGGCTTCAATACAGCGAGTGCCGGTATTCTCATCCTCGCGGCGATCATCGGCGGCTACGACATCGCCAAGACCGCCTACTACGAGGTCACCAACCGAACGCTCGGCATCAAGACGCTCGTGACCTTGGCGGCCATTGGTGCCATCGTCATCGGCGAATACTGGGAAGCTGCCGCCGTCGTCTTCCTGTTCAGCCTCGGCAGCTACCTAGAAGGCCGGACGATGCGGAAGACCCGGACGGCCCTCCAGGAACTTCTGGAGATGACGCCCGACACGGCGACCGTCCGTCGCGACGGAGACCTCCAAGAAGTACCTGCCCGCGACGTCGAGGAGGGTGAAGTTGTCATCGTGAAACCGGGCGGAAAGATCCCGGTCGACGGGAGCGTCGTCGACGGCGAGAGTGCCGTCAATCAGGCCCCGGTCACCGGCGAGAGCGCGCCCGTTCACAAGACCGACGGTGACGAAGTCTACGCGGGGACGGTCAACCAGGAAGGCGCACTGGAGGTCCAGACGACGGGTGCGGGCTCGGATACGACGCTCGAGCGCATCATCCGCCGCGTCGAGGAGGCCCAGGAGGCCCAGTCGCCCACGGAGAGTCTCATCGACCGGTTCGCGAAGTACTACACCCCAGCCGTCATCGTGCTCGCAATCGGCGCGTACGCAGTCACGCAGAACGCGATCCTGTCGCTGACGCTGCTGGTCATCGGCTGTCCGGGCGCGCTGGTCATCGGACCGCCAGTCAGTATCGTCTCGGCCATCGGGAACGCCGCCCGGTCGGGCGTCCTGATGAAGGGTGGCGAACACCTCGAACGTGCCGGCAAGATCGACCTCGTCGCCTTCGACAAGACGGGGACGCTCACGAAGGGCGAGACCACCGTCGCCGACGTCGAGGGGTTTGGCGTCGACGACGACGAGGTAATCTCGCTCGCGGCGACTGCCGAGAAGAAAAGCGAACACCACCTCGCCGACGCTATCGTCGACGCAGCACGCGACCGTCCGACCGCCGCAACCGATGGCGGAACTGCGGTCGCCCATTCCGATGCCGCGAGCGCCGAGCACCGGTCGGTTCCGGATCCGGATGACTTCGACGTGGTCGCCGGCAAGGGTGTCGTCGCCCATACGGACGGCCACGAGGTCGTCGTTGGGAACCGGGCGCTGCTCGACGACCGCAGCATCGACATCCCGGATCACATCGCTGAGTACGTCCGTGGCCGCGAGGAACGCGGTGAGACGGTCGTCCACGTCGTGCGAGACGACAGCATCATCGGCGTGATC
>NZ_LKIR01000035.1 GCF_001462205.1 Haloparvum sedimenti
AGAGAGTACTGACCAAAACCAGCCTCCCGAACTTTTTCCAACCCATATCTTTCGAATACTTCATATGCTGCTCGGAGCGCACTCTTTCCAACTTTCCCGTCAATGATAAATGTTCCAGTCGTCGCTATAAAATCACCGTCATCAGTATCCAGGAAATTCTGGTTATCGACGACTCGCTTCTTATATGTTGATAAAAATATAGGCTTATTTTCCACAGACTCACAAAGATCTAGTTTTGCATTGGCACACAGTTGTTGTGCATCCCTGTGAGAGTCTAAATCATTTGCTAGATGAAATCTCGCCATGAACCCATGATCGAGTCATGAACATATGTATTTGTTGATTTTAAATAATAACTAAACTCCTCATATTGACGCTTGGCGTAGGCAGTTTTAAAGAGAATGACTAGTCTGCTCTGTTGAACCCGCAGAAGGCGGCGGCATAGCGTCGCTCTGAAAGTAGTATCGAAGCGGAAGAGTCGAATGTGACTTACCTACTCTTCCGCTTCGTTATGCAATCCGCGTCGCTGGCTCAAAAGCGCTGTGCCACCAGTCCAACAGCGGTGAGTGATCCGACTGGCCACAGATTTCCCGGCTGGAAGCATGTCACACTCCACTTTTTGCGGGTTCACATGGATGCGACGTATCGCGATATCGTCGATTGGGCGAGTAAAATGGATCGCGTTCGTGGTCTATTACGGCTAGCGCGGACGGCATTTCCCGCACGCTCAACGCTGTACCGGTCGTTTGAGAGGGTGTCCATGTCGATATGGCGTGGGTCATCCGTCTTTAGCTAAGCGAAGGACCACGTGACAGCGGCGGCTTATCGAGGCTACTTTTCGAGAGGAACGAGGAGGCGGCGAGTGTGCACAACGACACCTCCTCATCTCGAATTATGCGGCGGCTCACTACACTGTTTCCCTCTGAGTATCTCCAAGAGCACGCCGAGGAACTCGGCGTGGTCGAGCGAGAGGGCAAGCTGCAGATTCCCGTTCTCGTGTGGGCGCTCGTGTTCGGCTTCGCCGCAGGCGAGAGCCGAACACTCGCTGGCTTCCGACGCAGCTACAACGCGACAGCCGACGAGCCGATCTCACCCGATGGCTTCTATCACCGGTTGACGCCGTTGCTCGCGGAGTACCTCCGCGACCTCGTCGAGCGCGGCCTCGACGAGGTCGCTGTTCCCGACGCTGTTGACGTTGATATCGACCGATTCAGAGACGTGATGATCGCTGATGGAACCGTGTTGCGGTTACACGAGTTCCTCTCAGATGAGTTCAAAGCTCGTCACGAGGAGCAGGCTGGAGCGAAGCTCCACCTGCTCCTCAACGCCACCGAGCAGACGATCGAACGCCTCGACGTGACCGACGAGAAAACACACGACAGCACCCTGTTCAAGACAGGATCGTGGCTGCACGGGCGCTTGGTGCTGTTCGATCTGGCGTACTTCAAGTACCGCCGATTCGCGTTGATCGACGAGAACGACGGCTACTTCGTCAGCCGGTTGAAGCAGAACGCGAATCCGGTGATAACCGAGGAGCTACGGGAATGGCGCGGGCGCGCCATTCCCTTGGCGGGCGAGCAGATCCAGGATGTGGTCGGTGACCTCTCGCGGAAGTACATCGACGTGGCTGTCGAAGCGGAGTTCAAGCGCGGGCCGTACAACGGGACGCAGTCACTCGATACGAAGCGGTTCCGCGTCGTCGGCGTCCGCAACGAGGACGCCGACGACTACCATCTGTACATCACGAACCTGCCGCGAGAGGAGTTCCTGCCGACGGATTTAGCGACGCTGTATCGGTGTCGGTGGGAGGTCGAGACGTTGTTCCGTGAGTTGAAGACGCAGTACGAACTGGATGAGTTCGACACGAGCGATCCGGCTGTCGTGGAGATCCTGCTGTACGCAGCGTTGTTGTCGCTGTTGGTGAGTCGTGAGTTGTTGGATCTGGTCACCGAGCAGGCTGCCGATGAGCTCGTGTTTCCGCCGGAACGCTGGGCGGCGACCTTCCGGTCGCACGCCCAGCTCATCCTCCAGGAACTCGGTGAGTACCTCGGCTACTCGCCACCTCCGCTGTTGGAGCGACTGATCGACGATGCACAGAAGATCCATAAGCAACGACCGATCTTACAGGAGACGCTCGCTACCGCTACGCAACCGAGGTGTGAGGCTTAGCTAAAGACGAATGTGGCGTGGGTTCCTTCGTGAGTCCGCGAACATCTGCGACCCGGGCTCGCACGGAGCCATCGAAGCCACGTACTTCGGCCGAGAAACAGCATCGAGACACTACCAAGACCACTCGGATCGCCACATACGCACGCTCAAAACGACGGCGCTCGTCGATACAAACTCGTGTGCCATCCTCGATATTCACTGCTCGGCACACTGGCCTCACGACACCCAAACTGGCCATCGAGTCGCTCTTCGCAACACCGAGAAAATATAAACGCTCATGTGTAGCAGATTGTTGATTTCAGAGAGTCGCTTTAACAGCGTGTTTGAGTGCTTCTCGACCGGGTTTTCTGAAGAGTTCGCTGCGTAGCT
>NZ_LKIR01000036.1 GCF_001462205.1 Haloparvum sedimenti
CCCCGACTGACGATGATGGCGTCGACGTCCTCCGAGCGGTCGAGATGGTGGATGCCGTTCGCGATGGACGTCGGCGCGTTCGACCCCTGGACGGTTGCGTCCTTCACCAGGATGTCGACGGTGGGGTCCTGTCCGTGGATCGCGTTTTGGATGTCGTACCGGGCGTCTCCTTGAAGGGACGTGACGACACCGACCCGCTCCGGGAACGCCGGCGGTTGCTGTTTCTGTTCGTCCTCGAACCAGCCACGCTCTTCGAGTTCGCTTCGCAGTCGCTCGACGGCAGCCGCCTGGTCGCCGTCGCCAACGACGATCACCTCCCACGGTTTGAGGTCGATTTTCCCACCTTCGACCCAGTAATCGATATCGCCCTCGAGGATGACTTCGGTCCCGTCCTCGAGGTCGGCGTCCATCTCCCGGTAGCGGTTCGCCCAGATCATACAGGGGAGCTCGGCCTCGCCGTCGGTGAGCGTGAAGTAGAGCGCCGTGCTGTTCTGGTGGAGGTCGGTGACCTCCCCGATACAGCGGACGCCGTTGAGGGCAGGCGTGTCCTGGACGACCGACGCGATCCGGTCGTTCAGCTGGGACACGCTAAGGACCTCTCTCGCATCGGGTTCGACCGCCTGCCGTTCGGTATCCGGTGCGTCCGCCATCTCCGTTGCCTAACTTCTGAACAGTAACCTCAAAAAGCTACGTTCGAGTGCCGGATGGGCTGCGTTACGCAGGCCTACAGGTCGCGGGGCTGGACCGTCTTCCGGTCGTTGGCCTCGGCACGCTCTGCGGCGTCGTCGAGCAGTTCGGCGACCTCTTCGTTGAGGGCGTCGTAGAAATCTGCCGAGACGTTGTGGTCCGAAAGTGCGTCCTTCACGGCTGCTTTGACGATTAGGTCAGACATTCCATCGCGGACTTCTCTTGTCCACCATATAAAGGTTCGAAGTTCTCACGTAGTCTTCCTGACCAGTCCCGCCGAATTCGCCTCTGAGTACCAGAGAGAACATATGCCACCCCTCAAAAATAGGGAACAGGCAGATGCACGATCTAACTGGGTTCCAGCGGGATATCTTGTACGTAACCACCGGTCTCGAGGAACCACATGGGCTCGCAATCAAGGACGAACTCGACGACTATTACGAGCAGGAGATCAATCATGGCCGCCTCTATCCGAATCTCGACGATCTCGTCAACAAAGGACTGCTGGAGAAGGGCGAACTCGACAAGCGGACGAACGTGTACACAGTCACGCAACGCGGATTGCGGGAAATCGAGGCGCGACGTGAGTGGGAAAGTCAGTATTTAGAAGACGTGAACGCACCCACTCCGTCGTAGAATCATTATAAAAGCGGGACTGCTTTACCCACTTCCCACGAATCCACAGTAAGATGGCTCGGCTCGTCTTCTATCACCACCCACAGGCCGAGAATTTCTCACTCAAATATAGCTCGGCATCGGTGGCAGAGATCCTGTCTCAGCGAGAGCAATCCGACGAGTCGACAAAGCTCATCGGGTACCCCTTTGAAACACCGGTCTATGTGCTCTACGAAGGCGATTCAGAGATCGAATCAGCCCGAGAGGTCGACTTCGATCAGGAATGGCTGAGCGACCGTATTCGTGACCTCCCCCGTGCTGGGCAGGTTGTCGCATTCCGATTAGTAGAGTTGCTCGAAGCCGCGGTCGATGTTCGAGATGAGGATGAGTTCCGGCTCTACAAGGAGTTCGAACCGCAAAAGATCCAGCAGGCACTCGATCACGTCTCCTGGGGAGCACCACTTCCGACCGTCGCTGGAGAGGTGATGTCGAATTTGATTCTCCGACATTCCCTCCCGAATGCGAATCATCGAACTGGCATCGCGATGCTGCAGTTCTGTATTGAGGGTGTGGACCCGGATTTTGAGATGCCACGAACACACGTCGACGACGATTCCTGGCGAGAGTGGGTCGATCCCTATATCGTCGATTCCAAACGGCTCATTACTGTCCGCCGGAACAACCTCCGTTTCAAGCAACTCGAAGAGCTGGACGTCGACCTCGTCGAACGGAAAGATGGGATCCAAATCCGATTAGCCGAGTTCGAGCTGGATATGCACTGGCGAGAAGCCCTCTCAGAGTATGCTGGGCAGCACGAATCCCACTGTACGGACTTCGCGCAGGCAGTTCTCGAACGAGCAGGACGGGACGATCTACTTGACCGTCAAGGACCAACGAAACAAGAGTTCATCACGTATCTGGAGAACGGACTGGTCGAACGAGACTTCAGAGAAATGTTCTGATCAGTCGCGAAGCTCGGCGACCGACTGACCAACCTCACGGACGTGTTCACTTCGCTCGAGGTCGAGTTCCTCGGCGAGGTAGTCAACCGTTTCTTCGAGGCTCATATCGGAATGAAGTCCGTCTAACGGTATAAACCTAGTGCTGGTGCAACAATGTAGCCCATCAGAGGAAGCGTCTGTGTATACCAAACTACGTACCCCTCGAGAAAACTGTGGAATCGGTGACTGCATAGCGATACCCACCGAAATCACGCAGTGTCGCCATTTGCTGTCCATCAACCGAACTCAATTGAAAGAAGCTCCGAAGCGATCGGGAGCGTTTCAGTCTGCAGGTTGTGCGTCAGTCGCTGGTGTCCCGCTTGGAAGCTCGGGGATGGACAGGTCCACGCGGCGGAGCAGCTGGGCGTTGATCGCGACGATTACTGTACTCAACGACATCAGAAGCGCACCCACAGCCGGGGATAGCAGAATCCCAATCGGTGCCAACACGCCTGCTGCAAGCGGAATCGCGAAGATGTTGTAGCCGGCCGCCCAGACGATGTTCTCCTGCATCTTCCGGTAGCTCGCCTTACTGAGTTTCACCAGCCGAACGACGTCCATCGGGTTGTTCTGCACGAGGATGACGTCCGCCGACTGGACCGCAACGTCGGTACCGCTCCCGATTGCGATGCCGACGTCGGCCCGCGTCAGCGCCGGCGCATCGTTCACACCGTCGCCGACCATCCCCACGAGCTTGCCCTGGTCCTGGAGCTCCTGGACTTTCTTGTCCTTGTCTTCGGGGAGGACTTCCGCGAACACCGTGTCGATGCCCAGTTCGTCGGCGACAGCGTTGGCGACGTCCTGCGAATCGCCGGTCAGCATCGCCACCTCG
>NZ_LKIR01000037.1 GCF_001462205.1 Haloparvum sedimenti
GGGATTCCTTGTCGGACTCGCCACCGGTAGTGTCGGAGGTGCTGGAGCAGTTCTCGGTCTCACACGCTCCGACGAGGGGTTTCAATCGCTGGCGACGCTTGCCGGTGGGGCGACGCTTCCCGCCAGGGTACAGTATTATCTTCCAGCAGTCGATTCGTCTGGCGAGGGGCTCATACTCCCCGTCGAGTTTGTGTTTTCGAAGGGAGATGGTGAGTTGTTTGTCGATGTGGGCGACGTTGAGGTCCGTCACGATTTACAGCTTGCACTCCGGGAGGCGACGGAGACGGCGACGCGTCTCACGGGCCGTTCGCTCGCGGGAACGGCGATACGAGTCACGTTCGATCCTCCTGATTCAGACGTACTCGCTCTCGGCGGCAAAAGCTGGGAAGCTGGCCTCACGGTCGCACTAGTCGCTAGCCTCCGGAGACAGTCCCCTCCACGAACGAAGCAAATCACGGGCATTGTGAACGACGAAGGAGTGTTGCTTCCCGTCGGTGAAATCGAAGCAAAGGCCCGTGCAGCGCGAGCATTCGGAGCGGCGGAACTGATCGTTCCTGAGGGCAATCCGTCTGACGTGACGGTTCATGGGGTTCGTGTCGTGGAGGTCGCGTCGATCAGGGATGCACTTGATCGTATATTGTGACCGTCCACAACGTCACCCCGTGCATAGGGGAGACAATTCAATAGCCAGGTCACCGTAGCACGAGGTATGGACGAATCGTCCCCGTTCGACGCAATCCGCGAATTCGAGTTCGACGGCACCTCCTACAAGATGGCCGACCTCACAGTCCTCGAAGAGGAGGGTCTCTGTGAACTCGACCAACTCCCCGTCAGTATCCGCGTGCTCCTCGAGTCCGTTCTCCGCAACGCCGATGGGGAGACGATAACCGCCGAGGACGTTCGCAATGCCGCGTCGTGGGAACCCGATGTCCCAGACGTCGAACTTCCCTTCACGCCCTCACGAGTCGTCCTGCAGGACCTCACCGGCGTCCCAGCGGTGGTCGACCTCGCAGCACTCCGCTCAGCGGTCGATCGTAAGGGGGCGGATCCAACCATCGTCGAGCCGGACGTCCCGTGCGACCTCGTGATCGACCACAGCGTGCAGGTCGACTACTTCGGCTCCGAGGAGGCCTACGAGAAGAACGTCGAATTGGAGTACCAGCGCAACGGCGAGCGGTACCGTTCTCTCAAGTGGGCCCAGCAGGCGTTCGACGACTTCCGCGTCGTCCCGCCGGGAACTGGAATCGTCCACCAAGTTAATCTCGAGTACCTCGGGCAG
>NZ_LKIR01000038.1 GCF_001462205.1 Haloparvum sedimenti
CGGCGAGGAGAACGAACGATCGAAACGCGAGGTCGAAGCTGAAGCTGTTGCGTACATCGTCGGGCGGTATTTTGGACTCGATACGAGCGGGTCGGCGTTCTATCTTGCCGCGTGGCAGGACGACGATCCCGAGGTGGTCCAGGAGCGTCTCGGCCGGATCAGTTCGACCGCGCAAGAGATAATCGGGACGGTCGCCGAGGACTGAACACGCCTTCCCCAGCTGTTAACCAACGCCTTGGGGTACTATCCCACTCTGTTGGTTAATTCGTTCGGCGTCCGACCCTGCGCGTTTCGATCGATTCCAAGACAAACCCCACCGACAGTCGATGTTATCGTTCAGAATCGATTCGGCGCTGCTGGTCACGAAGGAACTCAACGACGGCATCGATATCCTGTTCGGGAACCGTTTGCTGTTCGAAGACTCCTTTGAACGCATCTGCGAAATCCTCCGACGTGAGGCGGTTGAGGACAGTCTCGATGCGACCAGCGAGCTTCTCGGACTCTCCGCGATGCAGATGGGTCGCGATCCGGTCGAAATCCGCGCCAGCAGCCAGCACCACCAGATCCCGAGAGTCTGCCTTGCGGCCACTGTGGAGTTTCACCGCGAACAGCAACTCCCGTTCCGGAATCCTGGCTGTTACCGGGCGCCCGGTTCGCAGTTCCTCGGTGACAGAGTGCTGGGCCAGATAGCGATACGACCATTCAGCTTCCGTCTGGCGACAGCCCAGCGCGTCCACCATCGCGTCGAACTGAACCCGATTCCCGATATCTTTCCTAAACCGGATAGTCCGGCCCTCGTAGAGTTCGTTTCGCTCGACATCGGCCGTTTTCTCGTAGCCGCGGTCGGTGAGAAGGTCCGTGTAGTCGTCGACCGCTTGGGCCGGAATGACGACGTCGACGTCCGTGGTGAAGCGTTGATTGAACGCCGCGATCGCCCACCCACCGACGAGCACGTACGGCAGGTCAGCGTCAATGACGGCCTCCAGAGTGTCCAGCAATTCGTCTTCGCGTTCACCGAGACTCATGCGTTGAGACGCGGATCCTCGTGGGACGCGTCTATATCGCGGTCGTACTCGTCGGCGATCATCTCCAACGCCGGCTCGTAGTTCACCCGGTACTCCAACATGTGCTCAATCGTCTCATCCAACGGAATGACCGGATTGCCGTCGATCCACTCGCGAGTGATCTCCCCACTCGTCGGGAACAACACGTACGAGACGGCCGCGTCGGAGTCGGTCGCATCCGGCCGCTCTTCGATCCGGCTCGGAATCCCGAACTCATCGAAGAACGCCGTCCACCGTTCGATATCACGGTCGGCAACCTGAATGAAAATCGGATAGTCGTCGTGGCCGCGGGCGATCTGATAACCGCCATGGGTCCAGACGTAGACGCCGTCGATTTTCGTGTACGCAAAGGGCATCCCCGCGAAGTGCGGAATGACGTAGCCCTCGTCGATCGAGGGGGAAGCAGCGCGGGAAATGGCCGCGACGAGGTCGTAGTAGCGATCCCTGACAGCGTACTTCTCGATGTAGACGCCATCCTCACGTCGGATGAAGCCGGCGTCCTCTAACCGCTCGATCCAGTCGTAGACCCACGAATAGGAGCCGTCGATCTTCTGGGCGATCCGCCGGATCGAGTCGCCCGGCCGGGCCGCGACCATGATCTTCGCCGCGGTCTCGTCGACGTACTCCATCATCGCTAGTTATCGGTATCGTATCTAACTGTATTAGTCTTGTCCCCCGTATTCCCTATAGAGTTATCTCTATACAGATATACAATTCTTGGCTCCGGTAGTCCGATCGGGCTCAGCATTCGAGCAGAGATGAATTAACCAACAAAGGATACGACTGATCGCTATTCGTTGGTTAAGTTTTTCAGCGCCCGCCGAGGGGCGGGGGCGCAGTCCCGTCTCCACGAATCATGACTGAACCCTATTTGTCCGCTGTCCTCAAAGAGGCGGAACGCGTTGCAAAACAGCACGACCAGGTCGCTCGATCGACGGACGATCCAGCACACGAGTACCTGCGGTACGGCGTCCTTCGGCTGCTCGAAGGCGAGACTGACGACACGGTTGCGGACGTGCCCGATATCGACGGCGTGACCGTCGGCTACGGCGGCGACGAGGCGATGTGTGACAGCTGGGGCTCCAGCGAAGACTGGTGGGAGACCGTCCCGCCGCAAGAAGCCTGTACCCGCTTCCGGGTGTTCTTCCCGGACGACCACCAGACGATTCCACGGGCCATCGTCGACGTGATGGCCGCGCTCGGTGCCTGGCGCGTCTGGACTGGGAGCGCAGCGGCGTGCGGCTCCTACGACCATCGCGAGCGCCGCGAGGTCCACTACCTGTGGCCAGAAGGCCATCCGGTGGAGGAAGTGCTCCACGAGCGGCTCAGTGGCCCTGCGGAAGCCGTCGCTCCGGACGGTGGCCGAACGGGCGACGTTCGCGACCGACTGGTCGTCGACGAGAACACACAGTCGCAGAACGATCTCGAGCCCCGCACGAAGCGTGCCGTCGCCGAAGCGATGGACGTCTCGCTCCTCTCGAAAGGTGGCCGCTACGAAGTACAGTCCGCATCCGGCAACAGGTACGAAGTCGACGTCATCGACGAGTCGTGTTCCTGTCCCGACTGGCAACAGCGCTCACCCGAAGGAGGCTGTAAGCACCTGCGTCGCGTCGATCACGAAATTAAACGGGGCCGTGTTCCCCGACCAGACGGCCGGCTTCCCTCCCCGTAGCATAGCGATTGAGCTACTCCACAGGACGGTTCGAAATCAACGCTCCTTCAGGTTTGAGTGTTGAAAGCGGTGGTTCGCCGACGAACTATCGGGTTGTACCACCATCGACGGTGCCGAGATCGGGCTCGTCAAACTCGAGGGCTTGCGCGACAGCATCCGGAATCTCCGGCCGAGGCGCCGATTCGTGGCGCTCGATTTTCTCGGTCTTCCGCGTGTTCTCGTAGAGGGCGCGTGCGACCGGGAGGCCACGGAGATACTTGTAGTCGTGGAGGATCTCAACGCCCCGCTCCGTGAACCCGTAGAACTGGGAAGGGAGATCACGTTTTCCCTCACTTGGTTCGTATGTGTAGCGTGCGAGGAGCCCGGCGTCGATCAACGTCTCCAGCTGATCTTTGATAGCTGCTTGGCTCTTTCCAGTCATGTACTCGAGTTCGGCGAGCGACATCAGATGGGCGGGGTGGCCCAGCAGCTCTTGTATGATGAGATGGCGCGTATCCTGGGACAGCAGCTTGAACAGCCGCTGTTGTTCCGCGAACGGCCCTGCATCGGCCGCGCCAGTGTCGGTTTCGCTCATATGTGACGGTACGAGGTAGGGCGCTATAACAGTTAGGGCCATCCAAGTTGGTTAAGTCAGAAAAAACCAAAGTGATTCAGAAAGGATAAGGAGGTGTGGTTTGAATCGGCAGTTAATGACCGACCCAAGCCCTCCGCCGGACGCTGGGGACATTATGACCGTTGTTCACGAGGCCGTCGGGGGCATCGAACTTGAGCCTGCAGAGAAACGAGAGATTTGGCGGTTCACACAGCGTGAACTGCCGTATCTCTGGAGTCAGCGGACATCGTATTTCATCCTGGGGAGCTATCGCGACCCCTATCTCCGCCGGCTCCGCGCCGTCCAGAACGAACTCACGAAGCAGCTCGGTGCCTATCCGTTCATCATGGGTGATCTCCTCGAACTCCCGACTGACCGACTCAATACGTTCGATATTATGTTTTCGTTGCTCGCGACCTACAGCGACTACATCGTCGGGGTATTCGAGAAGGAGAGTGGTGGTGAGGCTCCTGAATTGGGCGAGATCGATGACCCGCCGTATTTCGACAAGTCGTACGTGTTCCCGCGCGATTACGCGTGGGTGACTGACGAGAACCTTGACTCGAAACAGCACGTCATTCAGGCCGCTCTCGAGATTGCGTTCGCAGACGATTTGTCGGAGGATGAAGTCCAATCAAAGGTTGATTCGCTTGTTGATCGCGCACGAGAGAGCGGGTTTGACATCGACGAACAGGAGGTTTGGGATGTGATCGACGATCGGCTACAGAAGGGAGCAGAGCCAGCGACGTACAGCTGGGTCCATCTCAACAAGTTCCGCAAATTCGAACTCCACAATCGGTGCTTCCCGTGGACGACAGAGGAGGAACTCCGCACTGTGGTTGGCGACCTCCCGTCCCCAACACCACGTCCGAAGTGGGAAGCAAGTGGGGAACGGTGAACGAGCCTGCCCTCCTCGCTCGGCTACACACCCATCAGAGTGAGTCGATGTGGTAGTTTACTCTCGAGTAAACTACTTTACTACGCCCGGTTGAACACATCGTTATGAACGCTGGTTCGAGTGTCGGCGACGACACGACATCCCGCGAACTCGTCCACTTTGTTACCCAACAGACGCGGTTCGCGCTGATCAACAATATCCTCCAGCATCCCGAGCAACTCCCCTCGATGTACGAACTCGAGGAACTCAACCCCAGCGTGAGCGACGCGACTGTCTACAAACACATTCAGAAGCTGATCGACGCAGGTATCGTCAAAGCGGTCGCCCTCGATGACGACCAGCGCCGGCAGGGCTACCCCTGGAAGTTCTACGGCCTCACAGAGGAGGGGCGGGAGTTCCTGGAGGAACACAACCTGCTCGCCGCAGAGGAGACCCTCCAGCAGATCTACGACACCATCTCAGACAAGCCCGAAAAGATGCTCAAGTACGAGAACGCTCCCCGTCCCGAAGAAGCGTGACTCCCGAAACTCGTTCCAAATTAGCACTCGATCAGGATTCGATTTTGTAATCAGCCGCCAGCTCCTGGAACTCATCCCACTCTGGGAGCCGGTCGTCGTCAACCTCGCCGTGTGTCTGGAGGTAGCGCAGCAAGACGTCGATTTCGTCTTCGAGATCATACTTTTCCGCCTGCTCTCGAAGGTCGTCCTCGTCGACGTCGACGTGGCTGAGCAGGAGGAGACAGTACGAGCGGTAACGGCTGCCGTCGTCGATCAGAAGGGTGTGACAGCAGAGGTCCGCCGGCGAGACTGCGTCGAGGTCCTCGGAGTAGACGTAGTAGCGGTGGCCGGTGAGCAGGAACTGGAGATCAAACACGGCAAACCGAGAGAGGCCGGTTTCGTGGAACCCCTCCACATCGATCTCCGTCTCGGTCTGCGCGAGAAATTCATCGTAGTTCTCCCAGAGAATCGTGCCCTTCGAGGCGACGGATTCCAGGCGTTGGCGGTGTGAATGGTGTGCAAGTTCACGAGCGAACTCGTGGAGGCGGTCAAAGTCAGCGTTGAACTCGTATTGGCCGTCGTCCGTCCCGACGAGCCCGCGGTCGCGAAACCGCTTGAGGACGCGGTTGACCGTGTTGCGGTAGTTGTCGCTCCGGTCGGCTATCTCGGAAACGGTTCGTGGCTGGTCGAGGTAGTACAGCACCTCGAGTGCCTTCCCGGTCAGCAGCTCGGGGAACTCGATGTGGGAGTGCTGGCGGACGAGGTCCCGATAGAGTTCGACGGCACGAGCATCCGACGGGACGACTCGTTTTCGCCGGCCATCGCGTTCCGTGTAGACGAGCCCTTTCTCAACGAGATCGGTGACGGCACGAGAGAGATAGCTCTCGCTGTGGTCGAGCTTCGTCGCGAGCTCGGAAATCGTGTCGCCGCGGTCGACCGCGGCGAGGACCTCGAGTTCGATGCGCCGGAGCACAGTGTAACATTGTACGAAACCTGTATATAAAGAAGTTTCGAGTAGTGTTACAGTCAACAGGCACGGGAGCCGTCTCTATCGTCTTAACCAACAAAACTATGGGTTCGGGGGGCGTGTTGGTTAACACGAGAGTAGCCGATGTCCTACGAACCCCCGACCCCACCGGCGAACCTCCCGACGGAGATCGTCAACACGCTCAATGAAGCCACACCGGAGCATCTTCGGGACGTTGCCAGCTACGCCGAGGCGTTGGCCGAACACAAAGAGCGGGAAGCTCGTCTCGAGGAGGAAGCGGAAGACGCCGACGTCGAGGAGCGCCCCGATGACCTCCCAGACGACGTGCCGGCGAAGGCGACGATCACGATCAAGGAGATCAACGACAACCGCTACTACTACTGGCAGTGGCGGGAAGGCGATTCGGTGACGTCGAAGTACAAAGGGCCGGTGAATCCCGACGAGTAGACGAGATGTAACTGTAGTCTGATGTTCGTTTCAACGTGATTCGTAGCGTAGCAGATGACACCCCCCAGAGTGTGAATGGGATCGGTTTACCCGACACCCCTCGGTGTGAATGGGCTACCAACCGCCGATCTCTAACGAGACTTCACGCCGAGAGAAGACAGAGCAACAGGCGGATAGATTACGCCTCGTTTACCCCCACACCCCTCAGTGTGAATGGTCCACCACCCAGGGTACCGCGATTAAGAAGGCCTTAACAGCAGAAGTCCTCACGCCGTAGGGAGGGTTCTCGCCTCAGTGGCGAACCTTCGGCTTCGGCACAAGGCCTCGCCTTTCAGAATACGTCTACTCGGTGGACTGTTTAGACTGCAGCATAATAAAGATAACTACAGCTACGGTGCGGTGCAGTAGCGGGTCGGGCCAGCTGCCGGGGAAGAACGTGTAAGCCGCTCTCCGTACCGTACTAGGTTCTTCAGCCAAACGACCCTGCTTCCTCGACTCCCGCTCTATCTCTACAACCGTCGTATCCTATGGGGGACCATTCACACCCAGGGGTGGGGGTGTCACCATCCCATCAACGTCTGGAGTTCCGGCGTCGAGTTGATCAGTCCAGTTCGTGTACTCTCGACGTCTCCTTGGAGCGAATACGACCTAAACTTCCCCTGATCTCCGCCCTCCTTCTTTTTCGATTCGAGAACTCCTGTCGTCACGTGCTTGTTCAGAAGCTCAAGCGCACGATTGTATCCCTTGGGCTCTACTTCGACGTCCCGTGCTACTGTTTGGTAAACCTCGTGAATCTCTGACGTCCGGAACCATTCTTTCTCCGGGTTATTCCGGTCAAGACGCGTGAGAGCAAACAGGAGTAATTTCCCGGACAGCGGAGTCCCTTTCACCATCTCCATAAAGAGTTCAACTTCGACGAGTTCGTCAGCTTCGAGAACGTGATTCGCGGTCACGATATCGTCGCCTTCTTCGTCGGCGATCTCGCCCGCATTCCGGAACAATCGGACTGCGCGTCGAGCGTCACCGTGTTCTTCAGCTGCGAGTTCAGCTGTGGTTGGAATCACCTCGTCGTCGAGGACACCGTCGTAAAATGCATCCCGTCGATTTTCCAGAATTGCAATGAGCTGGTCTTCTTCGTACGGTGTGAACGTTCGGTGTTCTGGCTGGAGAGTCGATTGGACCCGTGACTCGATTTCTCCTTTGAATTCGATGTCGTTCGAAATCCCGATTGTAAGGACTGGGAAGTCAACGTCGTCTTTTGATTGTGTCCGTGATAGCGTGTAGAGGACTTCGTTGACCTCTCCGTGCTTGTCGATCTCATCGATGATGACGACGAGACCGCCAGAGAACTCCCTCTGGACAACGGGCCACAATTTCTGGTCGCGATAATGTTCGGCTGAGAGGCCCTGATAGGGGACATCAAGCGGGTTCTCTGCTTTCGCGTTCACCTGCTCTGCGATCTTTCGGAAGGTAGAGGTATACGTGGAGATGGGGTCCGGATTAATGTACGCAGTAACGATCGGGGAGTCCGTTCCTTCAGTTGCTGCTTCAAGTCGCTCGCAGACGTGTCTAGCAACTAGTGTCTTCCCCGTCCCGGTTTCGCCCCATTCGAGGACGTTATCCGGGACGCTATTTGTCCGCATCTTCCGGAGATTCTTGGCCAAGAACGTGATATGGTCGTCTCGTCCGACGATTCGATTGGCGTCAGGAACGTTATCGATCTCAAGGGCTGTGTTGAATCGCTGTAAGGCGTAGAGATTCACTGTTTGACGAAGCGCTTGATGTTATAGACGACACACATCAGCGCGATTTCGCGGAACTC
>NZ_LKIR01000039.1 GCF_001462205.1 Haloparvum sedimenti
CCGTGGCATGAGTGTGGCTCGGTCTGTTAGTGCTCGTGGACTACAACGCCTCGTTGCCTTAGCGCGTACATCCCGAGTCTATCTAACTCGTCTTCTACGAGTGACCTCCGCGGTGCCTCGTTTCCATGTGGGTTTCGAGCTTAGATGCGTTCAGCTCTTACCCCGTGTCGCGTGGCTACCCGGCATTGCTCTTCCGAACAACCGGTACACCAGTGGCGACCAAACGTAGTTCCTCTCGTACTATACGTTCGTTCACGTCAGGCACCTTCAACACCCCCAATAGATAGCAGCCGACCTGTCTCACGACGGTCTAAACCCAGCTCACGACCTCCTTTAATAGGCGAACAACCTCACCCTTGCCCGCTTCTGCACGGGCAGGATGGAGGGAACCGACATCGAGGTAGCAAGCCACTCGGTCGATATGTGCTCTTGCGAGTGACGACTCTGTTATCCCTAAGGTAGCTTTTCTGTCATCTACGGGTCCCATTCCGGAACCTCGTAGGTTCGCTAGACCACGCTCTCGCGTCAGCGTCGCTCGTTGGGAACGACACTGTCAGACCATCTTTTGCTCTTGCACTCTTCGCCGGATTCCCGACCCGGCTGAGATGATCTTCGGGCGCGCTCGATATCTTTTCGAGCGCGTACCGCCCCAGTCAAACTGCCCGGCTACCGGTGTCCTCCGCCAGGAGTGAGAGTCGCAGTCACCGACGGGTAGTATTTCACTGATGCCTCGGTGGTCCGCTAGCGCGGATACCTGTGTAACGGCTCCTACCTATGCTGCACATCGGCGACCACGTCTCAGCGACAGCCTGCAGTAAAGCTCTATAGGGTCTTCGCTTCCCCTTGGGGGTCTCCAGACTCCGCACTGGAACGTACAGTTCACCGGGTCCAACGTTGGGACAGTGGCACTCTCGTTTATCCATTCATGCAAGCCGCTACTGAAGCGGCAAGGTACTACGCTACCTTAAGAGGGTCATAGTTACCCCCGCCGTTGACGGGTCCTTCGTCCAATTGTACTTGGTGTTC
>NZ_LKIR01000004.1:0-50180 GCF_001462205.1 Haloparvum sedimenti
TCCAAAGCCATTTTATTATAATCCTCTGCCCCTGCTAACCCTTCCATAGCTTCTTGTGTTGGACGGGGTGTCGGCCCACCTACCCACCAATTCATACCGTAAAAAGAAATATCGATTTTGTTGAAAGCGGGGTTCTTATTTTGGAAAATCGCTCCCTCCATCAGATAGGTGCACATATAAGTGGACGAACGCACTTCTGTCATCCCTCTAGAAGAACTGTCTCGAACGCAATTTAACAAGGTGATATGATCCCCATTCTCATTCAGGCCGAAGATCTTGTTGAAGGTCTCCGCTGATCCTGAACTGATGAAAGAATCACTTAGATCTCCCAGCAAGTCCAGATAAATACCTTTCTCTGGATCGAAAGTCATGTTTCCCATATATTGGTCATTTGGCTTTTCCTCGGTCCACCACACTCCCTTATATTCTCGACTTTTCATTAGCGGTCCTTTAGTCAATTATCTATTATACTTGGCGGTGGATTATCACATTCACTGTGCCCTCTTGGCACCTGCCTTTCACCGGGATCGTCCGAACCGCGTGTCTGGTCTCCAGAGAACCTTTATTCTCGGCCGTGAACTTATGTTCCTGCTAGATCTTGTCCGTATTCCTCACATCATCTTTCAGATTCGAGCTTAGCGGAACGTCATCCAGGTAGTCCTCTACCCCTGAATCGAACTCTTGTTCAGAAATCCCGCATAGCTGGTACGTGTCGAGGGCAAATCGTGTTCCCCACTGTACGGATGTCCCGCGATTCTCTGCTGTTTGCTTGAGCCGCCGATCGTTTGTGACCAAAAGCGCGTTATCGTCTCCATGTTCGGCGAGCCGAATACAGCTCCAGTCTGCTTCCCCGATTTGACCTGGGAGATCAACATCGAGAGCATTGAGATCGGCGACTTGGATCATCATCCAGAACGGAAGCTCCGACCGCGAGTGGTATGGTTCGAACTCGCTCTCCCAGATCCGCTGTGGCACGATGAGCATTGATTCTGGATACCAAAATTGGAGTGACGTGAACCATCCCGCATTCTGCAATGCAGATAGGATACTGTTATCGAGAACGATTCGATCCGGCCTACTCATCGATGAGAGAAGATTCGTGGAGATCTTCGAGAGAGTCTGGGCCGAGGTTAGGACGGACACCGTGTCTATCGAGCAACTCGCGGAATTCGTTGTGGCTCACGTTAGCCAACTCTGCACCGCGAGTGACCGAGATATCGAGATGCTTGTACGCGGAGACAGCACCATACCGGACTATCTCTTCTCGCAGCAACTCGAAATCGATCTCGTCAGGGTGCGGACGGAAATACGATTCGCCGAAGGCCTCGTGAGTGTAATGGAGCCCCCTTGCGACATCGCGAACGACCGCCTCTTCGGAGACATCTCCGTTCTCGTACTTGACCAGGTTGTAGAACCGTGCGTACAAAGCGAGGACAGCTGAGCTCAGGACTTCACCGTCGTAGTTGTCCTCGTGAAGCGCACGGTTTACCGCGTTCAGGATTGCCTGGAGGCTTGCTGCCACAATCAGGTGTCCCTCGGGATTCCGAACAACGTATACCCCTTCTAAAACCTGCTTAATAAGGCTGGAGATAGCCTTCTTGAGAAAGATATTGAGTGTATCCTCGTCGAATGGGAACTGGCTGACGAGTGCGTCAATACTCCCGAACTGCGATTGCACCATCTCTTTGACTTCGTCTGCTGATTCGGTGAATCGCTGTTCTGGGGGCATTTGCTGGACGTTTCGGTAAAGCTCGTCGATGAACCCTTCATAGTCGTCAAAGATAACTTCGAACATCGCCTCGAAGTGCTGAATCTGGGACTTCAACGGACCAAGAGGATTGAGCGGATCTCGTGGGCCGGAGGGATCTA
Organism: Haloparvum sedimenti; assembly: GCF_001462205.1. Taxonomy (GTDB): domain Archaea; phylum Halobacteriota; class Halobacteria; order Halobacteriales; family Haloferacaceae; genus Haloparvum; species Haloparvum sedimenti. The sequence goes on from NZ_LKIR01000004.1 coordinate 1,870, forward strand.
TCCCGCCTCCCGAAACTTTGGGCATGTGTATTCCCCTGTAGAGTGAGTTTAGCGAGGAATCATATAGACCCTTGGGACATTGCTTCACAACCATTTGAAGGAATTCAAACGCTACCACAACTCCTCTGCCTCCGCATCCAACTGCGTTCCCGCGTACTGCAGATAGTCATTCGCGCTCGATAGATCCGCATGCCCCATCGTTTGCCGAATGTACTGTGGTGACGCTCTACGATGGGCGATGAGAGTCCCGTAGGTGTGCCGAAGAATATGCGGCATCACCTTCTTGTCCAACTCGGTGTCCTCCGCGACCGCTCGCACTCGGTTCCCGACCGTCTGCCGCGTCACGCCGATTTCGCCGTTCCACTTGAAGAACTGCCTGAACAACCGGAGCGTGTCCACGTCTTTCACTGGGATCGTCCGCACTGCGTGTTCCGTCTTCGGAGTTCATCCATCCTCGACCGCAGGCACCCGAACCTTGTCTCCCTGCCAGTCAACCCAGTCCGCGGTCGTGTAAACAAAAACGCAGCATCTGCTCCGCTGTCAATCACAGGAGCGAAAGAAGTGGGTTGGGGCGGATTCGAACCGCCGGCCTGCTCCGTGTGAAGGAGCCGTCATAACCGGGCTAGACCACCAACCCGCGCATGCATTCGTACCCGAGGCCGAGACTTAAGGGTTACTTCTCGCGGGGGACTGAAGGGCGCGGCCGTCCATCGGTCACGCATGACCCACGAGTTGGAGTTCGCGGAGCGGGCGCGGCAGGCGGTCGCGGGCCTGCTCCACGCGCCGCTGTCGCTCGTCGGCCTCTACGCGGAGCGGGAGACGCCGCGGGACCAGTACGCCTGCACGCTCGCGATGCCGCACGAGGAGGTCGAGGCGCTGCTCCACCGCCTCGGCTTCGTCCGCAACCTGCTCTCCTCGCTGAAGTACCGCGCGTACGCCACGGACCCGGAGGTGACCGAGGCGAGTTGGGCGTGGTACCCCGAGGGCGCGCTGTGGAGCGACCACCAGCTTCACCTCGCGCTGTACGTCGGCCCCGACCGCGACACGACCGACGTGTACGCCCACTGGGAACCGTCGTGGATCCGGCACCCGATCCGCCACTACCGGGCGGAGGCGGTCGACGCGGCGGAGGGCGTCCGCCGGTTCAGAACCCTCCTCCGCGAGAACGAGGTCCCGTTCGACATCCGCGGGGTGGACGAGCGCTACGGCCCCGACGCGGCGGCCGCGTCCCGGGAATGAGGCGCGGGCGGGTCGCCACGGGGCTACGGTCGCGCGCTACTTCGCGTCCGCGTCCGCGGACTCGCCGCGGCCGCGGTAGCCGTCGAGTTTCTCGCGGGCGCTCGCGACCGCCTCGCGGGCCTCGCCCTCCGCGCGCTGCTCGAGCTCCTTCAGGTCGGCCTTGATCGCGTCCACGCGGGAGGGCTCCGGCTCCTCCTCGTCGCCCACGATGTCGCGGACGCGGGCCTCGATCGGTTCCAACTCCTCCTTGACGCCCGCCTTCGCGTGCTCGACCGCTCGCCCGAGGTAGTACCGCGCGTCTTCGAAATGCTTGCTCATACCTGTCCTCTGGTCGGCAACAGATATATTCCTTGTGGCGGGTCGCCGCCGCCTTCCCGGAAGGGCGGACAGAAAATCCTGCTACTCCTCGGGGATCGCCCCGCGCTCGCGGAGGTCCGCGAGGTCGGCGTCCCGGTAGCCGAACTCCCGGAGGACCGTCTCGGTGTGCTCGCCCAACAGCGGGGGATGCTGACGGTAGGTCGCGGGCGTCCGCGAGAACTTCATCGGTGAGCCGGGCATCGTCACGGTGCCCGCGGTCGGGTGCTCCATCTCCACGCGCATCTCCCGCGCCTCGATCTGGGGGTCCGCGAACAGCTCCGCCATGTCCCGGACGTGGCTCGCGGGCACGTCGTGCGCCTCCAGCGTCTCCACCGCCTCGGCGGTCGTCCACTCCGCGAACGCCGCGTCGAGCGCAGCGTCGAGCGCCTCGCGGTTCCGCACGCGGTCCGCGTTCGTCGCGAAGCGCTCGTCGGCCAGCAGGTCCGGCCGGTCCAGGGCCTCGCAGAGCCGCTCCCAGAAGGCGTTCGACGTGCACGCGACCACGACGTAGCCGTCCGCGGTCTCGAACGCCTGGTAGGGAGCGATGGTCGGGTGCTTGCTCCCCATTCGCCCCGGCGGGTCGCCGGAGGCGAAGTAGTTGGTCGCCATGTAGCTCATCCACGCCGCCTGCCCGTCCAGCAGGCTTACGTCCACCTTCTGTCCCGTCCCGTCGCCCAGCTCGCGCTCCAGAAGCGCCGCGAGGATCGCCTGCGTGGCGTACATCCCCGCGCCGACGTCCGCGAGCGCGACGCCCACCCGGACGGGCGCGCCGCCCTCCACGCCCGTGATCGACATCAGGCCGCCCCGCGCCTGCATCATGATGTCGTAGGCGGGCTTGTCGCGGTCGGGCCCCCACTCGCCGTACCCCGAGATGCCGCAGTAGACGAGGCCAGGGTTCTCCGCCGTGAGGTCGGGGTAGTCGAGGCCCCAGTCGGCCATCTTGCCGACGCGGAAGTTCTCCACGAGCACGTCCGCCTCGCTCGCGAGGTCGCGGAACACCTCGCGGCCCGCCTCGCTCGCGAGGTTCAACTCGACGGAGCGCTTGTTCCGGTTGACGCTCACGTAGTAGGCGCTCTCGCCGGGATCGTCCGCGTCGGCTCCCGCCCGCCCGTCGGCCGCGTCGAACGTCGGGGGGTACCAGTCCCGCGTCTGGTCGCCCGACCCCGGTCGCTCGACCTTGATCACGTCCGCGCCGAGGTCGCCGAGCTGCAATGTACAGAACGGCCCCACCAGCACGCGCGAGGCGTCGAGCACCGTCACGCCCGAGAGCGGCCCCTCGTCCGTCTCCGGATCGCGGGCCTCACCGACCATCGTGGCTCACCATGGTCGGGGATTTCGCCCGGTCGGCCAAAGCCTTTCGCCGAGAGATCGACTGCGGGCGCCAGCGCCACACAAAAGCGTTCGGAACGCGGCGGCGGCCGGCCCCAGCGACAACGGTTATGCCACACGCGGCGAATGACGCCGTATGGACCTACAGATCGACGGGAACGTCGCGCTCACGACCGCATCGAGCAGCGGACTCGGCTTCGCCTCCGCGCAGGCGCTCGTCCGCGAAGGCGTCAACGTCGTCGTCAACGGCCGGGACGAGGACCGGCTCGCGGAGGCCGCCGCGGAACTCCGCAAGGAGGCCGCCGGCGACGCGACCGTTCACCCCGTCCAGGGCGACCTCACCGACGAGGACGACATCCAGCGGCTCGTCGACGAGACGCTCGCGGAGTTCGGCCGCCTCGACCACCTCGTCACCTCCGCGGGCGGTCCCCCCTCGGGGCCGTTCCTCGAGACCGACGACGAGGACTGGGAGCACGCCTACGAACTGCTCGTGATGAGCGTCGTCCGCCTCACCCGCGCGGCGGCCGAACCCCTACAGGAAGGCGACGGCGGGACCATCGTCAACATCACCTCCCGCTCCGTGAAGGAGGCCATCGACGGGCTCGTGCTCTCGAACTCCGTCCGGATGAGCGTCATCGGACTGGAGAAGACGCTCTCGCAGGAGCTCGCGCCCGACGTACGCGCCAACGCCGTGCTTCCGGGCCCCCACGAGACGAGCCGCATCGAGGACCTCGTGAACGCCGCCGTCGAGCGCGGCGAGTACGACTCCTACGAGGAGGGGCTACAGGAGTGGGCGAACAACCCCCTCGACCGAATCGGCGACCCCATCGAGCTCGGGAACACGGTCGCGTTCCTCTCCTCGCCGAAGTCCGGCTTCATCACCGGGCAGTCCGTCGTCATCGACGGCGGCGCCGGCAACGCGAACCTCTAAACTGCCGATTTCGTCGTTCGCGGCCATTTATCTACCTCCTGCGGGACCGCCGTAAGTCCCGTCTCCTCGCACTGCCCGCCGATTCGCTATCGCAGCGACCGATTTATCCGCGCGAAACCGGTGACGCGGCGGGACGACCGCAACCGCTTTTGTCGCCACACGCCAGCACCCGGCATGGATCACGTTCCCTTCGACGACGCGGAGACGTACGAACCCGACGACGGCTGGCAGCGGGCCGCGCTCGCGGGCAGCGACCGATTCACCTTCGAGTGGTTCGAGAAGCCGCCGGGCCACTCCTCGCCGATGCACGACCACGAGAACGAGCAGGTCTGTGTCTGTCTGGAGGGCGAACTCACCCTGCACACCGAGAAGGAGACCGTCACGCTCGCCGCCTACGACTCCGTCCACCTCGACGCGTGGGAGTCCCACCGCGTCGAGAACGCGGGCGACGAGCGCGCGGTCGGGCTGGACGTGTTCGCGCCCGGCCGCGGCTTCGAGTTCTGGACCGACCGGGAGGAGTGATGGCGAGCGAGACATACCGACTCGCGCGTTCGGTCGAGGGGCGGCCCCTCCTCGGAAACGCCGAGGGGTTCGTTCCGCTCTCCGCGGCCGACTACCCCGCGGACGCGACGACGACCGACGCCCTCGCGGCCGCCGCGACCGGTGACCTGCCGCCGCTCGCGTCGCTCCCCGCGAGGCCCCGACCGGCGGAACACGTCCGGTTCGCGGCGCCGTTCGACCCCGGAAAGCTGTGGGGGATCGGGCTCAACTATGCCGACCACGCGGCGGACCTGGACGAGATCCGGCCCGAGGAGCCGGCGAGCTTCATGAAACCCGCAACGACGGTCACCGCCCCCGGTGGTCCGATCCGACTCCCGCCGCGGGACGTCTCCGACCGCGTCACCGCCGAGGCGGAACTCGGCGTCGTCATCGGCCGCACCTGCAAGGGCGTCGACGAGGCCGACTTCGCGGACGTGGTCGCGGGGTTCGTCCCCGTGATCGACATGACCGCGGAGGACATCCTCCAGCGCAACCCCCGGTTCCTCACGCGCGCGAAGAGCTTCGACTCCTTCCTCGTCGTCGGCCCGTGGATCTCCGCGCCCGCGAGCCTCGACCGCCTGTCCGAGACGACCGTCCGCACGGTGATCAACGACGAGGTGATCGCCGAGAACACGCTCGACCGGATGCTGTTCTCGCCGCCGGAACTCGTCTCGTTCCACTCCGACGTGATGACGCTGGAACCCGGTGACCTGATCAGCACCGGCACGCCGGGCGCGGGCGTCATCGAGGGCGGAGACACGGTCCGCGCCGAAGTCGACGGCGTCGGCGTCCTCGAGGCCAACGTCGTCCGCGAGTCGTAGAGGACCTCACACCTCCTGCGGAGCTTCTCCGACCGGACCTTCTGTCGACGGATCGAGCGCCAGCCCCAAATTCTGTATCGCACTATGAAGTTTATCCGATCGGTGCCCGTCGGTGTATCCGGACAATTTTCGGCGAGTTCGTCGGAGGTCCTCCGAAATCGGGTCCGATCGACGGCGCGAGAGGAACGGTTGAGCCGGGGCGCACGGGAGGCGGCATCAGGCTGCCCGCTCACGTAGCGCCCCGTCGTCGAGACGCGTGCCGCGGTCGTCGAGAGGTGGAAGTTGTCTACGACCGATCGTCGATGTCGCGGCGACCGTGTGGTGCGTCGCCCGCTCGCGCGTGTGCTCGAACGAGAAAAACGGAGCTCTGCCGCTTTGACGGGTGTGAGACCTAGCCGTCCGCGTTCGGTCCGCAGACTCCCGGTTCGGCGCCGTCACTCCCGGGGTCGAGGCGTCGAAGAAGGGGACCGCCGCTACGCGGGGAGCGTGCTGATGCCGTTGATCCGCACGAACCCGTAGCCGCACTCCGGACAGCGCCACTTCGTCTTCTCGCCGAGGTGGAGGTTCATCGCCGCCGACCGGTAGAACGAGCGCGTTTCCTCGCAGTTGGGACAGTCGACCTCCGCTTCGAGGCTCATACGCGAACGTGGACGCGGCGGGAAATTGAAGATGTTGGTTCGGTTCGGTGCCGGCCGCGTCCCGAAAAGCTGACGATCGGCATTCTATAAATCATATATGGCGATACACAATACTCCTATGGCCGTTTTTCTGGAGGGGGGTAGCTCGGTGAGCTCTACGAAGTAAGATCGATGGGCCGGTCCTCATCACTCCTCCGCGGCGGTCCGTTCCTCGGCGACGAACGTTTCGAGGACGGACGCCGTGTCGCCGCTTCGCGAGAGGACGGTGACGATGTCGTCCGGCTGGACGGTGGTCGTCCCGTGCGGCGTGAGGACGCGATCGCCGCGCTCGATGGCGATGATAAGGGCGTCGTCGTCGAGGAGCCCGTCCTGAACGGCCGCCTCGAGCGTGAGTCCGACGATGGGCGCGTCCTCCGGAACCGTCACGTCGACGACGTTCGCGTCGCCCGCGAGGCTGATGAAGTCGGTGGCGTCGGCGGTCGGCGGTTCGTCGTCGGGGCCGAACGGCGCGTAGGCCCCGTCGGTCTCGCTTTCGACTAGCGTCTCGTCTTCGATCTCGATCCCGAGCTTCGAGAGGGCGCGGGTGATCCGTCGGAGCGACTCGGTGTTTCCACCCACCGCCAGGATGTGGAGATTCCGACGACCGGTCATCAGCTCCCGGACGTTTATCACTCCAGGGACGGCGAGCGCTTCGTGGGCCAGCGCCTTGCGCTCCGAGACGGGCGCGTTACAGACGTAGAGGGTGGTTAGGTGGCCCTCCGCGCGCTCGAAGTCGATCCCCGCCGTGTAGCCGCGGATGATCCCGTGCTCCTCGAGCTGGTCGATCCGGTTCCGGATCGTCCCGGCCGAGACGTTCACCTCCTCGGCGATCGTCGGCGCGGACGTGGTTCGGGCGTCGCGCATCAGCTCGTAGATGATGCGCCGGTCGATCTCGTCGAGCCGGTAGTCCATACGAGCCGTACCACGGACACCCACTTTATCCCGCCGCTCGGCGCGGAGCGGCGATGCGGTCGAACACTCGCATGGTGATTACTCATTCCGAAATATATATGATCTATTCTACGGATCACGCAATCTCATCGGAATAGTTATATTTGTCGTCCCCGACGCTCGCGACATGAGACGCACCGATGCCAGAGGACGCGACCGGAGGCGTGCGACCACCGTTCCACGTCCGGATCGCCGGGGTCTCGGTCGTCGCACTCCCCCGGAGGAACAGTCGGGCCGAACCGTCGGAGGGGTGTTCTGAGGTGGCTCTTCTCGACCACGTCCTGTTGCCGGTCGTGACCGAGGCGGACGCGCGGGCGACGTGCGATGCACTCCGTCCGCATCTCGACCGCGTCCAGCGCGTCACCGCCCTTCACGTGATCGAGAAGGGCGGCGGGACAGTCGACAAGGCGCCGCTGGACAAGCGACGCGAGGACGCGGCCGCGTGTCTGGCGGTCGTCGAGACCCGGCTCGCCGGCGAGGTCCCCGTGGACACGCGGACGGCGTTCGGAACGGATGTCGTCGAGACCATCTTCGACGAGGCCGCGTCCGTCGGTGCGACCGTGATCGCTGTCCGTCCGCGGGGCGGGAGCCGACTCGTCCAGTTCATCGCCGGCGACACTGCGATAAAGCTCGTCACGGACCCTGAGGTGCCGGTGATATCGCTTCCGGAGGTCGAGGGGGAATAGCGTGTTCCGAACTCGACACCACCACATGTTCGATCCGGAGGGACTCGCGTGAGCGACGAGGAACTCGCGAAGGACTTGGGGCTGGTCTCCGCGATGACCATCGGGATCGGGACGATGATCGGCGCGGGGATCTTCGTACTCCCCGGGGTGGCCGCGCAGGCGGCCGGTCCGGTGGTCGTGGTCTCGTTCGTGGTCGGCGGGCTCGTCGCGATGGTCAACGCCTTCTCCGTCTCCGAGCTCGGTACGGCGATGCCGAAGGCCGGTGGCGGCTACTACTACGTGAATCGGGCGCTTGGTCCGCTGTTCGGCTCGATAGCCGGTATGGGCGACTGGATGGGGCTTGCGTTCGCCTCCGCGTTCTACAGCATCGGCTTCGGGCAGTACCTCGCCACGCTGGCTCCGATGCCGAGCGTGCTGTTCCTCACCGACGTGCAGGTCGGCGCACTGTTCGCGGGCGCCGCGTTCGTCCTCGTGAACTACGTCGGCGCGAAGGAGACCGGCGGGGTGCAGACCGTCATCGTGACGCTGCTTCTGGGGATACTCACGCTGTTCGCGGTCCGCGGATGGCTCGCGTTCGACACGGCGACGCTGCTCGGGACCGACGGCGTCGCACCGATGGGCTACGGGGCCATTCTCCCCGGAACCGCTCTCGTGTTCGTCTCGTTTCTCGGCTACGCGAAGATCGCCACGGTGGCCGAAGAGTTGAAGAATCCGGGCAGAAATCTCCCCATCGCCGTCATCGGAAGCGTGGCCATCGTGACCGTGATCTACGCCGTGCTCGTATCGGTCATGCTCGGCGTCGTCCCGTGGTCCGAACTCAGCACCAGCGCGCCGCTGACCCAGGCGACGGAGGTCGCATTCACGGGCGAGTACACGGGACTCGCCGTGGGGATCGTCACCGTCGGGGCGCTGTTGGCGACTGCCTCGAGCGCCAACGCCTCTATCCTCGCCTCCGCGCGGATCAACTTCGCGATGGGGCGGGACGGTATCGTCACCGACTGGCTCAACGACATCCACCCGAAGTTCGCAACGCCGTACCGGTCGATCGTCGTGACGGGCGCGATGATCCTCGTGTTCATCGCGCTGCTCGGGCAGGACCTCGAGATCCTGTCGAAGGCGGCGAGCGTGCTCCACCTCGTCGTGTACGCGCTGATGAACGCCGCCCTGATCGTCTTCCGGGAGACGGACGCGCCCGAGTACGACCCGGACTTCACGGTCCCGTTCTACCCGCTGACGCCGATCCTCGGGATGGTGCTCTCGCTCGGGCTGCTCGCGTTCGTCGGCTTCCGCGAGCTGGCCCTCTCGGCCGCCTTCGTCGTCGGCTCCGTGCTGTGGTACGCCGTCTACGCACGCCGTCACACGGAGGGTCGAGGACTGCTCGGTCGCCACGTCTCGGAGGGCGGACCGAGCGAGGAGCCGACCGCAACCACGCCGGACCGGGATACGGGCCCGACGGTGATGGTCGCGCTCTCGAACCCCCGAACCGAGGGGGCGCTGATGACGCTCGCCGGCGCGCTCGCGAAGGCGAAGGGGGGGACCGTGTTCGCGACGCACGTCGTGCAGGTCCCCGACCAGACGTCGCTGGCGGCCGCCGCCGAACGCAGGCAGGGCGTAATGGACGAGTCCGAGCGCCTACTGGCCGACGCTAGGGAGGACGCCGAACGGTTCGACATCCCCGTCGAAACGCGGACGATCCTCTCCCACCAGGGCGTGGCGGAGGTGTTCGACGCCGCGCGCGATCACGAGGCCGACACCCTCATCATGGGCTACGGCGGCGCGCGGCTGGCCGGCGGGCGCGCGGAGGGGACGCTCGACGAGCTCGCGCAGAGCCTCCCGTGTGACGTGCTCGTGCTCAACGAGCGGTCGTTCGACCCGAGCGAGGTGCTGCTCCCGACCGCGGGCGGCTACTCCTCCGACCTGTCCGCGGAGGTCGCCCGCGCGCTCCGGGACGCGGTCGGCGCGAACGTCACGCTGCTGTACGTCGCGGAGGACCGCGAGACGGGCCGGGTGTTCCTCGGCGAGTGGGCCGCCGAGCACGGCCTCGACGACGCCGAGATCCGCGTCGAGACGGGAGCGGTCGAGTCGGCGATCAGAAGGGCCGCGGCCGACCGGACCCTCGTCGTCGTCGGGGCGACCGAACAGGGCTTGCTCTCGCGCGTCGTGCAGGGCTCCCTCGCGCTCTCGGTGCTCGAGAACCTCGACGCGTCGGTCCTGCTCGCGGAGCGCCCCACCTCGCGGTCCCTCCGCGAGCGGCTGTTCCGCTGACCGGCGGCCCGGCTCGGGTTCCTCCGGCCGCCCCGGCCGGCTCCGGTGACTACATGGGGCGCCTCCGCGAGTGAGCGAGCATGACCGCCTTCACGACCGAGATCGGCGTTCGGTTCCGGGACATCGACGCGATGGGCCACGTCAACAACGCGGTGTACGCCACCTACACGGAGCAGGCGCGGACGGACTACTTCAGGGAGGTGACCGACCGCGGCCTCGACGGGATCCCGAGCGTGCTGGCGACGCTGTCGGTCGACTTCCGGGCGCCGGTCACGCTGGAGGAGGGGTCGGTGACCGTCTCGCTCGACGTGCCGGAGCTCGGTCGTTCGTCGATTCCGATGTCCTACGAGATCAGGACGGAGAAGGGCGTCGCGGCGGAGGCCGAGACCGTGCAGGTGATCGTCGACGAGTCCGGCGACTCGATGCCGATCCCCGACGATCTCCGGTCGGCGATCGAGGCGTATCACGACCTCTGAACGGATGGAGGCGGGGACGACCTACGTATCCGCTTCGCTCTCGCCGTCCGCCGTCTCGACTGCGGGATCATGGCGCTCGAACCACTCGGTCAGCTCGCGGACGCGGTGAGTCGCGCGCTCGGGGTCGCCGACGTTGTGGTGTTCCTCGGGGTAGACGACGAGCCGTGCGGGGACGCCCTGCTTCTTCACGCTCACGTAGAGCTGTTCGGCCTGCGAGGGGGGACAGCGCCAGTCCTTCCCGCCGGCGGTGATCAGGAGGGGGGTGTCGATCTCGCCCGCGTCCGTGATCGAGGAGTGATCGCGGTAGGCGTCGACGTTCTCCCACGGGAGCCCGAACTCCCACTGGTGCCAGTTGTGGTTGTCGTCCGTGCCGAACGTGGAGTAGAGGTCGTAGATGCCGTGTTCGGGCGCGGCCGCGGCGAACAGGTCCGTCCGCGTGACGATGTGGGCGGTCGTGATCCCGCCGTAGGAGAACCCGGTGACGAACAGCCGGTCGGGGTCGGCGTAGCCGCGGTCGACGAGGTGCTCGACGCCGGAGATCACGTCGTCGGACTCCAGTTCGCCGCGGGAGCCGTTGAGCGCCTCCGCGAACTCGCTGCCGTAGGAGGTGGAACCGCGGTAGTTGACGCGGATCACGACGTATCCCCGCGAGCACCAGTAGGCGTGCGGGAAGTGGAACGTCGGCGCGTCGTAGGACATCGGGCCGCCGTGGATCGCCGCGACCGTCGGGGCCGGCTCGGGGTCGTCGGGGTCGAAGTCGGGCGGTCGGTAGACGACCGCCTCGACCGACTCGCCGTCCGAGTTCTCGAAGGTGATCCGCTCGCTCGTCGGCTGCTCGTGGGCGGTGAGGAACGACTCGTTGAGCAGCGAGAGCCGCCGGAGGTCCGCCTCCTCGGCATCCGCGAGCGCGTCCGCGTCGACCGCGTACACGTCGGAGCCGCCCTGCGGGCTGGAGAGGGTACAGGCGACCGTGCCGCCGGTCATGTCGAACCGGCCGAGGGTGCGGTCGCGGCCCTGCGAGTCGAAGACGCGCGTCGGGTCGTCGCGGTCGGCGTGCAACTCGACGAGCCGGGTCCAGCCCTCGTCAGCGACCGGGCAGACCAGCGTGTCCGCGTCGCGCCACCGCGGCGCCCCGAACCGTGCGACCGTGCGGTCGAGCGATCCGGAGACGGAGGTCGGTTCACGGTGGCCGTCGGCCGCGTCAGCGTCGTCCGCGGCGACGTACACCTCCGTCGGCTGGTACCAGTTCGTCGGGTTGCCGCCGGCGAACGCCACCCGGTCGCCCGAGGGGGACCACTCGGGGCTCGAGCAGCGCAGCGTCCCGTCGGTGAGCCGCCGCCTGTCGGTCCCGTCGGGCGCGATGGTGTACACGTCGGCGGCGAGGGTGTCGTCGGGGTCGGTCGCCTCGCCCGGCGGGTCCTCCCGGTCGACGGAGACGTACGCGATCCGGTCGTTCGAGCCCCACGCCGGCTGGAGGCCCATGATCGGCTCCGAGGAGCCCGCGCCGTAGGCGTCGTCGAGTCTGGTCGCCTCGCCGGTCGCGGCGTCGACGACGAACAGGTAGGTGGTGACGGTGTCGGTGAAGCCCACGCCGTCGAACTTGTGCTGGAGGCGCTCCGTCTCGACCGGACCGCCCTCCTCGCGGGCGTCGAGGTACTCGCGCTCCTCGTCGGTGGGATCGCGCGCGGAGACAACGATCCGCTCGCCGTCGGGACCCCAGTCGAACTCGCGGACGCCCTCCTCGCGGTCGGTCACCTGCCGGGCGTCACCGCCGAGCGCGAGGTCGAAGGTCCACACCTGCGGCTTCGGCTCGTCGTCGCCGTTCGGGCCGCCGTTCTCGTCGTCGCCGTTCGGGCCGCCGTTCTCGTCGTCGTCGTTCTCGTCGTCGTTCTCGTCGTCGTTCTCGTCGCCGTTCGCCTCCTCTTCGGCGTGCTGCTCCTCGTCCGTCATTTCGTCCACGTCCTCGCCGCGTCCGCGGCCGCGGTCGAGGTCCGCCTCGCGTGCCGCGAGGAAGGCCAGCCGCTCGCCGTCGGGGGACCACGCGGGGGCGCGAGCGTCCGACGCACGCGAGAGGCGGTGGGGGTCACGCGAGCCGTCCGCGGGCGCGACGTACAGCGCGCTGTGGCGCTCGTCCGGGTCGGGGTGCATCTCGTCCGCCACGAACGCGACGCGCTCGCCGTCCGGCGAGACCGCCACGTCGTTCGGCATGCGGAGGTCGTGGTACGCATCGAGCGGGATGGGGTCGGGCATGGGGCGCCGTACCCGGGCCGCCCAATTGGGTGTTTGGGTGGCGGAGAGCCGCGTGCGGAGGGGATGACGCGCCTGACTCAGCGTGCGTCCGGCAGCAGTCGGTGGGTCCCGCTTCGGAACCGTCGAATGATGTCAGATATAATATGACGCTGGATATAAGTGAGTCCGACCCGGTGTGCGTCGTGTGTCATCAGATGACAAAAATCACGCCCCTGTCAGACGATCGGGTGACGCGTCTGGTCGCGGGGCGGTCCGAGCCGACGGTGGTGTGGATCTGGAGCCGCCTCCAGTCGAGGGGTCTCGGGAGTACGCGACCGCGCTGGATCGGCTGACTCGACTGGACCGGCAGCGCAGGTCGGACTCGGAATCGCCGGACCGGCCGGCGGTCGTTCAGGCCGTCGATCGGTTCCTCCGCGTCGACTATCGTGGCGGTGGCTACGCGTCGGGCCTCGTGGAGGCGGCGAGACTGATCGTCGAGTTCCGCCTCGGGGCCGAGGACCTCCCCGAGGTCGACGTTCCGCGGAGCCCCCACGACGACCTCCTCGACTGGTGTCTGGCGGCCGGCCGCGACGACGCGTCCGGCGACCTCGATGCGGACCATTTCGAGTTCTGTATGGGTCGGTCGGAGTGGCGCCGGCTGCTGTTGCGGACGGTGGCGATCCACGGTGCGAGCGCCCCGCTGACCGACGACCAGCTCGTTCGGCTCTCGACGCTGGACGTGGAGTCGGTGCCGGTCGTCCCCGTCGCGAGGGCGTTGCGGGAACGCGAGCGGTCCGACGCGGCTGCCGACCTGGTGGCCGAGGCGCTGGACGCCGGGCCGTCGCTTCGGACGCCGGTCCCGCTGCTCGCGGTCGCGGACGACCTGGGACTCGAGGGGCGGTTTCGACGACATCTCCGGGGCAGCCTGAACCGCTGGGCGCCGGAGCAGGGGGTCGACCGGCTGGAGTCGCTCGTGGAGTTCGGCCGCCGAGCGGAGTGCTACCCGGAGATCGTCCTCGCGGTCGAGCGATGGCTCCGCGAGTGCGAACCCGACCCGGCGGCCGACAACGGTCGCCTGATCGCCGCCTCGATCGAGGCGTTGCTGTGCGGGACCGACACCGGCCGCGAGGACGCGCTCGAGCTCTACCGGACGTACCTCTTCCCGGCGGCGGAGCTGTTCGACGTCGGTCCGGACCTGTTCGAGGCGGCGGAGGCGGCGGGCCGTCGGGAGATCGCGACCGACGTGTTGACCGCGTACGACGCCGACACCTACGTTTCCGGCGAGAGCGACCGGGAGACCGGGATGATGGCCGCCAGGGCGGCCGAAACGGACGAGCGCTGGCACGACGCGTTCGACGTCTGGGCGGCGCTGCTGGAGGACCACCCCGACGCGGACGTGTGCCGAAACGCGGTCGAGAACAGGCTCCGGGTCGGCGACCTCGAGACCGCCGAGGAGTACGTCGAACGGCTCGAGGAGGAGTTCGGCCAGGAGGTCCGAGCGGCCCGGTTCCTGATGCGGATCGGCAGCCGACGCAACAACGCCAGACGGGTGGTCGAGGTCGCGGAGTCCACCGACGGCGTCTTCACCGACGCGTCGGCGGACGGTGCCGAGGCCGTGGCGACGGCGTACGTCGAGTCGCTCGCCGGCCTCGGTCGGTGGGAGCGGCTCGAGTCGTTCCTCGAGGACGACGCGGCGCTGTCGAACAGGGACCGCCGGTTCTACGGCCGGCTGTCGAGGTTGATGCAGTACGTTCAGGAGGACGACGCCGCGGTCGACGGGCAGACCGCGGTCGACGTCACGGAGCGACTGCTGGCGGCGCCCATCGACACCTCGGAGCTACAGCTCCTGTTGAACCTCGGCGTCGTGCGGAAGGTGGCGGACCGGGTTCGCACGGAGCACCCGGACCTCGAGGAGCGGCTCGACGTCGTGGAGGGGCTCGTCGAGATCCTGGTCTCGCTCCACGCCGAGCGGTTCATCGACGAACTGAGCGAGGCCGGCGTCGACACGGATGGCTTCGAACGGAACCTGGCTGAGTCCGACCTCAGACGGGGCGGACGACAGCTGCTGACGGAGCTCGAACGAGAGGCCCGGCGCGCGGGCATCGCGGAGGCACACTGATCATGGTAACTACTGGAAACCTACTCATCGTCGCATCGATCCTGATCGGAACCGGCGGTCTCGGGGCGGTCCTCTACCGCTCCCAACAGCAGGAGCAGGCACAGCTCGAGTCCCTCGAGGACGAGATGAAGGGGGCGTTAGACGACAACGCGGACCGCATCGAGGCGTCGGTCGACCAGGCGGTGACCGAGCAGGTCGACAAGCTCGAGGAGTCCCAACAGGAGCTCAACGAGATCGGCGACGACTTCGAGGCGGTCTTCGACCGGATGGACGAGGCGGTCGGCGGGTTCTCCGCCGCGATCGGCACCGTCGATGACTTCGAGGGGCTCCGGCAGTGGGGGGAGACGCTCGACGACGCCGCCGAGCCCGTCGAGCGCGTCGCGAACAACGTCGAGACCTGGCGGCAGGAACAGCAGCAGCTGCTCGACGAGACGACGGACATCCTCACCGAGTGGGCCGCCCAGCACCGGCGCGTCGAGGAGGTGTACGAGGAGTCCATGGAGGGCCTCGAGGAGTGGCAGACCGAGCACACGATCACCCAGCGGGAGAACTCCGAGGCGCTCAAGTCCCGCCTGGAGCAGCTCCAGGAGAACTCCGAGGCGATGCGGCGGACGGTGGAGCAGCTGAACGAGACCATCCAGAAGGAGGCGGAGACGCGCGAGATGCTCGCGCAGGACGTGCCCGAGACCCTGGCCGGCCTCGAGGAGGTCAGCGAGACCCTCTCGGACCTGAACCAGCGGCAGTCGCAGGCGATCCAGAAGCTGGACGGCATCGCGACGCCGATGGAGGAGGCGGCCTCCGAGTTCGAGCGCCAGTCCTCCGAGGTCCTCGACCAGATCCGGCAACAGGCCGAACGGAACCGAACCGTCCAGGACGAGGTCTCGGAGGCGATCCGGAACTCGAACCAGGACCTCGCCTCGAGCGTCGACGAGCTGCAGACCACGGTCGCCGAGCTCGAGGCGACCCAGACGCCCGCCGCGCTGGAGTACGCGAAGGTCGCGCTCCTGGCCGTCACCGCCGCGGGGGTCCTCGCCGTCGCCTTCCTATGAGCGACCGAGGGCAGGCCGACCCGGGACAGCTGGAGCGGTTCCTCTCGAACCGCGAGGGGGAGTCGGGGGTCAACCCCGGGGAGCTCCGGCCGCGGCACCTCGTGGCGGTGGCGACGACGACCGATGACGGCCTCGCGTCGCTCGACGAGGAGTTCGACTGGGCGGGGCTGCTGGAGGCGCTGTCGGAACTGGAAGCCGACGAGCAGTCCCGGTGGCTGCGACGGCTCGTCAGGAACCTGGGCACGCGGACCGCGGCGGGGATCGAGTCCGAGGAGGGCGTCCGCGCGCTCGGCGACCGGGCGTACGGGCTCCGCCACCGGAACCCCGAGGTGTTCATCTCGTTCCTGGACGAGGTCCAGTCGCTGCTGCGGTACGACACCTCCTCCAAGGGCATCTCGGCCGCCGAAGAGGAGTTCCGGCGACTCGCGGAGATCGGGGACCGCCGGTCCGACGAACGCGTCGCGGCGTTCCGCGAACGGGACATCCAGCAGCGGCTCGTCGACCCGAACCTCGGCGCGGACTCGCGGATCTCGCTGCTGCGGACGCTCGGTGACGAACCGCTCGCGGACGTTCCGACGCGGATGGTCGTCGACGTCCTCTATCCGCTTCGGAACCACTACGACGCGGCGGTCGAGAAGGCGGCGCTCGACACCTACGAGAAGTGGGCGAAACAGCTCGACGACCGGCGCACGGCGGAGGAAGCCATCGAACTGCTCGAGGACGACCTCGCCGGCGACCTCGACGAGCTGCCGCCCTCGATGGTCACGGGCATCGTGATGTCCGGGTACGTCGGTCCCGCCATCGTCGAGTGGCTGCGTGAGCTGCCGCGCATCGAGAGCCGGCAGGAGGTCGTGGTCTCGGCCTTCGAGACGCTGGAGCACGTCTCCGGCCTCCGTGGCTGCGCGGACGACATCTGCTCGTTCCTCCTCCGGGACGCTCACGAGGACGAGACGGTGCACGCGGGCATCGACGTCCTCGAGTCGGTCCTCGTCGGCTTGGAGCCCCGGCAGGAGACGGAGACTCCGGCTCAGACCGACCACATGCGGGGCGTGTTCTTCACCGAGGCGGAGCTCGGCGTCGACGAGACGGTCCGGTCCACGCTGCAGACGATCGTCGAGTCCTCCTCCTACTCCGAGGCCGTCAGCGCGCACGCGGCGAGCGCGTGGCTCTCGGTTCGGCCGCCCGAGATCCAGCGGCTCCTGTGGGAGATCGATGTCGAGGACGTCGGGGAAAGCGCCGTCGCCGACGCCAAACTCGAGGCCGCGGCCGACCACCGGCTCGTCGAGTTCGTCGACGTCGCGGCCGACCTCTGGGACGCCGCCGAGGGCGACGCGGACAAACGGCTCCGGCTCGTCGACGCGCTGGACCGGCTCGAGTCGCGGGAGATCGTGGATGTCCTGCTGGACCCGGCGTTCGACGCGGACGACGAGGAACTACGACGTGCGGCCCGTGAGACGCTCGTCGACGCCGGCTACGAGTCGGAGGTCGAGCGCGAGTCACAGCGCCGCACCACCGCCGACCGGATCGAGACCCGCTTCGACGCGATGTCCACGGCGACGGACATCGACCGCGAGATACGCGACCGGACCGAGGAGCGAACGTCGACGGAGGACGAGCGAAAGCGGGCCGGACTGGAGGCGGCCGAGGCCGCGTCGAAGAGCGTCGACAACCTGTCGACGTTCCGGTCGCAGGGGGCGACGCGGATGCTGAAGCTGGCGCCGCTGTTCGACCGGCTGAAGGAGCTCGAGGAAGCGATCCGCGAGCTCGTCGGCCGGATCGACTCCCTCCGTGGCGAGGTGCAGACGGAGCGTGACGAGGCGAAACGGATCGAGCGCGAGATCACGTCGGTCGAGAGCGACATCGACGCGGCTGAGGGGGACTTGGACAGCGCGCGACGGGAGAAGGATGACGTCGAAAACCGGATTCAGGAGCTGCAACACGACATAATCCCCAGTCTGGAACAGGAGGTCGGGTCGCTCCAGCGGGAGTTCCGACAGCTGGACGGCAAGGAGCCGTCACCGCGGGACTTTTCCGGGGAGAACTGGCGGGAGCAGTACGAGCGGAGACACGACGAGTGGGAACGGAAGATGGGCGAGATCAACCGGGAGATCGAGAAGCTGGAGGGGAAGCAGAACGACGCCGAGACGGAGCTCTCGAACCGGAAATCCGACCTGCGGCGGCTGAACGGCGACATTTCGGACCTCGAGGACGAGCTGCGACGGCTCCGCGATGACCATCGGGGCCTCGAGAGCGACCTCGAGGAATCGCTCCAGCGAATCGACGGGTACCGGCGCGAACTCGAGGAGCGACAGTCGGAGCTCCGCGAGATCAGGGAGGAGTACGACCGCGTCCAGGCGCGGGTCGACGACATCGTCGGCGAGTTAAACGGCGTGCGACAGTCCGCCCGGTCGCGGGAGGCCACGCTGCAGGAGCGGGGCGAGACGGCTCGGTCGCGCGCCGACTCGCTCCGGGGGACGCTCCGGTCCCTCGCCGAGACGCAGTCCGAGGCGGTCGACCGGCGAGCGCGCCAGGCCGAGCACGTCAGGGAGCTCGCGGCTCGGCTCGACGCCGACCACGACGACCTTGCGGACCTCGGCGAGCGGACGAGGGCGGAGGTCCCGGAGGCCGACGTGGCGGCGGTCGAGTCGGCGGAGCGAGCGCGGAAACACCAGTACCGCCGCAACGAGACCGCGTGGCGGCTGGACAGCGTCTTCAGACGGGCCGTCGAGGCGGACAGGGTCGCGGATGTCGACCCCGAACTGGCGGACCGCGCCGCCGAGCGAGTCGAGGGCGGTGAGGAGCGATGAGGCAGCGCCCCCGCCGCGCCGGCGACGCGGAGCGGAACCGGTCGAACTGGGACGAGCTGTTGAACGGGACGGAGAGCCTTCTGAACGACTCGAAGTCGCTCCAGCGGGAGATCGAGGGGTCGACGGACCGCATCGAGGAGACCTGGGAGGGAACCGCGGCCGACGTCGAGGAGACCCGGAGCGATGTCGCGCGGACGACGGACAGACAGGAGTCGGCACGGGGGGCCGAGGCCGACTTCGACGCCGGCGAGGCGGCCGGACCGCCGCCGGCCGTCTCGGAAGGTGAGTCGGTCCACGGCGACCCCGACCTCCCGGCGCGAAACGACTACCACCTCTCCGACCCCGTGACCGTCGACGAGGCCGACGAAGCGGTCGGGGAGGCCGAACAGCAGTCGGCGGTCGAGCCCGAGACGCCGGTCCCGTACACCGAGAAGGGCTGGTTCGAGCTTCACTCTGACCGCTTCCCGATCGGCGAGGACGTCTTCCCGGTCGGCTTCCGCGAGGGGGCGCCCGAGGCGGCGGCCGACGACGAGGAGCGCCCGGCGGAACGCGAGCCAGCCGATCGCCGGCAGCGCGACGAGAAGAACAGGGAGGGGGACACATGAGCGGCGCGTCGGCGGTGTCGTCCGCCGTTCGCCGGCTCAGTGCGGGACGGGGGGACGCGGCACAGCGGAACGCGGACGCGCAGACGCTGGCGGACGCGCCGCCGGGAGACCGGCGCGTCACGCGCGCGCTGGTGTTGGGGCTCTGGGACGACGACCGGGACGTTCGCCGGCTCTGCAAGCGCACCCTCCGGCGCCGGTTCCGGGAGATGCGCGCCGACGACCGGCGACTGCTTCTGGAGGTCCTCTTCGTGAACCTCGCGGGAGCGTCCGATCCGCCGAGACAGGCCGTGAGCTTTCTGTCCGCGGTCGTCGGCTGGGTGCGGAACCACCGGTCGTCCGAGCCGCACCTGTTCTCGGCGATCGTCGCCGAGGCCGAGCGCTCCCGGCGCGGCGGGAGCTATCCCCCTCGCGTCAGGAACGCCCTCAAGGACCTCTACCGGAGCGCCCCGACCGACGACTCGCCGACGGCGGATGTCGTCACGAACTTCAACCAGCAGCGGTCCCTGAACCAGCTGCTCTCGGAGACGGCGCCGCCGGAGGAGGTCAAGAGCTCGCTCCGGCTGCTCGGCGACGGGTCGCTCTCGGAGACCGACTTCGATGTCCTGCTGTACCACCTGGTTCCGCTGCGGAACAGCAAGGACCAGTCGGTGATGATGACGGCGCTGCGGAACCTGAAGGCGTGGTCGGCGGAGCTTCCGGGCGACGACGAGTTCGCGCTGACCGAGGCGGTCGAGGCGCTCGACGCCTACCAGCGCGCCGACCGCGAACAGCTCCCCGGCCGGCTCCGGAACGAGATCGCCCTCTCGGAGGTCGCGGTGGAGGCGCTCGGACGGGAAGTCGACCGGTTGCGCGACCTCCCCCAGTACCGACAGTCGATCGAACACGTCATCGAGACCCTCGACGGCGTCACCGGCGTCCGAGCGGTGGTCGACGTGCTGATCGATGTCGCCGCGGAGGAGACGGGTCCCGAACGGCAGGAGGCGGTCCGCGCGCTCTGTTCGGTCCTCACCGGCCTCGACGCGGAGATCGAGGAGCGGCCGGACGTTCGCTACCGCGACCGCGTCCGGTACGTCACCGACGACGAGGTGGCGGCGACGGACGCGGAGATACGGGCGCTCTTCCAGGAGATCGGCGAGGGCGGGACGGCCGACGAGGCGACCGTCTCCACCGCCGTGGCGGAGCTGATACGGTCCCGGCCGGAGGACCTCGCGGAGCGGCTGACGACGCTTCTGGCCGACCGTGAGCCCGACGATCCGGTCGTCGAGGCCGCGCTGGATGCGGTCTCGGACGAGGTGATCCTCGCGGCGGCCGACCCGGTCGCCGAGGTGGCCGCGGACGCCGGCGAAAGCGACCCGGCGGGAGCGCGGGAAGCGGTCGCGGCGCTGGAGACGCTCGGCCACGACGAGGCGCGCGAACACCTCTCGCAGCTGATGCGTGACGCGTCCAACCCCCTCGGGTCGGCGGCCAGGGACGCGCTCGTGCGAAGCGGGTACTACCAAACCGTTCGCGCGCGGGAGACGGCCGACCGAGCGCGCGCTCGGGCGAGCGAGAGCGAACGCCGGGCCGACCAGCGGGAGCGCCGCGAGGCCGACCGGCGCGAGGAGCGAGTCCAGTACAAACGGCGGGAGGCCGAGTTCCGCCGACAGCTGCTGTCAGCCGGCCGGACGCTCAGGGACGGCCTGATCGAGGTCCTGGAGCGCCGGATCGACTCCCTGGACACGCTCGTCGAACTCCAGCAGGAGGACCGTCGGGTCCAACGCCTCGTGGAGGAGGCGCCCAGCTACCACCAGCAGCTGGGTGCGTATCTGCGTCGCCTGGACCTCGGGACCGACGTGGAGGCGGGGATCGCGGAGGAGCTCGCGTGGATCGAGCGGAACGTCGCGTATCTGGAGCGGCTGGCCGAGGCCGACGACCGGCGCGCGTCCGCGCTCGACGACCGGTTATCCGAGGTCGACGAGGAGCTGTCCTCGCTGGAGGCGATCGACGCGCCGGATCGGGACCAGCGGACGCGGACCGAGCTCCTCGAGGCGGAACGCGAGTCGCTCCGGGAGATTTGCGAGGGGTATCGGACGGACGCTCGGGAGGGAGAGCAGACGGCCGCGGACCTGCGACAGCGTCTGGAGCGGAAGCGCGCGAACCTGGAGGACGCCTCGGTCGCCGTCTCGGGGTCGTTCTCGGACATCGAGGGCGCGATCGCGTTCGCGCAACAGCGCGAGCAGCGCATCGGCGCGCTCACCGACCGACGGGAGTCCGAGTGGGAGCGCGTGCTGGACGCGGCCCGCGAGCGCGAGTCCGACCTCGAGGACCGTCTGTCGACGCTCCGGTCGACCGTCGAGGAGCTGGAGTCGATCCAGCGGTCCATCGACGGGACGACGAAGGCGATCGGCGACGACAGGCTGGCCCAACAACACCGCTCCCAGCAAAGCCGCGAGGACCAGGCGGTGCTGGGCCGGATCGAACCACGCGCCCGCGGAGCGGCCCAACAGCGACACGACGCGGCGGTCGCGGAGTCGGAGTTCCACAGACACCACGAGGAGTACCTGGCGTTCATCAGGCGGTACTACGAGTCGCGGCTCGACGCCGTCGGGTCCGGGCGGTTCGCGGACCAGTACGCCGACTCGATACGGGAGATCGAGGCCGACGTGGAGGAGTACTATGAGTGAGCCCGCCGACGGCGTCGAGTTTTCCGCCCTCCCCGACTGGGCGGAGCGCTTCGTTCGGGATCTGGACGATCGGTTCGGCGTTCTCTCGGGCGACCGCGCCGAGGAGAACTTCCCGCGGGGGGAGGCCCCGCCCTGGCTCCGCGGCGATCACGACGGGGGCGACGGGAGCCCGCCCGACTGGCTGGACAGCTTCCTCATGGACGGGAACCCCGACCTCCAGCGGCTGTGGATGGACGAGGGGTTCCTGGGAACCGACCCCGAGTGGCTGGCCGAACTCCACCAACACGAGCGGGCGGACGTCGCCCGCGTGTTCATGCTCGTCGGCAACGTCCACGACTACGCGTTCTCTCCGCACCGCGGGTTCACGCCGGTCATCGACCGGCTGGAGCGGAGCGCGGCCGCGCGGAAGGACTGGGTCGTTCGCTACTCCCTCTCGAACGGCTTCTCCGACCCGATCAGGGGCGACGGGACGCCGGCCGACGACCCGACGCCGTTCGAGGTGCTGGAGGAGGAGGACGACCTCGACCTCCGGGACGGGAGAGCCCGGAGCGCGCAGGAGGCGCTCGACCGCGACCTGCAGGTCATCGAGCGGCTGCTCGGGGCGGGCTACGACGGCGGCGTCTCGGTCATCGTGGACAACCTGCAGCTGCTGGTCCCGCCCGACTCCACGAACGTCAACCGGAACGTCCTGACGGACGCGATACAGCGGTGGGCGCAATCCCCGGAGATGTTCCGGAGCGAGAACCAGGTGGTCCTGTTGGCCGACGGGACCGACTCCCTCAACGACGACCTCCGGTCCGGAACCAGCCACGTCGACACGATCGAGGTCCCGCGTCCCGAGACGGCCGAAGCCCGGCTGAAGTTCCTGACGACGCTCTTCACGGGGTCGCGCGTCGACCACATGCCCGGCGTGCGCATCGACGCGGCCGCCGAACCGGTCCGGTTCAGCGACGAGTTCGGCGACCGCATCGACGAGAAGCTCGCGACGCTGGCGAACAGGACGTCGGGCCTCGACAGGGTCGGCCTCGAGAACCTCGTCTTACAGGCCCGATCCGAACGGGACGGGGAGCTGACGATGGAGTACGTGACGGAGGCGAAGCGGGACCTGCTCTCCGAGGAGAGCGGGGGGCTGTTGCAGGTCACGGAGCCCGACCCGTCGACGGACCCGCAGGAGGCGTTCGCGGCCGTCGGCGGGCTGGAGCCGGTCCGCCGGAAGCTGCTGACGATCTCCGAGCTGCTGGACGAGGCCGGCGACTCCGAGATGGTCCGGCGCTCGCTCCCGAACGGTCTGCTGTTCCTGGGTCCGCCCGGCACCGGGAAGACGATGGTCGCCCGCGCGTTCGCGAACGCCTGCGGCGTCAACTTCGCCGAGTTCGGCGACATCCGTTCGATGTGGGTCGGCGAGTCCGAGCGGAACCTCTCGCGGGCGCTGGAGCTGATCCGCTCGCTGAAGCCGGTCGTCGTGTTCATGGACGAGATCGACCAGAGCCTCGGCCAGCGCGGGGACGGGACCGGCAGCGGCGTCGACCAGCGCCTGTTCGCGCGCATCCTGCAGTTCATGTCCGACCCGGAGCTGGAGGGCGAGGTGATCTGGATCGGCGCCAGCAACGAGCCGCACAAGATCGATCCCGCCCTCAAGCGGGCCGGGCGGTTCGACCTGACGATCCCGTTCCTCCGCCCGGACGCCGAGGCGCGGCGCGCCATCCTGGAGGTGAACTTCGGGCGGCGGGAGGCGACGCCGGCGCTCGAGGAGCGCGACTGGGCGGAGCTCGTGGAGCGAACCGAGGGGTACACCGGCGCCGAGCTGGAGCGGGTCGCCAAGGAGGCCGTCTGGAACCACCTGGCCGCGAACGGCACCGACGAGGGGTCGACGATCCCCGCGACCGCGGTCCTCGACGCGCTCGAGACGTACCAGCCGCCCGCGAACCGGTCCGAGTACCGCCGGATGGAGGACGAGGCCCTGGAGGAGGTGACCGCGGTCGACCTCCTTCCGGACAGGTACAAGGAGCGTCGACGCGAGCTGGGCGGCGGAGAGCCCTGACGGCACTAGGTTCGTCCCGTCGGTCGCGCCCGTGGCCAACCTTCATGCCGACGCTGGCCCAACGTCAGGCATGGCGATCACTCTGTACGCGCTGGACGGCTGTCCCTGGTGCGAGAAGGTCCACGACGCGCTCGAGGCGGCGGGCGTCGACTACGACACCGAGTGGGTCGAGGCGCTTCACTCCGAGCGCGACGAGGTCCGCCGCGTGAGCGGGCAGCGGGGCGTGCCGGTTCTCGTGGACGGCGACCGCGGCGTGACGATGTGCGAGAGCGCCAACATCGTGGAGTACGTGGAGCGCACGCTGGCATGACGATCTACACCGGCCGCGGGGACGCCGGCGAGACGGACCTGCGGACGATGGAGCGGGTCTCCAAGACGGACCCGCGGATCGAAGCCTACGGCACCGTCGACGAGGCGAACGCGCTCCTCGGAACGGTTCGCCCGACCGGCTACGACGACGTGGACGAGGTGCTCGAGGCGGTGCAGAACCACCTCCACATCGTCCAGGCGGACCTCGCGAACCCCGACCCGGACGAGGACGACCCGCGCGTGCGCCCGGAACACACCGAACGGCTCGAGGACTGGATCGACGGCTTCGACGAGGAGCTGGAGCCGCTCCGGTCGTTCGTTCTCCCCGGTGGGGGCGAGGGGGGCGCCGCGCTGCATCACGCCCGCGCGGTGACGCGGCGGGCGGAGCGGCGCGCGGTCGCGCTCGCGCGGACGGAGGAGACGAACGAGGAGGTCGTCACCTACCTCAACCGACTCTCGGACGCGCTGTTCACGCTGGCGCGCGTCGTCAACGCGCGGGACGGCGAGGTCGAGGAGTCGCCGAGCTACTGACACCGTTCCACGGCAGTTCTCGGCACGTTCTACGGGGTGTGGTGACGAGTGCGGCCCGATCGCGTGGGCGTCAGCCGGCCCGAACGCCAGAGTCGGCCCGAACGCCCCCAACCGGCTCGGCCACCGCCGTCGAACTCCTTACCGCTCTCTGTCGCCGCCGACGCCGGGGATCGCGACCAGGTCCTCGACGCGGGCCATCAGCTCGGTGGCCGTCAACACCAGACAGAGGTACGCGAGGCCGGTCACCGCGAAGATCATCGGGTACCGGAACGTGTCCGAGGCGATCTCGAACGCGCGGTAGTAGAGCTCGGGGACGGTGATAAACGCCGCCAGCGAGGAGTACTTGATCAGGTAGACGAACTCGTTGGTCCACGAGGGGATCGCGTAGCGCAGCCCCTGCGGGAGCACCACGTAGTAGATCGTCTCGACCTTCGAGAGGCCGATGGCGCGGCCGGCCGTGAGCTGGCCCTCCTCGACGCTCTCGATGGCGCCCCGGATGTACTCGGCCTGGTAGGCGGCGCCGTTGAGCACGAACCCGAGGATGGCGACCCAGACGACGTTGCGCGCGAACACGTCCGAGAGCGCGACCGGGACGTACTGACCCATGTTCAGCCCGAAGTGGAGCACGAACAGCTGGGCCAAAAGCGGCGTCCCGCGCAGCAGCTCGGTGTAGACGAGCGAGACGTACGCCGTGAGCCGGCCGTAGACGCGCGCGACCGCCAGCGGGACGGCGATGAAGAACCCCACGGCGAGGCTGACGACCGTGATTACGACCGTGAGCCAGATGCCGCGGGCGATCTCCGGCGAGATGCGCGTCACGAAGGCCAGGTCGGTGGCGTACGCCGACAGCAGGGGGAGGGCGGCGAGCGCGCTCTCGACGGTCCCGGGCGCGACGAACGGCTCGCCGACGGGGACCACGGGCCCGCCGAGCCAGCGGTTCACCCAGGTCGCGAGCAGCCAGCCCCAGAAGACGACGCCCGCGGCGACGAAGAGGAGACGCCCCGCGGAGGGGATCGCCTCCCCCGGGTCGCTCACGTTCGCGGGGCGGGTGGAGTCGGCCATCAGTCGTGGCTCGCGATGCGGTCGAGGAAGCGGGCGGTCCGCTCCTTCTCGGGGTTATCGAACAGCTGTTCGGGGGGGCCACGCTCCACGACGCGGCCCTCGTCGAGGAAGACGATCTCGTCGGCGACCGCGCGCGCGAAGCTCATCTCGTGGGTCACCACGAGCATCGTCATCCCGTCCGCGACCAGGTCGTGCATCACCTCCAGCACCTCCCCGATGAGTTCGGGGTCGAGCGCGCTCGTGGGTTCGTCGAACAGCATCAGCTTCGGCTCCATCGCCAGCGCGCGGGCGATGCCGACGCGCTGTTTCTGTCCCCCGGACAGCTCCGCGGGGTAGGAGTCGGTCTGGTCGGCGAGTCCGACGCGCTCGAGCTGGGCGTGCGCGCGCTCGTCCGCCTCCGCCTCGGAAAGGTCGAGCACTCGGCGGGGGCCGAGCGCGACGTTATCGAGCGCGGTGAGGTGCGCGAACAGGTTGAAGTCCTGGAACACCATCCCGACCTCCCGCCGGAGCTCGTCGACGTCCACGTCGGGCGCAGTCACCTCCTCGCCGTCGAGGAAGATTTCGCCCTCCTGTGCCTCCGCGAGCCGATTGACACAGCGCAGCATGGTCGATTTCCCCGACCCCGAGGGGCCGATCAGGACGGTTACGTCGCCGCGGTCCATCTCGAAGGAGACGTCGTCGAGCACCTGCTCGTCGCCGTACCACTTCGAGATGTCCGCGACGCGGAGGTAGTCGCGGTCGCCGGACTCGGCGGCGTCGTTCGCGTCGGCATCGGCGTTCGCGTCGGCGTCCGGGTTCGAGTCAGCGTCGCTCACGCCGACTCACCTCCGGGGATCGCGTAATACTCGCCGAGGTAGTCGAGCGCGCGGTTCGTCGTGAACGTGAGGACGAAGTAGATGGCACTGATGAAGATGATGACTTCGAGCACCGCGGTCGTCCGCTCGACGAACAGGTCGTAGCTGCGCGTCAGCAGCTCGGCCAGTCCGATGGCGAAGACGATGCTCGTGTCCTTCAGGACGATGGTGAACTCGTTCTGGAACCCGGGCACGGAGCGGCGGAGCGCCTGCGGCACGGCGACGTGGCGGATCGCCTCGAGCTGCGACATGCCGACGGCGCGTGCCGCCTCCAGCTGGCCGTCGTCGACGCTGCCGAGCGTCGCGCGGAAGATCTGCGACTGGTAGGCCGCGCTGCGGAGCCCGAGCCCGAGGATCCCCGACATCACCGCGCCCGAGAGCGTTACCACGCCGAGGTCGATCGACGGCACTCCCAGCACGAAGTACATGAACACGAGGATCACCACGATCGGCGTCCCGCGCAGGACGACGCCGACGCTCTCGACGAGCCGCTTCGGGAGCCCCTCCCCGTACGTCTCGACCGCGCCCGCCGGGAAGCCGACGAGGAAGCCGAGCAGGATCGACGCGACCGTCAGCCCGACCGTCATCAGCGCGCCGCCGATGAGGTAGTCCGCGTTTCTGAACACGAACGCCCAGTCCTCGAGTTCGCCGATCTGCAGCGGCGCCGCGCCGCCGTCCACAAGCGCCGTGAGGGCGGTCGCGACAGCTCCGACGGACGCGGGGCTGTCGGCCGCGACGAGCGCGAGCGTCGACGTGGCGCTCATCGCCTACTCCTGTCCGAACCAGCGGTTGGTGATCTCCTCGTAGGTGCCGTCCTCGCGAACGGTCGCGAGCCCGCTGTTGAGCGCCTCGCGCACGTCGTCGTCGTCCTGCCGGACGCCGAAGCCGAACTCCTCGCCGGTCTCCTCGACGAACGCCACTTCCACGTCGCGCTGGGACGCGAACGTCTCGGCGACGGGCAGGTCGATGACGACCGCGTCGATGTTGCCGTTCTCGAGGTCCTCGACCGCGAACACGTAGTTGTCGTACGAGGAGTAGTCGTCCTCGGAGATGATCCCGGGATCGATGAGGTTCGACTGCACTTGGTCGGCGCCGGTCGTCCCGGACTGCGCGCCGACGGTGCGGCCGTCGAAGTCCTCCCACCCTTCGGGCTGGAAGTCGCCGCCCTCGGCGACCAGCACGGACTGGTCGGACTGCCAGTAGGGGTCCGAGAAGGAGATGGTCTCCTGTCTGTCCTCGGTGATCGTCATCGCGGCCGCGATCACGTCGATCCGGTCGTTCGTCAGCGCGGGGATGAGCGAGTCGAACTCGAACTCCTCCCACGAGCCCAGCTCGTAGTCGGTCTCCGCGACGACCGCCTCGATGAGGTCCACGTCGAACCCGACGAGCTCGCCGTCCTGCTTCATCTCGAACGGGGCGAACCCGGGGGCGGTCCCCGGCGTGATCGTTCCGGCGGAGCCCCCGCCGATACAGCCGGCGGTGGCGGTCAGTCCGGTCGCGGCCGACGCGCCGGTGATCTGCAGGTACGTCCGGCGACTCATGTCCATCTGCGTGCGGCGTGACATACTGTTCACGTCGGCGAGCACCGGTTTCAAGGTTTCCTCCCGGACTCGTCCGGCAATCGTCGCCGACAACGTCCCTCCGTCCGCGGTCTTGTGAACAGATAGCGTCTCGAGAGCGTATAGACCACAAGGATTAACAATATACGACGTAAATGTTAATACATGACCGTCGTCAGCGTCTCGATGCCGGAGGAACTGCTGGATCGACTGGACGGGTTCGCGGACGACCACGGCTACACGGGCCGCAGCGAGGTGGTCCGCGAGGCCTCCCGCAACCTGCTCGGGGAGTTCGAGGACGCCAAGCTGGAGGACCGCGAGCTGATGGCCGTCGTCACGGTGCTTTTCGACTACGAGACGACGAGCGTCGAGGAGCGGATGATGCACCTCCGCCACGAACACGAGTCGCTCGTAGCGGCCAACTTCCACAGCCACGTCGGCACCCACTACTGCATGGAGCTGTTCGTGCTGGAGGGTCGACTCGAGGAGATCTCCTCGTTCGTCGGCCGGATCCGCGCGACGAAGGACACCCTCTCGGTCGACTACAGCGTGATGCCAGTCGACGAGTTCGGGCCGGTCGGCGCGGAGTGATCACCGGGCGTCGCGACTGTGACGACCCCGTGACGCCGCCCGTCACTCCACGGCCGACGCCGTGTCCTCGGTCGTCTCGCCGGCCGCGGGCGAGATGAACCGGTAAGAGGCGAACACGCAGCCGACCGCCAACGCGATCCCCGCGATCACGTCCACGAGCCAGTGGATCCCGAGGTACATCGTCGCGATCACCACCGAGAGCGCCAGCGGCGTGGCGATCGCGGCCCATCCGGGGTACTCGCGACGTGTCAACAGCGCGAACAGCCCGACGGTGACCGACAGGGAGGTGTGCAGCGACGGAAAGACGTTCGTGTTCTCGTTGATCTGGCTCGTGAGCGCCAGCACGTCCGGATTGAACGTGAAAAGCAGCGGCTGGACCATGTCGGGCATAATGTTGCGCGGCCCGTGGGCGTAGACGACGGTGTAACAGACCAACCCGATGGCGTAGTTGAGCGCGTACGCCGTCATCAGGCGTTTGAGCGTGGTCGACTCCTCGAGGACGCCGTAGGCGACGAACGGGAACACCAGCAGGAACACGTAGCCGTAGACGTACACCCACGAGAAGTAGAGGGTGCGAAGCGGGGTCGCGAACGTCGCCTGTAGCCACGCGACGAACTCCCCCTCGAACGCGAAGATCGCGCCGGTGAGGTAGAGTCCGTACAGCTGCGAGACGACCTGGAGCCGTTCGCGGGCGACCGCGCTGACGAGGAGCACCGACACAAGCAGGATGATCTGCGGTTTGAGCTCTCGGATCCGGGGTAACGCGTTCTGTCGAAGCCGATAGAGCCGGCCCGGGCCGATGGTCGCGACGCCGACGATCAGACACAGCGAGACCGTCGAGATCGCGAGGTAGGTCACGACCGACAGCAGCACCGCGTACCGCTCGATCACGGTTCCCTCACGAGCAGCACGCCCTCGTCGTCGTAGCGATACCCCGCTTCACGGAACGCCTCCCGGGCCGCCTCCACGTCGAGAGCGCCGTCCGTCCCGAAGAAGGGGGTCTCCGGGTCGCGTCCGTCGAACCGGAGGTCATCGGCGAGCCACTCGTCGGCGTTCGCGAGCGGCGAGGCGGCGGGCTGTGCGTACCCCTGAAACGCCTCGTCGACGACGTGGGCCTTGTCGATCAGGCCGGCGACCGCGCGGCGGAAGCGCGGGTTCGACAGCGGCTCGTTGCGGACGTTGAACCCGACGTGGTAGAACGCGGACGACTGCCGGCTCACAAGCGTCGCGTCGGCCTCGCGCCCGATCCGCGGCACTGCCTCGGGTCCGAGGTTCGAGACGGTGGCGTCGGCGCGGCGGTCGGCGACGTGCTCGACCGCCGCGATGTCGGACGGGACGAGGTTCAACAGCAGTTCGTCGAACGCCGGCTTCCCTCGCAGGTCCGCCGGGACCCCCTCGGGACCGCGGTCGAGGAAGTGGTCGTCGTTGCGTGCGAAGACGACCCGATCGCCGGGCGACGCTTCGACGAACCGGAGCGGACCGCTCCCGACCGGTTCGGGGTTGTCCCACACGAGCGCGTCAGTCGTCTGCTCGTCGACCTCGATCCCCGCGATGGCGGCGACTTCCGTCCGCTCGCTCCAGATGTGCTCCGGCAGGATCGGAACCGTCAGCGCCCGCAGGCCGACCTGGGGGTGGGCGTCCGCGAACGTCACGTCGACGGTCCGGTCGTCGACGGCCTCGGCCCCTGTGACGAGCGTCGACCGGCCGCGGAAGCGCGGCGCGGGGATCGGCGCGTCCGCGGTCCCCATCGAGGTGTCCGAGAGGAACGCGTAGGTGAAGGCCACGTCCGCGGCGGTGAGGGGTTCGCCGTCGTGCCAGGTCGCTTCTCGGAGCGAAACGCGCACGGTTTGCTCGTCGAGCCACGACACGTCCCGCGCGAGCCACGGGATCCGGTCGTCACCGCGGGTCCGGATCAGGGAGTCGTACAGCAGTTCGGTGTACGTGCCGTCCCGGCGGTACTCCGCCGCGATCGGGTTCCTGTTCTCCGCGACGCGGGGATCGGTCGTCACGAGCCGGAGCGTGGCGTCCGCCGAGGGCCCGTCCACCGCGGTCGTCTCCGTGGTCGTCTCCGCGGTCGCCTCCTCGGTCCGCTCCGACCCATCGTCCCCGGTCGTCTCGCCGTCTCCCGTCCCGCTCGCCCCTTCGTCGTCCCCCGATAGCGAGAGGGAGAGCAGCCGCATCGGTTTCGAGACTCGCTCGTCACGCCGCCATCCCTCGAACCGTCCTCGCTGGACCGCGGTGAGGGCGTCCGGGAACACGACCGTCACGAACGGCTGTTGACGGGCGATCTCGCGCTGAAGGTCGTCGACGACGGCCGGTCTGTCCTCGGGCGTCGCGCCGCGCTGCTCCTCGAGGAGGTCGTCGATGGTGAGGTCCGTGATGCCGAAGGGGTTCTGCCACCCCGGTTCCGGGTTGAACTCGGAGTGACAGAAGGGATAGAGCGCGTCGGGATCGATCCGTTGGTGCGCGGGAAACTGCCCGATGTAAATGTCGAAGCTCTGATTTATAAGGACCCGACGGTAGAGGTCCGCCTCCGCCATCGTGTTCACACGGGTGGCGATGCCGACCGCGCGCAGGTGCTCCTCGAGGTGGCGGGCGACGCGTATTCCGTGCGGGTCCGCGTCCGCGGGCGTCGTGTACACGTCGAGGGTCATCTGTGTGCTCCCCTCACGCCCGGCGATGTTGCGTACGCGACCGAGACACCCAGCGCTCGCGGTGCCGAGTCCGGCGAGCGAGCCGGCTATCACCGCCCGACGGGTCGTGGCGGGGGAGGGCGTCATCTTCCCTGTAACTGGGCCGCCGTCGTATAACAGTCCTGCGGTCCGAACGAGCGACAGTCGCTGTGCGACCGCCACGACCCTTCGTGGTCCAACTTCGGTCCCGCCGATTTCGGCCTTCGATCGGGTGATACGGGCTTGTCGCTTCCCGTGCCTCTCGTGGCCGTTCGGTCTCGCGGTCGTGCACGCGAGATGCCGACCACGAACGCCTTTTCCGGCGTCGGCCCCCTTTTCGAGACATGAGCGAGACCACGCTCGAAGTGTACTCCGACTACGTCTGCCCGTTCTGTTACCTCGGTCGCATCGCATTCGACCGCTATCAGGAGGAGCGCGAGGAGCCGCTCGAGTTGGAGTGGCACCCCTTCGACCTCCGCGGACGAAAGCGCGGCCCCGACGGCGAGGTCGACGTGACCGCCGCCGACGGCAAGGACGACGAGTACTACGAACAGGCGCGCCAGAACGTCCGGAAGCTGCAGGAGCGCTACGACGCCGAGATGGCTCAGGAGCTCCGCAAGGACGTGGACTCGTGGAACACCCAACAGGCGTCGCTGTACGTCCGCGAGACCCATCCCGAGTCCTGGCGGGCGTTCGACGAGGCGCTCCTGGACGCCCTCTGGAAGGACGGCCGCGACATCGGCGACCCCGACGTGATCGCGGACGTGGCCGCGGACGCCGGCCTCGACCCCGAGGAGATCCGCGAGGCGGTCGCCGACGAGGAGTGGCACGACCGGCTGGCGGCGGCCTTCGAGGAGTCGAAGCGCGCCGGCGTCACCGGCGTCCCGACGTGGGTCTACGACGGGTACGCCGCGAGCGGCGCCGTCCCGCCGGAGCATCTGGAGCGGCTAGTCGAGGGTGCCTGACGGGTCGGTCCCCCCGCGAACTGACTCAGAGCCCGACGGCCGCCGCGTACTGGATCCCAAACAGCGTCGCGTTGTAGAGTCCGTGTGCGATCGCCGGCACGGCGAGGTTGCCGCTGCGTTCATAAAGGTACCCCAGCAGACAGCCGAGCAGCGTCGCGACGACGGCGTACAGCAGCGTTTCGACCTGCCCGCCCTGCACTGCGGGGGCATGGATCAGCCCGAAGAAGGCGCCCGCGATGAGGATGGCCGGCCACGCGGCGAACGCCCGCCGGAGCAGCCCCTGCACGACGCCCCGGAACAGCAGCTCCTCGGCCGGGCCGACGAAGAGCACCGAGACGACCACCATGTAGAGGAAGTAGGTGGGGTCCTCGCGGCCGGGGAGCATCGCCTGATTCTCGCCGGTGGAAAGTCCGAGAACCTGGAGCGCGTACAGCAGCACGAACTGGAGCGCGAGCAGTACGACGACCCCGCCGACGGTCAACAGTGCGTCCCGGCGGTCGAGCGCGCGGACCCTGATCAGGCCGGGTTCGTCGACGAGCGCGAGGAAGCCTGCGACGCCGATCCCGAACCCGAGGAACTGCAGGACGGTCCCCGCGACCGTGTACAGCGAGGTGTCCGGCGTCAGCAGGCCGAGTCCGACGAGCGCATCGGTCCCCCACCCGGTCACCGCGACCGCGGCGAAGAACGCCCCCAGCACGACGAGGACGGCCTGCCCGAGCCGGAACGCCGCCGCGGCGGGGTCGGTGACGAGTTCCTCCGACTCCGGGCCACCGACTCGCGCGTCCTCCGCGGCGTCGCTCGACGCCGTCCCGGCGGCCGCGTCGGGGCCCTCATCCGCCTGCGTCATTGCCACTCGGTTGGGCGAGGCGGCGTATAGGCGCTCCGGAACTACTCCCCGATCAGCAGTTCACGCTTCTCGGCGACCGCTTCGGCCTCCGCGAAGTCGCCGCCGCCCAGCAGGCCGCGGGCCGCCTTCTTCCCCCACTCGACCGCGGGCTGGGTGAACGTCTCCACGCTCGCCAGTTCGCCGTAGAGCACGCAGGCGGCCTCCATCCCGTACAGCAGTTCGCCCAGCGAGCGCTCGTCGACGCGGTCGACCTCCACGCGGACGTTCGGTACGTCCGCGGCCGCGAGGCTCGCCTCCGTCGCCTCGAACTCGGCGTCGAGCAGGTCGCCGAGCGACGCGCCGCCGAGGTACGAGAGTCCCTCGAGGTCCGTCTCGGGGATGGCGCGGTCCGCGCGCTCGCGCGGCCGGACCATCGTCACGAGCTTGTCCGGCGGGCCGGCGCGGTAGAGCTGGAGTTGGGAGTGCTGGTCGGTCGCACCGAGCGCGCGGGCCGGGGTCTGGCCGACTCCGTCCTTGCCGAGGCTCTCGGCCCA
This sequence comes from Haloparvum sedimenti, assembly GCF_001462205.1. Taxonomy (GTDB): domain Archaea; phylum Halobacteriota; class Halobacteria; order Halobacteriales; family Haloferacaceae; genus Haloparvum; species Haloparvum sedimenti. Next base: position 35,578 of record NZ_LKIR01000004.1, read on the forward strand.
CAGCTGGGCGAACCACTCGGCGAACGTCTCCAGCGACTCGGCGTAGGGCATCACCGCGTTCGTCGCCGCGCCGCGCTCCGCGAGCGCGTACGTCGCCGCGCCGTAGGCGTATCCCGGGGTCTCGAACAGCGATCCCGACAGCCCGCCCATCGCGTCGCGGCCGCCGGCCAGTACCGCCTCGATGTCGTGGCCCTGGAGTGCGGCGCAGGCGAGCCCGACCGTCGAGAGCGCGGAGAACCGACCGGGAACGCCCGCGGGCACGTCCAGCGCCGGGAGGTCGTGTCTCTCGGCCAGTCGGCGGAGGTTCCCCTCGGGGCCGGTGGTGACGAACGTGCGCTCGGTCCAGTCGACGCCCGCGTCGGCCATCGCCTCGCGCACGACGAGGAAGTTCGCCAGCGTCTCCGCGGTCGTACCGGAGTTGGAGACGACGTTGACGACGGCGTCCTCGAGCGGGAGGTCGGCGAGGAGGTCCGCGACGTGTTCCGGGTCGACGTTGTCGAGGAAGTAGGCGTCCGTCTCCGAGTCGAGCGCGTTCGAGAGGGTCGCCGCGCCGAGCGCGCTCCCGCCGATGCCGACGTTGATCACGGCCGCGGGACGGCCGAACGGCTCGACTGCGGCACGGATCGCGTCCGGGTCCGCGGTCTCCGGGAGCGCGAGGCTCGCGTAGCCGAACTCGCGGTCCGCGCGCCCGGCCGCGATCCGCTCGTGGGCGTCGGCCACGCGGTCGTCGAGTCGGTCGAGCGTCCCCTCCGAGAGCCCGGGCGTCGTGCCGAGGGCGTTGCCGAGGTCTACCTGCATGTATCGATCGGCGGCCGAACGGGCCTTATCGGTTGCTGTCGCGGGGCCGGGGTCCGGATCACCGGCAGCGGGTGCGGCGCCCTCAGAGCACGCCCGCTTCCTCGCCGACGCGCCGGGCGTGGCGGGTCGCGCGCTCGCGGACCGCGGCCGCGTCGATGCCGACGTGCTCGCCGTCCGCGTAGCGGACCTCGCCGTCGACCATCGTGAACGTCACGTCGTCGCCGTGGGCGGCGTACACCAGATGCGAGAGCGGGTCGTGAAGCGGCGTCGCACGCGTCAGGTCCGTGGTGAGGCCGATCAGGTCGGCGCGGTACCCCTCGCGGAGCGCGCCGATGCGCTCGAAGCCGGCCGCGCGGGCGCCCGCCTCGGTCGCCATCCGGAGGACGGTCGAAGCCGGAAGCCGGGTCGGCTCCCGCGCGTCGACCTTCCCGAGCAGGCTCGCCTGCCGCATCTCGGTGAATGGGTCGAGCGTGTTGTTACAGGGCGGGCCGTCGTTGCCGAGCGCGACCGTGATCCCGCGGTCGAGGTAGTCCTGCACCGGCGCGATCCCCGAGGCGAGTTTCATGTTCGAGGAGGGACAGTGCGTGACGACGGTGTCCGTGTCCGCGAGCACCTCGCGCTCGGCCTCGTCGGTGTGGACGCAGTGGGCGAGCGTCACGTCCGGCCCGGTCAGGCCGACCTCGTCGAGCCACAGGACGTTGCGCATCCCGGTGTCGCGCTCGACGACCGCGATCTCGTCCTCGTTCTCGCTGGCGTGGGTGTGGATCGTGACGCCGTCGTGCCGGTCAGCGATCTCGCGGCAGCCGCGGAGGCACGCCTCCGTACAGGAGACCGCGAACCGCGGCGTCATCGCGTAGCGCACGCGCCCGTCGGCCGCGCCGTGGTACTCGCGGATCAGGTCCTCGCTCTCCGCGAGCGCCGCCTCGGCGTCCTGTTCGAGCCCCTCGGGGGAGTCGTGGTCCATCAGGACCTTCCCGAGCCGACCGCGGATCCCCGTCTCGACGGCGGCCTCAAACGCCTCCTCGGCGTGGTGGACCGAGAGGTGGTCGAGGACGGTCGTGGTGCCCGACTCCAGACACTCCAGGTACCCCAACTCCGCGGCCGCGCGCGTCGCGTCGGCGTCCATCGCTGCCTCCATCGGGAGGACCGCGTCGAACAGCCAGTCGAGCAGGGCGGTGTCGTCGGCGATCCCGCGCCCGAGCGACTGCACGGAGTGGACGTGCCCGCCCACCAGCCCCGGCGCGACGATGTCGACCTCGCGCCGCTCGTGGTCCGGGTACGTCTCGACGAGGGACGCCCGCTCCCCGACGGCGGCGATCCGCGACCCCTCCGTCACAACCGCGCCGTCCTCGATGACCGTGTCCGCGTCCGCGACCACGGTGCCTGCGATCAACATGTCCGTCCGTTCGAGACCGCGGGGCTACAAGAGGGTGTCCGTTCGCTGTCGGTGCGGTCCGAAACGGGACCCCCGTTCGCGCCGCCGATCAGAGCCCGAGCGATTCCAGCAGGTCGAACCCCACGTCCAGCCGCATGACGAGCTTGTACCCCAGATAGATCCCGACGATTCCCATGATCCCAGGCAGCTCCGGCGGGGCCGGGATCGGTACGCGGAGGAAGGCGAACAGAAAGCCGACGGCCAGCCCCGTGAGGGTCGCGAGGGCCGTCAGCGTCGCGGTGGAAGCCATTTCCCGCCTATCGCCCGTCAGCGGACAAAAGGCCTGCGCGTTCGGTCGGGTCGGTGTGGAAACCGCGAGACGAGCGACCGTGCGAGTCACGATGGGTAGGGTTTTCCGCCAGGCGCGCCTCCCGTCGCTCATGGCACGAGAGGTTTCCAACCCCGACAATCCGCAGGTCACGCTGTCGACGAACCACGGCGACATCACGGTCGAGCTGTTCCAGGACCGCGCGCCGCGCACGGTCGAGAACTTCCTCGGCCTCGCGCGTCACGACCCCGCCGCGGACGCTGAGCCCGCGGTCGACACGAACACCTGGGAGGACCCCGAAAGCGGCGAGGTCCGCGGCGACTCGCTGTACGAGGGCATCGTCTTCCACCGCGTCATCGACGACTTCATGATCCAGGGCGGCGACCCCGAGGAGACCGGCCGCGGTGGCCCCGGCTACCAGTTCGACGACGAGTTCCACGACGACCTCACCCACGACGGTCCGGGGATCCTCTCGATGGCCAACTCCGGCCCGAACACGAACGGCTCGCAGTTCTTCATCACGCTGGACGCGACGCCGCACCTCGACGGCAAGCACGCCGTCTTCGGGCAGGTCATCGACGGCATGGACGTCGTCGAGGAGATCGGCTCGCTCCCGACCGACCGCCGCGACAAGCCGCAGCGCGACGTCGAGATCGAGTCCGTCGCGGTCGACGAGTAGGCCCGGTCCCGACGCCCCGTCGTTCCGCGCGTGCGAGTCGAGGGGAGCGTTAAGTGCCCGAGGCGCGACGGGCTTCGTGATGATCGCGCAACTCCTCGGCGACGACCCCGACACCTCCGGACGGTATCTCGCGGAGGTCGTCTACGGCGCGAACGACGGGATCGTGACGACGTTCGCGGTCGTCTCCGGCGTCGCCGGCGCGTCGCTTTCTCCCGCCATCGTGTTGGTGCTCGGCGTCGCGAACCTGCTCGCCGACGGGTTCTCCATGGGGATGAGCAACTTCCTGAGCCGGCGCTCGGAGCTGGACTATCGGCGCTCCCGTCAGGACGCTGCCGGGAAGACGCCGGCGGGGGCCGAGAACGCGGCCGAGGGGCTCGAGGACGGGAAATCTCCTGGAGCGACCGCTGCCGTCACGTTTCTGTCGTTCGTCGTCGCCGGGGCGGCACCGCTCGTTCCCTATGCGCTCGGCGTCGAGGGAGCCTTCCGGCTCTCGGTGGCGTTCACCGCGCTGACGTTCTTCCTCGTGGGCGCAAGCCGGAGCCTCGTGACGACGCGTCGGTGGTACGCCGGCGGTACCGAGATGCTCCTCGTCGGGATGGCGGCCGCACTCGTCGCGTACACCGTCGGGAACGTGCTCGGTGGGCTCGCCTGATCCCGAGGCCACCGCCGAGGGCTGCGGTACCGGACGGGTATCGAACAAGTTTAACAGCGCGCGCCCGGTAGCTCGGAACGAATGGGTGTGGGTACCCTCCTCCCGACCGCGACGCTCGACGCCCTCTCGACGATAGCGGCGCTCTCCGGTCCCCCGGCGACCGCGACCCTCGACGGACTCCTCGCCGCCGGGACGGCCGACTCCCTGCTCTCCGCGGCCGCGCTCGAGAACCTCTGGTCGACGGTCGTCGCCGTCTCACAGAGCGCCGTCGAGTCGGCAACCGGTTGGGGCGGACTCGGGGTCATCTTCGTCTACTCCTTCCTGATCGCGTTCGCGCTGCCCGGACCGAGCGAGGTGGTGCTGGCGGCGCCGCTGGATCTGGGGCTCCCCTACTGGGCGGTGCTGGGGCTGATCATGCTCGTGAGCGCGACCGGCAAGGCGCTCGGGAGCCTCTTCGCGTTCCACCTCGGCCAGGAGGCCAAGCGTGCGGGGCCGGTGATCCGGTGGCTGGAGCGGTCGCGGTTCGACGTGGTCGAGTGGTCACAGAAGCGGACGGTGACGGTCGCGCGTCGGTACGGCTACGCCGGACTGGCGCTCGCGCTGTGCGTCCCCTTCTTCCCCGACACGATCTCCATCTACGCGTTCGCGGTGCTGGAGCGCGACTATCGGAAGTTCGCGGTCGCGACGTTCCTCGGGAGCCTCGGCCGCCTCGTGGTCACCATCCTGCTCGTCGGCGGCGCGCTGGCGGTGTTCTGAACGCCGGCGCTTCCGGCGGGTTCGTTCCGGACCGCGCTACGCGACGCTCGTCTTGACGATGGTCACCGGCCTGCTCGACCCGCGAGCGACGCGCTCCGTGACGGAGCCGAGCATCCGTCGGTAGTCGCCGGAGCGCTCCTTCGAGCCCATCACCGTCAGATCGATGTCCTCGTCGCCGATGTAGCGGAGGATCTCCTCGTGCGGGTCGCCGTGGACGACCTCGGTGACGACCTCGTCGACGCCGGCCGACGCCGCGCGCTCGGCGATGTCGCCGACGGCCTCCAGCCCGGTGTCCTCCAGCGTCTGCTCGACGCCCTCGAACTCGTGGACGAACTCGTCGCCGGAGTAGGCGTTCACCACGTCGCTGTCCACGACGTACAGCACGTGGAGCGCCGCGTCGTAGCGCTCGGCGGTTTCGATGGCGTGATCGGTCGCACGCTCGACGCCCTCGCTTCCGTCGGTCGGCAGGAGGATGTTGTCGTACATCGTTTGCCGACTCGCCCGGCATGCGCATAAAAGAGGTGGCGGCCTCCCGCCTCGAGGGAACCGGTCGACTCGCGCGTCGACATAAGGATTGCCGGCAAGGCTTATGTCTGGTCGTGTGAGAGATTAACACGCACAGCATGTTTGAACGCTTCTCAAGCGGCTACTACCTCGGCAAGTTGTACGTGCAACCGCATGACGGCGACCGGGCCGTCATTCGGCGAGAGGACCACGAGCGCGTGAACGAACAGCTCTACGCGACCGGCGAGGGCGTGGAGCGACTCGACGCCCCCCTCGTGATGAAGGTCGACCGGAGCCACATCCCGGTCTCCGGGGGTGAGGACGTTCCCGAGGGGACGCTCGCGGTCCCGCGCGAGTTCGCGACCGACGACCTCCCGGCGACGCGGGGCGTCCTCCTCGCGGACGCCGACCGCGCGGCCGACCTCCTCCGCTGGGAAGGGTACGAGCCCGCGGTCAACGCCTGATCACCGCGTTCGGCCTCGCAGTCGCCTCGATACCGCGTCGAGCGTGCTACGTCACGCCATACCTTGCGAAATTCGAAATCTTCCTGCGAGATTCGCACTCTTTCGCCGACCTTATTACGATGTGCGCACCACGGAGAGGTGATGACCGACTCGAAGGGGTCTCAGGACGGTACGGCGTCCGAGGACCGCACGATCCTCCTCATCGGAAGCGGACCGATCCAGATCGGACAGGCCGCGGAGTTCGACTACTCCGGCGCGCAGGCGTGTCGCGCCCTCCAGGAGGAGGGGGCCCGAGTCGTTCTGGTCAACTCCAACCCCGCCACGATCATGACGGACCCGGAGATGGCCGACCGCGTCTACATTGAGCCCATCACGCCCGAGGCCATCGCGGAGATCATCCGCGAGGAGCAGCCCGACGGCGTGATCGCCGGTCTCGGCGGCCAGACCGGACTCAACGTCACCGCCGAGCTCGCCGAGCAGGGCATTCTGGAGGAGCACGACGTGGAGATCATGGGCACGCCGCTGGACACCATCTACGCGACGGAGGACCGCGACCTCTTCCGCCAGCGGATGGAGAACATCGGCCAGCCGGTCCCCGCGTCGACGACCATCTCGCTCTCCGAGGGCGAGTCCGTCACCGACTTCGACGAGGCGGCGTTCCGCGAGCGCGTGCAGGCCGCGGTCGACGAGGTCGGCGGCCTCCCCGTCATCGCGCGGACGACCTACACGCTCGGCGGCTCCGGCTCCGGCGTCGTCGAGGAGTTCGACGAGCTCGTCGAGCGCGTCCGCAAGGGGCTGCGCCTCTCACGGAACGGCGAGGTGCTGATCACCGAGTCCATCGCGGGCTGGGTCGAGCTGGAGTACGAGGTGATGCGGGACGCCGACGACTCCTGTATCATCATCTGCAACATGGAGAACCTCGACCCGATGGGGATCCACACCGGCGAGTCGACGGTCGTGACCCCGTCGCAGGTGATCCCCGACGACGGCCACCAGGAGATGCGCGACGCCGCGCTCGGCGTCATCCGCGAACTCGGCATTCAGGGCGGCTGTAACATCCAGTTCGCGTGGCGCGACGACGGCACGCCGGGCGGCGAGTACCGCGTCGTCGAGGTGAACCCGCGCGTCTCGCGCTCCTCCGCGCTCGCGTCGAAGGCGACCGGCTACCCCATCGCCCGCGTCACCGCGAAGGTCGCGCTCGGCAAGCGCCTCCACGAGATCGACAACGAGATCACCGGGGAGACGACCGCGGCCTTCGAGCCCGCCATCGACTACGTCGTCACGAAGGTGCCGCGCTGGCCCATCGACAAGTTCGACGACGTGGACTTCGAGCTGGGCACCGCGATGAAGTCGACCGGCGAGGCGATGTCCATCGGCCGCACCTTCGAGGAGAGCCTGCTGAAGGCGCTGCGCTCCTCGGAGTACGACCCCGCGGTCGAGTGGGACGAGGTGAGCGACGAGGAGCTGGCGACCGACTACCTGGAGACGCCGACGCCGGACCGCCCGTACGCCATCTTCGAGGCGTTCGACCGCGGTTTCTCGGTCGACGAGGTGGTCGACCTGACGGGGATCAAGGAGTGGTACGTCGAGCGGTTCGAGACCGTCGCGGACGCCTCCGAGGCGGCCGCGGAGGGCGACCTTGTGACGGCCGCGGAGGCCGGGTTCACCGACGCCGAGGTCGCCGCGAGCGCCTCGACCGGGGAGTCCTCGGCCGCGGAGGTGGCGACCGGCGCGGCGACCGCGGCGGCCGCGGCGGCCGGCGGCGAGGGCGGAGCGGGCAGCGAGGGGGCCACGACCGTCGACGACGTGGAGGCCACGGTGCCGGACCGCAGCTACAAGCAGGTCGATACCTGCGCCGGCGAGTTCGAGGCGACGACCCCGTACTACTACTCCTCGCGGCTGCCGGAGTACCTCGCGGGCGACGGCGGCGCGAGCGCGGGCTCGGCGTACCACGACGAGCTCCGCATCGACCCCGAGGTGGAGAGCGTCGTCGTGGTCGGCGGCGGCCCGATCCGCATCGGGCAGGGCGTGGAGTTCGACTACTGCGCGGTCCACGCCGTCCGCGCGCTCCGCGAGATGGGCATCGACGCGCACGTGATCAACAACAACCCCGAGACGGTCTCGACCGACTACGACACCTCGGACGGCCTGTTCTTCGAGCCGATCACCGCCGAGGAGGTCGCGGACGTGGTCGAGTCCACGGGCGCGGACGGCGTGATGGTCCAGTTCGGCGGGCAGACCTCCGTCAACGTCGGCGAACCGCTGGAGGCCGAACTCGACCGCCGCGGGCTCGACTGCGAGGTCATGGGGACCTCCGTCGAGGCGATGGACCTGGCGGAGGACCGCGACCGCTTCAACGTCCTGATGGACGAGCTGGGCATCGCCCAGCCCGTCGGCGGCACCGCGACCAGTCGCGAGGAGGCGCTGGAACTGGCCCACGAGGTCGGCTACCCCGTCCTCGTGCGCCCCTCCTACGTGCTCGGCGGGCGCGCGATGCGCGTCGTCGAGGACGACCAGGAGCTCGAGACGTACATCGACGAGGCGGTGCGCGTCTCGCCGGACAAGCCCATCCTCGTCGACCAGTTCCTCGCGGACGCGGTCGAGCTCGACGTGGACGCCGTCTCCGACGGCGAGGACGTGCTGCTCGGCGGCGTGATGGAGCACGTCGAGAGCGCGGGCGTCCACTCCGGCGACTCCGCGTGCGTCATCCCGCCGCGCTCGCTCTCGGAGGAGACCCTCGGCCGCGTGCGCGAGGTAACCGAGGACATCGCGACCGCACTCGACACGGTCGGCCTGCTGAACGTCCAGCTCGCGGTGACGGGCGTCCACGACCCGGCCGAGGAGGCCGAGGTGTACGTGCTGGAGGCGAACCCGCGCTCCTCGCGCACGGTCCCGTTCGTCTCGAAGGCGACGGGCGTCCCCATCGCGAAGCTCGCCGCGCGCGTGATGGCCGGCGAGTCGCTCGCGGACATCGACGCCGACGAGCAGATCCCCGAGCACTTGAGCGTGAAGGAGGTCGTGCTCCCGTTCGACCGCCTGCCGGGCTCGGACCCGCGGCTCGGCCCGGAGATGAAGTCCACCGGCGAGGTGATGGGCACCGCGACCTCCTTCGGCAAGGCGTACGGCAAGGCGCAGGACGCGACCGGCAAGCCAATCCCCGAGTCTGGCACCGCGGTCGTCGACCTCTCCGCCGAGGAGTTCCCCGACCCCGACACCGAGGCGGGCGAGGCGCTCGTCGAGGGCTACGCGGAGCACTTCGAGCTGAGCGAGGCGACGGACCTCATCGAGGCCGCGCAGGCCGGCGAGCTCGACCTCATCGTCTCCCGTCAGCGCGACCTGCTGGAGGTGGCCGTCGAGGAGGAGATCACCTACTTCTCGACGCACGCGAGCGCGAGGGCCGCGCTCGAAGCCCTCGACCACGCGGGCGACGACCTCGACGTGATGGCGGTCTCGGACCGCCCGAAGCGCGTCGCCGAGTGGGGGAAGTAGCGGCGACCGACTGCGCTCCCGCCGCGGTCGCCCGGCGGTCGGCGCTGCCGGCCGCAGCTATTTGTGAACCGGTCCCGATGACCGCGTATGGGAGCGGTGGCGAAACTGACGGACGCGTTCTGGGAACGGCACTCGAACCCGAAGAGCGGCTGGAGCCGGGTCCTCGTCCTCCCGGCGCTCCTCTACGCGGTCTATCGGCGGGACTGGAACCTGGCAGCCGCCGCGGTCGGGTTCACCGTCGTCAACCCGGTCCTGTTCTCGCCCCCGGCGGACGACGACGCGTGGATGACGCGGGTGGTGCTCGCCGAGCGGTGGTGGACCGAGGAGCGCGGGGAACCGGTCCTCGCGACCGCTTATCCGAGCGTCCTCAACCTGCTCAACCTCCCCGTGACGGCGTACGCGTTCCTCGCCGCCTACCGCGGGAACCCGGTTCGGGCGGCGCTCGGCGGCTTGGGGTCCGTCCTGCTGAAGTTCTGGTACGTCGGGGCGCTGGTTCAGCGGTACGACGAGGCACGATCCGAGTGAGCGTGTCGGTCAGTCGTCGGCGGCCGGCGGCTCGAACGCGCGCAGCGTGTCGTTCCCGACGGTCTCGGCCGCGATCTGCTCGCAGCCGCGGTCGCCGAGCACCGACGCCCAGTCGCGGTAGTAGAGCGGCACGTCGTCGTCGACGTAGTTGACGTTCGCGTCGTCCGCGGTGTCCGCCGAAGGTGACGGTCCGCCCCCCTCGCCCTTTTCGATCTCGACGGTGACGATCAGGTCCTTCGCGACGCGGACGAGGTCGTCGAACACCCATGCGTTGTCGGGGTGGACGTGCTGGAGCGTCTCGACCGAGAAGACGGCGCCGTAGCGGTCGTCCTCGACGTCCGGGAGCACGTCCTCGACCGCGGCCGCGTGGAAGGTCCCGGCCGCGAACAGGTCGGGGTACTCGTCGGCCATCACGTCGAAGGCGGTCTCGTTGATCTCGATGCCGTGGAGGTCCGCGTACCCGGCCTCGCGGAGGTGTTCGAGGTGGCGGCCGGCGCTACAGCCGACTTCGAGGACCGCGGCGTCGGCGTCGACGCGCTCCGCGAGGTGCGCGCGGACGCGCTCGCTGCGCTCGTCCGCGCCGTAGTGGGCGTAGTAGTCGGGGGAGTATTCGCCCGCGCGATCCGCCCAGCTCGCGAGCACGTCGTTCTCGTTCACTTCGTGACCGACGAGGCGGGCGCGTAAAACCTCGGTGGCTGGCGGCTGCGCGCGGGCGTCCTCCGCGGACGGCGACGCGAAATGAACCAAACCGAACGGATGGCCACGAACGTGGTCGCTGACCGGATGCGGAAGGACCGCTCACTCGTTCCGATTCATCAGTCGGAGGTTCCGCTCCATCACGGCGACGAGACCTCCGACGAAGAGGAGGCCCGGCCACGCGTAGACGAGCGTGCGCTGTGGGGGAAACGCTCCCGCCCCGAGCCCCGACTCCGGCGGCTGCCAGGTGAGGACGTGCCAGTATACGAGTACGAGCCAGAGCGCCGCGAGGACCGCAGGCGTGCGAAGCTCCCACTGCCACCAGCTTTGAGCCACCGCCAGCCCGACGACCGCGCCGCCGACGGCGACCCAGACGTATCCGTAGTTCCACGGATCGAGAACGACCGGCGGAAGCACGACGATCGCCCCGAGAATCGCCGAGAGAAGCCGCCTGATCATGACGGGACTCCCTATTGCAGTCTCAAATACTTTCTTCCGGAAGAGACGGACATCCCTCGAACTGCGACCGCACCGAACTGCGACCGCACCGAACTGCGACCGCACCGAACTGCGACGGCACCCAACCGCGCTCCCCCGATCAGGCGTCGCCGTCCGCCAGCAGCTCCTCGGCGACCGTCTCGGCGTCGAGCAGGGCGGGATCGACCGCCAGATCCGCGACCGCGGCGACGAACTCCGGCAGCGAGCGGTCGGCGTAGGTGACCACGCGCACGTCCGCGTTTAGCTCCTTCGCGACCGGGATGCCGGTCGCCTCCTCCACGTCGGTCAGGACGAGCAGGTCGGCGTCCGCGATGCCCGCCTCCTCCAGCGCGCTCGCGGAGACCTCGGCCTCGATGCGCGTGACGGCGGCGCCCTCGGCTTCGAGCGCGTCGCCGAGGCCGTGCTCGTCGGGGCCGGCGACGACGGCGCGGGTGGTGGCTCCCGCCATCACTCGTACTCGATGGTCGCGGGCGGTTTGTGGGTCACGTCGTAGAGGACGCGCGCCACGTTGTCGTTCTCGCCGGTGATCCGGCTCTGGATGCGCTGGAGCGTCGCCCAGTCGATCTCCTGTGCGCGGGCGGTCATCCCGTCGCGGCTCTCGACGGAGCGGACCGCCACGACCCAGCCGTGGACGCGGTTGTCGCCCTTCACGCCGGTCGCCTTGCCGAGCACGGCCGCGAACGCCTGCCACGGCTCGTACTCCTCCAGTTCCTCCTCGACGACGTGACACGCCTCGCGGGCCACGTCGGCCTTCTCGCGGGTCACCTCGCCGACGACGCGGACCGCGAGCCCCGGCCCGGGGAACGGCATGCGCTCCGAGATTATCTCCTCGAGGCCGAGTTCGCGGGCGACCTCGCGGACCTCGTCCTTGTAGAGGTCGCGGACCGGCTCGACGATGGCCTCGAAGTCGACGACCTCGGGGAGCCCGCCGACGTTGTGGTGGGACTTGATGTTCCCTTCCGACTCGATGCGGTCGGGGTAGATGGTCCCCTGCACGAGCACGTCCGCGTCCAGGTCGCGCGCCTCGCGCTCGAACTCCTTGATGAACTGGTCGCCGATGACCTTCCGCTTCTCCTCGGGGTCGGTGACGCCCGCCAGCCGGTCGAAGTAGCGGTCCGCCGCCTCGATGACCCGCAGCGACTCCATGAAGGAGAACGTCTCGCGGATCTCCTCCGTCTCGCCTTTCCGCATCAGGCCCGTGTCCACGTACACCGGGGTGAGCTGGTCGCCGACCGCCTCGTAGGCGAGCGTCGCCGCGACCGAGGAGTCGACCCCGCCCGACAGCGCGATCACCGCGTTCGCGTCGCCGATCTGTTCGCGTATCTCTGCGACCGCCTCGTCGATGAATGCCTCCGCGTCAACCATTTATAAGGATACCTCGTTGGGTTCGTCCACTGGTCCGCTCGCGTTGCCGTTCTGTTTCGTCTCCGCCATGTCGAGGACCGCCTCCACGAACGCCACGAACGGGGGGCTCGCGCGGTCGGGCCGCGACCGGAACTCTGGGTGCGCCTGCGTGCCGAAGAAGAAGGGGTGGTCCTCGCGTTCGAGGATCTCCATCCGGTTGTCCGCGCGGCCGGAGAAGACCAGCCCCTCGGTCTCGAGCTGGTCGATGTACTCGGGGTTCACCTCGTAGCGGTGCCGGTGCCGCTCCGTACAGGAGTCGGCTCCGTACACCTCGTGGGCGAGCGTTCCCTCGTCGATGTCGGTCACGTGGGCGCCGAGCCGCATCGTGCCGCCCATGTCCTCCGTCTCGTACTGCTCGGGCAGCAGGTCGATGACGGGGTACGGCGTCTCCTCGTCCAGCTCAGCGGAGTGGGCGCCCTCCATCCCGAGGACGTTGCGCGCGTGCTCGACCACGGAGAGCTGGAAGCCGAGACACAGCCCCAGCAGGGGAACGTCGTGCTCGCGGGCGTACCGGATCGCCTCGATCTTCCCCTCCGTGCCGCGGGAGCCGAACCCGCCGGGAACGACGATGCCGTCCGCCTGCTGGAGGCGTTCGGTGTGTTTCTCCGCCATCTCGTCGGCGTCGACCCACAGCACGTTCACCTCGGTCTCGGTGTGGATGCCGGCGTGTTTCAGCGCCTCGTGGATCGACATGTACGCGTCCTCCAGCCCGTACTTGCCGACCAGCGCCACGTCGATCTCCGTCTCGCGGTCGCGGGTCACCAGCTCGCGCCACCGCGTGGACCGCTCCGCCTTCGGGAGCGCCTCGTCGGCGAGGTTCAGCCGCTCCATCACGTACTCGTCGAGGCCCTCGTCCTCGACGACGAGCGGGACGTGGTAGACGTCCTCCACGTCCGGGTTCGAGAAGACCGCCTCCGTCGGCACGTCGCAGAACAGCGCGATCTTCTCTTTCACGTCCGGGTCCAGCTCGTCGTCCGCGCGCCCGACGAGGATGTCGGGCTGGAGGCCGATGCTTCGGAGCTCCTTGACGGAGTGTTGGGTAGGCTTGGTCTTCTGCTCGCCGTTTTGCGAGTAGGGAACGAGCGTGACGTGGGTGAAGAGCACGTCGCCCTCGTCCTCCTCGTGGGAGAACTGTCGGAGCGACTCGAGGAACGGCATCGACTCGATGTCCCCGACCGTTCCGCCGATCTCGACGATGCACACGTCGGAGCCCTCCGCGGCCTCGCGGATCCGACGCTTGATGTCGTCGGTGACGTGGGGGATGATCTGGACCGTCTTGCCCAGGTAGTCGCCGGCGCGCTCCCGTTCGATGACGTGTTGATAGGTCTTGCCCGTCGTGACGTTGTGGTCGGAGGTCATGTCGACGCCGAGGAACCGCTCGTAGTTCCCCAGGTCGAGGTCGACCTCGCCGCCGTCCTTCAGGACGTACACCTCGCCGTGCTCGTAGGGGTTCATCGTTCCGGCGTCGACGTTCAGGTAGGGGTCGATCTTGACCGCCGTCACGTCGAAGCCCGCGTTCTCGAGGAGTCGGCCGGTGCTGGCGGCGGTGATTCCCTTGCCGAGCCCGGACATGACACCTCCGGTGACGAAAACGAACTTCCGACCCAGCGAGGGGTCGTACCCCGTATCGGGATCCGTCGGCATACCGAAGGTGTGCGAGCATCCTCCTAAACCGTTTCGGGAGCCCCCTCGTGTGCGGCCCGCTCACAGGGCCGCCGGCACCCCCGCGGCCGCGAGCTGCCGAAGGAGCTGTCGCCGGCCGCGATACGTCCGCGGGCCGTGACACGACCGTCGGCTATCGGTCTGGACCGTCGAGTTCCAGTACGTCGTCGGGGCGGTCGCGCTCGAAGGCGAACCGGCCGGTCGACCGCGTCCGGAGCGTCACGGTCGCCACGCGGAGGACGTACGCCGACAGCAGCATGAACGGCGCCATCGAGACCGTGGTGACGACGGTCGTCGCCGTGTGGGTGTCCGGGAAATCGCCGGTGTGGAGCAGCACGAACGACACGAGCAGGATCGTCGGTAGCGAGACGTAGATCAGGTGTTTCGACAGCGCCGCGAACTCCTGGCTGAAGTAGAGCGTCTTGAAGTACTCGCGGGTGGCCGCGAAGTGGCGCAACAGCGCGAGCAGGTCGTCGACCGTCTCGTCGGCCTCCGGCGGGAGCACCTCCTCGTGCTCGGCGCGCAGCCGCCGAAGCTGGTTGGTCAGGAGGACCTGATCGTAATCGAGCGTCGCCAGCACCAGCGAGACGGTGTCGTCCCGTCCCTCGAGCCGAGACTCCAGGTCGTAGGTTTGCTCGGCCATCTCGCGGAGGTACTCCTCGACGTTCGCCTGGAGGTCGGCGTCCGCCTCGGCCACGTCGTCCGCGAGCTCGCCCGTCTTCGACGCGACCGCGTCGACCAGCACGATGAGGTAGTTCGTCGGGTCCGCGGGC
>NZ_LKIR01000004.1:50190-57093 GCF_001462205.1 Haloparvum sedimenti
AACACCCCGCCGAGGATCGATCGGAGCAACCCTTCGACGCGATGGCCCGACTCCACCCCGTCCGAGCCGGTCGGGACCGCGTGCGCAGCTGGGTCGAGCACGAGATAGACGCCAACCAGCAGCGCCGCGGTCACGAGCAGCCGGTCGGCCTCCAGCAGCACCCAGTTTCGCAGCCCCCGGAGTCGGCTTCGGAGTCCGTCGCCCCGCCTGGGGACGCCCGCGTCGCTCATTCCCTGATCCCTCGGTCGTGCATCTGCCACGTGTTCGAGCGCCCTCCTGAAAGGTCCTCGGAGACAGACCACGGTGTCGGTACGTTGACTCTTGGACGCTCGGACGGGGCGTTCGCGGCCGATCTGTCCCCGTGCGTGACACCGCTGTAGATCGATACTGAGTGATGCAGACCGATTCAGAAGTCTCGCTTTTCTGAAACTCGCGGTGGTGCGGTGCTGTGCGGTCGCGGAGCGGTGCGGTTGCGGTGCCGTACTGTCGGCGCGCGCCGCGGCGCCCCTGTGGCGCCGCGACCGCGCGAGGGAGGCGGCGGCGCGGCCGCATGCGGTGCGGTTTCGCGGCCGCTCCGCCGCCGAGGCTGGGGAGGTACGAGGCCTGCGGTGCGGTCGCGGGGCGGTTGCGGTGTGGTGGGTGGGGCTGAAAGGGGCAGCCGGCTCGATCCCGCCCGGACGACGCAAGCACCGCAGCGGGCGGTGCTGAGAGCGAGGAGCGCAGCGAGGCCCGGCGCGGTCGAGCCGGCTGGGGCTTTCTGGGTGTTGCTGTCCCGAGCAGCAGGATCTGCAGCAGTCACAGAAAGCCCACTACCTGACAGAAAAACAGAACAACGACCGCGCTCCACTAAGTATCGCTATCAGTCACTCCGAGTCACACCTCCGCAATCGTTTTGTCGTTCCGTCGAGAGAAACGGCCGTGAGTACCCTCCCTGCGGTCGTTCGCAGCCGCGCGGCGAGTAGCCGGTTGCGCGACCACGTTCGGCGTCCCGTGATCTACGGTGCGGTGGTGCAGGCGGTCACACTGCTCGCGTTCGTCGGCTTCGCCTCGGGGATGCGGCCCGCCGTCTTCGTGGTCGGAATGACCGGCCCCGCGGTCGCGGCCGTGCTGACCGTACCGGACGCCGGCTGGGTCGACGCGCCGCTCGCGGGCGTCCTCGGTGGCTGCGTCTACCTGCTGTCGTTCCTGGCGTACGCCGCCGCGGTCTCGGCGCGGTTCGAGTTCGTCGCCGCGACGTGGGTCTTCGCGGGCTACGTCGCGACCGCGATCACGCAGGCGATCATGCTGCTCCCCGCGTTCGTCTTCTTCGGCCTGTTCGTCGGCGGCGGGATCGGCTATGCGAAGGCCTCCTGGCGACGGTACGGCCGGAGGTGAGGCCGCGGTCCGTTCCGGCGCCGTTCGGCTTCTCCCGGGTCCGGTTTCGACTGCGCCCCTCGAAAACCGACAGACGAAAGTCCTCGGGGCCGGTATCTGGGACAACCATCGCGCGGTCGACCGGCGACCCGCACTCCCGACCATGGTCCAGCCACGCCACACCGACGAGACGGACAGGACCGGGTTCGACGAGACGACCAACTACCTGACGCGGACGCTCGCGAAGGTCGTGCCGACCGGTCTCGCGCGGCGCGCGGTCGTCGTCTCCGTCGAAACGGACCGCGACACGTACGCGGTCGGCGACCCGGTCGAGATCACGGTCACCTTCCGGAACCGGCTTCCGGTGCCGGTCGAGGTTCCCACACCGACCAGCCGACGCTGGGGCTGGGAGATCGACGGGATCCTGGAGGCGACCGACGAGCGTCGCTACGTCTCCGCGTCGCCGCTCACGTTCCCGTTCCGCGCCGGCGAGTCAAAGACGGCGACAGCGGTATGGAACGGCACGATCCGACGGAGCGACGGAGCGGATCTGGACCGCGACGAGCCGGTCGCACCGGGTGACCACACCGTCACCGCGTTCCTGTCGGTCGACGGCGGTCGAGCGCGGATCGAGGACTCGACGACCGTGCGGATCGAATGACGAAGGCTGGGGCGACAGGAAACCCCTCGGGAGCGGATCAGTCGGCCGGCTCGGCGGTCTCGTCGGCGACCGTGTCGCTCGTGACGCCCTCGTTGACACCGGCGTCGCTGCCGGACGCGGTGGCGATGCCCTGATGGAGGTGACACGCCGCGTAGTGGCGTCCGTCGCCGTACTGCGAGTCGATCTCGTAGGCCGGCTCCTCGGTCGCACAGACGCTCTGCTCGGCGAACGACTCGGTGAGGAGGGTTTCGGCCTCGTCCCATTCCTCTTGGGAGATGTGTCCGAGTGCCTCCGAGAGCACGTCGCCCGCCTCTCCACCCGGTTCGTCGCCGTCGAAGTAGCGCCGACGTAGCTCCTCGCGGTTCGTCGTCTCGAACGCGCGGCGCTTCACCGCGCGCTGGAACTCGACGAGGTCGCGCCACGTGGCGTCGTCCACGTCGTACTCCTCGGGCTGGATCAGCGACGGGCACCGCGTCCGGAACCGACAACCGGACGGCGGGTCGACGGGTGAAGGCACGTCGCCTTTGAGGACGGCCGTGCGGCCGCCCGCCCGCGGGTCCGGCGCGGGGATGGCGTCGAGGAGCGCCTGCGTGTAGGGATGGCTGGGGTTCTCGAACAGCTCCTCCTTGTCCGCGAGCTCGACCATCTGCCCGAGGTACATCACGGCCACGCGGTCGGAGATGTGCCGGATGACGCTCAGGTCGTGCGCGATGAACAGGTAGGTGAGGTCGAACTCCTCCTGCAGGTCCCGCATCGTGTTGAGCACCTGCGCCTGGATGGAGACGTCGAGCGCGGACACCGGCTCGTCGCAGACGATGAAGTCCGGGTTGACCGACAGCGCACGCGCGAGGTTGACGCGCTGGCGCTGCCCGCCCGAGAACGCGTGCGGGTAGCGGTTGTAGTGCTGGGGGTCGAGGCCCACCTTCTCCAGCAGCTCCTTGGCGCGCTCCTCGCGCCCCTCCTCGTCGAGCATGTCGTGGGCCTTCATCGGCTCCTCGACGATCGGGCCCACCTTCATCCGGGGGTCAAGCGAGGACTGCGGGTCCTGGAAGATCATCTGCATGTCCTTCCGCTTGGTCCGCAGCTCCTCGCCGCTCAGCTCGGTGAGGTCCTCGCCTTTGAAGTAGATGTCGCCGTCAGTCGACTCCAGCAGCTGGAGGACGGTCCGCGCGAGCGTGGACTTCCCGCAGCCTGACTCGCCGACGAGTCCGAGCGTCTCGCCCTTCTTGATGTCGAAGCTCACGTCCTCGACGGCCTGGACGTGGGTGGGGCTGCGCTCGACGAACGGGAACTCCGTCGAGACGTCGACCCCGCCGAGCAGCCCGCTGTCGTTGTCGAAGTACTTCTTGAGGTTGCGCACCTCGACCAGCGGCTCGCCCTCGGCCACGTCGCCGGCCGACGCCAGCTCGTCAGTCATCCGCCTCACCTCCGGTGTCCGTCAGGCCGGCGCTGAAGCCGCCGGTCGCCTCCGTCTCGAGGGGCTCGCTCGAGTCGTAGCCCACGTCGAAGGCGTCGTACTTCACGCACGCGACCGTGTGCGGGCGCTCGCCGTCGTCGGTGGCGGCGTCCGCGACCGCCGCCTCGGTGGGCGCGTCCGCGTCCGCGACCGCGCCCTCGGCGACGGTCCGCGGCTCCGGGTGGACGCGCGTACAAACCTCGCGCGCCTCCGGACACCGCGAGTGGAACCGACAGCCGGAGGGCGGGTTGATCGCTTCGGGCATGACGCCCTTGATCGGGTTCAGCTCCTCGACCGTCTCGTCGGGTCGGGGCATCGAGTCCAGCAGCGCCTGCGTGTACGGGTGTTTGGTGTCGTAGAACAGGTCGTCGACGTCCGCCTGCTCGATGATCTCCCCCAGGTACATGACGTTGACGCGGTCGCAGATCTCCGCGACGACGCTCATGTCGTGGGTCACCCAGATGAAGGCGGTGCCGTACTTCTCCTGGAGCTCCTCGACGAGTTCGAGGATCTGCCCCTCGACGGTCACGTCGAGCGCGGTCGTCGGCTCGTCCGCGATGATCAGGTCCGGCTGGCAGGCCAGCGCCATCGCGATCAGCACGCGCTGGCGCATCCCGCCGGAGAACTGGTGCGGGTACTCGTCGTAGCGGTTCTCGGGGTCCGGGATGCCGACCTCCCGGAGCATGTCGATCGCCTCCTGTTCGGCCTCCTTCGTCGAGAGGTCCCGGTTCAGCTCGATGAACTCCCGGAGCTGTCCCCCGACGGTGAAGACGGGGTTGAGCGACTCCATCGGGTCCTGGAAGATGATGGCGATCTCGTTGCCGCGGATGTCGTCGCGCATCTCCTCCTCGGAGAGCATCTCCTCGCTGGGCTGTGGCTCGCCGTCCGGCCCCTCCTCGAGCCCGAACAGGGTCTCGCCCTTGAAGGTGATCTCGCCGTCGACGACCTCGCCCGGGCTCTCGACGAGCCGCAGGATACTGGAGGTGGCGACGGACTTCCCCGCGCCGGACTCGCCGACGAGCCCGACGATCTCGCCCTCGTGGACGTCGAAGGAGATGCCGTCGACGGCACGCACCGTGCCGTCCTCCGTGAAGAACTGCGTCTTGAGGTTCTCGACGCTGAGTAGTGGTTCGGTCATGTCAGTTGTTGATCCGTGGGTCGAGTGCGTCCTGCAGGCCGTCGCCGAGGATGTTGAAGCCGACGACGGTGATCAGAATGGCCAGCCCCGGCCAGACGCTGAACGTCGGCGCGGGGAGCATGTACCCCCGCGACACCGACAGCATCTGCCCCCACGAGGGGGTGGGCGGCTGCGCGCCGAAGCCGAGGAACGAGAGGCCGGCGACGATGAGGATGCTCACGCCGACCTGCAGGGTCGCCTGCACCAGCACCGGCGCGAAGCTGTTCGGGATGATGTGGCGCAGGATGATGTTGCGGTCCTTCACGCCCGCGGCGCGGGCGGCCTCGATGTAGTCCTCCTCGCGGATCGAGACGACCCGCGACCGGATGAGACGGTTGAACACCGGGATCGCCGTGATCCCGACGCCGATCATCGCGAACCGGAGGTCGCGGCCGAACGCGGTCATGAACGCGATGACGAGCACGAGGAACGGGATGGCGTAGACGGTCTCGGTGGCGCGCTGGAGCACGTCGTCGATCCAGCCGCCGTAGTAGCCGGAGACGGCGCCGATGAGGGTGCCGCCGACCAGTCCGATGGTCGTCGCCATGAAGCCGACCGTCATCGCGACGCGCGTGCCGTAGAGCAGCCGCGTGAAGATGTCGCGACCGCGGTGGTCGGTCCCGAGCGGGTGTTCGAGCACGCCCTGCCCGAACTGGTTCTCCATGCCGAACGGCGGGAGGAGCCGACGAACCGTGTCGGGGTCGCTCTCGGGGTCGTACAGGATCGCCTCGGCGATGGCGTAGTCGAGGATGTAGTAGTCGATCGAGGCAAACAGCGCCACGGCCGTGATGAAGCCCACGATGTAGATACCGATGCGCGCGGTCGTGTCGCGTTTGACCTGCGCGAGCGTGTAGCGCATCCCGACGCGCGCTTCGACCTCGCCGGCACCCTCGTCGGGGCCGTCGGCGCCCTCCGCCGGTACGTCGTCAGTGTCTGTGTTTCCGAGGGCCATTATTCGTCACCGTAGGTCACACGGGGGTCGAGGTAGGCGTACGCGATGTCCGTGATGATGACGCCGACCACGTACGCGACGCCGAACATGAACGTCGTCCCCATGATGAGTTCGTAGTCCTGGTTGTTGATCGCCGTAATGATCAGCCGGCCCATGCCCTGGATCTCGAAGACCGTCTCGGTCAGCACCGCGCCGCCGAGCGCCGTCGAGAGGCCGAGGCCGACGATAGTGATCACGGGAAGCTGTGCCACCTGGAAGGCGTGCTTGCGCACGATGGTCGACTCGGGGACGCCGTATGCCCGCGCGAGCTTCACGTACTCGCCCTGTAGCGAGTCGACCATCGAGGAGCGCTCGATCCGAGTGATCTGCGCCATCTGGAGCGTTCCCAGCGCGATCATCGGCAGGAAGAGGTGGTGGGCGGCCTGCCGCAACACCTCGAACCGTGTCGCCGCGCCGCGAACGTCCGCGGGGTCGGCCCACGGCAACACGAGTCCGCGGGCGGGGAACCACCCGAGGTGGAACGCGAAGACGATGATCAGCACCAACCCGATCCAGAACGAGGGGGTGGAGACGCCGATCAGCGAGACGATCCGGGAGACGTGGTCGGCCGGCTCGTTCCGGCGCTTGGCGGAGATGACGCCCAGCGGGATCGCCGTGATGATGGCGAACGCGAACGCCGACAGCATGAGCACCAGCGTGACCGGCAGTCGGAGGATGATCATCTCCAACACCGGACGGTCGTAGTAAATGCTCGTGCCGAGGTCGCCGGTCGCCACGCCCGTGAGGTACGTGATGAATCGCTCGTGAGCGGGGCGGTCGAGTCCGTATTTCGCTTGGATCGCTTCGACCTGTTCCTGCGCCGGCGTCGGGCCGAGCATGATCTCGACCGGGTCGCCGGGGATCTGGTTCGCGAGGAAGAACGTGATCGCGATGATCCCGACCAGCACCGGCAGGGCCTGTGTGACGCGCCATGCCGAGTAGCGGAGGAGGCTCATCTAGATCACCCCATTGTGAACATGTATCATAGTCGTGGTGGTCGCTGCGGCTGTCGGAATCTCGCAAATGCGTGAATAAATAGGTTGCTTTTCGGTTCCCGCAAAACCGGCGGAAAAGCGCCGGAAACCGGGAAACGTCGGCTCTGCGACTACTCGACCGAGACGTTGTTGTGGTCCGTGAAGACCTGGATCTGCGTCGAGATCGGGTGCGCGCTGAAGTCCTGGACGTTGTCGCGGACGCCGTAGGAGTTGTTCAGGTTGTACGCGGGGAGGTGGACGCGACCCTCCAGCAGCTCCGTCGTCGCGTCG
>NZ_LKIR01000040.1:0-11661 GCF_001462205.1 Haloparvum sedimenti
TCACCTCGACGAGTCACGGCGAGACGAGATCCTGGAAGACTACCAGTTCGTCGCGCGGACGCCGAACACGATCACCGACGAGGAGACCCTCCGCGCGGAGCTGGAACGGGTCCGGCAGGTCGGCTACGCGATCAACGACGAAGAGCAGATCACGGGCGTCCGCGCGGTCGCCGCACCGATCGTCCACGAGGACACGATCTACGGTGCGATCAGCCTCTCGACACCGACGAGCCGGATGCCGGAAGACGAGTTCGTGAGCACGGCGCCGGAACGAATCCTCGACGTCGCAAACGTCATCGAAGTGAACATCCAGACGCCGTAGCGGAAGCCGCGATCCGATCCTCCCGGCCGGCCGCGATAGAAATTAAAGATCGTGATAATACGGCGGAGAAAGACGGAAACGAGGTTTCTCTCGAAGCAGTATCCCAAAATTTGGAAGAGCACCGGCGATAGAAACGAAGGGGAACGCGGAGAGCACTCCCGAATCCCGCCCACATCAATTTGACATTGGCAAAACATCGGAGCGACATCGAAGCGACGCGATCGGTCGAAGAGTGCATTACAGCGATACGCACGTAACGGCACAGTCGAGCGAGCGGATTCACAGTCACACGACCGACGTGAAATGACCGGACGCCGAGCGTGCAGACAGCAGAATGTCCAGAATGACGAACAACAAAGTGATCAAACACATATTTGTACAGATATATAAGGCAGAACGGCCTCCCGGGGGGAGACGAAACACGGGTCGAGCAGGCAAAAGGCGACGCAACGGTACGACCGAACCCAAACCGTACAGATCCACGGAGATCAGCCACTTTGAACGGTGAGTCGTGAACACCGTGTGTGACAGGAAATTCGTAGACTTTATAAAAATTTTAGAATTTCTAGCCATTCCGCGATTCGAGCTCTCGGTGGAAAGTAACAACTTCCATATATTTTCTATAACCAACCAGATAAAATATGTGTTCGTGTCTGCCGACGAGCACGGGTGGACGATGACCGCACCCGCAGGGTCGAACGACGAGGAGAGGAGCGCAGCCGATCGGCCGCCGCGAACGACGGCGAGGCGGTGCGTCGAGGTGGACCACCGGGCGGTGCGTCGAGGTGGACCACCCGGACGGGCGTCGAGGGACACCGTCGCGACGCGGTTTCGGTCAGGACTCCCCGCGATCCGAACCGTCCGTCGCCTCGCCGGTCGGGTCGCCGCCCCCGAGCGAGAGAACCCGCGCCGGGAGCCCCGCGGCGTCCGGCGCGTGAACCGCGACGACGCGGAGGAGGTTCGCGAGGAACGCCGAGAGTCCGAGCGCGGCGAGGGCGAGGCCGGTGAGCGCGAGCATCGACGGCGCGCCGACGCCGACGAGGTCGGCGGTCGCGGCCGTGAGCACCAGCGCGCTCCCGCCGACGGTGGCGACGAGGTCCGCCCGCGCGAGCCGTTCGCCGGTGAGGTCGTCGATCGTCGGGACCGGTTCGAGTCCGACGCGGTCGCTGTACCGATGGACCCAGATCAGGAACGGGACGACGTGGTACAGCGTCCCCGCCACGACGAAACCGATCGCCGCGAAGAGCAGGACCGGGCCGACGGACGGGGCACCGAACCTGATCGCGGGAGCGAGGACTCCCGGACCGGAGGCGCCGGCGACGGCGGCGCGGACCCACACCGCGCCGGCCGTCAGCCCCCACGCCACTAGCGCCAGCGCGACGACGCCGTACCGCGGGAGCATCGGCGTCCGGGTCCCGGTCGCGCGCCGCACGCGGCGCAGCAGGAACCAGCCGAGCGCGACCGACGCGGTCGCGACCAAGGCCCCGCCGACTGTCGCCACCGGAGCCGACGCAACCAGCCGCCCGCCGGCCAACAGGACGACCCCGACCGGGAGCGCGACGGACTCGACGCGACGGAGCCGGTGGTCGAAGGACTCCGGGTCGCTCTGCGTGAACATCGGCCCGAGCTGATAGAGCGCGCCGGCGACCGTCGTCAGGACGCCGCCGAGGACGGCCAGGGTCGCGTGGGCCGCGATCGCCGACGCGCGCGTGATGCCGGCGACCGGGAACACCGTAGTCCGGAAGTCCAGCGCGAGCGCCGTCGCCAGCGTCATCGCGGCCGCGAAGAAGCCGAGCGCGAGCGCGAAGTGCGCCTCGGTGACGTCCCACGGTCGAGCCGCGAGCAGCGTCCGAGCGACGTTGTAGACGAAGACCGTGACCCCGAGCACCATCGCCAGCGCGAACGGCGCGCCCGCCCCCGGTCGCCCGAGCCAGAGCGCGCCCGCGAACCCGGGCACGCCGCCGGCCACGAGCAGGAGTTGCAGGCTCGCCAGTCGTCGGGAGTGGAGTCGGATCCCGGACCACACGGGGACAAACTGCGTGACCGCACCGAGGATCGTCACCGCCACCCAGCCGACCAGCAGCAGGTGTGCGGTCGCGACGCGGGCGAACGGCGGGGCGGCGCCGGCCGCGACCCACAGCCCCGCAGCCGTCCCCGCGAACAGGAACCCCAGCCCCACGAGGAAGTGGCGGAGCGGGATCGCGAGCGGTGGCTGCACGTCCGTCGAGAGGTCGCCGGGAACCGTGCTCATGTTCGGAGCCAAGGGCGCCACGCGCCTCGGTGTACGGGCGAACGTGTTCGGCTCAAGGCGGATGGTCGGGGACCCACAACCCTCGGGTGCATGACGACGCTAGACGTCCGCGAGATCCCGCCGGTGAACAGACACGACCGGATCCACGAGGCGTTCCACGCGCTGGACCCGGGCGAGTCGCTGACCATCGTGAACGACCACGACCCGCAGCCGCTCTACTACGAGATGGCGGCGGAGATCCCGGAGTTCGACGAGGACGGCTACGAGGTGGAACAGGAGGGGCCCGAGCGGTTCGTCGCGAACCTGCCGAAGGAGGCGTGACCGTGCCGGACGCGACGCCGACCGAGGACGAGGGAACGGCCACCGGCGGACGGACGGCCGACTACGAGGCGACCTCGCTCGAAGAGCTGGAGGCGACGCCGCACGCGACCGTCTTCCCCGACGCCGAGCCGCGCACCGTCCGGCTGTCGCTGGCGGCCGACGAGCGCGTCCCGACGCACGACCACCCCGGACGGGACGTCCTCATTCACGTCCTCGACGGGGAGATCGCGCTCGAGTTGAACGACGAGACGGTCGCCGTCGAGGCGGGAGAGTTCGTCCGATTCCCCGGCGAGACCGAAGTGTCGCCGCTCGCGCGCACCGACGCGACCGCGCTCGTCGTGCTCGCGCCGCGCGCAGGGGACTGAGGCGGTCGCCGCGAACGGGCCTCCACGTTTCGGGCTTTTTGAACGTCTCACCGGTCGGTGACGCTTCGCAGCCGGAGCGTTCGACGTGGGGCACGCGCTATCGGCGATCACCGACTGAATGTCACTGATAAGATAGGAAACTGGATCGATCGCGGATCTGACCGTTCTCTAACTGTGTTTCTTCAGCAGTTTCCTGGCGCTCGTATCCAGATACTCGTTGCAGATGGGGCACTTCTTCCCGATTTTTAACTCATCGATGTCCTCGAAGACGGTACTACAGTTCCCACCGGCATCCTCACATGTTACTTGAACCATATTCGGAAGTCCTGTCGGAGATACATAAAGTCACCTCCAGACTCGGGAGGAATACCTCATGTCGAGATATACTCGGACTTCGAGAATCACCGATTGCGGACGGGAATACCCAACACTGTGAACCGCCTCGGAGTCTGGCCCCGAGGCACTCGGCCTGCACCGCCCGTAGAAGCGCGACGGATCTACCCCCGGCGTCTCTCTAATTCGGCAAGTGCTCCGAACACGTTCGGGGGAAGGTCCGGGGGACCGGCGCTCGTAAGTCCTCCTGATGCCCCGACTGGACGCCGACTTCGAAAACGCGCCGACGAACCGCCCCACGGAAACCCTGGACGTGCGGGAACTCGGCCCGCCGAAGCCCCTCTCGCGGACGCTCGAACGGCTGGCGGAGCTGGACGACGAGACGGTCCTGATCCAGCGCAACGACCGCGTCCCCCAGCACCTCTATCCGAAACTCTCGGACCGGGGCTACGTCTTCGAGACGGTCGAGCAGGCGGACGCCGGCGAGAGAGACGGGCGCGGCAAAAGCGGCGAGGTGGTCGTCACCGCCATCTGGAGGGCCGAGCCGTGAACTGGCTCCGCGGCGGCGACGCGGATGACGACGTCTTCAACGAGGAGGGCGCGTACGTCCCCGAGCACCTCCCCGAGCCGGGAGCGTTCCTGGACGGTCACGAGGTGTTGACCGGCGACGACCACCTCGCGGTCCACGCCGCCTCACGGGAGCGGTTCGAGGAGTTCGGCGTCTACGACGCCACCTTCGGCTACAACCTCGCGCAGCTCAACCGCGACACGCGGCACCCGGACGCGGGCCTGCGATACGCGGTCGACGACGCGGCCCCGGACGTGCTCCGCGTGGAGTTCACGCCGACGACCGCCTTCTGTCCCCAGAGCGGAACGCTGGTGACCGGGATCTTCCGCGCGTGGAACGCGGGCGAGTCGGAGTACCGGCTCGTCTCAGTGCGCGTCGCCCCGATGCACCAGCACAGCGAGGCGACCAACGAGAAACTGGCCGGGTTGGAGGAGCGGTACCTGGAGACCGGCGAGGTCGCGGTCGAGGAGGGGTCGCCGACTGCTTCGGGCGCCGACGACCGGGAGACGGGCGCCCGCGAGGACGGCGGCTCCGGCGCACCCTCCGCGCCCTTCTGAGCCCCGAACGTGTTCGCGATAAACGCGAGGGGGTCGGCGCCCGGATCCCCTCGTGATGTCCACGATCGACGACGACTCCGACCCCGCGACGGAGGTGCTGGACGTGCGCAAACACGAGGGGCCGCCGTTCCCGCTCATCGAGGAGGCGCTGGAGGAGCTCCCGCCCGGTGGGTCGCTGACGCTCGTCAACTCTTTCGAGCCGGAACCGCTGTACGACGTGCTGGACGACCGCGGGTTCAGCTACCGGACGGAACGGGTCGACGAGGGGGAGTGGCGCGTACACATCGAGCACGCGTAGCGCGCGGCGGTCCCTCGGTCCGCCGACTCACCCGATCCCAGCCCCAACCCCGACCCCGTCGGCGCCGGTAACACGCGGATCACTACCTGACACCGGTGTCCGCGAGCGCTTATGCGTCCGCCTGTCCTAGCGATCGGTGCGCAACGCGGTCCCATCTATCCACATGTCTCAGAAAGCAGACTACGCAGACGACGCCCAGATCGACGAGTCGCTCGACGACCAACCCGACGACGAGACCATCGCGGAGGCCGTCGAGAACCTCGAGGCCAACGGCTTCGAGGTCGTCGTGGTCGACAGCGCTGCGGACGCCCTCGAGACCGTCCAGTCGCGGATTCCGGCGGGCGCCTCGGTGATGAACGGTCACTCGACGACCCTCGAAGAGATCGGGTTCACGGAGTACCTGAGCGAGGGCGACCACGAGTGGGAGAGCCTCCCCGACCGAATCTGGAGCATCGACGACGACGCGGAGCGACAGGCCGCGCGTCGCGAAGCACAGACCGCCGACTACTTCCTCGGAAGCGTCAACGCGATCGCCGAGACCGGCGAGTTGGTCGCAGCCGACCGATCGGGGAGCCGGATCGGCGCCTATCCCTTCGCCGCCGACAACGTCGTCATCGTCAGCGGCGTGAACAAGATCGTCGACGACCTTGACGCCGCGCTCGACCGCCTCGAGTCGGTCGCCTACCCGCTGGAGAACGAACGCGCCAAGGACGCCTACGGCGTCGAAAGCGCCGTCGCGAAGCAGCTGATCTTCCGGCAGGAACTCGAGGAAGGGCGGACGACCGTCGTCCTCGTTCGCGAACGGCTGGGTTACTGAGGGGGAAGCGGTCGGCTCAGTCCTCGAGCCGCGGGAACTGACCGATCGTCTCCTCGCGGAACGCCTCCTCGTCGAAGGCGTACTCCTCGTCGAGGAAGTCGATGAGTTGGTGAGTGTCGCGCATCGCGTTCTTCAGACACGTCGAGGCGCCCGGCGAGGGCGTGATGTTGAAGATCACGTCGTCGCCGGTGAGCTTCGCCTCGCCCATGTCGAGCGACTTGCGCTCGGTGTCGACGATCTGCGGGCGGACGCCGCCGTAGCCCTTCGCGCGGTCGATGTCCTCGAGCTCCGCGGTCGGGACGACCTTCTGGACCTCGGGGAGGAACGCGCGCTTGCCGACCTCGGGCACGTCGTAGACGAGGTTCCGAAGCACGTAGGGGAGCAGGATGCGGTCGGCGAGGATGTTGGCGTAGCTGAGCGCCGCCGCGGGGCGGAGCCCGAACACGTCGAAGAAGTCGCCCACGGTCGAGATCCGGCCGCGTTCGAGCGTCGGGACGACCTTCGCGGTCGGGCCGAAGCGCGTGATCGAGCCGTCGTGGACGTCCGCGTCGCCGTGGACCGCCGCGAACGGGAGCTTCTTCATCTGGAGGGTGTACACCTTCCCGTTCAGGAAGTCGTCCGCGAGGAAGAAGCTGCCAGCGACCGGAAGCAGCGAGAGGTGCTCGCCGTACCCCATCTCCTGGGCGATCTGGAGGCTGTGGGAGCCGGCGGCGACGACCGTCGTGTCGGCGTACAGCAGGCCGGCGTCCGTCTCGATCCGGAAGTCGTCCGTCTGCTCGGTGATGTCCGTCACCTTCGTGCCCGTCAGCACGTCGACGCCGTCCTCCTCGCGTGCCTCGTCGACGAACGACTGGGAGGTCATCCCGTAGTCGACGACGTACCCGTCCGGCGTCTGGAGCGCGAGCATGTCGGTGTTCGGGTCGCGCCCCTCGACGACCTTCGGCTCTAAGTCCTCGATCTCGTCGCGGCCGATCGGGCGGAGCTTCGGGTAGAGGTCACCGAAGCCGTCGTCGTGATAGCGCTGTTCGAGACTGCGGACCTCCTCGTCGCCGACGCCCAGCACCATCTTGCTCCGCTTGCTGTGCATCTCGCGGTCGGGGTCGACGTTCTCCAGGTAGCCCGCGAGCAGCTCCGCGCCCTCCTTGACCTCCTCCGCCTTCTCCAGCGTGTAGTTGGTCTCGATGTCGCCGAAGTGGAGCGTCTGGGAGTTGTTCGTGTGGTGGGAGTTGACCGCCGCGATCTCCTTCTCCTTCTCGACCAGCGCGATCCGTTCGATGTCCGTAAACTTCGCCGCGGTGTACAGCAGCGACGCGCCGCTTATCCCACCGCCGACGATAACTAGGTCATATTCTTCTAACATGTGTTCCGACCTCCGAGCACGTGCCTCGGTCTACGTTATCCGTCGACACTCCCCCAACTTAACACCGTTTATCCGTTCCCGACGGATCGACGACCGTCGAGGGGACATTCCGGCCCGTTTCGGCAGCCGATTCACGTCGTTTGTCGAACCACAAGTTCGGCGGTCGTGAAGGAGTCGGAAAGCGACCGGAACGCGAGGCCATCAGACGGGATGGTTGACGACCACGCCCCGAACCTCGATCCGGGCGCCGCCGTCCGCGGCCGCCGTCACCGACGGCTCCCAGCCGTGGGCGTCCGCGATCGCGGCGACGATGCCGGTTCCGAGCCGGAGTTCCCCCTCCCGGGAGACGGCCGACTCGAAGAAGCCGTCCCGCTGGTCGGCCGGGATTCCGGGGCCGTCGTCGGCGACGTAAAAGCCCGGCTCCTCGGCGAGCGGGCCGACGCGAACCCGCACGTCCGCGCCGGCGTGTTCGACGCAGTTGCGGAACAGGTTCTCGAACAGCTGGAGGAGCCGGCTCCGGTCGGCCCGAAGCTTCAGGTCCGCCTCGACCGACAGCGTGGCGTCGGCGGTGTCGACCGCTTCCCACGCCGCCCGCGCGGTCGCGCCCAGCGAGACGACCTGGGTCTCCCGGACCTCGTGGCCCTGTCGCGCCAGCGTGAGCAGGTCGGACACGAGTTCGTCGATCCGGTCGAGCGCACGCGCCGCGCTCGAGAGGTGCTCGGAGTCGTTCCCCTCCCGCTCGATGTCGACCCGTCCCAGCGCCACCGCGAGCGGGTTCCGGAGGTCGTGAGCGATCACGCCCGCGAACGACTCCAGCCGCTCGATCCGCGTCTCGGCCCGCTCCCGTTCCATCTCGTGTCTGACGATCCGGGCGACGAGCTCCGCGAACGTCACCTCGGCGTCGGAGAAGGGACGGTCGCGCGGCGCCGCCGAGACGAAACAGATCGTGCCGAGCTCGTCCTGCGTCGTCTCGAAGGGGACGCCGAGGTACGTCTCGAGGCCGTGCACCTCGTAGGCGTGCTCGTCGGCCCAGCCCTGTTCGCCCGCGTGATGGAGCGCGATCGTCTCGCCGCGCTCGATCGTCCGCTTACAGTAGGACTCCTCGTAGCTGCGGACGACGCCCGCGGGATAGTCGCCGTCCGGCGGGTCCGTGCTCTCGGTCGCGACCCAGTAGTCGCTCTCCGGGTCGATCCGGGTGACGTGAGAGTTGTCGACGCCGAGGTGCTCGCGTGCCACCGCGATCACGCGTCGGATCGTCTCGTCGGCCGTGAGGTCCCCGTCGTCGGCCAGCCGGTAGATCTGCGCGCGCGCCGCAGCCGCTGAATCCTCGATATCCGTCATGGAACTGATCGCTTCATCAGCCTCTTTCGCAGATGCTGATAAGGATTGTTTAAGAAATAAGGGTGTTACGCGCTCGGTCGGGTTCAGTCAACGGTTCGAGTGTTGCAAACGAATCACCGGAGCAGACGCCGCACGGGGGAGGAGAAATCGAGACAGAGAGAAACCGAGACAGGAAGAGATCAGAGACGGGAGGAAGACGGCACCGACAGACGCGGACCGCGTCGTCAGGCCTCGGCCGCCTCGCCGCCGAAGACTGGGGAGGTCGCCTCCTGCGCCTCCAGGAGCTCCTGGTACCGGTTGCGGATGGTGACCTCGCTCATGTCGGTCACCTCGCTGACCTCCGCCTGCGTCACGTCGAGGTTGGTGAGCATGCCGGCGGCGTACAGCGCGGCCGCGGCCAGTCCCACCGGCGACTTGCCGGAGTGGACGTTCTGCTTTTTCGCGTCCTCGAGCAGTTCGCGGGCGAGCCGCTCGGTCTCGTCCGGCACGTCGAGGTCGGACGCGAACCGGGGGACGTACTGGACCGGGTCGGCCGGCTTGATCTCGAGTTTGAGCTCGCGGTTGATGTAGCGGTACGCGCGCTTGAACTCCTCGGCGTCGACGCGGCTGACGGCCGCGATCTCGTCGATCGAGCGCGGCACCTGCTCCATGCGGGCGGCCGCCTGCAGGCTCGCGGTCGCCATCCCCTCGATGGATCGACCCGGGAGCATGTCCTGCTCGAGCGCCTGCCGGTAGATGACGGAGGCGGTCTCGCGGACGTTGTCCGGGAGGCCGAGCGCGGAGGCCATCCGCTCGATCTCGCCGAGCGCCTGCTTCAGGTTGCGCTCCTTCGAGTCGCGGGTGCGGAACCGCTCGTTCCACGTGCGCAGGCGCTGCATCTTCTGGCGCTGGCTCGACGAGAGGCTGTTGCCGTACGCGTCCTTGTCCTGCCAGCCGATGTTCGTCGAGAGCCCCTTGTCGTGCATCATGTTCGTCGTCGGGGCGCCGACGCGGGACTTGCTGTCGCGCTCGCTGGAGTCGAACGCGCGCCACTCCGGCCCGCGGTCGATCTCGTCGTCGTCGACGACGAGGCCGCAGTCGGCACAGACGGTCTCACCGTGTTCGGTGTCGGACGCGAGCTGGCCGCCGCACTCGGGACAGGTCAGCTGGTGCTGGCTTTCGCTCTCGGTCTCGCCCGCGTGCTCGTCCGCTCGCTCCGCGGCCGCGTTCTCGGTTCGGTCTCGCTCGTCCGTCTCGGCACCCTGGTGGGTGCGGAAGGTGGGTGTACTCATTGTGAATGGACTGGAGGGCGTCGGGCCGAAAGACACAAAAATAAACGATGTGGCTTTCAGCGGTTTGCTTCACTCATGGTTAGGTGGTGGGAGTATATAAATCCGGCGTGAAACACGTCCACATGGGACTCAGACGAACAATCCTGATCGTCTTCTCTCGGGGGTGAGACCCAGACGCAAGGGAATTTCGCGAGTTTCGTCCCCCACCCCTCAGTCGCCGCTAATAACCAGAGTTTAAATACTGTTTCGGCGAGAGCGATCCCCGAAGACCCTTCGGGCGTCGCCGCGGACGGGGAGGCATGGGCGAGGACGACCCCGACCTCTCGGTCGCGGAGTTCGTCGACTACTGCCGGACGCAAGCGGGCCTGTTGTCGGGGTCTGTCGACACGATGACCGCGGAGGCGGAGGAGCTGTTGGACGAGGTGGACGGCCTACTCGACGCGTTCCGCGAGCGCGTCGACGAGGCTGAGGCGGAGGCGGGCAGCACCGAACGACCGGACGCCCCGACCGCGACGCCCCCCGAGCCGAGTCCGGACGCTTCCCCCTCGGAGGAGTCGCTCGCCGACCTGGAAGACGAGATCGAGCGGAAGCAGTCGCTCGTGGAGGCGAAGCAGGCGCGCATCGCCGCGTTCCGCGACCTGGCGGCCGCGTACGAGGAGCTCGCGGACGAGCTGGCGGCGGAGGCCGCGGACGGCCGCGAGGCGCTGGAGCGCGTGGTCGCGTTCGAGGCCGACCGCGACGCCCCGGCGTACTTCCCGGAGCGACAGACGGTACTGGAGGCGGCGAGCGACGAGGAACCGGGCGACGAGCACGCGGGCTGAGACGGGGTTCGCGACGGGCCCGCCACGATTTCGAAGCGGAGCCGACGCCGTTTTGTCCGCCCGAGTCGGACGTCTCACTCATGACCGACCGCGGCGTCACCCTCACATGCCCGGGCTGCGACCTCCGCGAGCGGTTCGAAACTCTCCGGCCCGCCCGCGAGCGCGTGGAGGACCACCGTCGCGAGACCGGCCACGAACCGGACTGGGAGATCGGCCGTCTCTCTCCGGGGGTCGAACGTGCGGGCGCGGACGCCGGCGTCTGCGGCGTTCCCGGGACATCGAACGCCGACTCGCCGCTCGCGTGTGAGCCGCCCGAAAACGACCGATAGCCTTTTTGCTGGATGCGAGGAGTCGGCGCATGAACCCACCAGAGAGCCGACGGTGGTGTCTCCTGTTGCTGGGGGTCGGAATCGGCCTGTTGACCGTCGGTATCGGGTACCTCCTGGTGGTCGGCACGACGCTGGCCGATTTCCTCGTGATCGTCGCCGGCCTGCTTTTGGTGTGGATCGGCTTCATCTACTGCTTCGCGCACCTCTCCGGATGGCGGGAGTGACCGCCGCGAGGGAGCGGGTCATTCCTCGGCAGGGCCTTTGACGACCGTCACCGTGACCGGGGACCGCTCCACGACCGCGGCCGCGACGTTTCCCAGAAGGGCGTCCGCGATCCCGTGGCTCCCGTGGTCCCCGACGACGACGTGATCGAAGCCCCCCTCCTCCGCGAGCGCTGCGATCTCGCGGGCTGGCTTCCCGCGGCGCGTGACCGTCTCGACCGTCGTCTCGCGCTCGGCAGCGGTGGCCTGCGCGCGCTCGAAGACGTCGGCCGCGCGCGACTCGACGGTTCGTATCCAGTCGTCGAGTCGATCGGGATACGGGGCGTCATCGGCGTACGATCCGAACGGATCGATCACGAACACGCCGGTGATCGTCGCCCCCGGAAACGTGGCGAGCGCGTGTTCGAGCGCCGCCTCGCTCCGGTCTGATCCGTCGAGCGCGACGAGGACGTCCATGCGGTTCGATCGGTCGCAGTCCACAAGAGG
>NZ_LKIR01000040.1:11992-29214 GCF_001462205.1 Haloparvum sedimenti
GTCGACCGTATCGTCGACACGCGCCCGTTCCAGCGGCTGCGGTACGTCCGCCAGCTGTCGGCGACGCACCTCGTCTACCCCGGCGCGAACCACACGCGCTTCGAGCACAGCCTCGGCGTCTACCACCTCGGACGCACCGTCTTCGAGAATCTGCGCACGCAGCCGTACTTCACCCGAAACGCGAGCGAGGAGGAGTTGGACGAGATCCAGCGCACGCTCGCGTGCGCGTGCCTGCTCCACGACATCGGCCATCCGCCCTTCTCGCACCTCGCGGAGGGCTTTCTGGACCGCTCCGAGCTGTACGACCGGCTCGCCGACCGCGGGCTGGTGGCCGCCTTCGAGGAGGCGGGACTGCGCGACGGCCCCCTGCGTGCGGCCAGCACCCACGAGCTGCTCGGGTGTCTGATCGTCTTGCGGGAGTACGGCGACGCCCTCCGCGCGCTGGAGGTGGACCCGATGGAGGTGTGCGGCTACGTGCTCGGCTACAGCCTCGTCTACGAGCGCGGCGGGCCGTGGCAGTACGGGCTCGGCGCGCAGCTGCTCCACTCGCCTATCGACGTGGACCGGCTCGACTACATCACCCGCGACAACCGCATGACGGGCGCGGACGTGTTGAGCTTCGACACGGACCGGATGGTAGACGCCTACACCGCCCATCCCGAGGAGGGGCTGGCGCTCTCCGAGAAGGCGCTCTCGACCATCGGCAACTACCTCGAGGGCCGGATCGCGTTGTACATGTGGGTGACCCAACACCACAAGTCGGTGTACGCGAACGTCCTCCTCCGGGCGATGCTGGAGGAACTCGACGAACTTCGGGACGCGCCGCCCGTGACGATCGACCAGGTGCTCGACGAGGACATCGACGACAACACCCTGATGGAGCGGTTGCGTCACGCCGCCGACGAGGCCCCCGAGGGGCGGCTCGCGGACCTGTACGACCGCTTCCGGGCGCGCCGGTTCCCGAAGACCTGCTGGAAACACCGGATCGCGTACGCCGACCGCGTCGACGCCGACCTCGACGCCTTCGGCGAGTGGCTGGTGAGCAACGACGACCGCCTCGAGGAGCTCGTCGCCGCGGAGATCGGGGTCCCGCCCCACGAGGTGTGGATCGAGCGCTCCTACGTGCCGGAGTACGAGCCGGGCGAACTCCGCGACATCCCCATCGCGTACGGCGGCACGACGCGGTCGGTCGGCGACTGGGGACTCTACGGCGAGCGGGCCTTCGACGTGCCGATCCCGTTCGTCTTCGTGCCGGAGGGGGAGCGGAAGCGCGCAACGCGGACGCTCGTGGAGCGGTTCCACGCCGAACACGGCGGGCAGGCCGAAGCCGACGCGGTGGAAAACCGCGAGAGCCGCTCCGACGGTCCCGAAGCGCCACCGGAGCGGTAGCCCCGTCGCCGGCGGAACGCTAGGGGGGATGCCGACGGACCAGGGACGGCCCGCGCTCAGTCGGCTCGCTGCAGTTCGACGCAGAAGACCGCGCCGCGGGGGTCGTTGTCCTCGATCCAGACGGAGCCGCCGTACGACCGCACGAGCTGGTCGACGAGGTAGAGACCGAGCCCGCTCCCGGCGCTTTCGAGCCCCTTCTCGCCGCGGCCGAACACCTCGCGCTTGCGGTCGTCGGGAACGCCGGGACCGTCGTCGGCGATGCGGACGACGACCGACTCGTCGTGCTCCTCGATCGAGACGGTGATCTCGGGGTGGTCGCCGTCGTTGTGGAAGACGGCGTTGTCGAGCAGGTTTCCGAACACCGACGAGAGCAGCGAGCTTGCCTCGACCCGGATGCCGTCGGGGAGGTCGTCGCCGCCGCGGATCGTCACCGACTCCGCGCGGAAGTCGAAACTGGAGTTGACCCGCCCGATCTCCTCGCGGAGCACCGGCGCCAGCGGCGTGGGCTCCAGTTCGGGGTCCTCGCCGGCGAAGACGCGCTCGATGTCGGCGACCGCGGTCGTCAGGTCCTTGGCGTGGGTCGCCGCGTCGAGGACGCGCTCGAGCGCGTCGCGGCGCTCCCCCTCGACCTGGTCCGTCAACGTCTCTCCCCAGCCCAGCGCGACCGCCATGTCGTTGCGGATGTCGTGCCGGACCACCTGGTTGAGCAGGGCCAAGCGGTCGCGCTCCCGCTCCAGTTCGAGCGCCGTCTCGTGGCGGTCGGTCACGTCTTCCTGAAAGCCGACGTAGTGGGTGAGCTCGCCGTCCTCGTCGAAAAGCGGCGCGATGGTGACCCGGTTCCAGAACTCCTCGCCGTTTTTTCGCTCGTTTATCAGCTCGACGGAGACGAACTCTTCCTCCTCGACGGCGTGGCGCATCTCGGCGATCGACGACTCGTCGCTGTTGTCGTTCTGGAGGAACCGGCAGTTCCGCCCGAGCACCTCGGGCACGGAGTACCCGGTGATGCGCTCGAACGCCTCGTTCGCGTAGATGATCGGGTAGTCCGGGCGGTCCGGGTCGGCGATGGTGATCCCCACCGGCGCCTCATCCATCGCGCGCTCCTTCAGCCGGAGGTCCGCGGCCGCGCGCACGTCCTCGTCGACGTCGGCGTGGACGACGACCGCGTACCGCTGGCCGTCGCGCTGGATCGGGATCACGCGGACCGACCGCGCGTGAGCGCCGTCGC
Source organism: Haloparvum sedimenti (assembly GCF_001462205.1). Taxonomy (GTDB): domain Archaea; phylum Halobacteriota; class Halobacteria; order Halobacteriales; family Haloferacaceae; genus Haloparvum; species Haloparvum sedimenti. The sequence continues at coordinate 14,607 of NZ_LKIR01000040.1, forward strand.
CCTCGGTGTAGGGGTACCGCACCGTCGGCGGTTGGGTGCCGGACTCCAGCGCCGTGACGACCGACTCCGCGACGCGGGCGGCGTGCGGGTCGTCGCTCTCCCGCAGCGTGTCGAGGTACACCGAACCGTCCGCCCGTGCCAGGGGAACGTCCGCGGTCGCGGCGAACGACCGCCAGTCCTCGTTCAGGTCCACGATGCGCCCGCCCTCGTCGACGACCGCCAGGCAGTACGAAAGCCCGTCGAGCACGTCCCGGAGGATCGCCGGGGGAACCGGATCGTCTGGACTCACTGTGTCGGGGTACGGGATCGAGGGTAGTAGCTGTTTGGTACGGCCCCACGCATCGAGGCGCCGTAGATGGAGGCCGGAATCGGCCGGAACACTTGTCTTTTTTGCGTCGCAACCGGTCCTACGTACGATGGTCGATTCGCTCCGGGAGTTCATCGATCGGGCAAACGCGCCCGATCGGTCCCTGTTGCTGATCAATCGGTCCTCCCCGGACGCCGTGCGGAACCTCCTCGGGGACCTCCTCGATACGCAGCCAGTCGCCGTCGAAGACGTCGAGATGGCGGGGGAAGGCGAGGACCTGGTCGCGCTCGTCGAGGATGGGGACATCGTCGCCCGCTCCCCGCTGTCCGCGCTGATGGACTCGATCCTCCTGATCAACTCGGACCTGTTCAAGACGGGAGCCCGGAAGCTGACGGAGATCGACCTCCCGGACGTGTTCGAGGGGCTCGACGACTTCGCGTTCACCGTCCGCGGCTACCCCGCCTCGAACAAGGAGAAGCTCCTGCTGATCGTGATGTCGCGCGTGATCGAGCGCACTGCCTACGAGGCCGGGGCGGGAACGCTCCGGTCGTCGTTCCAGCGACTGTCCCGCCTGCAGGACGAGCGCGGGACCAACGAGGTCTATCGGTCCCTGGGCGAAACGACGGTCGACGTCCACGTCTACGGCCGCGACGACTGGGCGGACGTCCACGAACTCCCCGTGACGGTCCACGCCGGCGACTCCTACGAGTACCGGCGGTCGTGGTTCGTGGTGTTCACGCCGGACGACCCCGACGACCGAGACGACCACGTCGGCCTCGTCGCGATCGAGCGCGAGCGGAACGTGTGGGACGGCTACTGGACGTTCGACGCCGGGACCGTCCGCGAGATCGAGGCCTACCTCGCCAGCGAGCTCTGAGGGGGCCACGGAGCGGGGGCGGCTCAGTGTCCGCGGATTCCCGTTGGGTCAGCGCGTCACGGCGTTCGCGACCGGCGCGGCCAGCGAGGCGGTGCGGTCCCAGACCACGATGACGGAGGGGAGCACGAAGATCGACGCGAGGTAGGCGTAGAACACCCCGAGCGCGAGCAGGACCCCGAACTCAGCGACCAGCGGGATCAGCGCGAGATAGAGGGTTCCGAGCCCGCAGACGGTCGTGAGCATGCTCCCCGTGAGCGCCCCGCCGGTGCCCCGAGAGGTGATCAGCAGGGCTTCCTCGACGCTCCGGCCCGCCTCGTACTCGTCGACGAAGCGGTGCATGTAGTGGACCGTGTAGTCGACCCCCAGCCCGATCGACACGGAGAGGATCGGCGCGTTGAACGGCGTGAGCGGGATCCCGAAGTAGCGCATCGACCCCGCCAGCAGGCCGACGGTGACGAGCACCGGGACGAGGTTGATCAGGCCGTAGACGGCCCGGCTCTCCAGCCACCAGTACGAGACCATCAGGAACGCCGCCGTCAGCAGGAACGCGACGATCAGGCTCCGGATCGCCGACTCGGTGATCCGGTCGATCACCACCTGGTTGACCACGAGCGTGCCTGTCGGCGTCGCGTCGAGGCGCATGTCCTCGGCGACCGCGTTCGCGGCCGCGGTCGCCTCCGCCTGGTCGGCGTCGGCCGTGAGCGTGTACTCGATCCGCGTCGCGCTGCGGTCCGCGGTGAGGTAGTTGCGCGCCCGGTCGCCGTGTGCCGACGACAGCAGCTCGTCGTAGACGCGGTCGACCTCGCGGTCCGGGATTCCGTCGCCGTCCGTGTCGAAGCGGTCGACCATCGCTGCGAACTCGGGGTCGGCGGCGGCGCGCGACTCCATCACCGAGACGATGCTGGTCGCCTCCGCGCGGCGGTTCTCGGAGGCGAACGCGTCGGGCGGGTCCCGCGTGGCCCGGTCGACATCCTCCAGCGCGACATTCGACCGCACGTCCCTGTCCTGCACGTACAGCGTCACCGAGCCGATGAACCCCTGGTCGAAGTCCTCCTCGAGGTGGTCGAGCACGCGCATGAACGTGTACTCCGACGGCGCGAGCGGCTCCGGGAGCTGGCCGTAGGCGTCGACCTTCTCCTGGTCGGGGAAGAACGCCTCCTGCGAGAACTCCGTGTCGACCCCGGTCCCGTACGCACCCCCGGCCGCGCCCGCGACGAGCGCGACGACGAGCACGATGACGGGCGCGACCCGGGCCGCCTTCGCCCCGAGCGGGAGGACCGTCCCCATGATCGACCCCTCGCGGCCGAGCGGCGCGGTCCCGAACCGCGGGAAGCGGGTCCCCTCCCGGAGCCGGTCGAGGACGACCTTCCCCGCGGGCAGGAACACGCCGAAGATCAGGAACGTGAAGACGATCCCCGCCGCGGCGACGATCCCGAAGTCCTGGAGCTGGCCGAGCGAACTGGTGAGGTTGGCGGCGAAGCCGAAGACGGTCGTGAGCGTGACGATGAAGAAGGCGGTCGTCAGCTGGTCGGTCGTGAGCCGCATCGCCTCGCCGATCGCCGCCCCCTCGGCGCGCTCCTCGCGGTACCGGTTGATGATGTGGATCCCGAAGTCGATCCCGACCGCGAGCAGCAGCGGGAAGACGGTGACAAGCGAGTCGGAGAACGGGATGGACGCGTAGCCCATGAACCCGAACGTCCACACGAGCGTCATCAGCAGCGCGACCACGCCGAGGCCGAGGTCGACCGGGTCCCGGTAGGCCACGACGAGGAAGAAGACGATCAGAAGCAGCGCGGCGGGGAAGACGATGATCGCGGTGTCGGTCAACAGCTGATTGACCTCCTCGTTGATGATCGCGTCGCCGAAGACGACCACGTTCTCGCCGGGTTCCAGCCCCTCGACGCCGCCGACCACGTCGACCGTCCGCGTCTGGATGCTCGCACGCTGGCCCGTGCTCGCGGCCGGTGGCGTGTCGTACTGGACGACGACCTGCGCGACCTCAGCGGACCCCGACTCGGCGGTGAAGTCGGTGCTGACCGGGCCGATACCCCCGTTGTTGGCCGCCCGGCGGATGGCGGCGTCCAGCTCCCGCGCGGTGGCTCGCTCGACCGCGCGCCGCTGCGCCTCGGCGGTGTCGGCGCTCGGATCGAGCTGCGTCGCGACGATCGACGCCGGCCCGGTCGTGGTGGACACCCGGAGCTCGTCTTTGTCCTCCAGCCGCTCCTGTGCGGTCAGCATCCGCAACAGGCTCGGCTTCGAGAGGACGTTGCGGTCGTCGGAGACGAACAGCGTCGCCGTGCTCCCGCCGCTCTCGCGGCTGCCGCGCGAGAAGTCCTCCTCCATCGCGTCGAGGGCGTCCTGCTCCTCGACGTCGGCGGTGAACTGGTCGGTGCCGGCCTGCTGTTCGCCGCCCATCCCCATCCCGCCCGCGAAGACCAGCGAGACGATCAGGAACGCGACGACGACGGTCCGCGGTCGGCCGGAGACGGCGTCGTTGATCCGCTCCGTGAGCGCGTCGATCGGCGTCCGATCGGGGTCCGGTCCGCGCATCTGTCAGCGCCGCCGATACAGGACGACCCCGCCGGCGATCAGGGCGATGACCGCGACGAGCCCGCCGATGAGGATCACCGGCGACGGACCGCCACCGTCGTCGACCGGTTCGGACACCGCGACGGGCTGTTGATACGTGTCCGAGAGGACGGTCTCGCCGCGGGCGGTGTCGTACTGGAAGTCCATCTCCACGGGGTACGTCTTCGCCATCGTCCCCGCGGACGCGGAGACGGAGAACCGGATCTCGGTCGTCCCGTTCGGCGCGAGCTCGTCCACGAACGCCTCGTCGTTGGCGACCGACAGCGGGCTGTCCGCGTACACCTTCGCGTTCACGTTCGAGAGCGGCTCGGGCCGCTGGTTGGTGATCGCCACGACGAGCTCCGTCGACCCGCCCGCGGTGACGTTCGCCCGCACGTTCTCCACCCCGAAGGCGGACTGGCGCTCGTCGACGACCACGCGCTCTGAGACGGGGCCGACGGTCGCGGTCTGGCGACCGTCGTTGCTGTACTCGACGGAGAACCGGACCTGCCGGGGGCCGGGGTCGGCGGAGCCGCCCACGTCGGTCGGGAACGCGAAGTCGGCCGCCTCGCCGGCCGCCAGCTCGGGCAGCGCGTAGCGCCGCTCCTCGACGATCAGCGAGTCGGTGGTCGGCTCGATCACCAGCACGGCGTCGGTGAGCGCGGTCGGCCCCTCGTTGCGGAGCGTCCCCCTGATCTCGCCGTCGTACCCCACCGAGAGCGTGTCCGCGAGGTCCTCGATGGCGACCTCCTGTTCCGCCTCGGGATGGAGGCTGCCGTACGCGGGCGGCGCTTCGCGGTCGACGCCGTCGTCGTCGCGGTACCGGACCGCCGCCTCGACGGGCGTGTCGCCGGCGACGACCGACTCCGCGACGCTGGCGTCAACGGTGACGTTTCGGACCTCACCGGGCGCGAGCGTCCCGAGGTACGCCTCCGCGGCGCCCGCGCTCCCGCCGACGGTCACGCCGCCGCTCCCGGAGACGGTCGCTCGCGCCTCGTAGGCGGTCGACGAGCCGACGTTCTCGATCGGAACCGTCGCCTCGCCGCTCGTGCCGGGCTGGACATCGGTGCTGACGTTGCCGATGGCGAAGCGCGGCTCGTCGACGACCTCGACGGTCACCGAGACGTCCTCCGTCTCCGTGCGCTCGTTCGTGAAGCCGGAGTTCGGGTAGGAGCCGGAGGTGTACGAGTACTCGACCTCGAGGTCGATCTGGTAGGTGCCCGGCTCCAGGTCCTCGGGCGCCGTCACGCGGAACGGGGCCGTGACGACCTGTCCGTCCTGAATCGTGCCGAGCGCCGTGCGCTCGGTGGTCACCTCGAACGGACCGGCGTCGTCGACCGCGACCGTGACGCCGCGGGCGGTCTTCACCTGCGATCCGTCCAGTCCGGCCTCGAGCTCTCCGTCGTTCAGCAGCTGGACCTCCAAGGTCGACTCGCTCCCCGGGGTCACGTCGTTGTCCGGGAGGTGCGCCGAGATGTCCGGCTCCCCGCGGGCGAAGCTCTGGCCGGCGACCGGCCCCGCGACCATCGAGGTCACGAGCAGCACCGCGAGCGCGGCGGTCGCGAGGCGGGCCCGCCTCGTCATGGCTCACCCCCCGAACCGCGGGAGAACTCGATGTCGCTGTACGCGCCTCGCCGCGTCGTCACCGGGATCGTGTGCGTGGGAGCCATGAGGTTGGAGGACCGTCGCCGGCGAGCGCCGACGTGACTGTTGTGATGTTCCTCCCAACAAACCCACCACATATATACGTACCGAAAGGAATGCTCCGTCGATGACCGACGACGACGCGGTCCCCGCACTCGAGCGGTTGGGGCTGGCGACCAACGAGGCGAAGGTACTGTTGGGGCTCCAGTCCATCGGCACCGGACCGGCGCGACGGATCGCGGAGGCCGCGGACGTGCCCCGGTCGCAGGTGTACCCCGCCACGGACGGCCTCCAGTCGCGCGGACTGCTCCACGTTCAGCACACCAACCCGAAGGAGTACCAGGCGCTCTCGCCCGACGAGACGGTGGGCGTGCTCCGGTCCCGCCTCGAGCGCGACCTCGAGGCCGCCCGCGAGGGGTTACAGCGGCGCGAGCGCGACCAGACCGGCGCCGACGAGACGGCCGAGGAGATCTGGGTCGTCCGGGGACGCGAGTCAGTCGACGCCCGCGTGATCGAACTGATCCGGAACGCGGACCGGCGGCTGGTCGCCGGCATCGCCGAGGCGGAGTTCCTCCCCGACGCCGTCGCGGACGCGCTCGTCGACCGCGCCGGCGAGGGAATCGAGGTCCTCGTGATCGCCGAGGACCCGGCGATCCGGGAGCGGTTCGCCGACACGCCGGTCGCGACGCTCGACCCCCCCGAGGAGGTCACCGACGACGAGAACACGAGCCGCATGCTGCTCGTGGACGACGACGGGATGCTCCACGGCGTCCGCGGGAGCGACGACCTCCCGAACGCCGAGGAGACCGCCTTCTGGAGTCAGGGGTCCGGCTTCGCCGAACTGATCGTCTCGCTCGTCGAGTCGTCGGTGAGCGGAGGGCGGTGAGTCTCGCCTTTTCAGACACCGGAGGAACTCGCGACGGTCAAGGCCAGAGCCCACGCGCCTCGTGGGCCTCCGCGATCCGCGACAGCGCGACGACGTAGGCCGCATCGCGCCACGTCACGTCCCGCGCCTCGAACTCCTCGCGGACGGTTCGCCAGGCGGCGAGCATCTCCGTCTCCAGTTCCTCGTTGACGCGCTTGAGCGACCACGCGCGACGGTTGATGTCCTGGAGCCACTCGAAGTAGCTCACCGTGACGCCGCCGGCGTTCGCGAGGATATCCGGGATCACCGGAACGTCCCGCTCGGCGAGGATCGCGCTGGCGGCGCTCGTCGTGGGGCCGTTCGCCCCCTCGATGACGATGTCCGCGGCCACCTCGTCCGCGTTGGCCGCGGTCAGGACGTTCCCGATCGCCGCCGGGATCACCACGTCGACGTCGAGTTTCAGCAGCTCGTCGTTCGTCACCGTCTCCGGAGCCTCGTGAGTCAGCACCGCCTCCGGCTCCTCGTGATGGGAGGGGATCGCGTGCGTGTCAAGCCCGTTCGGGTCGTAGACCCCGCCGTTGACGTCGCTCACGGCGACCACGTTCGCGCCCCAGTCGTCGAGCAGCGTCGCGGCGTTCGAGCCGACGCTCCCGAACCCCTGCACGGCGACCGAGGTCTCCCTGAGCTCCTTGTCGTAGTACTCGATCGCCTCGCGGGCGATGATCGCGACGCTCCGACCCGGCGCCGCGTCGCGGCCCTCGCTGCCGCCGACGACCGGCGGCTTGCCGGTGACCACGCCCGGGACCGTCTCGCCCTCCTGCATCGAGTAGGCGTCCATCAGCCAGGCCATCGTCTGCGGGTCCGTTCCCATGTCGGGCGCGGGGATGTCCGTCGTCGGCCCGATGACCGACCGGATCTCGTCCGTGAACCGACGCGTCAGCCGCTCGGTCTCCTCCGTGGACAGGTCCTTCGGGTTCACGGCGATGCCGCCCTTCGCGCCGCCGAACGGGATGTCCATCACGGCGCACTTCCAGGTCATCCACATCGAGAGGCCGACACACTCCTCGCGCGTCACGTCCGGGTGATACCGGAGGCCGCCCTTGAACGGGCCGCGGACGCTGTCGTGCTGGGCGCGATAGCCGGTGTACACCTCCACGTCGCCGTTCTCTCGCTCGATCGGGACGGTGACCTCATGAACTTTTTTCGGGTGTTTGAGCCGCTCGACGACGGCGGGGTCGATGTCGAGGTGGTCGGCCGCGTGCTGGAGCTGTCTGCGCGCCGTCTCCAGCGCCGACTCCGGTTCGGTCGGCTCCTCCGTCGTCTCGTGGTCCCGCTCCGTGCGCGTCGTCGCGGACGTCGATGTCGGAGGCATCGTCATTCGATCGGCGTTCGTCGGTTCCGCATCTGGCCGGCACAGTCCGGACACCGGTCTGGGGCGTTCTCGGCGAGCACCACGTTCCCGCACGCGAAGCACTCGTAGGGCGATACCTCGGCCGAGTTCTGGTCGACGTCTCTCATGGGTGGTCGAGCGCCCCGGCCGTCCGGCGCGGGGGACTCTACAAGGCCATAATGAGGATATAAGGGAATATTCAGTAGTTGATTATCGAACCACTGCTGAGAGTGGAGGTTTATAGTTCAACCAGACGGGGAAGTCGCGACCGGCGTGTGGTCCTCGATCAGCGCCGCGAACAACTTCCGCTGTGCGGTCCGGATGTGCTGGTAGAACGCCTGCGGGGAGATGCCCAGCGAGTCCGCGACGGTCTCCCCGGTCGCCCGTCGCGGCGACTCGAAGAAGCCGCTGTAGTACGCCGTCTCGAGGACTTCGAGCTGCCTGTCGGTCATGCGGTCGAGCACCGACGCGTAGAACCCGTGCTCGGAGGCCTGCTCGCGCGTCTGCTTGGACGTGAGATCGGCGTCCGCGAACCGGTCGCCGACGAACCGCGTGACGTTCCGCACCTCGACGCCGCCGGGCACGTCGACGACCAGCGTCGTCTCACCGGCCGGCGTGGCCGACGCGCTCTGTAGAACGGCGCCGTGGTCGGCCAGTTCCGCCGCGAGGAACGGCTCGGAGAGCCGGAGACGCACCACGCCGCCGGCGTCGCCGCCCCGGATCGACCGCGCGTCCTCGACGACGGTGAGCCGGCGCGTCGCGTCGACGACGGCGTCGAGCGGCGCGTCCGCGACGGTGACGAACACGTCGTTGCCGCCGGCCGTCTGTCGAACGCCCCCCTCGTAGGTGAGCGCGCAGTCGGCGGCGTCGGCCAGCCGAGCGAGCACGAACGACGGGTCGGCGACCGCGTACTCGACCCGCGTCAGCGACGTGGTGAGGAGCGCCCGCTTGCGCTCGCTGGCGCTGATCGCGGCGGCGATGGTCTCGCCCAGCTCCGCGAGCACGGCCCGAACGGTCCCGTCGAAGGCGTCGGGCGTTTCCGCGTACACCGTCAACACGCCGTACGAGAGGTCGTTGTACACGAGCGGGACGCTCACCACGGACAGCAGGTCCCGGGAGATGGCGTCCGTGCGCCACGGGGCCGCGCGGAGGTCGGCCGCGACGTTCGCGACGTGGGTCACCTCGCCCGTCGCCGCGGTCCGGCCCGCGGGGTCGACGCCGTCCGCGGAGACCGGGATCGACCGGGCGTCGAGGTAGCCCTGATCGGTCCCCGCCCACGTCTGCGGCGTCACCGTCTCCCCCGCGTCGTCGAGGGTGCCGATCCACGCGAACCGGAAGCGCCCGTCGGCGGTGAGTCGGTCGCAGACGGTGTGGTCGATCTCTTCGCGGGTCTCCGACCGGACGATCGCCTGATCGATCTCGCGGATGGTCTCGTTGATGCGGTTGAGCGCTGTGAGCTGGTCGTTCCGCCGCTGGAGCTCCCGGTCCTGTTCGCGGAGCTTCGACTCCCGGTCGACGCGGTCGAGCGCCGCCTCGGCGGTCGCCGCCAGCAGGTCCGCGAGCTCCCGGGTCACGTCGTCGAAGGCGCCGACCGCGGTCGAGCCGGCGACGAACACGCCGTGGTCCCCGAGCGGGATGTACGCCGCGCTCCGGAGGTCGGTCGCCGGGTTTGTGAGACGGTCGGCGTCGTGGACGTCCGCGAAGAACAGGGGCTCGTCCTCGACGAAACAGTGGCTCACGAGGTCACGGCCGTCGGCGTGAACGGCGGGCAAGGGACCGTGTACCTCGCGCATCGCCCGCGAGTGAGCGACCGGCTCGAGGTGGTTGTCGTCGGCGTCGAAGCGGTAGACGGCGCTGGCGTCGAGGTCGAGCACGGCCGCGGTGTCGTCGACGACGTGCTGGGCGATCTCCTGATGGGTCTCGGCGTACAGGAACTCCCGGGCGGTCTCCTGGAGGGTGGCGAGCGCCTGTTCGCGCTGCTTGCGCTTCGTGATGTCCCGACAGCTGTACAGCAGCGTCCCGTCCTGGATCGACACCTCGCGAACGTTCACCAGCAGGGTGTGCTCGCGGCCCGCCTTGTCCGTGGCGGTGGTCTCGATGTTCTTCAGGACGCCCTCCTCGGCGAGCGCCTCGCGGTCGAAGAGGTCGTCGCCGAGCAGGTCGTCGATCGTGCCCAGGTCGCGGATCTCGTCGGCGGTGTATCCGAAGATGAAGTGGACGTTCGGACAGACGTAGGTGTACTCGCCGTCCGCGTCGGTCATGAGCACGGTGTCGGTCATGTTGTTGAGCGTGACCCGGTGGAGCTCCTCGGACTGTCGGAGCTCACGCTCGAGGTCGACGCGGTCGGTGATCTCGTCGCTGTCGACGATGATCGAGACGAGCTCGCCCTGTCCGTCGGTGACCGGCCGCACGGAGAGTTCCAGCACGCGGCTGCCGGCGACCGCGTCCCGGGGAAGCACGGCGTGGCCGGACTCCCCGTCTCGCGCCGCCTCCACGAGGCGGCGGACATCGGCGCGCGTCCGGTCGTCGTCCCACCACGGGAGCGTCCAGAACGGCTCCCCGACGACCGCGTCGGCGTCCGCGGCCACCGCCTCGCGGGCGGCGCGGTTGACGCGCGTGAGCGTGCCCTCGGGGTCGAGCACCCACGTCGCCGACTCGGCGTCGTGGAAGACGGCGTCGAACTGTCGCGCACGCTCGCGTCGCGTCTCCGACCGCCGGGCCTCCCGGATCGCGGCCTCGGTGCGCCGGAGGGCGTCATCGACGGCGTCCGACACCGGCTCGGAGACCCGGAGGTAGTCGGTGACCCCCGCCTCGATGGCCTCGGCGGCGATCGACTCGCTGCCGTCGGCCGTTCCCAGGACGACCGGGAGCGTCGGCATCTCCTCGCGGACGCGACGAACGAGGTCGATACCGGTTCCGTTCGGGAGGGTGTAGTCGGCGACGACGCAGTCGGCGCGCTCGCGGGAGAGCGTCTCGCGGGCCGCCGCCGCGGTCGAGACGCGACGGACGGTCGCGCCGGATTCCTGGTGGAGCGCGTCGGCGTAGGCGGCGAGCCACGGTTCGTCGCCAACGACGACGACCGCGGACGTGTCGAGGAGGCTACTGGCGGTGGGACTCATGTGGGGAACGGGAGTGGGAACGGGAACGGTTGAGCACGAAACCCGCGGGTCGGTGCGGAGGTCTGATGCCGACTGCTACTCGTGCGACGACCAAAACGCTGCTGTTTACTTATCAACCAGGAGTGTATCCCCGGTTTCATGGACAACAGCCACCGTGGTCGCGGCGGCCCGGCGACGAGACCGCGACGCGACCGCCGTGGCGAGCCGCGTTCGGGGCGACCAAGACAATTACCACGGCGGCCCCGAGACGGACTCATGACCGGTGACGCCGAAGCGAGCCCGGACTCGGCAGTGCCCGCGGAGCTGGAGGACGTCGACATCCTCCACGTCGACGACGAGCCGGACTTCGCCGACCTCGTCGCCACGTTCCTGGAGCGCGAACACGGCGCGTTCACCGTCCACACCGAGACGGACCCGCGGGACGCCCTCGACCGGCTCGACGACGAGGACTGCACCGTCGACTGCGTCGTGAGCGATTACGACATGCCGGGGCTGGACGGGTTGAACTTCCTCGAGCGCGTCCGCGACCGCCGTCCCGGGCTCCCGTTCGTGCTCTTCACCGGGAAGGGGAGCGAGGAGATCGCCAGCGAGGCCATCTCGGCCGGCGTCACCGACTACTTACAGAAGGCCGGCGGCACGGAGCAGTACCGAGTCCTCGCCAACCGGGTACGGAACGCGGTCGCGGGATACCGGGCCGAGCGGGACGCCAACCGCGGCCTCGAGGCCATCGAGACGGCGCGGGACGGCATCGCCATTCTCGACGGGGACGGCCACATCGAGTACGCGAACGACGCCTGTGGCGAGATCCTCGGCTACGACCGCGAGGAGCTCGTCGGGCTCCACTGGGAGACGTTCTACCGCGACGAGGACGTACCGTTCGTCTACGACGTGCTCCTCCCGGAGGCACGCGAGGGGCGGTGGCGCGGGACCACCTCGTTCCTGCAGAAGGACGGAACGGAGATCGACGTCGATCACGCGCTCTCGTACAGCGACGACGGCTCGCTCATCTGTACGCTCAGTCCGCGGGCGATCGCCGACACGGGCACACCACCGGCGATGGCCGACACGGGCGCGACGCCGCCGTCGGCCGACACGGGCGCGACGCCGCCGTCGGCGAGGGAGCGGGCGATGAACGAGGCGCCGATCGGGATCGTCCTGACGGATCCCCTCGAGACGGGCGAGCCGATCGTCTACGCGAACGACGCGTTCACGATGCTTACCGGCTACGAGACGCACGCGGTCGTCGGGCGGGACCGCGGGATCCTCTGGGGTGAGGACACCGCCGCCGGGGCGCTCGCGGAGCTTCGTACCGCGATCGACGACCGCGAACCGGCGACCGTCGAACTGCGAAGCTACCGGAAAGACGGCGAGGAGTTCTGGAACCGCGTCCGCGTCGCCCCGCTGTTCGACGACGAGGGCGACCTGGACTTCTTCGTCGAGTTCCACGAGGACGTGACGGAGCGGAAACGAGACGAGGAGCGGCTGCAGTCGCACACCGCGCGGCTCGAAGCCCTCTTCGAGCACTCGCCGGACATGATCGCGGTCCACGACATCGACGGCGTCATCCGGGACGTCAACCAGCGACTGTGCGCCGAGCTCGGGTACGCCGAGAGCGAACTCGTCGGGCGAACCGTCTGGGACATCGACCCGACGGCCGACCGCGACCGCGCGACCTCGTTCTGGGAGACCCTCCCGCCGAACACCTCGCATCGGTTCGAGGGAAAGCTCGAACGCGAGGACGGGTCGACGTTCCCCATCGAGGTCCACCTCATCCGCCTGAATCTGGACGGCGAGGATCGGTTCGTGGCGATGGACCGGGACATCAGCCGGCAGAAGCGCCGCGAGCGCGAACTCGTGCAACAGAACGAACGGCTCGACCGGTTCACCAGCGTCGTGAGCCACGACCTTCGGAACCCGCTGCAGGTCGCGGAGGGGCGCATCGAACTGCTGCGGGAGGACTGCGAAAGCGAGCACATCGACGGGATCGACGACGCGCTGGACCGCATGGACGCGCTGATCGAGGACCTGCTGGCGCTCGCACAGACGGGCGAAGCGGCGATGGACATCGAGCCGGTCCGGCTGTCGGACATCGTGCGGACGTGCTGGGAGACGCTCCCGACGGCGAACGCGACGCTGACGGTCGAGACCGACCGGACCGTCGAGGCCGACCGCGACCAGCTCCGCCAGCTCGTGTCGAACCTCCTCCGGAACGCGGTCAAACACGGCGGGGCGGACGTCAGCATAACGGCCGGTGACACGGCGGACGGCTTCTACGTGTCCGACGACGGGGTCGGGCTCCCGGAGTCCGAACTCGAGGACGTGTTCGAGTCGGGATACACCACCGCCGCCGACGGAACGGGCTTCGGGCTCAGCATCGTCGACGAGGTCGCCGACCGCCACGGCTGGGCGGTCTCGGCGACGAACGGGGACGACGGCGGCGCCCGATTCGACGTGACGACCGACCGCTGACCCGTCCCGACGGCCTTCGGCGCTCGTCAGCCGCCGCAAAAGCGACCCGCAAACGGAGTTAAACCGACCAAACTCGGGTGGACGATGTCGGCTTTATAACCCTCCGAGGGCCCGTGGTTCGAACACGATGCACGACTCAGGAACGACGGACGGCGAGGATCGGAACAGTGCGGGAGCGACGGACGCGGTGGGGCGCCGCCGGTTCGTCGCGCTCGGGGCGGGCGCGAGCGCGACGCTTCTGGCCGGCTGCTCGGGCGCGACCGACTCGGACGGAACGACCGCGGACGGCGACGGGACCGGCGACGGCTCGACCACCGAGTCGGGGTCGGACGGGTCGACGACCGTGGGAAGCTTCCGGCTGCTCGTCAGCGACCAGCCCGCCGACATCGGCGACTTCGAGGAGCTGAACGTGACCCTCGATCACGCCCGCGTGTTCCGCGGCGAGGGGGACGACGAGGAGACCGAGGACGAGTCGGAGACCGAGGACGGGACCGAAAGCGGGACCGAAACCGCGGAGTCGACGGAGACGACGACCGAGACGGCGACGGCGGAGGCGACGACCACCGAGGCGACGACCGAGGCGGAGTCCACGGACGAGGACGCGGCCGACGAGACTGAGGACGGCGACGAAGACGCGGACGAGGAGGAAGACGAGTCCGAGGAGGACGAAAACGACGACGGGGAGAACGGCTTCTCCGAGATCGACCTCGACGGGAGGACGGTCGACCTGACCGAGGTCGTCGGCGACAAGGCCGTCAGCGTGTTCGACGGCGAGCTCCCGGCGGGGCGCTACACCAAGGTCGAGTTGCACGTGCGCGACGCAGAGGGGATCGTCGACGGCGAGACCGTCGGCGTGAAGGTGCCGAGCGAGAAGCTCCAGATCGTCAAGCCGTTCGAGGTCGTCGCCGGCGAGTCCCTGAGCTTCGTCTTCGACATCAACGTGGTCAAGAAGGGCAACACCGGCGAGTACAACCTGCTGCCGGTTATCTCCGAGAGTGGCGTCGCCGGGAAGGACGTTGACGTGGAGGAGGTCGGTGAGGACGGCGAAGACGGCGAGGACGACGGAGACGACGAGGGGACCGAGACGGACGAAACCGACGAAGAGTCCACGGAAACGGACGAAACCGACGAGGGGTCGCCCGAGGACGCCGGCGGGAACTCCGGAGGCGACTGATCCGGATCACGGCCGCGCCACGAGCGCGGCTGTGACCGTCCGGCCGGCCGATTGCCAAAGACGTAACTCGCGGGGCGCGTAGTGGCCGCCATGAGCTACGAGGCGGTCTTTCTGGACCTCGACGACACGCTGTATCCGTACCCGCCCTGTAACGAGGCGGGCAAGCGGGCGGCGTTCGCGGAGGCGAAGCGGCTT
>NZ_LKIR01000040.1:29637-35366 GCF_001462205.1 Haloparvum sedimenti
GACCAGGTGCTCACCTCCGAGGAGACCGGCCGCGAGAAGCCGTCGGCGATCATGTTCACGCTCCCGCTGGCGGAGCTGGACCTGCGCCCGAGCGAGGCGGTCATGGTCGGCGACTCGGTGCGAGCGGACGTGGAGGGCGGCAACGCGGTCGGGATGGACACGGTGCTTCTGGACCACGAGCGGGAGTCCGGGGAGGGCGGGACGGACCTCGAAGCGCTCTCCGGCCACGAACGGCCGAACCACCGGATCACCGAGTTCGCGTCGCTGACGGACGTCCTTCTCTGAACGACGCGGGAGCGCCTCGGAGCAACCATGGGGAGACTCCGAACCGACCTCGGAGCGACCCCGGAACGCCTTTGATCCTCGGCCCCGCCCTTCACCCATGGACCTCCGCATCGACCACGTGACCGTCGCGGGGCGGGACCTGGACCGGCTCACCGAGGCGTTCGAGGCGGCCGGATTTCCCGTCGCGTACGGCGGTCAGCACTCGAACGGCGTCACCCACATGGCGATCGTCGGCTTCCGGGACGGGAGCTACGTCGAGCTCATCTCGACGCTCGAGGACGGCGCGGCGTCCCCGTGGTGGGACTCGGCGATTCGGGAGAACGGCGGCCCGTGCGCGTGGGCCGTCGGCGTCGACGACGTCGCGGCGCGGACCGCGACGCTCCGCGACCGCGGCGTGCCCGTCGACGGCCCCGCCGCGTTCCAGCGGGAGCGCGAGGACGGGACGCTCGTCGAGTGGGACCTCACGTACTTGGAAGACGGCGATCCGGGCGCCCGGCTCCCGTTCCTGATCGAGGACCGGACGCCGCGCGAGCGGCGCGTTCAGCCGACCGGGGACCTGGCGTCGTCGCCGGTTCAGGGAGTGGACACGGTCGTGATCGGCGTCCCGGACCTCGACGATTCGGTCAAAGCGTTCGAGACCGCGTTCGACGCCGCCGAGCCGACGCGAAGCGCGTGCGAGGACCTCGACGCCACGGTCGCGTCGTTCCCGGGCCTGCCGGTGGCGCTAGCGCGACCGCGGGGGGACGGCTGGCTCGCCGACCGCGTCGAGCGGTTCGGCGCGTCGCCCGCAGCATATTTGCTGGGGTACGACGCGGACGCCGACCACGGCTTCGCGGACTGCACCGCGGGCGCGGTCGGGGAGCGCGCGGTCGAGTGGCTCCCGGTCACCCACCCCGTCGGCCGACCGTATCTGGGACTCGTCGCGACGGACGAGTAGCTGCGGCCGCACTACAAAACCGCAGCTACGGAAACCTGCAGGCAGAAAAGCGCTGGCAGAAAACGGTCGCTCGAAAACCGCCGACAAAAAACCGCGACGCGACAGCGAGCTATCCGCCGAGGAACTGCTGGCGGACCTCCTCGTCGCCGAGCAGGGCGTCGCCGTCGTCCTCGTAGCGGTTCTCGCCGCCGGCGAGCACATAGCCGCGGTCGCACCGGCGGAGCGCCTCCTTCGCGTTCTGCTCGACCATCAGGACGGTCGTGCCGGCGTCGTTGATCTCGTCGACACGGTCGAACATCTCGTCGACGAGGTCGGGTGCGAGCCCCGCGGACGGCTCGTCCAGCAGGAGCACGTCGGGGTCGAGCATCAGCGCACAGCCCATCGCGAGCATCTGGCGCTGGCCGCCCGAGAGGGAGCCGGCGTCCTCGTCGGTGCGGTCCGCGAGCGCCGGGAACCGGTCGTACACGTCGCGCTTCCGGCCCTCGGGAACCTCATCGAGCACGTACGCGCCGAGTCTGAGGTTCTCCTCGATCGTCAGCGTCGGGAAGACGTTGTCCGACTGGGGGACGTAGCCGATCCCCTTCCGGACGACCTCCTCGGGCGGCGCGCCCGCGAAGTCGGTCCCGCGGTAGCGGATCTCGCCGCCGAGGTGGGTGGCGATCCCGACGATCGTCTTCATCACCGTGGACTTGCCCGCACCGTTGGGGCCGACGATGGTGACGTACTCCCCATCGTCGACGTGGAGGTCGACGTTCGAGAGCACCTGCAGGTCGCCGTAGCCGGCGTCGAGATTCTCCACTTCGAGGAGGCTCATTCGTCGGCACCTCCGAGGTACGCCTCGATAACGCGCTCGTCGGAGAGCACGTCCTCCGGGTCGCCCTCGACGAGCAGGCCGCCCTGCTGGAGGACGACCAGTCGGTCGACGAGTTCGCTCAGCGTCTCGATCTCGTGTTCGATGACGACGACGGTCATGCCCTTCTCGTTGAGGTCGCGGATGCGGTCGGCGATCTCGCGGGTCAGCGTCGGGTTGACGCCCGCGAACGGTTCGTCGAGCATGAGGACCTCGGGGTCCAACATCAGCGCCCGCGCGAGCTCGAGGAGCTTCCGCTGACCGCCCGAGAGGTTGCTGCTGTACTCGTCCGCGAGGTGGTCGAGCTCGAACGTCTCGATCAGCTCGTCGGCTCGCTCCCGGACCGTCGCCTCGTGGTCCTGCATCGCGCCGCTCCGGAGCAGCGCCGGGAGCGTCCGCTCGCCCGGCTGGTCGGGCGCCGCGAGCCGAACGTTGTCGCGGACGGTCATCGTCTCCAGCTCCCGGGTGTCCTGGAACGTCCGCACCAGCCCCCGGTGGGCGAGCGACTCCGGCGCGTCGCCGGTCACGTCCGCGCCGTCGAGCGTGACCGTGCCCGCGTCCGGTTTGATCACGCCGCTGACGCAGTTGAAGAACGTCGACTTGCCCGCGCCGTTCGGGCCCATCACGCCGACGATCTCGCCCTCCTCGACGGAGACGGATAGGTCGTCGACGGCGCGCAGGCCGCCGAACTCCTTGACGAGTCCGTCGGTCGAGAGGAGGCTCATCGGTCCACCCCCAGTTCCTGGGCATTGCCCCAGATCCCGGCGGGCCGGTAGCGGATCACCGCGACGAGGATCATGCCGACGACGATCAGCCGGATCGAGGCGAACACGTCGCCCGACACCGGCGTCACGTCGAGCGCGAACCGCGAGACCAGCCGCAGGCCCATGATGATCGCCAGGCCGGCGAGCACCGCGCGGTGGTTCGCCGCTCCGCCGAGCAGCATCCCGATCCAGATCGTCACCGTCACCTGGATCGTGAAGAAGCCGGGCGCGACCGCGCCGTTGTACAGCGCGAACAGCCCGCCGGCGAGGCCGGCCAGCGCCGCGCCGTAGACGAACGCCTGCGTCTTGTAGGTGATCGTCGACTTGCCGAGCGAGCGCGTCACCAGTTCGTCGGCCCGGATCGCGCGGAGTACGCGGCCGTACGGCGCCTCGGTGAGACGCGTCACGGCCGCCAGCGTCACGAGCGTGACGCCGCCCAGCACGAACAGGGTCGCGACCAGCCTGGTGTCGCCGTCGGCGACGAGCGCGGCGATCGGCCGCGGGACGCCCAGGATGCCGACGTTCCCGCCGAAGATCCCCTGGAAGTTGACGAACACGGAGTGGAAGATCTCCGCGGTCGCGAGCGTGACGATCGCGAGGAAGTCCCCGCGGAGCCGGATCGAGGTGGCGCTGAGGCCGAGCCCCAGGACCGCGGCCGCGAGCACGCCGACGGCGAGTCCGATCGGCCACGGGTATCCCAGCGCGATGCCGGAGAAGCTGTCCTGTGCGGACAGCATCGCGGTCGCGTAGCCGCCGACCGCGAAGAACACGACGTGGCCGAAGTTGACCAGCCCGGCGTGGCCGTACTGGAGGTCGAGGCCGAGCACGAGCAGCCCGTAGACCACGAAGAGGATCCCGACCTCGACGAAGACGTACAGGAAGCTCGGGAGCTGTGCGCGCATCGGCGTGAACGCGAAGAGCGCACCGACGAGCAGGCAGACGACCCCCGCGAGCAGCGCGCGGTCGCCGTGGCCGGCGGGCAGTTTATCGAGTGCGCTCACGCCTCACGCACCTCCGTGCCGGCGATCCCGCTCGGCTTGACCAGCAGCACGCCGATGAGGATGACGAACGCGACCGCCGAGGAGAGCCCGGTCATCGAGGAGGGGAGGAACGCCGTCGAGACCGCGAGCACGAGCCCGATGACGTACGCCCCGAGGATCGCCCCGTACGGGCTCCCCGCGCCGCCGAGGATGGCGGCCGAGAGGATCTGCAGGATGTGGCTGAACCCGGTGTCCGCGCTGACGTTCGTCTGGATGGCCATCAGCACGCCCGCCAGCCCCGCAAGCACGCCCGCGAGTATCCAGACGCTGTCGCGGATCAGCTGGGTGTCGATGCCGCGGACGCGCGCGAGGCTCTCGTCGTCGCCCATCGCCCGCATCGCGATCCCGACGTCCGTCCGGGTCAGCAGACCGTGGATGGCCACGAACACCGCGGCCGCGGCGCCGATCACGATCAGGTGCTCCGAGGTGATGAAGAATCCACCGAGCAGGTCGATCGGACCGATCGACAGCGATGGCACCGCGTCGAAGCGGAAGGTGGCGGTCTCCGTGTCGAAGTACCGTGCGCTCCGGCCACCGACGAGCCGGATCGCGTTCCGAAGCGCGATCCCGAGGCCGATCGAGGTGAGCAGCATCGGCACCGGCCCGGTGTCGTTGATCGGGGTGAAGAAGCCGCGCGCGAGGACGATGCTGACGATCCCGCCGCCGATCATCGCGACGAGGACCGCGACCGGGAGCGGTACCGGGAGCGCGGTCGCCGCAACGAGACCGATGAACGCGCCGAGCGTGAGGTACTCGCCGTACGCGAAGTTGATCATGTTCACGATCCCGTAGATCAGGGTGAACCCGATCGCGGCGATCGCGATGTACGACCCCGTGACCAGTCCGAAGATGGCCTCCTGAAGCAGCCCCATCGCTTCAGTATTCGCCTTCCGCGACGTACTCGCGGACGGCCTCGGCCGACACCTCGCTCGTGGCGGTGAAGGCGCCGTCCTGAGCCGTGCTGATGGTCACGCTGCCGAAGACGTTGCCGTGCTCCGTGAAGTCGACCGGCGTCGCCGCGCCCTCGTAGGTGATCTCCTCGCCGTTGGCGAGCGCCTCCTTCCCCTCCGCGAAGCTGCTGACGGCCGTCCCGTCGCCGCGGCTGACGGGGCCGAGGTTCCGCTGGATCGCCTCGGGGCTCGCCTCGCCGGCGCGTTCGATGGCCAGCGCGGTCACCTGCACGGCGTCCCACGACGGCGGCGTCCAGCCGTTGATCTCCGCGTCGCCCTCCTCGGCGTAGATGCCTTCGAAGGTGTCGTAACTCGGGCCGGAGCGGCCGGGCGAGGCGACCCACGCGCCGTGGAGGTCGCTGCCGACCTGGTCGATGACCGCCTGCTGGGCCAGCGTGTCCGAGAGGATCGGCTGGCGGCCGTAGCCGCCGTCCGACCAGTCGCTCAGCGCCGTGATCGCCGACTCCTGGGGCATGCTGACGAGGAACGCGTCGAAGTCGGCGTCGAACAGGCGGCTGAGCGCCGACTGGTAGCTCGAACTGCCGAGCTCGACCTCGACGCGCTCGGCGACCTCCCCGCCGTTCTGCTCGTAGACGGAGAGGAACCCCTCGACGTAGCTGCGCTCACCCTCCGTGTTGCCGTTGATGATCCCGAGCGTCTCGTACCCCTCCTCGAGGGCGTAGACGGCGCTCCCGCCGGTGTGGACGGTGTCGCCGACGACGGTCCGCCACACCCACTCGTCGTCGCTCAGGTCGTCCGGCGTCCCCTTGTCCCCGCCGCGGGTGTCGAGGAACGTCGAGCCCGGCCACGGCGTGACGATCGGCGTCTGAAGGTCCTGCAGGAAGTCCCAGAGGGGGTTGATCTCGCTGGAGAAGAGGCCGACGATGGCGTCAGCGTCGTCGT
>NZ_LKIR01000040.1:35376-38913 GCF_001462205.1 Haloparvum sedimenti
CTGCGGGTCGACGCCGGTGTCGCGGCGCACCAGCTCCAGCTCCGCGCCGAGCGGCCCGCCGGCCTCGTTGATGTGCCGGACCGCGGCGTCGGCCGCCTGCGAGACGCCCGGCTGGAGGAAGTCGAACGAGCCGGTCAGCGCGCCCGGCTGGCCGAAGACGACGGTCTCCGGGCCGGCCTCTCCAGTCGTGGTGCCGGACTCGGTGCCGCTTCCGCCGCCGCTTCCGCCGCTTCCGCCGCTCTCGCTGCCACCCTCGCCGAAGCTCACACACCCGGAGAGCCCGGCGATCCCGCCGGCCCCCGCCGCGGTCAGAAACGCTCTGCGGCTCGTCCCCGTATTGGAATTAGATTCCATCGAAACTGATCCTCGTACAGCGAGGCATAAACCCCGAGGCGACCATGGTCGGAGCTGGCGGAGATACCGGAGAAACGTTCAGGTTTCTCGGGGAAGTGTCAGTCTATCCACCGTTTTTGGGCACGAAGTCGCAATAATGTGTATTTTCCGACTATTTTTATGGACGTTCAGATCGACACCTCGTGACGCTCGTGGGGCGGGGAGTCGACGGCTCACAGCGAGACCTCGGTCCCCTCGCCGGCCTCGACGGCCCGGCGGCAGACGGCGGCACCGGCGGCCGCGTCGAGCGTCGCCGAGCCGACGCTCGCGACCACGACGGGACCCTCCGAGTCGGGCGTGTCGCACCGGCCGCCGACCAAGTCGCCGAACGGCAGGAGGTCCGCGACGCCGAGGGCGGTCTCACGGAAGTCCCCCGTCTCCGCGACCTCCTCCGGCACGTCCGCGAACACCGCCGCTGCCTCCTCGACCAGTTCCGGGTCCAGTTCCTGCATCTCCGCGGTGAACGCGCCGACCGCGACGACCAGCGCGCCCGGTTCGAGCGCGTCCGCCGGGAAGACGGGCGCGGTCGCGGTCGTCGCCGTCACGACCGCGTCGGCGCCGGTGACGGCCGCCCGCGGCGACTCGACCGCGCGTGCCGGGATGCCCTCCTCGGAGAGGTCCTCGGCGCACGCGCGCCGGGAGTCGCTGGGCGAGTAGACCCGCACGTCGTCGAGGTCGGCCACGGTGGCGACCGCCCGCGCCTGCCAGCGCGCCTGCGCCCCCGCGCCGATCACTCCGAGCGCGGCGGCCTCGGGGGCGAGTTCGCGGACCGCGAGCCCGCCGATACAGCCAGTACGGGCGTTCGTGACCGTCGTTCCGGCCATGTACGCCTCCGGAAGGCCGGTCCGGGCGTCGGTGAGCGCGATCTGGGCGTTGATCGTCGGGAGTCCGCGGTCCGGGTTCCCCTCGTGGACGCCGACGAGCTTCGTCGCGTACTGGTCCGCGCCGTGGATGTACGCGGGCATCGCGATCGCAGTCCCCGTCGGCTCCTCGCCGTCCAGCCCCCGCCCGACCGGGAAGTGCGGCCGGTCGGGACGCTCCACCTCGCCCGCGGCCTGTTTGTCGAGCGCGTCGCCCACCACGTCGACGAGTTCAGGAAGGTCGACGTGGGGCTGAACCTCCTCCTCGGAGAGCACGAGTACCATGTGTTCGGTCGTCGCTCCCCCATGCCTTAGGTGTTGATCCACGAGGCGATGGGTGGTGCGCGGGTTCCCGAGCGCGACGACCGCGGACGGAACGACCGAACCATATCGCACAAATGTCTGAACAGTGAAAAGACATATTGAGCGCCGGGGCATAGTATCTGTATGAGCGAGTTCGAGGCGGCCCCGAACGCCGGGGCCGATCGATCCCGATGGCAGGGGGAAACGGACACGTTCGGTCGTGTCTACGACGTGATCCTGGGAGTCACGTCGCCGACGGCGTACACGGACATCGCCGAGATCGCGGACTGTTCCCCCAACGCGGCGAAGAAACACCTCGACCGACTGGCGGAGATGGGCGTCGTTCGCGCGGACCGCGATCGCCGCCCCGCGGCGTACGAGCGGAACGAGGGGTTCCTCGAGTGGCAGGACGCGAACCGCATCGCCGACGACCTCTCGGTCGAGGAGATCCTCGACCGCGTCGCCGACCTCGAGGAGCGGCGGTCCGAGTACGAGGAGCGGTTCGGAACCGCGGATCCGAACGACGTCTCCGTGTTCGGGGCGGAAGACCACGGGACGGTCCACGACCGAATGACCGCGGTGAGCGAGTGGAAGGGCGTGATCCGGGACCTCCGGCTGTACGAACTCGCCCGTCAGCTCGCAGGGAACGACGGACATCTGATCCCCGCCTGAGAATGGGTCCGCCCCCGAGCGAGCCGGGAGGCGACTCGATCGGACCACCCGACCGACAGACGTTGCGGCTCCTCGAGCGCCAGCTCGCCGCGGACGAACTGGTCGTCGCGGTCGCGTTCGATCCCGACCCCTACGAGCCGCGACTGCTCCGGGCGACGCTCGACCGCGACAGCTACCCCGATTCGGTGACCGCGGTCCGGCTCGACGTCAGGTGGTTCACGACCGGCGACTTCTCGATCCACTACGTCGAGTCCCGCGGAGACGACCGTTGGGAGTGCCGCTGGGACAGGCATCCGAACGCCCACAACGCCCGGGTGAACTCACCCCGGGGGTCAAGCCCCGGGGCTTCCTGCTTCTACGACGCGCTTTGCACCCACTTCCTCCCGGTGAGGCGTGAGCGTAGGGAGCGCAGTCTGCACAGGCGTTGATTCGGAGCGTCCCGCCCCTAACTGCTTAAGTCCTCGGAAGAGAATATTTTTCGCCGCGTTCAGGTCGCGGCCGTCTTGGTGGCCGCACGCTGGACACGAATGTTCGCGTACCCAGATTGGCTTGGCCGTTTCGACACCACAAACCGCGCATTCTTTGGTCGTTCCTTCCGGTTTCACCTTTTCGACGTGCGTGCCGTGTAGGTCAGCCTTGTACTCCAGCAGTTCAAGAAAGCGCGACCACGCGGCGTCCTGCTTGTTTTTCGCGTTCTGACTGGTTTCCAGCATCGGCTTCACGTCCAAGTCTTCGACCGCCACAACGTCGTACTCTGTGACAAGCCACGTCGTGAGCTTGTGCTGATAGTCGCGTACTTTCCGCTTGATTGCTCGTTTTGCTTGGGCGACCTTTCGGCGTTGTTTCTCCCAGTTGTTCGATCCGTGTTCTTTCCGGTCGAGTTTTCTCTGTTCGCGTGCGTAGCGGTCGTACTCCTCGGACAGGTCGAGTGTATCAACGGACAGGTTCTCCGAAGTGTGGATGTAGCTGGTGATTCCGAGGTCAACACCCACGCAGTCCTCGGGTTCAATTTCACCGAGTGGTGGTTTTTCTGGTGTGTTTTCCACAGAAGTCACGAGTGAGACGAACCACTCGCCCGTTCGCTCTTTTTTCAGGCTAACCTCGTCAATCTCGTCTGCTGGTGGCACGTCGCGGTCTGCTCGGACTTTGAACCAGCCAATCTTTTCGAGTCGGAGTCGCACGAATCGGTCGTCGCCCGTGTTGTGATCCACGTTGAAGGGCTGTGTTGAATCGCCATACAGCAGCGAGTTAGGCCGCTAAATCAAAGGAGTTGAAGCGAGAGAATGCGGTTGTCTATGACGCAAATCTC
>NZ_LKIR01000041.1 GCF_001462205.1 Haloparvum sedimenti
TCGGGCGTCAGGGCCTGCAAGTCGTCGCTCACGGCATCACCACGCGGAAGGTCTCCGCCTCCTCTCCGTATCGTTTGAGCGAGACGCGGTCGGGTGCGAGCTTCGGGTTTCGCGGGTCGATCAGATCCTCGGCGTGCCGAAAGTCGGTCGGCCCGACCAGCCCGTAACACGCAGAGCCCGCGCTCCGCGAGCGGTGATCGATGGTGCTTCGCGGCGTCCGGACGACGAGGCCGCCCTCGTGCTCCGCGTAGCGGTCCGGTAGGTGCAGCCCGTCCGTGTCGACGCGAAGCTGCTCCTCGTCGCTCACGCCAGCACCTCCCCGCGGCGGAACAGCGCCGTCGGGATCTCCTCCTGCTCGCGGGCCATGTCGACCGCGGCCGCGTCGGTCGCGAGCGGCGAGACGGACACCTCGACTGTCCGGCGCCCGAGAGCGGTCCACAGACGCACCGCGACCGTCACCGCGTCCGGTCTTCTACCCACGTCGGGCAGGTCCGCGGTCGACTCCTCGCCACCCTTTTGAGGGCCGCGGGCGTCACTCTCAGCCGGGGCGCGTGGGGATCGCTTGGACACGGGAATCACGCGGCCCCTTCGTCTGTTTCAAGCTCGATCAGCGGCTGGCCCCCGTAGCTTCCGCGGGCTCGGGGGTCAACCGTGGTCGGGTCATCAGCGTACTTTTCGATCAGGTCTTCCACCGCTTCACGGACGAGTTCGGACTGTGAGACGGAGTCGCCCGGCTCAGATAAATCGTAAGCGATGCGGTTGAGTTCCATTTTCCGCCGGTCGGACAGTTGGAATGTAACTCGGGTCCTCGCTTCGCCAGAGTTGATGTCTTCTGCCATGCAGTTATGTGGTTATGCGTTGATTACTTAAGTTTTTATGATACGCATAATTGCTTGCGTCTGCGCTTCTACGGCCTGAAATCGCCATATTACCCCCTCGAAAGCAGTAGTCTTACAGTCACACAGTATGATGTGCATACATGGCGCGAGCTACGATCCATCTGGCGGATGAGCTAGACCAAGAAATAGAGTCTGAGCTATCATACGGCGACTCTAAGAGTGAATGGATCCGCCACGCGATTCAGATGCGGCAGCACGTCGATCCGATTCTAGATGAGGTCTACGAATCCTATCAGCGGGAGGAGCGACTGGAACTTGTAGAGGCGGCCGTTCGGAAGGAGGTCGACCGACGGAAGGACGCTGTAAACGGCGGGAGCGGTGGATACTGATGTCGCTCGCAGACAGCTACGACCGCGATCTGCGCGAGTTGGTCGACACGCTCGACGAGCGCGGAGTCCTTCAGCCGGGCGAAAAGGAAGCGTGGACGGACGGCCTCGACGACGCCGAGCACGTCTCAGACTACGCCCGGCTAAACGACTCGCTCGTGTCGGTCCTGGGCGACCGCGACGGCCTGCCGGAAGCGCTTGAAGAGCACAGTTTCAACCCCGAGACGGATGCGTTCTTTTGAGGCCCTTCCAAGCGATTTCTATTCCGCTTAGGAAACACTTTAGTCAATTTAGACATGTTTGAACATTGATGGACAGACGAAGCTATCTCTGCGCCCTGGGCACCGTTGGAGCGACGACTATTGCAGGATGTAGTGGGGAAAGTGGTGGTGGGAGTTCTGAGACCGTCGTCGATGACAGAGATACTGTTACAGAAGACCAGTATTTGACTTACAGGTTTGGCATCAACCGGACCGCCGACTTGTCGATAGAAACCACAGTCCGAGATGGTCCTCGGCTGGATTTTGTTCTAGCAGATCAGAGCGAAGCTCAAGAGTTCGAGAATGGCAATCGGTTCCGGTACTACGAAGGTGCGAGTGATCTCGACTCCGCGGGATACTCGACGACCGGGACTGTTGAAGAGGGAGACTACGCATTTATCGTCGACAACAGCAACATGTTGGAAGCAAAGCCACCGACGAACTTCGAAGACGACAACGCGAGAGTTGAGATCCTTATCGAAGCCGAGTAACCAGCAGTTTGAGAGTTCATTCTGAATAGGCGCAGAAAAGCCCGCAGAGCGGTTTTCACCGCTCGCCCTATTCCTCGGTCTCGATAGCGTCCGCGACGAGCGACACACGCGACGACGCCAGCCACGCGCCCGTCTGAACCTCACGCAGTTCCTGCCCCGGCTTGCCGCCCGGCCGCTTCTCCATCGTCACCGCGTGGTCCGCCTCGACCGCGGGCGGGTCGTCGGGCGCGTCGCCCCACGTCTTGGGGAGGTCGTCGCGCCACTTCATCCGTCGCCCCCGTCCTCGATCCGCTTGACGATCAGCGGATAGATGACGCGCTTCCAGAGCTGGTCGAGCGGCGTCGGGAAGCCGGTCGCGTGCTCTACCACGTCGTCGGCCGCGATCAGTAGCCCCAGCACCGTCAGCGCCGCGCCGACGTTGCTGTAGTAGGTCCAGGTGAACGCGAAGCCGAACACGGACACGAGGATGCCGACCCAGAAGTGGTGTGGCGCCATCACGTCGCCATCAGGCACGTCCTCCGGGTCCCAGAGGCTACGCACCGTCCTCACCTCCGGCGTCGCTGCTGTCGCCTCCGAGGCGCTTCCTCGCGTGCTTCACGGCCGCGTCTGACCACACCTTTGGGTGCGTCAGCAGCGCGAGCACGAAGGCCCAGTTCGGCGGCCCGCTCGACGCGGCCCACTCTGCGGCCGCTTCCAGCGCGCTCACAGCAGTCCCTCCCGCTTCAGGACCTTTCTGTGCTGGGTCACCTTCTGCACGATTCCGGGCCAGTCCTCGATGGACTCTTCGCCGAACAGCGCTCTCTCGTGGCGCTTGACTGCGCGATAGATCGCCGCCGTGAAGCCCGCGGCGGTCACGGCTGCGGTTGCGGTGATGGTCGCGGCCGCCGCCACGACCAGCTCCACAAGCGGCGTCACGTCGCGACCGCCTCCCCAAGCCCGACGTAGGGCCGGAACAGCCACGCGGCCGCGCCGACGCCGCCGAACACCAGCAGGAGCCAGCCCCACCACGGGACCGCGCCCTTGATGCCGTCGACCACAGCGTCCCCGGCGTTGCTCGCCGCGTCGCTCCACGGGTCGACCGCCTCGCCGATCTCCTCGCCGCCCCAGTCCGCTTCGAGGTCGCCCGCCATCGCGTCCTCGAAGCGCGTCCGCTCATCCTCCGGCGTGTTGGCCGCCTCCTCCGGCGTGATGGGGTTCTCGGCGTTCTCGGTCGAGTCCTCCACGCTCTCCTCGACCGTGTCGTAGCCGCCGGAGACGAGTCCGCCCGTCACGAGGGCAGCCCCCCGTTACGGTGGACCGCGAACGCGCCGCCGCCCAGCACCAGCACGAGCACGACCGCGAACAGCGCACCCCGCGGCAGGTCGATCGCGTCCGTCTCGAACAGCTCCCCGAACGCATCGGGGAGGTTCGCGAGGATTTCCTCGCCGGGGTTGTCGAGCGCGTCGATCGCCTCTTGCTGGGCCGCGCCCTGCTCCGCCAGCAGGCCCTCGCCCGTGAAGATGGAGCCGACCGACTCCGCGGCGTCCGTCTCGATGCCGAGCGACCGCGCCAGCCGCCGCCGTGCCGTCCACTCGTCGCTCGCCTGCTGCCCGAGGTCGAGCGCGTCCTGTCCCTCCTGCGCCGCGTAGTCCTCGACGACAGACTCGTCCTCGCCGATGAGGTCCGCGACCGCGGAGGTCTCCCCCTGCCCGCCGGCCGGGCTGGATGCGTCAGGGTCGCTGTCGGAGTCGTCCACCTCGATAGGGTCGGGATCGTCGTCCGTCGTGTCCACCATGCCGTCCCCGAGCGTCTGGTCGGACGGGTCGAACGTGGTGGTCGACGCGGTCGAGTCGTCCGCGGAGTCGTCCGAGCCCGACGTGCTGCCGCCGGAGTCGTCCGCCCACGGGTCGTCGTCCGCGTCGAGGGTGCCGCCCCCGCCGGTGCCGCCCATGTCGATGTTCGCGACCATCAGGCGGCCCTCCCGGCCGGCTCGCGGTCGTCAGCGGTGCGCCTGATCGTGGTGAGAGTTGCGTGCATCATGCTGGTGCCGCTATGTAACGCCGGTAAATCGCGTCCAGCGCGGGGTTGTTGCTCCTGTCTGTGCGCGAGAGTTCGACTCTGAACCGAACTTGAGAGTTGGGATGTGCGGCTATCTGGTCACCGGGAGAGATGGGACCGGCAATCTCGGTCCAGCCGGTGCCGTCGTTCTCCTCGATGAAGACCCCGACCGTCTCGCCGTCCTCGCTGATCTGGAAGCTCGCGGCGTCCCAGCGGTACACATCCGGCGGGGCAGGCCACTCGATAGTAACAGATCCATTCTTTGCGAACAACTGAGCCGAAGACCCGTTCAGATTGATGCTCGAATAGGTACTGTCCGAGCTGGTCATCTCGACCTCTAGGGTGAGATTTATCGAGGACTGGTCGCTGACATCCTGAGATGTCGAGACCGTATCGCCATCAGATGTCGCGGTGTCGGTTAGGTTTCCGTCGACGTAGAGCCGCCCCTCTCCAGAGCAGTCGTTGACGTAGAGTGACTCCTCGACTTCCAGGACTTCCACCTCACTCACGTCTGGAGAGATAGTGTCAGACGCGGTCCCAACAGAATCGCGCTCGATGTTGACGGCGAAATCGGCCGTTTGAGACAGCAGTCCCACCGACTCACCGGCAATTTGGGTGCCTGTCAGAGAGACAGAAACGTCGCTCTCGCCGAACGTCTCAGCCTCGTCCCACGGCGCGAATGCCTGACTTCCCTGCCCACCGCCCACAGACGGCACGCGGGTCATGCTGTCACCCGCAGCGCCAGCTTGACGCCGGTCGCGTCCGACGCGGTCACTCGCACGTCGCTGGCGTTGAAGTCCATCAGCACCACGTCGTCCCCGGCGCTGTCGAACTTCAGCGGCAGCTCCGGGTCGTTGGGCTCGAACCAGTTGGTGCCGCCGTCCGGCGAGAACTCCACGGTCAGCTCTACTGCGCCCTCGGTGGCGACGTAGAGCGTGGCGCTCGACGGGTCGCCGAGTCCGGTCGACAGACTCGCCTCGGTGCCGTCGCCGGTCAGGTCTTCGTACCCGTCGGTGATCGCGGTCGAGACCCCTTCTCGGGCGTCGATCTTCTCGACGTTGCTGTCAAGTCCCATCCTCGTCACCTCCGACGCGCTCGAAGCCGACCGGCTGCACCGTGTAGCGCCGTTCGGTGTCGCTCAGGTTGCTGATCTTGACGACGATTTCCTGCTGGAACTCGTGAGCCGGCACCCAGCAGACCGCGAGGTCGTCGATGTCCGTGGGTGGGATCGGGCTCGGTCCGTAGACCCGATCGCCATCCAGCAGGATCTCGTAGCTGGACTGACTCCGCTTGCTCGCCGCGAGGATCGGGAGTCTGAACCCCTCGTGAACGCGCTGCGTGGCGGTGAAGGTGAAGATCGCCCGCTGTCCGGCGCCGATCGACGCCTCCGCCGCGGTGTTGACGGGGATGTCGTCGGCCGCGGGCTCGGGGTAGACGCCAGTCACTCGTTACCCCCCTGAAGCGCCTCCTCGATGCGGTCGCGCTCTCCCTCGGTGAGGTCCTCTACCTCGACACTCTCGCACTCGACGCGGCTGCCCATCAGGCAGCCCCCCGTTCGATCGCGAGCCAGAGCGCGCCGATCGTGCCGAGCGCGCCCAGCAGGTCCGCGAGCAGCTTCAGGTCCTCACGCGACCAGCGCGTGCTCTCCAGCCACGCGGTGAGCGGGCTCGTGCCGACCGCGGTCGTCTCCACGTCCGCGGAGAGCGGACGGTCCGTCTCGGTCGTGCCGCCGCCCGCGGTGGTGCCGCCTCCGCCGGTGCCCGTGATCGTCGCCACGGGACCGTCGCTCATCGGCGGCGCCTGCCACGGGTCGCCGGTGGTCGTTGCCTGCATCGCTACCCCCTACCGCTGCCCCATGTCCGCCGTGACCGCGGCCTTCAGCCCAATTACGGAGTCGTTGGCCTTCTGGGCGGGGATCTGGAGGAGCGCGTTGGTCGGCTCCGTGCCGTCGCCGTCCGGGTCCTCCCAGCGCACCTGATACGGCGCGGAGATGCGCGCCTGAAGCTCCATGTCGGCCCCGAGGAACCGCTGAAGCGGCGACTCGTTGAGC
>NZ_LKIR01000042.1:0-34763 GCF_001462205.1 Haloparvum sedimenti
CGGGGAGACATCGGACAGTAATGTCAGAAATAATAAGGGAGTTGCGGACGAGACGTGGAAGCGCCGGAAAGTAATGAAGGCCGGCGCGGCAGCGAGTACGGGCCTGTTCACGGCCGCGGCGGGATGTACGAGCAGTCCGGACGGAGACGGTGGCGGCGGTGGCGACGGCAATGGCGGCGGAGGAAACGGTGGCGACTCGGACGGCAGTCAGGAGTCGCAGACGACGGTACGGCTCCTCCTCGCCCCGACCGGGTTCCAGGGGATCATCATGGACTACCTCGCCGAGGACACGGAGATCCTCGCCGACCACTACAGCGAGGAGAACCTGGAAGTCGAGGTCTCCCGGAGCTGGGAGGGCGCGGCGATCTTCACGTCCGGTGGCGCCGACTTCGAGACGTTCGGCTCCCTGGAGGCGGCGAAGCTGGCGGGCGAGCGGGACATCCCGCTGGCAGTGAACGCCAACCTCGCGCCCCAGATCATGCAGGTGGTCGGAGCGCGCGGCGGCGACTACGACCCGGAGGTGTCGGGTAGCCCGCAGGCGTCGATGGACCTGCTCAACGAACAACAGGACGTGTTCGCGCTCGGCGGCTGGGGCGGCGGCACCGGCATCATGATGCCGATGATCATCCAGGAGGCGTTCGGGTACACCTTCTCCGACGACGAGTCGAGCGACTTCGAGAACATCACCACGGCCGAGTACTCGGCGGTCCCGCAGCTCGTCGAGGGCGGGGACGCCGCGATGGGGACGACATCCCCGATCCACGGAGCCTCGCCGACGATGGCACCGGAGGAGTACAACGACGAGGAACAGACGGTCACGAGCATCTTCGGCTGTGGGAGCATCATGGCCGATCTCGACGAGTTCAACGCGCCGCAGCTGAACTCGTGGACCTGTTCACAGGACTACGCGTCCCAGTACCCCGGCTCGCCGCGGGCGATCGTCCAGTCCTTCTCCGAGGGGCTCAACTGGCTGTACGAGGACCCGATCGGCCGCATCGAGGAGGACGAAGAGCATCTCAACCAGCTCGGGTTAGAGAACATGGACCAGGCGCAGTACGTGCTCGATTGGGGGCTCAACCTGGAACTGGATAACGACCTTCCGGTCATCTACGAGGACATCGGACTGACGGAGTCGTTCATCGAGGAGGACAAGAACTTCCTCCGCTCGGCCCAGGACGTCGGCTTCCTCACGGAGGGCTGGGAGGAGAATCTCGAGTACCGCCAGGTCGAAACCGAATAACATGAGTACGTCTCAGCCGCGCCGACTGGCCAACGCCCTTCCGGACTCGCTGTTCACGAATCGGTCCGTGGTGTTCGTCGAGTCGATCGTCGCGTTGGTCCTCGTCTGGTCTGTCGTCTACCGGATCCTGCCGCCGATCCAGGAGTCCTTCGTCTCGCCGACCGAGGTCGTCATCGCGACGCAGGAGCTCCTCGTGAGCATGGTGTGGGTCGAACACTTCCTCGCGAGCCTGACACACGTCGCCTACGGGTTCGGGATCGCGCTCTTCGCCGGTACCGCACTGGGGATTCTCGTCGGCTGGTGGGACTTCTGGGAGAAGGCGTTCCAGGACTACCTCACCATCGGCATCGCGGTCCCCTCGCTTTTCGTCGCGATCTTCTCGGCGATGTGGTTCGGGCTCGGGGCGACGACGCCCGCGGCCGCCGCGGCCATCGTCGCCACGCCGTACCTGGCGACGAACGTGTACGGCGGCATTAACAACATCGACAACGACCTGCTGAAGATGTCGAACGCGTTCGACGTCTCCCGATTTCGGGTCATCCGGCGCGTGATCATCCAGTCGGTCCTGCCCGACTGGTTCGCCGGGCTCCGGTACGCGCTCGCGTTGAGCTGGAAGATCGCGAGTCTGGCGGAGTACATCGCCGCCGAGCAGGGGATCGGCTTCATGATCCGCTTCGAGATGCGGGTCCTGGACCTCGCGGGCGTCATGTCCTGGGTCGTCTTCTTCACCGTGTTCCTGCTGTTCCTGGAATACGGCGTGTTAGCGCAGATCGAAAAACGCGTCTTCGCCTGGCGGCAGAACGACTCCGTCGGGTGGTCCTAACAATGAGTTCAGAAACATCACAAGCGCCGACCGACGAATCGCTTACCTCGAACAACGCCGGCTCCATTCACATAGAGAACCTCGCCAAGGAGTTCGACACGGCGGAGGGCCACGAGCAGGTGTTCGAGGACATCAACATCGACATCGAGCCCGAGAGCTTCGTTTGCCTCCTCGGGAAGTCCGGAAGCGGGAAGTCCACGATGCTGAACATCGTGAGCGGGATCCTGGAACCGACGGAGGGGCAAGTCCGGTTCGAGACCGCGGACGGCAGCGGTGACGTCACCCTCGGGCACGTGTTCCAGTCCCCGCGGCTGATGCCGTGGGACTCGAACCTGCAGAACATCGAGTTCGTGAACGAGGACAACCCCGACTACACGGAGGAGGTCGGAAAACAGCACCTGGACCTGGTCGGACTCTCCGACCACTACCACAAGTACCCGGGACAGCTGTCGGGCGGTCAGCGCCAGCGCGTCGGTATCGCGAGGGCGCTAAGTATCGACCCGGAGGTCCTGCTGATGGACGAGCCGTTCAGCAACCTCGACGA
Source organism: Haloparvum sedimenti (assembly GCF_001462205.1). Classification (GTDB taxonomy): domain Archaea; phylum Halobacteriota; class Halobacteria; order Halobacteriales; family Haloferacaceae; genus Haloparvum; species Haloparvum sedimenti. The sequence goes on from NZ_LKIR01000042.1 coordinate 2,608, forward strand.
GATCACGGCCGAGGAGCTGCGGAAGGAGCTCATCAGCCTCTGGTCGGAGCTGAACAAGACGGTGTTCTTCGTCACCCACGACATGACGGAGGCGATCCAGCTGGCCGACCGACTGCTGATGCTTGGAGACGGCGAGATCTACGGAGACCTGGAGGTCCCGCTCGAGCGCCCCCGCCGGATCGACTCCGACGAGTTCCTCAAGTTCAGGCAGAAGGCCATCGACACGTTCCACTCCATCGACGAGGACTAGAATGTCAATCCGCACACAGCTATCCAGATACAACGTCCAACTGCTAAACGGGGACGTGAAGTCGCTGCTCTCCGACTCGTTCGCCCGGATGATCGGGATCGGCGTCGGCTTCGTCCTCTGGTCGCTCCTCGCGGCCCAGTTCCCGCGCGAGCTGCTTCCGACCCCAATAGAGACCGTCGGTCTCGCGTGGGGACTCGTCGCGGACGGGACCGCCTGGATCCACATTTCGACGACGTTCCAATCGCTGTTCTGGGCGTTCCTGTTCGCGATGCTCCTCGGCGGAACGCTGGGCGTCCTGATGGGACTCAACAGTTACAGTCAGAACTTCTTCACGCCCTACGTCAACATCGGACTGTCCATCCCCGGACTGGCGTGGGCGGCCGTGGCGTTTCTCGTCTTCTCGTACGGGTCGATCGCGCTGGGAACGCTCCGGTTCGCTCCCGTCGTCGCGGCGACCCTGACCGTGTTCCCGTACGTCGCGATCAACATCTGGAAGGGAGTCGAGAACATCGACCACGACCTGCTACGGATGGCGAACGCGTTCTCCATCTCGCGGCGGCGAGTCCTCTGGCGGGTCGTCCTGCCGAACATCGCTCCCCAGATCTTCTCGGCGGTTCGGTTCGGCCTCGCGATCGGCTGGAAGGTCACCATCATCGCGGAGCTGTTCGCCGGGTCCGCCGGTGTCGGGTACAAGCTGGAACACGCCTATCAGGTGTACCAGTACGAGGAGGCGTGGGCATGGGCCGCCGTCTTCCTGTTCATCATTATCCTCATCGAATACGGCGTCTTCAAGCCGATCGAGCGGCGCGCGTTCGACTGGCGGAGCGACGTCGAACTGAGCGATATCGGCGGCGCGTAGTCGCCGAGCGGCACCCGTTTTCCCCGAGGCTATTTACGAGCGAGCGACCTAGCGAGGACCATTCATGTCACGCACTTCAACGGCCGATGCGATCGAATCGATCATCGACGACGGCGTCGACGTACAGTGGGACGACCGCGCCCGAAGCCAGGCGACACAAAGCACCCGGTCAGTGGGTGAGATGGTGGCGACGACGATGGGGCCGTTCGGCCGGGACAAGCTCGTCGTCAACAACGGCGGGAACGTCCACGTCACGAACGACGCGGTGACGATCCTCCGGAACCTCCACCTCACCGATCCGGTCAGCCGGACGGTCCGGGAGGTGGCGAACAGTCAGATCTTCAACGCCGGGGACGGGACGACGACCGCGCTCGTCCTCGCGAGCGAGCTCATGTCGCACGCGCTCGACCTCTGCGAGGAGGGTCTCCATCCGACGAGCGTGATCCAGGGCTATCGGCTGGCGGCCGACGCCGCACGCGGTCGGCTGACGGACATCGCGACGACGTACGACCTCACCGACCGCGAGGTCGCCCGCGATGTCGCACGGACGACGCTGGCCGGGTCGAACGCGACGTACGAGCGCGAACACCTCGCCGAGCTCGCCGTGAGAGCCGTCGAGCGAGTGACGGACGGCTACGACGTCGACCTCGACGCGATCCGCCTTCGAACGGCGGGGGGCCGGGACATGGCGGAGTCACGCCTCGTGTCCGGCGCCATGCTCGAGGCGACACCCGCACGCCGGACCGGCGAGCACACGACCGGCGAGGCGGAGATCCTCGTCGTCGACGGATCGATCACGCGCGAGGACACGGAGGTCGCGGACGTCGTCGACGGAGCGACGTATGACCCCTCGGAGTTCGCCGCGGAGGGTCGAGAGTGGGCCACACAGGCAGCCGAGCGGATCCGGGAGAGCGGGGCGACCGTCCTGCTCTGTTCGGGCACGGTGGACGACGCGGTCAGGGAACGGTTACGGCGACACGGCGTCACCTGTGTGACGAACGTGAGCGACCCCGACGTCCGCTTCCTGCGGCGGACGTTCGAGACGCGGATCCCGACGACTCTCGACGGGATCGAAGACGGGGATACCGTCTCGGGGTCGGTCGCGTACGACTGGGACGAGGGACGGACGACGGTAACCGCGCCGGACGCGCGGGCCGTTACGGTCCTGCTGTTCAGCCAGAGCGACGCTCACCGTGAGGAGTTAGAGAGCACGATGTCGGACGCGGTCGAGGTCGTCGCGCAGGTGGCGTACGACGGGCGAGTCGTCCCCGGCGGTGGAGCGGCCGAGATGGAGATGGCACGGGCCGTCGAGGCGGCGGCTCGGCGACGGGACGACAAAGCCCAGCTCGCGGCGTACGCCTTCGCGGACGCGCTGGAAACGATCCCGCGGGTTCTCGTGCGGAACGCGGGTCTCGACCCGATCGACCGGCTCAACGAGCAACGGGCCGCGCACGCGGACGGACGGCTGAACGCCGGGATCGACCTGGAGAGCGGAGCCGTGATCGACGTCACGGAACACGGCGTTCGGGACACGCTGACGGTGAAACGTCACGCGGTCTCGACGAGCGTCGACGCCGCCTGCATGTTGGTTCGGATCGACGGGATCGTCGAGGCGGCACAGCAGTAGCCGCCTTACAGCTTCGTGAAGTAGTAGTCCAGCGTCTTGACGATCTGCCCCTCGCTCGTCATGTTGTTGACGTTCTCCTCGACGAGCGACTCGGGGAGGTACCAGGGCTCGCCGACGACCGCCTGTTTGTAGAGCAGTTCGGCGTTGTACTCCATCTTGAGGCTCTTCACGACGACCTCGGGGACGCTGTCGCCGACGACGACGACGCCGTGCCCGCGGAGCACGACCGCTTCGTGGTCGCCCAGCGCGTCAGCGATGTCCTGTCCCTCGTCCTCGGTCGTCACCAGCATGCCTCCCTCAGTGTGGTAATCCTCGAACACCGGGAAGGGCTCCTTCTGGATGACGCCGTTCGGATGGACCGGCTTGTGGGGGATGCCGACGCTGGACAACAGCGTCGTGTACGGCGCGTGGTGATGACAGACGGCCTCGACGTCGGGGCGGTTCCGGAACGTCTGCGTGTGGATCGGCGTCTCGCCGGGCGCGCTGTCGGGGTAGTCGGTCCCCGAGAGGTCCACCTCGATGTAGTCACGGATCGTCGTCGTCGCGGGGCTCGCGAACGCGTTGATGAGGACATCGTCGGGGTCCTCCTGACGTGCGCTGAGGTGGCCGTGTTCGTCGAACAGTCCGGCCTTGTCGAGGAGCCGGCAGCCCAGCACCAACTGCTGTTTGTCGGTTACCGACATGGTCAGAGGTTCGGCATGAAGTCGTGCTCGACGGTCCCGGCGAACTCGCCCGCGGCGACGTCGTGCGAGAGCGTTCCGACCCCCTCGATCTCGACGGCGACCTCGTCCCCGTCGGAGAGCGGACCGACGCCCGCCGGCGTCCCGGTCGCGATGACGTCACCCGGTTCGAGCGTCATCAGCGTCGTGATCTCCTCGATGAGTTCGGGCACGGAGAAGATCAGGTTCTCGATCGTCGAGTCCTGCCTGGTCTCGCCGTTGACGCGGAGGGAGATCGACGCGTCGTCCGGGACCTCGTCCGGCGTTGCCAGCACCGGGCCCATCGGTGCGGCGTTGTCGAACGCTTTGCCGCGGACCCAGTTCTGCTCTTGCCGCTGGTCGTCACGGTTCGAGATGTCGTTCACGCACGTGTACCCCGCGATGACTTCCTCGGCCTGGTCCGCAGGCACGTTCCGGCACTGCGATCCGATGACGACCCCGAGCTCGGCCTCGAAGTCGATCCGCTCTTTGTCCTCCGGGAGCTGCACGGTCGATCCCGGCGAAGCGAGCGTGTTCGGGGTCTTGATGAACAGGAGGGGACGGTCGGGGATCTCGGAGTCGGTCTCCTCGGCGTGGTCGGAGTAGTTCAGCCCGACGCAGACGATCTTCGAGGGATCGACCGGCGGCAGGAGATCGACCTCGTCCAGGTCGTACGTCCGGTTGCCGAACGCCACCTCACCGTCGGTCAGCGTTCCTGTTCGTTCGGTCCCCGCGGGATCTCTAAAGGTTACTCTTCGCATTACAGCCCTCTAGATACGGTGATTGGGCATAAAACCTTGGTTGAGTTCCGCATTCCACCCCGTCGCCCGCTGGCGGCTGTTCGTTTAGGAGATCTAAATCCGGCAGACCGAAGACGGTTTCGCGGCCCGTTCGAGTCGTCCGCGCGAGAAGCATCGCGGAGTCGAGGCCGTTCCGGCCGCGGCCGCCTTTGATCGTATGTGAACGCTCCACACCCAACCCGATGGGTTTAGTCCTGCTAATTTTCGGGAGAGAATAGCCGACAGCAGACGGGCGCGGGCGAGAAGTAGAATTACAGTAGTACATGTGTAATGGAATGTCGGGAGAGACCGACCTCCGAACGAAGTCGACCGGTCAGACGCCGACGGAACGAACGTCATATAAATATTCGAGAAGTAGTTGGTTCGATATGATATTCAGGAGACAAACTCAGTCTATGAGGGAATACGATAAATAACTGTCCGTATCGCGGGTGACACCGGTAATAATGCCAATTCTGAAAAAATAACGTGGAGAATTATCCAGTACCAGTGTTTTAGTACATAGCAGATAGAGTATGAGAATAGAGAAAAGTCAGAATACGAACATAACTATCCGCCTCACGCGAGCGGGCCGGATTCCCGGACTTGACCGAACCGAGGACGGCCGCGTCGGCGGCGACGGACGATCGAGTACGGCCGCGGCCGTGAGCGCATCCGCGCTCGCGACTGCGGTCGAGACGGCGGGTGGGACGAAGTGTTCGGGAGCCGGATGCGGATCGACCCTGATAGATTTAGCTCTGCAAAACTCGTCCCCGGGACCGGGACGGACGTGGCGGTCGCGACGCGGACGGCGCGTGTGGCCGGAGATCCGCACGAACCCGGAGGCGGCGACGCCGGCGGCGGGACCAATCTTGAAGACGGGGCGGTGAGAGACCGGAGTATGGAAGTCGTCGACTACGAACTGTTCGCGATCCCCCCGCGGTGGGTCTTTCTCAAACTCGAAACGGATACCGGGGTCGTCGGCTGGGGTGAACCGGCCCTGGAGGGGCGCTCGACCACCCTCTGTAGCGCCCTCTCGGAGCTAGTCGAGGATTACGTCATCGGCTCGGATCCCCGGCGCATCGCCGACCTCTGGTACCGCATGTACATGGGGGACCACTACAACAACGGCCCGGTCCTGATGAGCGCGATCGCGGGCATCGACCAGGCGCTGTGGGACCTCAAGGGGCGCGCCCTCGGGAAGCCGGTGTACGAGCTGTTGGGCGGACCGGTTCGCGACAAGGTGCAGGTGTACCAGTGGCTCAGCGGCGACCACCCGGACGACCTCGCGGACGTCGCGGTCGCGGCGGTCGAGGACGGGTACACGACGCTGGGACTGATGGCCCACACGCGACCCGCGCGGGTCCGGACGCGCGAGATCGTCTCGAACGTCCGGAAGCGGGTCGACGCCGTGATGGACGCGGTCGGCGAGAGCGTCGACCTCGCGGTCGACTTCCGGGGCCGGGTCACCACCGGGGTCGCGCGGCAGTTGCTGTCGATGCTCGAGGAGTACAACCTGATGTTCGTCGAGGAACCGGTCCATCCCTCGTACAACGAGAACCTGCCCGAGTTGAGCGCGGCGACGAACATCCCGTTCGCGACCGGCCAGCGGATGTACTCGCGGTGGGACTTCCGGGAGGTGTTCCAGAGCCAGTCGGTGGACATCGTGCAGCCGGCGATATCGCACGCGGGGGGGATCACCGAGGTCGTCAACATCGGCAAGATGGCGGAGGCGTACAACATCATGCTGATGCCGAAGTGCTCCGTCGGGCCGGTGTCCTTTGCCGCCTCGATGCACGTGCAGTTCGCGGTTCCGAACTCGATCCTGCAGGAACAGCACGACGAGTTCTACGCCGAGCAGGACAACGAGTTCTTCAACTACCTCGCCGACGAGAGCCCGTTCACGCGCTCGGACGGCTACATGTTCATGGACGGCAAGCCCGGACTCGGCATCGAGATGAACGAGTCGTACATCCGCGAGCAGGCGGGGAAGAAGACCTCCTGGAAGGGTCCGACGTGGAACTACGAGGACGGAAGCGTCGCGAACTGGTGAGCGATGGCCTTTTGCGCACCGGAGTGTTACGTCTTCCCATGACATCCGCGGAGGCAGCGAACCCGGTCCGGACGACGCAGACGTCGGTCGAGATCCTCCGATGTGTGGCCGACAGCGGCGGCGCCACGCTCATGGAGCTGAACGACCGCGTGTCGGTCTCGAAGGGGGCGCTGTACAACCACCTCTCGACGCTGGTCGAGCTGGAACTCCTCGAACGGGTCGACGGGACCTATCGGGTTGACGTGGGGGTACTGGCGCTGGGCGAGCAGGCGCGGATGGCGATCCCGGGCTTCCCGGCCATTCGTGGCACCCTTCGGAACCTGGCGATGACCTCCGGGGAGTTCGCGACCTTCGTCAAGACGCGGGACGGGACGCCGATCGTCGCGGAGACCGCGGCCGGCGAACTGGTCGAGCGCCACTGGCTGTCCGTGGGTCAGGAGCTGCCGCTCGCGACGACGGCCGCGGGGAAGGTCGTGCTCGCGACGCTTCCCGAGGAGCGTGCGGCGGCCCTCGTGCGCGAGCAGACCAGCCACGAGACCGAATCGCTCCTCGAGGAGATTCGGACCGTTCGCGTTCAGGGGCTGGCGTTCAGCCGCGGCGAGTTCCAGGACGACCAGTACAGCGTGGCGGCGCCGATCGACAGCAGCGACGGACCGACGTACGTCGTGTCGCTCACCGGCCCCAAGGACCGACTTGACGGGAAGTCCCTCCAGCAGGACATCGCCGGCCTCGTGGTGAGCGCGTCGAACGAGATCCAGCGGCACATTCTCTCGTAGCGCCTTCTGTAAGCGACCGGATCGAGCGGCGCGTTCGGGCAGAGAGCGGTGTCGAGTCCGCGATGGCTCGCGGTGCCTCACGCAGAACCACCAAAATTAGAGAATGACACGATTACAGACAAATAGCGGAGAACGTCGCTGCCGTACAGGGAAAGAACCGACGGATCGGCGCTGATCGACGAACCAGGTCCAGCTCGTCCATGACCGACAATATCGCAAGCAAGCAGCGTGTTCGTATGTCGCAGTCCGGAGTCAGCAAGAGAACGCGTCCACGAGCGCCCCGCAGCCTAGAAATCGCACGGATCGGCACCAAAGCTCGTCTACGGGCCGTCGAGGTTGCAAGATCGGTGTGTGCCCACACATTGTAGTCCTCGCCGGGAAGGACGCGACAACAGGAACCAAGAAGATGTGTTTTTTAGAAAATATTTCGGGGAACAAATCAGGTGGCATATGAGTTTAGAGGTGCGGGCTCAGTTCGATGGGGGCTCACCGACCGGTCCAGCCACGCGACGGCAGCGTGCGGAACGCGTGAAGAGAGGACGCGATTCCGAAACGCGTTGAGTGACAACGCGACGTGTGGTAGCTACCCGCATATTTATATAGGACCGAGACACAGGGATAATCGTTAACAATGGTAACTGCAGGTTCGGATGTCGAAAACAAGCGTAACCGGACAGGGGATGTTGAGAGGAATTCGGAAAACCGATCGTCGGTCGGTCGGCGACGGTTCCTGCAGGCCGCCGGCGCCGGCGCGACCGTCGCGGTGGCCGGCTGCATGGGCGGCGGCGGTGACGACGTGGTGCGGCTGGGTGCGACGTACATCCTCTCGGGGTTCGCCTCGCTGTACGGCGAGGCAGCCGAGCGGGGTATCGAGATGGCCCAGTCGGAGATCAACGACAACGGCGGCATCGACGGACAGGATGTCGAGATCGTCGTCCGCGACAGCGAGGCGAGCGCCGACACGGCGATCCAGCAGATACGGAGCCTCGTCGAGGAGGACGACGTCGACGGGCTGTTCGGGCTCGACTCCAGTGGGGTCGCCCAGGCCGTGGCGCCACAGGTGGCACAGCTCCAGATGCCGTTCATGATCACGCACGCGGCGACGCCGTTCGTCACCTCGCCGGAGGGCGAACACGAGGACTCCGTGGGCAACGACTACGTGTTCCGCGACTCCAACAGCCTCGCGCAGGACATCTACGGCGCCGCACGGACCGCGGCCGAGCTGGACGCCACGGAGTGGGCGACGATCGGCCCCGACTACGCGTTCGGCTACGAGACGTGGGACTACTTCCAGGACTTCTGTGCGGGGCTCGGCGTCGAGGCCGAGTTCACCGCCGAGCAGTTCCCGGCGCTGGCGACAAGCGACTACACGCCCTACATCAGTTCCATCCTCGACGCCGAGCCGGACGCGGTGATCACGCCGCTGTGGGGAGCCGACCTCACCACGTTCATCGGCCAGGCCGAGGAGGCGGGCTGGTTCGACCAGATCGACCACACCCTGTTCAGCGTCGGAATGGGGACGGACCTCGCGAGCGACGGGAACCCGCTCCCGGAGGGCGAGTACGCTTCGACCCGCTACGACCCGTTCGTCCCCGACACCGAGGCGAACAACACGTTCCGCGACGCGTACTACGAGGAGCACGACACGCTCCCGACGTACAACGCCGAGGGCGCGTACCGCGCCGTCTACCTGTACAAGGAGGCGATCGAGTCGGCCGGCAGCACCGAAGCCGACGCCCTCGTCGACGAGTTCACCGGGATGGAGCACTCCGGCCCGGTCGGTGACTACCAGTTCAGCGAGACGAACCAGGCGACGGTGGCGTCCATCTGGGGAACCGTCTCGTACGACGACGAGTGGGAGAGCAACGTCCTCGACCCCGTGAACAGGTACGAGGCCGGCCCCGACGAGCTCTCCGAGGCGCTCGGCGACTCCGACCTGCCGACGGGTATCTAACCCGCCCCCGACGTGTTTTCCATGAGCCTCTCATCACTCGTTCCACTGATCGGCGTCTCCGACGTCGTCATCGGGCTGAGCCTCGGCAGCCGGCTCTTCCTGATCGCCGTCGGGCTGAGCCTCATCTTCGGCGTGCTCGGCGTCCTCAACTTCGCGCACGGCGGCTTCTACATGCTCGGCGCGTACGTTACGCTCGCGTTCGTGACGAACGTCATCGACAACTTCTGGCTGGCCGCCGTCGTCGGCGCGCTCGCGGTGGGGGTCGTCGGTGCCGTCATCGAGTTCGCGGTGATCCGACCACTGTACGACCGGGTCGACGCGGACCTCGACCAGCTCATCGTCACGTTCGGGTTCGTGCTCATCATCCACGAGACGGTCCGATTCATCTGGGGGTCGGGGTCGTACTCGGTCGAGCCGCCCGCGCTGTTCGACTTCTCCGTCTCGCTCGGCGGGAGTTCCTTCGGCGCGTACCGGTTGGTAGTCGTCGGTCTCGCGGTGGCGGTGTTGGTCGGCCTCTGGCTGTTCATCACGCAGACGTACTTCGGCTCGCTGGTGCGAGGCACCTCCTCGGACCGCGAGATGGCGTCGATGCTCGGCGTCGACGTGCCGCGCCTGTACACGGGGGTCTTCTTCCTCGGGAGCGTGCTCGCCGGCCTCGGCGGCGCGCTCTCCTCGCCGCTGCAGTCGACCAGCCCGGCGCTCGGCGACCAGGTGATCATCGACGCGTTCATCGTCGTCGTCATCGGCGGCCTCGGCTCCATGGGCGGGGCGTTCGTCGGCGCGATGCTCATCGGCATGATGCAGAGTCTCGGCCCGCAGTTCATCAGCGCCGGCAGCATCGCGATCCCGTTCCTTGCGATGGTGATCGTGTTGCTGTTCCGTCCCGAGGGACTCTTCGGAGGGTTCGGTGAATGAGCGCGACGACCGACACCGGCGACCGCGTTCGCGAGTTCGGCGCCGCGGTCGCGGACGGCTGGACCCGCGAACGGTTCGGGCTCCTCGGCGCGATCGGCCTGATCCTGATGGCGTTCGGGCCGTCCTTCCAGATATACCTGTTCACCGACTTCCTCGTCGTCGCGCTGTTCGCGCTCGGGTTCAACCTGCTGTACGGCTACACCGGCCTGCTGTCGTTCGGTCACGGGCTGTTCTACGCGGGCGGCGCGTACGGGATCGCGGTCGTGTTGCGGGACCTGACGCCCGTGTTCGCGGACGTCGTCGGGGCCGGGGTCGCCCCGCTCGTCGCGTTCGTCGTCGGCGGGGTCGTCGGTCTGACGCTCGTCGTCGCCGTGGCGGTGCCCGTCGGGTGGCTCAGCGTCCGATTGGAGGAGATCTACTTCGCGCTGATCACGCTCGCGTTCGGGATGCTCGGCTACTCGCTCATTATCCAGGACCCGGCGGGGTTGACGAACGGGACCGACGGGATCATTGTCCTGCTCGGAAGCGTCGACCTGGGCGGGTTGAGCTTCCGGATCGGCGCACGGCGAACGTACTACGTGCTGACCGTGGCCGTCGTGCTCGCGGCGACGTACGGGACGTGGCGCGTCGTCAACTCCCCGTTCGGCACCGTCTGTAAGGCGATACGCGAGAGTCCCGACCGCGCGGCCGCGCTCGGCATCGACGTCAGACACCACCGCTGGATGACGTTCATCATCTCGGCGGCGATCGTCGGGATCGCCGGCGTGTTGCGCGCGGGACTCGCGAGCGTCGCCTCGCCGGGGCTGACCCACTGGTCGACGAGCGCGATCGCCGTGATCGCGACCGTGATCGGCGGCGCGACGTACTTCTCCGGGCCGATCGTGGGTGCGTTCATCTTCCTGTACATTCGCTGGGCGATCAGCCGCTTCCCCACGCTGGAAGCGTACTGGGAGCTGTTCTTCGGCGCGCTGCTCATCGGCGTCGTGCTGTACTTCAAGCAGGGGGCCGTCGGCGGGCTCCTGCTGGCCCGGGACCGGCTGCTCGGGGACGGCGCGGACGACGCCGGCGGAACCGAAGCGGATTCGACCGACGACTCACGGAGCGACGACGCGCGGACCGACCGGGGTGACGACTCGTGACGACAGTTCTCAAAACCGAAGACCTCCGCAAGCAGTTCGGCGAACTGACCGCTGTCGACGGCGTCTCGATCGAGGTCGACGACAGCGAGATCACCAGCATCATCGGGCCGAACGGGGCCGGCAAGACCACGTTCTACAACCTGTTGACCGGCGTGCTACAGCCGACCGCCGGCTCGATCTGGCTGCGGAGCGGAGACGCCGCCGTCGTCGGCGACGGCGATGCTGCCGGCGGCGATGGCCGCGCCGGAGGCGACGGCGGGCTCCGCGACATCACCGACGCGGAGCCGCACGAGGTCGCCCAGGCCGGCCTCTCGCGCTCCTACCAGATCACGAATATCTTCGAGGGGCTCACGGTCCGCGAGAACGTCCGCGTCGCGCGGATCAGCCACGAGAAGACGCGGCTGGACTTCCGCTCGCGGGCGACCGGCGACGAGGCGCTTGAGGCCGACATCGAGGAGCTGCTGGAGCTGACCGGGCTCACCGACATCGCGGACACGAAGTGTGACACGCTGAGTCACGGCGAAAAACGAACGGTCGAAATCGCCCTGGCGCTGGCCATCGAGCCGAACGTGTTCCTTATGGACGAGCCGACCGCGGGGATGAACCCGACGGAGGTGACCGAGATCGTCTCGCTGATCCGCGAACTCGACGCCGACTTGGACGCCACGTTCGTGGTGACCGAACACAACATGGACGTCGTGACCGACATCTCCGACCGGATCGTCGTGCTCGCCGAGGGGGCGATCCTCGCCGACGGGACGCCGGAGGACGTCCTGACCGACGACCGCGTGACCGAGGCGTACCTAGGAAGTGATAGCGTATGACAATACTCGACGTAGACGACATCGACACGTACTACGGGAACAGCCACGTCCTCCACGGGATCTCGCTGTCGATCGACGAGGGCGAGGTCGTGGCCCTGCTCGGGCGAAACGGGGCGGGAAAGACGACGACGATGCGCTCCATCGTCGGTGCGTCGCCGCCGCGGAGGGGCTCGATCACTTACCGGGGCGAGGAGATATCGGGGCTCTCACCCGACGAGATCAACGCGCTCGGGATCTCGCTCGTGCCGGAGGATCGACGGGTGTTCCCCACGCTGACCGTGCAGGAGAACCTCCGGCTCGCCCACAACCTCGCGGACGATCCCCGTCCGGTCGAGGAGATGTACGAGCTGTTTCCCACGCTCGACTCGCTGCGGAACAACGACGGACAGAACCTCAGCGGCGGCGAACAGCAGATGGTGTCGGTCGCCCGCGCGCTGGTCCAGTCGCCCGACGTGCTGCTGCTCGACGAGCCTACCGAGGGGCTCGCGCCGGTCATCGTCGACGACCTCCGGGAGATCGTCCAGACCGTCGTCGACCAGAACGTCACCGTCCTGTTGACGGAACAGAACGTGAACTTCGCGTTCGACCTGGCGGAGCGGGGCTACATCATGGACACCGGGGAGATCGTCTTCGACGGGACCGTCGCGGAGATCCGCGACCGCGAGGACCTTCTCGAGACGTACCTCTCCGTGGGGACGGCGGATGCCTGAGGAGCTCACCCTCCGCCCGTTCTTCTGGCGGGCGACTCGACTGTTCCCCGAGACGGAGGTCGTCTCGCGCACCCGCGACGGGGTCGACCGGTACACGTACGCCGACTTCGGCGACCGTGTCCGCCGGCTCGCGGCCGCGCTCGCGGACCTGGGCGTCGAGCCCGGCGACCGCGTCGGGACCCTCGGGTGGAACACCCACCGCCACTTCGAGGCGTACTACGCGGTCCCGCTCTCGGGCGCCCAACTGCACACGGTCAACCCCATCCTGCAGGACGACCACGTCGAGTACATCATCAACGATGCCGACGACGACGTGCTGATCGTCGACCGCGAGGTCGTCGCGACGCTCGACCGGCTGTGGGACCGGATCGACGGCGTTCGCGAGGTCGTCGTCATGGGCGATTCGGTGCCGGAGACGGAGGCCGACCTGCCGCTGTCGGCGTTCGAGGAGCTGATCGCCGAGGCCGACCCGATGGCGTCGTGGCCGCCGCTGTCGGAGGACGACCCGGCCGGGATGTGTTACACCTCCGGGACCACGGGGAAGCCGAAGGGCGTCGAGTACACGCACAAGATGATCTACGCCCACGCGATGATGGTGATGACCCCCGCGGCGCTCGACATCGCCGAGGACGACGTGGTAATGCCCGTCGTCCCCATGTTCCACGTCAACTCCTGGGAGTTCCCGTACGCCGTGACGATGGCGGGGGCGAAGCAGGTGTATCCCGGTCCGTCTCCGGAGCCGGCGGACCTCGTGGAGCTGATCGAGTCCGAGGACGTGACGCTCACCGCGGGCGTCCCCACCGTCTGGATCGACGTGCTCGACCACCTCGACGAACACGGCGGCGACCTCTCCTCGCTGGAGCGCATCGTCGTCGGCGGGAGCGCGGCTCCCCGGGAAGTTATGCGTCGGTACGAGGACGAACACGACGTGACGATCGAACACGCGTGGGGCATGACCGAGACGATGAGCATCGGCTCGGTCTCCCGGCCGACTTCGGGGATGGACGACGACGACCGCGAGGCGAAACTCGACAAGCGCGCGAAGCAGGGGCTGCTCTCCCCCGGGCTGGAGATGCGGGTCGTCGACGACGACGGCGAGGCGGTCGCCTGGGACGGCGAGGCCTTCGGCGAGCTGCTCGTCCGCGGGCCCTCCGTGGTCGAGGAGTACTACAACCGCCCGGAGGCCAACCGGACGGACTTCGTCGAGGCCGACGACGGCGGCGCGCGCTGGCTCCGGACGGGAGACATCGCCACCGTCGACGAGGACGGCTACATCGAGGTCGTCGACCGCGTCAAGGACGTGATCAAGTCGGGCGGGGAGTGGATCTCCAGCATCGAGCTGGAGAACGCCCTGATGGCCCACGAGGACGTGAGCGAGGCGGTCGTGATCGCGGCGCCCCACGAGCGCTGGCAGGAACGCCCGCTGGCGTTCGTCGTCCCGAAGGTGGACCGGGAACTCGACGTGGCGGCCATCCGGACGTTCCTCGCCGACCAGTTCCCGCGGTGGTGGCTCCCGGACGACGTGCGGTTCCGCGAGGAGATTCCCAAGACCGCGACCGGCAAGTTCGACAAGAAGACGCTCCGTGAGGCCGTCGAGGATCCGGATCTCCCGTACGCGCCGGGAGAGGGGGGTGAAGAATGAGCGACGGCGGTCCCTCGACGCCGGACAGCGCCTCCCTGACGCCCGAGGACGCCCTCCCGGATCTGTCGGGGAAGGTCGCCGTCGTCACCGGCGGCGGCCGCGGGATCGGGCGGGCGATCACGCTCGGGCTGGCCGCCGCGGGGGCGGCGGTCGTCCCCTCGGCGCGAACCGCGGCGGAGGTCGAGGCGGTCGCCGCCGAGGCACGCGAGCACGGCGTCGAGGCGCGGGCGATCACCGCGGACGTGACCGACGACGGCGACGTGGACGCCCTGATCGAGGAGACCGTCGAGGCGTTCGGCTCGCTGGACGTGCTCGTCAACAACGCGGGGTTCAACCCCGGCGACGCGCTCGGCGACCCGGCCGAGATCGAGAGCAACGCGGTCGACTCCGTCCTCGACGTGAACTTGCGCGGCGCGTTCCGCACCATTCGGGCGGCCGGACCACACCTCCGGGAGGCGAACGGCAGCGTCGTCAACGTCGCCAGTGTGGCGGGGGAGGTCGGCCTGCCGAAACAGCACCCGTACGTCGCCTCGAAGCACGGACTCGTCGGGCTGACGAAGAGCGCGGCGCTGGACTGGGCGCCGGAGGTGCGGGTGAACGCGGTCGCTCCGGGGTACGTCGCGACGGACCTGACGGAGACGCTCCAAGAGAACGAGCGCCTGCGACAGTCGATCATGGACCGGACGCCGCAGAATCGCTTCGCGGACCCGATGGAGGTCGCGGGCCCGGTCGTCTTCCTCGCGAGCGACGCGGCGAGCTTCGTCACCGGCGAGACGCTCGCCGCGGACGGCGGCTGGACGGCGCGGTAGGTCCCGTCGTCCGGGCGCTCGTCGCTACAGCCGCTCGGTCTCGCCCTCGACGTACGCCAGCGTCCGCGCCGCGAGCGTGGGCACCTGCGCCTCCATTTTGGGGTACAGCGGGTCGTCGCTGTCGTCGTTCAGGTGCCGCGCGAGGAACATCTCACCGAGCGCGGCCATCTTGTAGGCCGCGAGCGCCCGGTAGAACCGCTCGTGAGCGAACTCGCGGCCGGTCGTCGCCTCGTACCGGTCGATCAGCTCCGCGCGGGTCGGGTACCCCTCCCGTGCGGTGAACGTCGACATCAGGTCGGGCATCGCGGGGTCCGGATCGCCATCGTCGTACCAGAAGAGGAGCAGCCATCCGAGGTCGGCTAGAGGGTCCCCGAGCGTCGACAGCTCCCAGTCGAAGACGGCGACGACCTCCGGAGGCGTCCCGGGGCCGTACATGACGTTGTCGAGCTTGAAGTCGCCGTGAACGAGTGTTTCGGGGTGTTCGTCGGGGACGTTGTCCGCGAGCCACTCGCCGACGGCAAGCAGGTCCGGGACCTCCCTGACCGCCTCGGTCGTCTCGAACGCCCAGTTGAGCTGTCCCGTCCAGCGTTCGACCTGCCGGGCCGTGTACCCCGCGGGGCGGCCGAACTCGCCGAGCCCGACCGCCTCGTAGTCGACCGCGTGGATCGCCGCCAGCGTGTCGGCGAGATCGGTCCCGATCCGCTCCCGTGCGGCCGGGTCGGCGAAGCGCTCCGGCTCGGTCTCCCTGAGCACGTCGCCCTCGGTGCGCTCCATGACGTAGAAGTCGCTGCCGAGGACGGAGTGGTCGTCGCAGGCGCGGAGCGTCCGAGGGACGGGAACGGCGGTGTCACCGAGCGCGTCGACGACGTGATGCTCGCGAAGCACGTCGTGGGCCGTATCGGCCGTCTCCCCGGGCGGCGGTCGTCGGATCACCAGTTCGCGGTCGCCCCACGTGACGAACAGCGTCTCGTTGGAGTGCCCCTCGGCGTGCCGCTCGACTGCGAACTCCGCCGCCGGCCCGAACTCGTCCGTCAGATACGCCTCGAGCGCGTCGTCGTCGACGAGTCGATCGAGGTACTCGCGGTCGCTCACGCCCGACACGCCTCCGCATCGGGCGTTCTCGACGGAGCCGCGCTCGGTCCATTTTCCCTCGAACGGCTTTCACCGTCTGCGGCAGATTCGACTAACATTGTAAATCTATTTTTGTACATAGGTGGTCTCATTCGGGATTTATAGCCTTTTGGGGGACGTTCGCCGGAACGACTATTTACATTGCTAAATAAGGGGCGCCATGGAGTACGACGACATCGGACGCGGGCCGGAGGTCGCCGAGGCCGTCAGGGAGTTCGTCGACGAGACGGTCCTCCCGGTCGAGCGCGAGTGGCTCGGCCAGGGACCGATCCCGGCGGCCGAGATCGAGGCGTTGCGCGAGGTCGCGCGGGAGCGGGGGATCTACGCCCCGCAGGTGGCCGAGGAGTACGGCGGGCTCGGACTCGGCTTCCGCGAGATGCTACCGGTGTTCGAGGAGGCGGGCCGCAGCCTGCTCGGACCGACCGCGCTCCGGTGTGCGGCGCCCGACGAGGGCAACATGCACACCTTCGAGATCGCGGGCACGGAGGCACAGAAGGAGCGCTGGCTCCGGCCGCTAGCGGCCGGCGAGATGAACTCGGGCTTCGCGATGACCGAGCCCATGCAGGGCGGCGGGTCTGACCCGAAGATGCTGGCGACGACCGCGGAGAAGGACGGCGACGAGTGGGTCATCGACGGCCACAAGTGGTGGACGACCGGCGGCGTCGACGCGGACGTGCTGTTGACGTTCGCCCGAACCGACCAAGAGGCGCATCCGTACGCCGGCTGCTCGGTCATTCTCGTCCCGACCGACGCGGACGGCGTCGAGATCGTCCGGAACATCCCGCACCTCGGCGAGGGGCTGGTGGGGACGACCCACGCCGAGATCCGGTTCGACGACGTGCGCGTCCCGGTCGAGAACACGCTCGGCGAGGAGAACGAGGGGTTCACGCTCGTCCAACAGCGGCTCGGGCCGGCCCGGCTCACGCACTGCATGCGGTACGCCGGGATGGCCGACCGCGCGCTCGACATCGCGACCGCCTACCTCTCCGAGCGCGAGGGGTTCGGCGAACCGCTCTCCGAGAAGCAGGGGCCGCGGTTCCGGATCGCCGACCGCCGCACCGAACTCCACGCTGCGCGGACGATGGTCCGGCACGCGGCCGGGCGGATCGCCGACGGCCACGAGGCGCGCATCGAGGTGGCGATGGCGAAGACGTTCGCGGCGAACGTGGTCCAGGAGGCGATCGACGACGCGCTCCAGTTCTGCGGCGGCAACGGGATCGCGTACGATCTCCCCATCGCGCGCTTCCACGAGAACGTCCGGCAGTTCCGGCTCGTGGACGGCGCCGACGAGGTCCACCGGCGGTCGATCGCCCGCGACGCCTTCGAGGACCCACCGAGCGAGGAGCTGGAGGCGGTCACGCGGTTCGGCGAGTTCGACTGAGGCGGCGAGGCCGGTCGTGAAGGCCGTCTCGAGGTCGGGTGAGCGGGCGGGCGACGGCGGTCACTCGCCGTCGCCGTCCTCCTGAAACACCTCGAACAGCTCGGGGTCGGTCCCGAACTTGAGGACGTTCGTCACGACGGAGTTTCGGAGGTTGTTGATGAGGTCGCCGTGCTCCTTGTAGAACTCGTGGATCCACTTCGACTCCTGTTCGCGGTTCTCGAACATCATGATCGTCTTCCACTGGTAGTCGCCGTCCGAGAGGAAGTACATGAACGTGTGCCGGCTCGACCGGACGTGTTCGAGCGCGTCCCGCCAGTGCTCGTCGAACCCCTCGGGGTTGAACTGGAACTCGAACAGCGAGAAGAAGAGGTGCTCCTCGTTGGGGACCAGCGCCTCGCGGAACACGCCGTCCTCGCGCATCCGGCGGATCGACTCGTTGACCGTGACGTGTGAGACGTCGATGTCGTGCTCCTCGGCGAGCAGGTCGCGGAGCCCCCGAGAGGTGAGCTGGGGGTCCCGGGCGAGCTCCTGGAGGATGATCGTGTCCCGCTCGGAGAGGTTCCAGTCGGAGCGCGGCTGTTTCTCGGGCATGCTTTCCTGAAGGTGGACACGTCACCGTAATCAGTATTTGGACCGGGTCCCGGCCGCCGGACGGCTCACTCGGCGTGAGCGATCAGGAGGAACGTCTCCGGCCGTTCCGCCTCGAACCGGACGTCGAACCCGTGCCGGCGAAGCGCGCTCGCGGCCTCGGTGACGGAGAATCGCTCATCGACGGGCGGGCCGTGGGTGCCGCGACCGGACGCCGCCCAATCGGCGACGACGAACGTCGCGCCCGACCCGAGCACGCGGGCGACCTCGGTCAGCGCCGCGTCGTCCGCGAACTCGTGGTAGGTCATCGTCGAGAACGCGGCGTCGAGACTATCCGTCTCGAACGGGAGGTCGGCGACACCGCTCGTCACGAGGTCGACGTTCTCTGGGACGCCCTTCTCCCGGTAGTAGTCGTGCATCGCCTCCTGGATGTCGACCGCGGACACGTGGTCGACGGCCGGCGCGACGTCGTCGGTGTAGAACCCGGTCCCGCTCCCGAGGTCCGCGACCGTCTCGTCGCCGTCCGGCGAGAGGGCCCAGAGGAGTTCCTCCGCCGAGAGGAACCGGTACCGCTGCCGGGCCTCCTCGAGCCTGTCGGCGCGGTCGGCGTCGAACGTGTGGTACCCCATGTTAGAGGTTCGAAAACGCCTCGTCGACGAGTTCGCCGGTGTCGGCGACGATGTCCGCCATCTCCTCGTTGTCCGGCGCCATCCCGACCAGTCGCGCGATGCGCATGATCGAGACGTGATAGACGACCTGCGTTCCGGGTTCCTCCTCCCAGATGACGACGTTGCAGGCCATGAGCGCGCCGAGTTTGTTGTCCGTCGCGTCGAGCGCGCGGTCGGCGACCTCGGGGTTGCACGCGCCGAGCACGTAGTAGGGGTCGCGGCCCGCGTCGACCTTCTCGTTGAGCATCTCGGAGGGCGAGAACTCGACGGGGACGCCGAAGCCGGCGTCGGTGAACACGTCGCGGACGTGCTCGACGGCGTCCTCGTGGCTCATGTCGAGCGTCGCCCGCTCTTCGCCGATGTCCGCCGGGTCGATCTGGGTCGGGTCGATGGGGAGCGTCATTCGTGTGTTGTATTGTGTTTACAGAACAAAGTCTCTTTGGGTACACGGCCGCGGGGCCGGGCGGCAGCGACTCGGTGACTTCCGGATCCAGCTCATCCGGATCGAAATTCCTGGTTAGCGGTGGCTCGAGCGTGACCGGCCGATCGCCCTCGCTCCGCGGTAGCGTCGACGAGGCGAGAAATGGGATCCGGAATTCGAATGACAGCGATCAGACGAGGAGTTGAATGTCGGCGTCAGCCATGTCCTGGAGCGCCGTCGCCGCGCCAACGCCCGTCGTGACGCCGTCGTAGAAGTCGTCCTCGTCGTAGTCCATCAGGTCGATGGTCATCTGGCAGGCCTGGAACTCGACGCCCATCTCGAGGCTCGTCTCGATGAGTTCCTCGATGGTGGCGGTGTCGTTGTCCGCGATCTTCTTCTCCATCATCTTCGTCGTCACGCGGTCCATCCCGGGGAGCGCGGCGACGGCGTTCGGCACCGGCATGTTGGGGTTGCCGACGGAGCTCAGCTTGAGGTTCTTCGAGCGCTCCTCGTGGAGGATCTCCAGCCCCCAGAACGTGTGGAAGACGGTGACCTCGTAGCCGAACGCGGCCGCGGTGCTGGCGAGGATGAGCGGGGGGTACGCCATATCCAGCGTCCCCTTCGTCGCGATGATGCTCATCTTCTTGCCGTCCTCGCCCTCGGCCTCGGCGAGCGCGTCCTCGAGTTCGTCGACGCGCGCGGCCAGCTCCGCACGCGACGGCGCGTCGTCGGCCGGCGCGTCGTCGGCCGGCGCGTCGTCGGCCGGCGCGTCGGATGTGTCCGTGCTCATCGTTACGCCGTCTTGCGGACGTAGTGTCTGTACACGTCGTCGCCCTCCTCCTGGTCGACGAGCTCGACGCCCTCGGTGCCGGCGGCCCAGCCGTCGATGTCGCTCATGCTTCCGGGGTCGGTCGCCAGCACTTCGAGGACGTCACCCTCGGCCAGATCGTCGATGGCGGTCTTCGTCTTCACCACTGGCATGGGGCACGATGCGCCTTTCACGTCAAGCGTCTCCGTGATGTCGAATTCAGCACTCATTGGTTATCTGCTCCGTTAGTCTGTATTGGAGCTATCGCACAATACCCCCTGCCTAAGTAAAAGATTGTCGGTTTTTGTGAACACCGCCAACTACTGTGAAGCCGACATACACCGGTCAAGTCCCAATAAGCCGCATATATGGCGTTTAGGGGCATTATGCTGATTCGTCAACGCCAACAGTATTGTTTAGAATAGGAATTATTATGCGAACGCTTTTGTACGTCCACCCGGTAGAAAGGACTGCACAACATGAACGCCGACGACTTCCCAACTCCGGACGTCGACGTGGAATCCGTCGACCCGGAATCGCTCAAAGACCGCATCGACGCCGGCGAGGACGTGACGCTCCTCGACGCGCGCATGCAATCCGACTACGAGGAGTGGCATATCGACGGCGAGAACGTCACGTCGATCAACGTTCCGTACTTCGAGTTCCTCGAGGACGAGATCGACGAGGACATCCTCGCCCGGATCCCCGACGACCGCGAGGTGACCGTCCTGTGCGCGAAGGGCGGTGCCAGCGAGTTCGTCGCGGGCACGCTCGCGGAGCTCGGCTACGAGGTCAACCACCTCGAGGACGGCATGAACGGGTGGGCGAGCATCTACGAGGCCGTCGAGGTCGAGCGCTACGACGGCGCCGGGACGCTCATCCAGTACCAGCGCCCCTCCTCGGGCTGTCTCGGCTACCTCCTCTACGACGACGGCGAGGCCGCGATCATCGACCCGCTGCGGGCGTTCACCGACCGCTATCTCGCGGACGCCGACGACCTCGGCGTCGACCTACGGTACGCGTTCGACACGCACGTTCACGCCGACCACATCTCGGGCGTTCGTGACCTCGACGCGGAGGGCGTCGAGGGCGTCATCCCCGAGGCGGCCGTCGACCGCGGCGTCACGTATGCGGACGACCTGACGACCGCGGCGGACGGCGACACCTTCGCCGTCGGTGACGCCACCATCGAGGCCGTCTCCACGCCCGGCCACACGACCGGGATGACCTCGTACCTCGTCGACGGGAGCCTGCTCGCGACCGGTGACGGGCTGTTCATCGAGAGCGTCGCCCGCCCCGACCTCGAGGAGGGGGACGACGGCGCGCCCGACGCCGCCCGCATGCTCTACGAGTCCCTGCAGGAGCGCATCCTGACGCTTCCCGACGACACGCTGATCGGGGGCGCGCACTTCAGCGACGCCGCCGAGCCCGCCGCCGACGGCACCTACACCGCGCCGATCGGCGAACTCGTCGAGGAGATGGACGCGCTCACGATGGACGAGGACGAGTTCGTCGACCTGATCCTCTCGGACATGCCGCCACGGCCGGCCAACTACGAGGACATCATCGCGACGAACCTGGGGCAGAACGCCGTCGGCGACGACGAGGCGTTCACCCTGGAGCTCGGCCCGAACAACTGCGCCGCCAGCCAGGACTCGCTCGCGGGTGACTAACGACGCCGATGGTCACTGACCCAGTACTGCTCCAGGCGGCCGCCGACCTGTTCCCCAACGGGATCAGTCGCTACGCCGTCGGCGGACTGCTCGTCGGCCTCGGGACCGTCCTGATCTACGTCGGGACGGGGATCCCGGCCGGCGCGAGCACGTTCCTGGAGTCGACGCTGTCGTACGTCTCCGACCGGTCGCGGTTCCAGCAGTACGTCGGCTCCCGGGACTGGCGGCTCGTGTTCACGGCCGGCATCATCCTGGGCGGCCTGGCGTTCGCGGCGACGTTCCAGTCCGGACTGGTCACGAGCTCGCTGTACGAGCCCGGAACGACCGGGCAGCTCTACGATGTGGCCGGCGTGACGCTGTGGATGACCGACGTTCAGCCGTGGCGGCTGTTCGTCGGCGGCGTCCTGGTCGGCATCGGCACCCGGATCGGCAAGGGGTGTACGTCCGGCCACGGCGTCTGTGGCGTCGGATCGGCCTCGAAGACGTCGCTGGTCGGCGTGGTGACGTTCCTGACCGTGGCGATCGGCACCGCACAGGTCGTCGCCGCGCTGGGGGTGAGCCCATGAGCGACCGCCATCCGCTGTTCAAGCCGCTGGTCTTCGTCGGCGGCCTCGTCTTCGGGTTCGGGCTCGGGTTCAGCCACATGGCGCGGCCGGAGGTCGTGTTGAACTTCCTCCAGTTCGAGGACCTCGGCCTCCCGTTCGTCATGTTCGGGGCCGCGATCGTCTCCGGGATCGCGTTCGCGCTGCTCCCCCGGATCCGGGACGCCGCGCCCCTGACGGGCGACCCCTACGAGCGGCGCCTGAAGCCGTTCGACCGGAACGTCCTCGTCGGCGGCGCCGTCTTCGGGGTCGGCTGGGGCCTCTCCGGCATCTGTCCGGGCGCGGCGTACGCGAGCCTCGGCGTCGGCAACGTCACGATCCTCTGGGCGCTCGCCGGCATGTTCGTCGGCGCCTACGCCCAGGGCTACTGGCGGAGCCGCAGCCAGGCGCGTGACTCCGCCGTAACGGGCGCGAACTGACTCACGAATGGACCTCGCTCTCCTCGCCCTCTTCGTCGGTGCAGCGCTCGCCAGCCTGTTCATGGCGTGGGTCATCGGCGCCGGCTCCAGCGGCGCGACGCCGTACGCCCCCGCGGTCGGCGCGAACGCCATCGGGACCATGCGCGCCGCCTTCCTCGTCGGCGTGTTCGGCTTCGCCGGTGCCGTCACGCAGGGCGGCAGCGTCTCGGAAGCCGTCGGCAGCGGCCTCGTCGGCGGCATCAGCCTGCCCGTCGCCGGGGTCATCCTCGTGCTCGTGTTGGGCGCGGGGCTGATGGCGGTCGGCATCACGACCGGCTATCCGATCGCGACCGCGTTCACCGTGACCGGTGCCGTCATCGGCGTCGGCCTCGCGCTCGGCGGGACCCCGGTCTGGCCGAAGTACCAGCAGATCGCCGCCGTCTGGGTGTTGACGCCGTTCGTCGGCGGCGGTATCGCGTTCGCCATCGCGAGCGTCCTCCCGCGCCCCGGCGTTCCCGAGCGGTACAGCGTTCCCGCCCTGGCCGGCCTCGTCGGGGGCGTCCTCGTGAACGTCCAGTTCAGCTTCCTGGGCGAGGGGAGCGCCTCCGGGACCCTCCGCGGTCTCGGACAGCAGATGCTGGCTATCGACGGGACTCCCTCGGCGGTCGGGATAACCGGCTTCGCGGCGCTGGCCGTCGCCGCCGTCGTCTGGTGGGACATCAGCCGCGACGAACGCGGCGGCCTGCGGCGCGTGCTGCTTGCCCTCGGGTCGCTCGTGGCGTTCTCCGCGGGCGGGAGCCAGGTCGGTCTCGCCGTCGGGCCGCTGCTCCCGCTGCTCGAGGAGGTCGAGGTGGTGTCGACGTTCGCGGTGCTCGTCGGGGGCGGTTTGGGGATGCTCGTCGGCTCGTGGACGGGCGCGCCGCGGATGATCAAGTCGCTGGCGCAGGACTACTCGTCGCTCGGGCCGCGACGCTCCATCTCGGCGCTCGTGCCGTCGTTCCTGATCGCACAGCTGGCCGTGCTGCTCGGGGTCCCCGTCTCGTTCAACGAGATCGTCGTCAGCGCCATCATCGGAAGCGGCGCCGCGGTCGGCGGTCGGGAGGCGGTGGACGCGCGAAAGATCCTCCTGACGGTCGGGGCGTGGGCGGGGTCGTTCGGCCTCTCGTTCGCGCTCGCGTACGGCGCTGCGTACCTCCTGTTGTAACCACGAATGAACCTGTTGAACTCAAAACCGATGCCAACGACGACTAAACTCAGACAAGGAATCCGCGAACACCTCGGGCAGTTCTCGCTGCACGTCCTGCTCGTCTTCGCGACCGGACTGACCATCGGCTCCGAACGGACCGTCGTCCCCGTGCTGGGGGAAGAGGTCCTCGGCGTCGAGTCGTTCCTCGTGATCGGCTCGTTCGTCGTGTCGTTCGGTATCGTGAAGTCGATCCTCAACCTCTACGCCGGCAAGTGGGGCGAGGAGTACGGCCGCAAGCCCGTGCTCGTCGCCGGGTGGGTGACGGCGCTCCCGCTCCCGGTCATCCTCATCTTCGCCCCGAGTTGGGGCTGGATCACCGTCGGGAACGTCCTCCTGGGTGTCAACCAGGCGCTGACCTGGAGCATGGCGATCAACGCGAAGATCGACCTCGCGGGCCCCGACCAGCGCGGCCTCGCGGTCGGGATCGACGAGGCGTTCGGCTACACCGGCGTCGCCGTCGGCGCCTGGGTCACCGGCGTCATTGCCGGACAGTGGGGGCTGCGGCCCGAGCCGTTCTACTTCCTCGGCGTCGTCGTCGTGCTGGCGCTGCTCATCTCCGTCTTCCTGATCACGGAGACCGTCCAGTACGCGCGGGCCGAGGGCGACGACCACCACCACGACGCGAACCTGCCGTTCGAGGAGGTGCTGAAGCGCGCGACCTACGGCGACCGGACGCTGTTCGCGGCGGCGCAGGCCGGCCACGTCGAGAACTTCGTCGACACGCTGTTCTGGATCGCCGTCCCGCTGTACCTGACGAGTCAGGGGCTCGGCATCGCGGCGGTGGGGGTCGTCGTGGGCGTCCACAGCGCGATGTACTTCCTCCAGATCGCGACCGGCGGCCTCGCGGACCGCATCGGTCGCCGTCCACCGGTGATCTGGGGGATGTTCCTCGCCGGTGCTGGCGTCCTCGGGATGGTGCTCGTCGAGGGGTACCTCCCGTGGGCCGTGCTGGCCGGCGTCTCCGGGCTCGGGATGGCGCTTCTGTACCCGAACCTGATGACGGTCCCCAGCGACGCCGCGCACCCGACGTGGCGCTCGGCGGGGATGGGTGTCTACCGGATGTGGCGTGATTCCGGCTACGCCGTCGGCGCGGTCCTGATCGGACTCTCGATGGAGCTCGTGAGCGCGGCCGCCGCGTTCTACCTGACCGCGGCCCTGATGTTCCTCTCCGGCGGCGTGGTGTACGTGTGGATGGAGGAGACGCATCCCGAGTTCGGGACGCACGAGCCGCCCGCACCCGCGCCGTCCGGGGATGGTCCGGCCGGCACGGGGGACTGACGGGTCGCTTCGGCCGGTTTTCTGAGGCCCGCGGACGTTCTCGATGGGTTTCGACAGCGAGTGGCGACGAAGTCGGTGCGGTCGAGTGGTGGCATCCAGTACGAAAGCCCAAGCCACGCTCGGTACGGCGCATTTTTGAGTCTGTCTCGGTCGCTGATCCTGTGACTCGGAACGACGACGACACACAGAAAGTCCCACTCCCGCACCGCGACCGCACCGCACCGCAGCCTCGCCCCTCCCCAGCCTCGGCCGCGGGCCGGCCGCGAAACAGCACCGTACGCAGGCGGCCGGCCCGCGCCCTCCCTCGCGCGCGTTCCTCGCGCGCGCCCACCGTCAGTAACCGGTGAACGTGAAACGTGGAAGTGAACGACCAGCAGGTGGATCCTGGAGCGGATCGGTACGATACGTTCTCGATAAGTTATCGGTACTCCGGCCGAGGTTATCCGGATATAGTATTGTACAGTAACCCCAAAACCGTTATAGGCACAAGGCGGGTAGGGGGTGTTGAGCAGAAATGTTCCAACAGCGAATTTCCGCACTCGACTGTCGGAGGGAGAATCGATGGCAGGACTAGCGGTTCCGACGTGGGACCCGGAGACGGCCGTGCTTATCGGCACGATCCTCCTCGAAGCGATCGTGTTGTACGTGGGCTACGGCGGCCTCGAACGGCTCTTCGGACCCCGACTGATGAAACTCCTCATCGGAGGTGATGCGGATGCTCGATAGCCTCCTCGACGGACTCGGCATCGCTGGGACGAGTCCCGAGATGCTGGCGCTGTTCGTCGGGTTCGGCCTCGTCGTCGGGGTCCTGTTCGGGTTCTTCGGCATGGGCGGGTCGTTCCTCGTTACCCCTGCCCTCCTGATGCTCGACTACGAGCCGTCGGTCGCGGTCGGGAGCGGGATGGCGTTCGTCTTCGGGACGGCCGTCATCGCGACCCTGAAACACCACGACCTCGGGCAGGTCGACTACAAGCTCGGCGCGATAATGATCACCGGGACGACCATCGGGATCGAGGCCGGCCGCGCGAGCGTCTACTACCTCGAGTCGCTGGGACTCGCCGGCGGGATCATCAGCGTCGCCTACGTCGTCCTGCTCGGCGGCGTCGGGGCGATGGTGACTCGCGACGCCCTGAACGGTGACGGCGGGGGCGGGATCGACCACGAGGCGGCCGACAAGGACCTCAGTGAGTACGAGGTCCCCGAAATCGCCAAAACGATCCAGCGGACCGTCCGGATTCCGCCGATGGTGACGCTCCGCGGCGACGTCCGCGTCTCCGCGTGGGTCATCACGGCCGTCGCCTTCGCGACCGGCCTCCTGTCGGGTTTCCTCGGCGTCGGTGGCGGCTTCATCCGGATGCCGGCGATGATCTACGCGATCGGCGTCCCGGTGCCGGTCGCGGTGGGAACGGACCTCTTCGAGATCGTCTTCTCCGGCGGCCTCGGGAGCTACCTCTACGGGCAGGGCGGGGGCGTAAACCTCGGGATCGTCGTCCCGCTGCTGTTCGGGAGCGCCCTCGGTGCGCGTGTCGGCTCTGCCGCGACCGCCGTCGTCGACGCGGACGGGATCAAGATCTACTTCGGCGGGATGCTCCTGATCGGTGCTCTCGCGGTCGGCATCGGCGAGATCGGTTCCTACATCGGCAGTCCGACCCTGGAGCTGCTCGGGCTGGTTCTCGTCATCGGTGCGGCGGTCGTCGTCGCGGTCGCGATCCTCTATACCACGATCTCCTCACTGCGGGTGAAAAGCCACGGGCGAACGACCACCGCGGACTGATCGGTTTCGAGCTCCCCCCTATCGGTTCCCGCTACTCCTCTATTGATCCCCTCCACTCCCCTATCGATCCCCCGGTCGTCGTTGAGCAC
Organism: Haloparvum sedimenti; assembly: GCF_001462205.1. Taxonomy (GTDB): domain Archaea; phylum Halobacteriota; class Halobacteria; order Halobacteriales; family Haloferacaceae; genus Haloparvum; species Haloparvum sedimenti. The sequence continues at coordinate 29,700 of NZ_LKIR01000042.1, forward strand.
GCGTCCTCTCGATAAGATCTCCACGCGACGGAGAGCGATTCACAGTCACGCATTTACCCCGCCCTTCGCGACGTGATTCGTCACGGGATTGTGCGTATTGTGCAAAAGTCTTTTAACGGCACAGTGTCTACGTAGCATCGATAACAATGCCAGATTCGATGTCCGAACAGCTCCGCCGGGATATGGAGTGCGAGGGCCTGTTGGAGTGCTTCCACGGCCTCAAGGAGCTCGATAAGGAGTGCTTCCGGGCGCTCGTCGAGTCAGAAGAACCGCTGACGGTGGACGAAATTGCCGACGCGGTCGACCGCGAGCGCTCGACCGCCTACCGTGCAGTCCAGCGGCTGCTGCAGACCGGATTCATCGAGAAAAACCAGATCAACTACGACCAGGGCGGCTACTACCACGTCTACTCGCCGACGGACCCCTCCCAAATCGCCGACGACATGCAGCGGCTACTCAACGACTGGTACGCGAAGATGGGCCAGCTCATCCAGGAGTTCGAGACCAAGTACGAACAGTCCGAAACCGCGACCACGGCCGCCGAAAGCTAACTCTCCCCGCTTCTCTCTCCCTCTCTCTTTTCCCTCCCTCTCTCTCGTCTCCCCACCCCGAGTTCCATCACTTCCGACGATGGGCAAACTGCCTCGTGAGACGTGAGTATGACCACGAGTTCCCGCTGGTTTTCTATAGTGTGTAGTATTGTGAATAGTCTCCAAAACTCTTAATTAGCGGCGGAGCGTACGTACTGGTGATGGCAACCGACACTGCATCCGACGCCGGTACCGCGACCGCGAACGAACCACTCCACGTCGACGGGCAGTCGCAACTCGACGACATCGTCGCAGAGAACGATGTCGTCCTCGTGGACTTCTACGCCGACTGGTGTGGGCCGTGCCAGATGCTCGAACCGACCGTCGAGACGCTAGCCGCCGAGACCGACGCGACCGTGGCGAAAGTCGACGTCGACGCCAACCAGCAGCTCGCTGCTGCCTACGGCGTCCAGGGCGTTCCCACGCTGATCCTGTTCGCCGACGGTGAACAGGCCGAGCAAGTCGTCGGTCTCCAGGGTGAGGATCAGCTCCGCGCGCTCATCGAGACCCACAGCGAATGACTGAGGACAGCCACGACCTCGTCATCGCTGGTTCGGGCGTCGCCGGTCTCTCGGCGGCGGTCTACGCGGCCCGAGCCGACCTCGACCCCCTCGTTCTCGAGGGCGACGAGCCGGGCGGTCAGCTCACGCTGACGACCGACGTCGAGAACTACCTCGGCTTCCCTGACGGCGTCGGCGGTATGGACCTCGTCCAGCGCGGGAAAGAGCAGGCCGAGCAGTTCGGCGCGCAGTTTCGATACGGTCGGATCGAGGACGCAGACCTGGACGGCCAGCCCCTGGAGCTGTCGCTGTCGACCGGCGACACGATCTTCACGCGGTCGCTGATCGTCGCGACCGGCGCGAGCGCCCGCTGGGTCGGTGCCGAAAACGAGGACGAACTGATGGGATACGGGCTGTCGACGTGCGCGACCTGTGACGGGGCCTTCCACCGCGGCGACGACGTGCTCGTCGTCGGCGGCGGCGACAGCGCGATGGAGGAAGCGCTGTTCCTCGCGAAGTTCGCCGACTCCGTGACGGTCGTCCACCGCCGCGAGGAACTGCGAGCATCGGAGATCATGGTCGACCGCGCCCGCGAGCACGACGATATTCACTTCCGGTGGAACACTGAACTCGAAGCCATCCACGGCTCGCAAACTGAGGGCGTCACCGGGGTCACGCTCGTCGCTCACCCCGAGGGATATCCGAGAGAGAAAGCGGAGTCCGGAACGAACGTCGAGCGGGAGACCGTCGAGATGGGCGGCGTGTTCTACGCGGTCGGCCACACGCCGAACACGCAGTTCCTCGACGGCACCGGCGTCGAACGGGACGATAGCGGATACATCTTTACTCGGACCGACAACACTGGGCGGCCCTCCGCTCACACGGCAGTCGATGGGGTGTTCGCCGCCGGCGACATCGCGGACCCTCGCTATCGACAGGCGATTACGTCCGCCGGCACCGGCAGCATGGCCGCTCTCGACGCGGAGGAGTTCCTTGAGGCGCTCCCGGACGCGGACGAGTCGATGGCAACCGCCTCGGCAGAGACGGTCCCGTGACCGACCGTCCGCTGCCGCCGAACTGAAAATTTTAGAAATTCTGAAAATCTCGTGAGGTTTGCGCATTTTGGACATGGTTAAGTAGGCGGGATGTGTGGGACGCAACGATGACGAGAGCGCACGAGCCAGCCACCGATCGCCGCTCGCGGACGCCGACACCGGGGTCCGAGAACGGACGGCGATGTCGAGGAGGGGTCGAGTAATGGGCCGAGCGGTCAGCGTCTCGCTCCAGAAGGGCGGCGTCGGGAAGACCACAGTCGCGATCAACCTCGCGGACGCGCTTGCGGCACGGGACAACGAGGTGCTGCTCGTGGACTTAGACCAACAGGGGAACGCGACCGAGGGGGTCGGTCTCAAGGACGTCTACGAGAACGCGAGCCCGAACGTCGGCGACGTGCTCACGGACTCGGACCCCGTCGACGCCCGCGAGGTGATCGTCGACCGCGACGCATTCGACGTGTTGCCGGCCCACGTCGACCTGGACGAGACTGCGGAGAAGATCCGGAACTCGACGTTCGGGATGCTGTGGGTGCGCCGGCGCATCGTCGAACCGCTGCTGGACGAGGCGTACGACTACGTCGTGATCGACTCGCCGCCCAGCCTCGGTCCCCTCTCTGACGCCTCGCTCATCGGCGCCGGAAACGTCGTCGTCCCGCTGTTGATGAGCGAACCGAGCGTGAGCGGGTTCGAGCGCATGTGGGAACATCAGGTCGTGCCGATCCGCAACGAGGTCGAACTCGACCTGCTGGCCATCGTGCCGAACGACCTCAGCGGCAACAACGAGGAGAAACGGATCATCCGCGACCTCGAGGAGTCGCAGTTCGGGGCATACCTCCCCTCATTCTGTCGTTCGACCGAGTTCGACGACCCCGACTCCCCGGGTCCGGGGCTTCGCCATCGGATCGCGTTCAGCCGGGCGTGGCGCGAGGGGAAGACCCTCCGTGAGTACGACCCGGACAGCGACATGCTCGATCGGCTCGACGAGCTCGCGCGGATCGTCGAGGATGGAGGCGTGGCCGATGCCTGACGAGAACCGCTTCGCCGGGCTGACCGACGCGATGGAGGAGGAAGCGGAGGCCGAGGAAACAAAGGTTGACGAGGCGGAGGCCGACGAAGGGACCGACGACGCTAGCGACGACGCTAGCGAGCCCGCCGCTGACGCCGAACCGGCGGCTGGCGTGGATTCCGCCTCCGCTTCCGACTCCACCTCCTCTTCCGACCCCACCTCCTCTTCCGACCCCACCTCCTCTTCCGACCCCACCTCCTCTTCCGACCCCACCTCCTCTTCCGACCCCACCTCCTCTTCCGACTCCACCTCCGCTTCCGACTCCACCTCCGCTTCCGAATCGGCCGCGGCCGACGCGGGTGAGCCGGAGGACGCGGACGCCGAAGGGGACGCCGCGAAGGCCGGAGAGGCGACTGACGATATGGACCCTGTCGAAGTGCCGGCGTTCGCGTTCGAGGAGGCGTCGCCGAAGTCCATCTACGTCCGCGACGAAACGCTCGCGTTGCTGGAGGACGCGGAGTTCGAGGTCGAGGCTGCGCTCCGGCGGGACCGACAGATCCGAAACGTGACCGGGCGGGAGTTCCACGACGCCGCAGTTCGCGTTATCGCCGACCACGCGGAGGAGATCGCTGAGGAGATCGTTCGCCTTCGCGAGGAAGAGTGACGGAGCGCCTCGAGGGACACACCGGTCTGCAAGTGTTCCGGGAGTGAGCCTCGACGGGGATCCGAGGCGAACCCCACACACCACCGTGCAAGTGTTCCTGAGACGCCCGGTGCCTGAGCCACTCGATCGCTCGGCCCGGTGCCGTTCGTACCGGTCTTCGCACGACCATCGATCGTTCTTGTGGCCTTCCTTCTGATCTTTCTTCTGGACTTTCTATCGTTCTTGTCGCCGGTCCGTCGTGCTTTCCGTCGTTCTCGCGGTGTCCTTTGACGATGCGTTTTGCCCAGGCGGACACCCCCGTGCAAGTGTTCGAGTGGCTGTTCGGAATGGACAGCGAAACTGAATACGGCCGTATAGCGCGCTGTTTCCCGGATCGAAGCGAAGTGGCAGGGCCGAGAACACCGGTCTGCAAGTGTTCCAGGAATGAGCCTCGACGAGAGATCCGGACCGGTCCGGAGACACCCACCACCCTGCAAGTGTTCTGGAAGGGGGAGGGACATCGGGAGAAGAGGAACATCGGGAAGAAAGAGAAACACCGGTTGGTGGACTATCGGACACACACCCACCACCCTGCAAGTGTTCTCGGGTGAGAAAGGGCGGGAAAATCGGTCGTTAACGGGGTGTCGGTCGGACCCCCACCACCCTGCAAGTGTTCCGTCGGCGAAGCCGGTTCGACGAATCGGCCGCGAAGACGGAACACCTCGCGGCCGTGAAGACGGAACACCTCGCGGCCGTGAAGACGGAACACCTCGGCCAATTACCCCTTGAATCGGGGGATCTGGTCGACTGATCGAAACGGACACCCACCACCCTGCAAGTGTTCTGGAGCAGCGCCACGAGACGAGTATCCACAGAGCGACACAGTGGAACGACCACACACGCACACCACCCTGCAAGTGTTCTGGAGCAGCGCCACGAGACGAGTATCCACAGAGCGACACAGTGGAACGACCACACACGCACACCACCCTGCAAGTGTTCCAAGTTACAGACCGGAAGGGAAGGACAACGGGAGACGGGAGACCGAAGACTGTCGGGAGACGGGAAACCAAAGACTGTCGAGAGAAGGCAGAAACGAACGTGCCGTCCACGCGAACGACGAGGGGGACAGTCAGGTGAACCGCCAGAGGTTCTGCTGCGTCTCGTCGGAGCCGTGGGGCGCCTCGTAGGAGGTCGCTTCGCCCTCCTTGTGGTGTTGAAGGATTTCCCAGACGTTGCTCGGGAGGGCGTCGCTGTAGTCCGATTTCTG
>NZ_LKIR01000042.1:35176-47365 GCF_001462205.1 Haloparvum sedimenti
GTTGCGCGGCGCGTGTGCTCCTCGGTGACCCGGCGTGACCCCTCCATCCGGGCGTACTCGCCCGCCTTCTCCAGGATCTTCAGCCCCTGTCGGACGTCCCCACGCTCCTGCGCGGAGAACGCGGCCGCGAGCGGCACCACGTCGTCCGTGAGTACGCCGTCCTTGAACGCGATGTCGGCGTAGTAGCCGAGGATGTCGCGGAGCTCGTTGGCGTCGTACGGCCCGAACTTGATCTCGCGCTCGCCCAGCGTCGACTTCACCTTCGGTTCCAGCGCGTCGACGAACTTGAGGTCGTTCGAGATGCCGATCAGCCCGATCTTCGCCTCCTCGATGGGGGTGTTCTCGCTGGCCTCCGCCCGCGGAAGTTCATAGAGAAAGTCGTTGCGAGCGTCCGGCGGGATGTTGTCGATCTCGTCCAGAATGATCAGGACGTTGCCGCCGACGGCCTCGATCTCCTGGTAGAGGAAATCGAAGACGGTGTCGGTGCTGTATCCGCTCTTCGGGAGTTTATCTTCGGGTTCGCGGAACTCGTTAACCAGTCCGTTGACGAGCCGGTAGGCGGACTTGTAGTTGCGGCAGTTTATCGGTCCCACGACCTCCAGCGGAACGGCCTCCTCGTCAGCTTTCTCCAACAGCTTGTCGCGCACCCACTTCGTGACGGCGGTCTTCCCGACGCCGGTCGGGCCGTAAACGAAGACGTTGTTCGGATCGTGGCCGACGACGACGTCCTGCAGGGCGTTGATGTAGAGGCCGATCTCGTCGTCGCGATGGAAGATCGTGTCGGGGTCGAAGGTGTCCTTCTTCAGCGGTTGTTTCAGTTCGAAGATGGGGTCCTCGGCTTCGAACGGATTCTCGTCGGTCTCGACCATTCGTCGTACCCATACGACTCGTCCATCATAAATCCTCGCCACCACCCTACAAGTGTTTCAACTGTTCTCGAGCGGCCGGCGATAGAACACACACACACCACCCTGCAAGTGTTCTTGGTGGGAGATGGTGGGGTGGGGATAATGAGATGGGAGACGAGCAACCGAGATCCACCGTACAGTTACTGAATTTGTACGCTCACGCCATCTACCGTACAGTTACCGAGTTCCGGATCTCCTCTTCTTCTTCGGTTTTTCACACAACACACACTACAGGATCAGATCTATATTTTTATTATATGCTTTTTGTTCAGTAGTGTTATTGCCGGATCAGCTCAAGGAGAAACAGACTGTAGAGGCTCAGTACCTCCTGTTTTCTACTATATGTGAGTCATCTCGTGTGGAGATACATCTGATTTATAAGACTCTACTCCCGTTTCTTTTCAGTTCTGTTCTCCAGTAGACGACGGATTCCGTCGACGATACCCGCGCCACCACACCCACCACACCACACCCACCCCCACCCTCCTCCCCCAAGAACACTTGCAGGGTGGTGTGTGTGTGTCCGTTCACCGACTCCGTTCGATCGCTCGGCTGCATCCGTCGAGCCAGTTCCGTCCGCCGGGGAAGTTCTTTAACCACGGCCGCGGTACGTAGTTCCAGCTATGGCCGCAGAGAGCCGGGACGACGGCTGGCGGCGGGATCCGCCGAGCATCGTCGCTCGGGTCGTCGGCGACCTCCAGGGCGGCTCCAACGACGCGGTCGCTCCCGACCTCGTGGCTGAGGTCGTCGACCGCCACTTCGATATCGACGAGGAGGAACTCCGCGCACTCGTCGACGGACTTCAGGACCGCGGGGTACTCGAGGACCACTACTCCGACTGGCGGAACCCCGCACAGCCGACCTGTGGCGTCACCTCGCTGTGGTCCGCGAAGGACGCGGTGGCGGACGTCATCGACGATCAGGACGACGGCGCGGGCGTCCGCGGAACCGCGGTCGTCGAACGCGCCAGCGAGGCAGAAGATGTCTCCCCGTACGCGGCCGAAGTCGCGCTGTTCAAGCTCTACTCCGAGGGCGAAGTGTATGCGGCCTCGCCCGCCGACGGCTCCACGGCCGAGATCGGCGACTCGCGCTGGAAGCTCGTCGACTTTTAACGGCGCGTCTCGCTTTCGAGAGCCACATCTCGCTTTCGAGAGCCACATCTCGCTTTCGAGAGCCACATCTCGCTTTCGAGAGCCACATCGATCCATCAGCTGTTCAGGAGGTTCAGCGTCGAACCTCCGGCTTGAACCGACGGGAGCGCGTTCACACGGACATGCCCGTCGCGACCACGGACGACACGGCGACCGCCGAGCGCACGATCACGGCCGAGGCGATCGACGCCTTCGCGGAGATTTCCGGCGACCACAACCCCATCCACACCGAGGAGACGTACGCCAGCGAGACGATGTTCGGGGGCCGGATCGCTCACGGAATCCTCTCCGCGGGCGTCATCAGCGCCGCGCTCGCGGAGCTCCCAGGAGACGTGATCTACCTCTCGCAGGACCTTTCGTTCGAGGCGCCCGTGCGACCGGGAGACCGGGTCGTCGCGACCGCGACCGTCGTCGAGGAACTCGGGGGCGACCGCGTCCGCGTCGAGACTACCGCGGCGGTCCCCGACCGCGAGGAGGAAACAGTGCTCACCGGGGAGGCGGTCGTGCTCTCGGTGCTTCACGAGAGCGAGTGAGCGCTTCACGAGAGCGAGTGACCGGGAGCGCGCAGCACCCGGAGTCGCCTACGCTCGCCAGCGGAGCGCGGTCGCGGCCCACGTGTAGCCGGTCCCGGCACCGAGCAGTAGCACCACGTCGCCGTCGTCGATCCGCCCGCGTTCGAGCCCCTCCTCGACCGCGAGGATCTGGTCGGCGCTCTGCACGTGACCGTAGCGGTCGAGGTAGAAGCCGTCCTCGGCGGGATCGACGCCCAACTCCTCCAGCACGCGCTCGTGGAACGACCGCTTCATGTGGGTGAGCGCGACGAACCCCACGTCCTCGCGCGCGAAGCCGGACCGATCCAGCGCCGTGTCCGCGACATCCAGAAACGCCGGGAGCGAGACCGGACCCAGCCGCTCCTTCATGCCGTCGGGATCCGCCACGTCGAGGGCGTGCTCGCCCGCGGCGACCGTTTCCTCGCTCGGCGGGGCGACGGACCCGCCCGCGGGCATCACTACGTCCCGGGAGAATGAGCCGTCGGTCTTCGCGGCGCTTTCGTGGACCGTCGCGCGGGCGTCGTCCCCGGCATCGGCCTCGAGGACCATCGCGCTCGCGCCGCTCCCGAAGTTGAACATGAACGACGAGTCGGGGTTCGCGTAGTCGACGAGGTCCTCCTCGCGACTCGCGGCCACCAGCAGCGCGGTGTCGACGTGGTCGACCTGCAGCTGCGCGGCCGCCTGCCGGACGGCGATCGGTGCCCCGGCACAGAGCGTGTAGCTCTCGGTCGCGAAGGCGTTCTCGGCACCGAGCCGGTCGGCCACGTCGGCCGCGGCGCTCCAGACCACGTGGTCTTTGAACTCCGAGCCGTGGTACAACAGCAGGTCGACGTCCGCGGCGGCCACGCCGGCGTCCGCGAGCGCCTCCTCCGCGGCCGCGACGGACATGTCCGAGGCGTGGTCGGCGTCCGGCGGACAGACGCGCTTCTCGACGACGCCCATTTTCTCGACGACGACCGCCTCGGGGATCCCGCTCTCGGCGGCGATCTCCTCGCCGGTCACGACGCCGTCCGGGACGTAGGTGCCGAGACCCGTGAGGCCGACCGTCGTCACGCCGACCACCACCGAGAAGAACCGACGGCGGCCGTCACGGCGACCACCTCCGCAACCGCTCGGCGGCGGCCTCCGCGACGGTCCCGCCGAGCCGGTCTCGGAGCGTCCCGAGCAGACCGCGCGGAACGAACAGCACGAAGGCGATGAAGATCAGGCCGAGGTAGAGCTCGGCGCGGCCGTCGATCAGGACGTTGACGACCGCTACGACCTCCATGCCGGCCACGTCGGCGGTCAGCAGCGACTCGGGGAGCGTCTCGCGGAGGTAGCGCGCGAGGCCGCCCGACTCGGTCGTCAGCATGTCGCCGACGGTCTCGTGGAACAGGTGGCCGTACAGCGGGCCCGCGAGCGTCCCGAACCCGCCGATGATCGACGCCAGCAGCGCGTCGGCGGTGACGAACAGGTCGAACGTGCTGGAGGGCGCCACGGAGCGGCGGTATCCCGCGAACAGCGCCCCTGCCACCGCCGCGAACGCGCCGCTGATGGCGAACGCGCCCATCTTGTAGCGGAAGGTGTCGTACCCCACCGCTCGGGCGCGGTCCTCGTTCTCGCGGACCGCGACCATCACGCGCCCGAACGGCGAGTGGAGCACGCGCTGGAGCGCGAGGTAACACACCAGCGTCACCGCGCCGATCAGGTAGTAGGAGAGCTCCGCGGTGCCGAGCTCGATCCCGAGCCCGAAGGCGTTCTCGACGCTGTCGCCCACCAGCCGACCGATGCTCCACTGCAGGTCCTCGACGCCCGGCACGCCGATCGCGAAGCCGTCCGGCGACGTGACCGCGGCGCCGTCGCGCGGGTTGTCGGAGACGCGGTCCCAGTTCCGGATGAACACGTGCGCCACCTCCGCGAAGCCGAGCGTCACCATCGCGAAGTAGACGCCGGTCAGCCGGAAGGAGACGGAGCCGACGAGGAGCGCGAACGCCGCGCCCAGAAGCGCCGCCACGACGAGCAGCGTCATGAAGGGGGTCTCCGCCCCAACGAGCGGGAGCGCGCCGTTGGCGGCCATCACGACGAGGTACGCACCGGTGCCGTAGAACATCGCGTGCCCGAACGAGAGGTAGCCGGTGTAGCCCGACACGAAGTCGAAGCTCATCGCGAACAGCCCAACGTAGAAGACGGCGATCATCGTCCGCACGCGCGGCAGCAACACCGCGAACTCGTCGCCGAGCGGCGATCCGATCAACGATCCGTACACCAACGGGTAGAGCCCGAACGCGAGGACGACCGCCGCGTGGACGACGTGGTCGCGCAGGTAGCTGACCGCGGCCTCCCGCGGGCCGTCCGGCCGGTCGATGCGGTCGTCGGTGGCCGCACCTGTCGACTCGTTCGCTTCAGTCGACGCGTCGCCCGCGCCGTCGGCGGGGTGACTAATGGCCGCCCACCTCCGCGAGGCCGAACAGGCCTTGCGGCCTGACGACGAGCACCCCGACGAGCACGAGGAACATCACCATCTCCGGAAGCCCGGGGAAGGAGACGTGGTTCTGGAACACCCACGTCATGGTCGCGTCGGTGAACCCGACGAGAAGCGCCGCCACGACGGTGCCCTTGAACGATCCGAGCCCACCGATGATGACGACGATGAAGCCGATCAGCAGCGTCTCGACCCCGAGCGGGACCGAGGCGCCGTATCGCGGATCCCACATCAACATCACGCCGGCGACGCCCGCGAGACCGGCACCGACGCCGAAGACCACGGTGAACGCCTGCCTGATGTCGATGCCGAGCGCCTGCGCCATCTCCGCGTCCTCGCTACCGGCGCGAATGTAGAGCCCGTATCTGGTCCGGGTGAGGAAGGCGGCGATGGCGGTCACGACGAGCGCCCCGACGAGGACCTCGAAGAGGTAGAGCCCGCGGATGCTCACGCCGGCAATTTCGTACCACGCCGCGAGGAAGTCCGGGGCCGTCCCGAGCGCTGCCTGCCAGTCGCTCTGCGGCTGCATACCCCGCAGTTCCACGACGATCCGCGCCACCTCGTCCAGCACGAGCACGACGCCGAAGGTCAACAGGATCTGGAACAGCGGCGCGCGGTCGTAGATGGGCCTGATGATCGTCCGCTCCATCGCCGCGCCGAACGCCGTCATGACGCCGAAGACGGCGGCGATGGCGAGGAAGAACAGCACCAGCCGCGTCAGCCCGCCGGTCTCGCCAGTGACGGCGACGACCATCACGACGCCGCCGAGGTACGCGCCGATCATCGTCAGCGATCCGTGCGCGAAGTTGAGCACGCCCATCAGCCCGAAGATGAGGCTGAGTCCGCTGGCGATCAGGACGAACAGCGCGGCCTTCGAGAGCCCGTCGAGCACGACGCCGACCAGCCCGCTGAAGAGGTCGACGACGCCGCCCTGTAACAGCAGGTCGGCCGACACGAGGGCCGCACCGAGCGCGCTCATGCGGACGGACACCTCCTGAACGCGCTCATGCCGACAGACACCTCCTGAACGCGCTCATGCCGACAGATACCTCCTGATCGTCTCGTCGTCGCGCGAGACCCCTTCGGTCGACCCCGCGTCGACGACGGTGCCGTGGTCGAGCAGGTAGTACCGGTCCGCCAGCTCCGTCGCCAGCGGGAAGTTCTGCTCGACCAACAGGACGGTCGTCTCCTCGCTGACGGTCCGGATGGCGTCCGCGACCGCCTCGACGATGAGCGGCGCCAGCCCCTCCGAGGGCTCGTCGACGAGCAACAGGTCGTTGTCGCCCACGAGGCCGCGCGCGATGGCGACCATCTGCTGTTGGCCGCCGGAGAGGTCGCCGGCCTCCTTGCCGCGGTGGTCCTCCAGCTCCGGGAACGTCGAGTAGGCGGTCTCGAACGCCTCGGGCACGTTGGCGGACTCCGGCGTCGCGATCCGGACGTTCTCGTCCACCGTCAGGTGGGTGAACATCCGGCGCTCCTCCGGCACCCAACCGACGCCGCGGCGGGCGATATCGTGGGTCTCCTCGCCCGTCACGTCCTCGCCGCGGAACCGAACCGACCCCTCGCGGGGCGGCGTGAGGCCGAGGATCGAGCGGAGCGTGGTCGTCTTCCCGACGCCGTTGCGCCCGATCAGCGCGACGACTTCGCCTTCCTCGACGTCGGCCTCGTCGAGAAACGGAAACGCACCGAACGCGGGCAGGACGGGACGTACACCTACTACCGCGCGACGGTGTTCGGCGAGGTGACGCTCACCGAGGGTGTCGACGAACTGATCCGCGGCGAGGCGGAGTTCGAGGAGCTGTACGACACGTCCACCGAGGGGTAGCCGCACGAACCGCGACGGCGGTCAGTTCAGGTCCTCCAGCGCCTGCACGACGCTCCGGAGCAACTTCTTCTCGCCGCGGCGCATGTTCTTGGAGACGGCCGCGGTCGAGACGTCGAACTCGTCGGCCAGCGTCGAGAGGGTGGCCTCTCGGGGCGACTCGAAGTAGCCGGCGTCCGCGGCGGTGGTGATCGTCTCCTCCTCCACCTCGGAGAGGTCCCGGCAGGCGTCGAGCAGCGTCGAAGCGGCGTCCGCGTGGTTCATGATCTCGAACAGCTGGTCCAGCTCCAGCTCCGAGCGGCGCTCGATGTCGAACTCGTTGCCCTTCTCGAGGTCGACGACCGCCTCCTCCGCGGTCGCCTCGTCGTCGAAGCCGACCTGCCACAGCTCCGACCCGTCCTCGATGTGGAACGGCCCGGTGATGTAGCCGTCGTGGCCCGTGATCGTCGACATCGCGTTCGTCTCCTCGATCACCGTCCGGATCACGGCGGTGCCGTCCTGCTTCGAGAACAGCCGATAGTCGCTCATGTTCGGGTGCTCGCGCAGCGCGGTGAGCCCGGCGTCGAGCTCCCAGCGGTCGGGCGCCTCCGCGATGAGCCGGGTCTCCAGCTGCTCGGCAGCCGTGTCGAGCTGCCAGTGCATCGTGGAGAATGCGACCTCGTGGTCCGCGCTGGTGTCGATGAACGGGCAGTCGAACTGCTCCATGTCCATCGTGAGGTCGATCATGGCAGATCGATATCGTTACTCCGTGATAAGTCTGTGTGACGGGTGCGGATCGCCCCACATCGCGGACGCTCGTCTCGCTCTCGCCGGGTCTGCGGCGTGACGGCGCTCCGCGTCGCCGGTCATTCCCCGCCCTCCCCGTCGGCGCCGAAGCGGTCCGCGATGGCGGACCGGTCGATCTTCGAGGGGCCGCTGGTGGGCATCTCGTCGACGAACGCGAGCGCCTTCGGTACCGCGTAGCGCGCGACCCGGGAGGCGAGGTGCGACTCCAGCTCCGCGAGCGTGAGCGACTCGTCGCCCTGCACGACCGCCTTGCCGACGGTGCCCCACTTCTCGTCCGGGACGCCGATCACGATCACCTCCTCGACCTTCGGGTGGTCGGCGACGGCGTCCTCGACCTGCGGCGGGTAGACGTTCTCTCCGCCCGAGACGAACATGTTCTTCTTGCGCCCTTCGATGTGGTAGTAGCCGTCCTCGTCCACGCGCGCGAGGTCGCCCGTCGACACCCAGTCGCCGAACGTCTCGCGCGTCTCCGACTCGTTGTTCCAGTAGCGGTCGCCCGCGGCCGGCCCGGCGAGCTCCAGCTCACCGATCTCGCCGAGCCCGACCGGCTCGCCGCGGTCGTCGACTACACGGGCGTCGACGCCGAGGGCGGGGACGCCGACGCTGTCGGTCTTCTCGGGCGGGAAGTCGTCGGGCATCGCGAAGTTGTTCGGACCGCACTCGGTGAGCCCGTACCCCTGCGAGAACTCGATGCCGCGGTCGCGCCACTCGGCGATCACCGCCTCGCGGCACGGCCCGCCGCCGCTCTTGACGAACCGGAGCGTCGAGAGGTCCGTCTCGCCCCAGTCGTCGTGGTTCGCCATCATCCGCAACACGGCGGGGACGCCGACGAGGACCGTCGCGCCCTCGCGCTCGACGTTCCGGAGCACGCGCCCGGGGTCGACCTCGGGGGCGATCAGGAGCGTCCCGCCCATCTGGAGGAACGGCACCGTGAGCACGTTCCAGCCGCCGGTGTGGAACATGGGGAACAGGAGGGGGGTCACATCGTCCTCGCGGAGCCCCCACGCCGTGATCGTGTTGAAGGAGTTCCACTGGATCGCGCCGTGGCTGATGACCGTCTCCTTCGGCACGCCGGTGGACCCGCCGGTGTGGAGGAACAGGTGGGGGTCCGCAAGCGCAACCTCGGGGCGGTCGACCGGCGAGCCGTCGTCGGGCAACTCCTCCGTGTAGGGCGTCCACTCGTTGTCGCCGTCGCTCGGGATCGACCGCACCGCGGGCTCGGCGTCAGCGCGCTCGATGGCGTCGATGGCGTCGCCGACGAACGGCGTCTCCACGAGCAGCAGCGTCGGGTCCACGTCGCCGAACACCGCGGCGAGTTCCCGCTCCGCGAGCCGGTGGGAGAGGGGCGCCAGCACCGCGCCGATCTTCCCGGTCGCGAGGAAGAGGTCCAGCAGCTCGATGCGGTTCCGGGAGACGACGGCCACGCGGTCGCCCGTCTCGACGCCGCGCTCGCGGAGGTACCGCGCGGTGCGGTTCGCGCGTTCCTCGAGGTCCGCGTAGGTGTGCGTCTCGCCACTCACGGCGTCCTTCACCGCCACACGGTCGGGCGAGAGGGTGGCGCGGCGCCCGGCGAGGTCGCCGACCCAGTCGTACCCGCGGGCGGCGTGGGGATGCGGTCGCGGGTCGTCGGTGCGGTCGCGGCCACCTCCCTCGCGGCCGCCACCGGGCCGCGGCGGCGAGTTCTCAGACATGCCCCTCCAGGAACTCGCGGACCCGGTCGTTCACGCGCTCGCGCTCCTCGATGAAGAACAGGTGGGACCCGCCCTCGACCGCCTCGAACGTCGCGTTCGGGAGGACCTCGGCGAGCAACTCGCCGTTCTCGAACGGGAGCACGCGGTCGGCGGTGCCGTGCATCACGAGCGCGGGCTGGCGCAACTCTCCGACCCACTCTGACGCGTCGAACGCGCCGACGGCCGCGGCCTGCGCCTCGCGCCCCTCCGGGCCCGCGTCGCCCGCGAGTCGCGCGTCGACGATGTCCGCGACGAGGTCGGGTTCGCGGTCGTAGAAGTCGTCGGAGACGGCCGGCTTCATGCGGTGTCTGATCGTCTCGCGCTCGTCGTCGCCCTCGGGAACCGAGAAGATGTGGTCAAGCACGTCTTCCGGTGTCGGGACCGCATCCCCACCGCCCGGCGTGGTACACAGAAGCGTCAGCGTCGCGACGCGGTCGTCGTCGCGCGCGAGTCGCTGGGCGATCATCCCACCCATCGACGCGCCGACGACGTGGACCCGGTCGCCGCCGTCGAGTCCGCTGTCGTCCAGCACCGCAGCCGCGTCGGCGGCCATTTCCCCGATCGTGTACGGCCCCCCCGGCGTCTCTGAGTCCCCGGTTCCCCTGTTGTCCGGTCTGATAACCCGGAAGCCGGGCGTCAGGTCATCGGTCAGCCAGTCCCACATCCACCGGCCGTATCCCAGTCCCTCCAACAGGAGGAGGGCGGGCGCGTCCGGCGGTCCGTCGACGGCGTAGTCGATGCGGACGCCGTCGGAGTCCGTGCTCGGCATGCGTGTGAGAAGGACCCGCTCCCGCATCAATCCGGAGATTCACATGTGAACCCTCGCGAGAAGCACCCGAACGAACTTATATAATTGAATGTGAACGTTTTCGTGCAATGGTAGCACTAACCAAACTCCGCGAGCTGTACGCCGACATGGTGACAGCCCGCCGGTACGAGGAGCGGCTTCAGGAGGAGTACCTGGAGGGCAAACAGCCCGCGTTCGACATCTCGGCCGGGCCGATTCCCGGTGAGCTTCACCTCGCGGCCGGACAGGAAGCGGCCGCGGTCGGGGTCTGTCACCACCTGCGACCGTCCGACACCGTGACGGCGCCGCACCGCCCGCACCACGTCGCCATCGCGAAGGGGGTCGACCTGAAGCGCATGACCGCGGAGATATTCGGCCGGGAGACGGGGCTCGGCAAGGGGAAGGGCGGCCACATGCACCTGTTCGACCCCGACGTGAACTTCGCGTGCAGCGGCATCATCGCGCAGGGCTGTCCGCCGGCGGCCGGCGCGGCGCTGGCGGCGAAAAAGCGCAACGAGGACGCGGTCGCGGTCGCGTTCCTCGGCGAGGGGGCCATCGACCAGGGCGGGTTCCTGGAGTCGCTGAACTTCGCGAGCGTCCACGACCTCCCGGTCGTGTTCGTGGTCGAGGACAACGACTGGGCGATCAGCATGCCGAAGGAGCGCGTCACGGACGTCGAGGACGGCTCGAAGCGCGCCGACGGCTTCGACATGCCCGGCGTCCGCGTGGACGTCGACGACGCGGTCGCGGTGTACGAGGCCGCCGGCGAGGCGGTCGGTCGCGCCCGGGACAGAAACGGTCCGACGCTGTTGGAGGTGCAGGTCCACCGCCGCATGGGCCACTTCATGGGCGACCCGCAGACGTACCGCTCCGACGCGGACGAGGAGGCCGCGCTCGCGCGCGACTCGATCGAACGTCTCGAACGGGAGCTGCGCGACCGCGGCGTCGACGACGCGGAGCTGAACGAGGTCCGCGAGGACGCCGAGACACGCGTCGAGGAGGCCATTTCGTGGGCGAAGGAGCAGCCGCACCCCGAACCTGGGGCCGCCCACGAGGACGTCTTCGTGAACCCGCCCTCGGGCGTGACCGACAGCGAGCCCGACTTCGAGCTGGCGGGGGTGAGCGGCGATGAGTGACGCCGCCGAGTCGGGCTCTCGCGAGGTGGTCGACCGCGAGCTGACGATGAGCCGCGCGATGGTGGAGGCGATCGCCCACGAGATGGCGGCCGACGACGAGGTGTTCTACATGGGCGAGGACGTGGCCGACTACGGCGGCATCTTCGACAGCACGCAGGGGCTGCTCGAGGAGTTCGGCCGCGACCGCGTGATGGACGTGCCGATCAGCGAGACGGCGTACCTCGGCGCCGCGGTCGGGGCCGCACAGGCCGGAATGCGCCCCATCGCGGAGCTGATGTTCGTCGACTTCTTCGGCGTCGCGATGGACCAGATCTACAACCAGCTCGCGAAGAACACCTACATGAGCGGCGGCAACGTCAACGTTCCAATGGTCCTCACGGCCGCGGTCGGCGGGACGTACAACGACGCCGCGCAGCACTCTCAGACCCTCTACGGAACGTTCGCGCACCTCCCCGGGATGAAGGTCGTGGTGCCCTCGACCGCCTACGACGCGAAGGGACTGATGCACAACGCGATCCGCGACGACGACCCGGTCGTCTACATGTTCCACAAGCGCCTGATGGGGATCGGCTGGATGCCGGCCCCGGACGGGCCGAAGACGCCGGTCCCGGAGACGGACTACACCATCCCGTTCGGGAAGGCGGACGTGAAACGCGAGGGCGCGGACGTGACGGTCGTCACGCTCGGGCTGCACGTCCACCGGGCCCTGGAGGCGGCCGAGTCGCTCGCGGCCGAGGGGGTCGACGCCGAGGTGATCGACCTCCGGACGCTCGTCCCGCTGGATGTCGACACCGTCGTGGAGTCGGTCCGCAAGACCGGAAAGTTGGTCGTCGTCGACGAGGACTACCGCTCGTTCG
>NZ_LKIR01000042.1:47375-50275 GCF_001462205.1 Haloparvum sedimenti
CTGACCGGCGAGATCGTCGCGAGCGTCGCCGACGCGGACCTCGACGCCCTCGACGCGGTCGAACGCGTCGCGGTCCCTGACGTGCCGATACCGTACGCGCGACCGCTGGAGGACGAGGTGATCCCCGGCGTCGAGGACATCGAACGGGCCGTCCGCGAGGTGCGATGAGCGGTCGCCGCGAACCGGGCGCGGCGGCCGCCCCGGTGCTCACCGACGGCGGGTCCGGCGGCGTCCGCGTCGCGGTCCGCGCGAGCGGCGACTGGGAGGCCGACGTGGACGAGACGGAGGGGATCGTCGTCAACTGGTTCGCTCGCGAGGGCCGCCCGGTCGAGGCGGGCGAGGCCGTCTGCGAGATACAGGTCGAGAAGGTGAGCATCGACCTCCACGCGCCCGTCGACGGCACGCTCGACGAGATCGTGGTCCCGGAGGACGGAGAGTTCGAGATCGGCGACGCGGTCGGGTGGATCGCACCGGCCTGACGCTGGAGCGTCGGGCTGGCCGCGCAGCCGGCGAAGAACACTTGCAGCCCGGTGTCCGAATCGACGGATTGCGCGGCCGAGAACACTTGCAGGATGGTGTGGCGTCGGCGTGCACAGCGATTCATAAATGCGGGCGGCCGCGGCCATTTATGAATGCGGGCGGCCGCAGCGATTTATAAAACCGGCCGTTCGCGGCCATCATAAATACGGGTGGCCACGTCGATTCATAAGTTCGGTCGGCCGTGGGACTCGTCGCCGCGGCCGTTCCTCCGCGGCCGCTCCTCCGCGTCCGTTACTCCGGGTCGGGCTGACCGTAGGAGGCGAACTTCTCCTCGACGGTCGCGAGCTGCTCGTCGGTGAGCGTCGTCGGCTCGCCGACCGCGGAGGCGCGCAGGTAGAGCCGGCAAAGCTCTTCGACGTGGCGGGTGTTCTCGAGTGCGGTCTCCAGGTCCGGCCCGGTGACGACGAGCCCGTGATTCTCGATGATCGCGGCCGAGGAGCCGGCCTCGGCCATCGCGGCGACGACGTTGGCGGCGAGTTCCTCGGTGCCGTAGGGCGCGTAGTCCGCGAGCGGGACGCGGCGCCCGACCGCGACGATCATGTAGTGGACCGGCGGGAGCGACTCGTGGAGCGTCGCCATCGTCGTCGCCCACGTCGAGTGGGTGTGGACGATGGCGCCCGGCTCGTCGTGCCTGTAGATGCCCGTGTGCATCGGCACCTCGCTGGAGGGAGTCATGTTCCCGTCCTTCTGCTCGCCGTCGAAGCCGACGACCGGCACGTCGGTCGCGTCGAAGGAGTCGTACGGGACGCCGGTCGGCGTGATGGCGAAGGCGTCGCCGCGGCGGACGCTGAGGTTGCCGGTTCGCGCGGGCGTGAGGTCGGCGAGGGCCGGCGCGTGACGCACCACGGCCTCGCGTTCGCGTTCGAGAGTCACAGTGGCTCCCGGGTTCGCCTCGCGAGACCCTCAATCCTGTGGTTCGGGGGCAGCGACCCGACGGACTCGTCCCCGCCGTCAGGCCACGCTCCGCTCCGTGAGCGCCTCCCCGCGCTCGAACCGGTCCCGCGCGAGCCCCGACACGTCGACGAGGTCGGTCCCGCCGTCGAGGACGAGATCGGCGACGATCCGCCCGGTCGCGGGCGCGTGCTGGAACCCGTGCCCCGAGAACCCCGCGGCGGTCACGAACCCGGGGGCCGACTCCTCCACGACCGGGTGGTGGTCCGGCGTGACGGCGTACAGTCCGGCCCAGCCGCGCCTGATGCGCGTCTCCGGGCCGAAGTAGTCGGCGTACGCGCCGGCGCGCTCGACCGCCCCCGCGGCCCAGTCGATCTCCATCCCCTCGTCGTAGCCGTCCGGGTCGGCGTCGGGGTCCGACTCGG
This sequence comes from Haloparvum sedimenti, assembly GCF_001462205.1. Taxonomy (GTDB): domain Archaea; phylum Halobacteriota; class Halobacteria; order Halobacteriales; family Haloferacaceae; genus Haloparvum; species Haloparvum sedimenti. Next base: position 49,232 of record NZ_LKIR01000042.1, read on the forward strand.
CGAAGTGGCCGCCGACGAGCGCGACCCCGTCCCGCTCCGGCCGGAAGTACGACCCCGTTTCGAGGTCGATGGTGAGGGGAGCGGACTCGGGGACGGGCGTCGACGGCTCCACGACCGCGACCTGCCGTCGACGGGGAGCGATCGGCAGGTCGACGTTCGCCAGTTCCCCTACCCTGCCGGCCCACGCGCCGGCCGCGTTGACCACGTAGTCGGCCGCCAGCCGCTCGGACGCCGTCCCCCCCGCCTCCCCCGCCTCGCGGACCTCGGCGCCGACCACGCGGTCGTCCTCGCGATACACGTCCGTGACGGCGGTCTTCGTCCTGATCTCGGCGCCCGCTTCCCGGGCGGCGCCGGCGTACCCCTGCACGGCGAGGTTCGGGTCCGCGACCCCGTCCTCGGGGTTGAACGTCGCCGCGACGAACGGCTCGGGATCGAGTCCGGGACAGCGCTCGGCCGCCTCGGCGGGCGTCAGAAGCTCCGACGCGGCGCCCAGCTCCCGCTGCATGCGGACGTTCTCCCGGAACCGCTCCGCGGTCGCCTCGCTCCGCGCGAGGAACAGGTAGCCGTTCTTCCGAAACCCGATGTCGACGCCGAACCGCTCCTCGAAGGCGTCCCAGACCGGCTTGCTGGCGAGCGAGAGCGCGACGTTGACCCGGGTCGAGAACTGCGACCGGATGCCGCCGGCCGCGCGGGCGGTGCTCCCGTTCCCGAGCGACCCCTTCTCACACAGCGTCACGTCCGCGCCGCGCTCGGCGAGTTCGTACGCGGCCGCGAGCCCGACGATCCCGCCACCGCAGACCAGTACGTCCATGGCCCTCCGTCGGACCCTCCCGACATAAGCGTCCGCACCGGGCCCGTCGGGCCTCGACGGGCGGTCACCATAGCGACCGGATGCGTCCCTCGATCGCCTCGAACGCCGTCGCGTAGACGTCGAGAGGGTGCAGTGACGACAGATCGAGGTCCGTGACCGTCGCACAGGCCGACGGTTCGTGGAAGTGTACAGGCGGTACAAGGCGACTGCCCCGGGGCTTGACCTCGGGGTTG
>NZ_LKIR01000043.1:0-41550 GCF_001462205.1 Haloparvum sedimenti
AGACCGTCGTTGGAGGCTGATCAACGAATGATTGATACACACGTTGGAGTCAGAAAGATAGCAGATGGCGGAGGGGTGAAGGCCTGCAGCGCCCATTCGTTTTCCGAACGGATCACATTCGCAAGACGGTAGTACATCGTTTATAAACGAACCGTCGTGCGCGCGGCCGGGTCGCCGCATTTTCTGTTGATCGCCTTGCCTCCGTGAAACACGTCTCGCGGTCGGACGAAGGTCGGTCTACTCTCGGCGGAAGAGAATACTCGTGAAGTAAAATCACATAAAGATTTAACCGGGTGCCGGGGGACCGGGAGGTATCCCGCGAGCGCGCCACGCGTTGGCACGGCGCTCGCGTTCACAGCCATGAGCGAGCACCCATCCACAGACGACGCGACGCGACCGACCGACACAGCGCGAGGACGCAGCGACGGCGACGCGACCGCGGTCCGCCGACGGTCGATCCTGGGCGGCATCGCCGGACTCGGGGTGTTCGGCGCGGTGCCCAGCGCGACCGCCGCGGCCGGGAACGACGACGCCCGCGGTCTCGATGCCGCCGATTCCGAGACCGCCGCGCGAACGCCGACCGGGACCGACTCCTTCCATCCCGGTCATCCGCGGTTCGTCACGGTCGGGGAGAAGCTCTGGAACAGCGCGTGGGTCGGTCCGGACCACATCACCGACCGCGACAACCTCGCGCCGGGGGTCCCGTCCCCCTCCCGCGATCCCGACGGCTACGACGCCGGCGACTTCGAGTGGTCGGTGGTCGAGCGCCCCGACGCGAGCGATGCGGGCGCGGAGACGGGCGGCGAGGCGGACGGTGGGGCGAAGGGAGACGCCGGTCTCACCTTCGCATCCTCGCTGTACGAGAACCGGCCGCGCTACGACGAGGGACGGGACAACGTCGCGGAGTTCGAGGCCGACGCCCCGGGCACCTACGTCCTCGAACTCGACGCGCCGGACGGTACCCATCGGCTGACCGTCGAGGCGCTGCCGGCGCCCGGTTCCGACGCGGCCGGCGGCCCGCCCCGCGTCGAACTCGGTGCGACCTACGACGCCGCCGCGGGGACGTTCACGGTCGACTCGAACGCCGAGCTCGCGCCCGATAGCGACGCGGCGCCCGACGACCTCTCGGCGCACTTCCTCGCGGACGACCGCGACGCGCTCGCCACGGCCGACGTCGAGGTCATCGCGGAGGGGGAGGGCGCGGGAACGACCGCGACCGTCGACACGAGCGCGCTCGGCGGCGAGTCCGCCCGCGTCCACGCGGTCGCGCACGACGGCGAGCGGACGAGCGTCGTGGACACCGTCGAACTCCACCCGGACGGGAGCGTCGACCTGCCGAACCGCCCGCCCGAGTGGATCCGCGAGGGGGTCGTCTACCAGATCTTCACGCGCTCGTGGGCCGGCGTCCGGGACGGGACGACGTTCGATACGCTGGTCGACGGGAGCGTCGACCCGGACGCGGTCGGCGAGGGCGAGGAGCCCCCGCCCGCCCGCGGCGTCGACTACCTCGACGAGCTCGGCGTCGACGCGGTGTGGCTCACGCCGGTCCACCCCGCGGTCAGCGCCGAGCGCGAGCTGCCTGGGGGCGGCCCGCACGGCTACGACATCACCGACTACTTCGGGGTTGCCGAGGACCTCGCGCCGGCGGGAACGGACCCCCTGGCGGCCTACAGGGAGTTCATCGACGCCTGCCACGAGCGCGACATTCGGGTGGTTCTCGATCTGGTGGTCAACCACTGCGGGCGCTCGATGCCCGAGTTTCAGGGGACCATCGCGAGCCGGTCGACGGAGCCGGAGTTCTGGCCGACCGTCGAGTCGTGGGCGACCGATGCCGACACGTTCGACTGGTTCGACCGCGTCGACGCGCCGCTGACGAGCGACGGCGAGACGGTCGCACCGGCGCCGCACCCGACCGGCTTCTGGAACCTGCGGCTCCACCCGAACTTCAACTTCGACAACGTCGCGCTCCGCGAGTACATGCTCGCGGTCGCGGACTTCTGGTCGGGCGAGGTGGGCGTCGACGGCTTCCGCTGTGACATCGCGTGGGGCGTCCCGCACTCCTTTTGGAAGGACGTGCGCGAGGTCTGTCGGGCCAACGACGCGGAGTTCCTCCTGCTCGACGAGGCGATCCCCAACGACCCCGCCTTCGCCGAGAACGAGTTCGACATGCACTTCGACACCGGGCGGTTCACCACCGGCGCGCACGCGGTCGTCCGCGGCGAGGCCGACGGGGAGACCCTGCTGGACGCGGTCCGGGACCGACCGGCTCGCGGCTTCCCGGACCACACCCTGTTCCTGAACTGCGTCGAGAACCACGACGAGTTCCGCGCGCTCAACGAGGCGCTCGACGGCTCGCGGGGCGATCCGAAGAAGGCCCAGCGCGCGACGTGGGCGGCGGGCGTGACGCTTCCGGGCGTACCACACGTCTACTACGGACAGGAACGCGCCATCTCGGAGTTCGGCGAGGGCCGCCACCGGGGCGAGGACGACCCCAGAAGCGGCGACGTGTCGCCGGAGGGGCGAAAGCGCGCCTTCATGAACTGGGACGAGTACGACGCCGACCACCTCGCCTTCTATCGGGACCTGATCGACGCGTATCACGACCTCGACGCGCTCAAACCGGGCGCGGCGCTGTCGAGCGCGTGGCACAACGCGCGGGGTGACGTGCTGGCGTTCGGCCGCGACGCGAGCGACCGCGACGACCGCGGCGACCGCGACCTCGACGGCCCGGAGCGCGTCGTCGTCCTGATCAACTTCGAGGACGGCCCCGCGACGGTCTACCTCAGACCCGAGGTCGACGGCACCGATCTCGTCACCGGCGCCGACGTGAGCGTCGAGACGCCCTCCGACGCCACCGCCGTCGAGGTCGACACGGTCGCGGTGCTGGAGACGCCGAGCCTGTTGGACCTCGGCGAGGCGGTCGCGGCCTTCGACGCACCCTCGGACACCGACTACGGCCCCGGCGGCTACACCTACCCGACCGACGAGGAGTACGCCGACGGCGCGTTCGACCTCGTGGCCTTCGACGTGCGCGAGACCGCCGACGCCTACCAGTTCCGCGCGCAGGTGGACGGCGACCTGACGAACCCCCGCGACTACCCGGCGGGCTTCTCCCACCAACACCTCCAGGTGTACCTCCGCGACCCCGAGGCAGACGGCGGGACGACGGCCGCGCGAGAGGGCGTCAACGCGGCGCTCGCGGCCCCCTACCGGCGTCGCCTCGTCGTCGACGGTCGACAGGGGGCGCGGCTGGAGGACCCCGAGGGGAACGTCGTCACCGAGGGGGAGGTCACCACCAACGACGCCACGGACGCGATCGTCGCCTCGGTGCCGAAGGCGGCCGTCGACGCTGCCGCGGCCGAGGAGCGGGGGGTCGGTGACCTCCACGTCGTCCCGCTCCTGCTCGGCTACGACCCCGACGCACCCGGAGGCGTCACGCCGGTGAACGCCGAGGCGGGCGCGCACGCGTTCGGCGGCGGCCGGGAGGACGACGCGAATCCGAACGTCTTGGACCTGCTGGTCGACATCGACGTGGACCGCGAGAGCGCGCTCGACTACGCGGAGGACGACCCCGCCGAAGTCGGCTATGTCCCGCTCGTGACGCCGTTCGAGGAGGTGGCGACGTTCGACGCGCCGACCGGCACGCCGCCCGGGCCGGGGACCTACGAGACGCCGACCGGCGGCGACTACTACGAGGGCGCGTGGGACATCGCCGGCCTGACGGTCCGGCAGTCGCGCGACCGCGTCCGCTTCGAGTACGAGTTCGCCGAGCCCCTGCGGAACCCCTGGGGGTTCGACGTGGGGTTCAGCCACCAGCTCCCGCAGGTGTACATAAATGACCCCGAGACGGACGACCCGGCCACGACGCGGGGTCGAACCGGCACCAACGTCGCCTTCGAGGCGCCGTACAACTACCGGATCAACGTGAATCCGGAATCGGGCGCCACGGTCGAGAACGCCGCCGGCGACGGCGTCACCACGGACGTGACGGTGACATCTGGCGAGAAAACGATCACCGTTGGCGTCCCGCGGGACCCCATCGGCTGGGACACGGAGGGAACGGGCGTCGCGCTCGCCGCGGTCGTCTGCCCCTTCGACGGCTTCGGCGAGGGAGGTCTCCGCGCCGTCGCCGCCGAGGCGGGCGAACACACCATCGGCGGCGGCACGGGAGAAAACGACCCGCGCGTCATGGACGCCGTCACGCCCGAGGGCGTCGACCGCACTTCGGTGCTCTCGGAGTACGCCCCGAACTCGCCGGCGATGCTCCCGTACGTCACCGTCGGCGACCTCTCGCGCGGGGATGTATCGACGGACAACGCCGGCGAAAGTGCCGAGAGCGGGGAAGGCGGGACCGCAACGCCCGAGCCGACCGACACGGAGGAGACCGCGGCGTCCGCGACCGGGAGCGAGGACGCGACGGAGAGCGGCGTGCCGGGCTTCGGTGCGGCGGCGGGCGCGGCCGGGATCGCGGGGGGAGCGGGCGCGGCGGCCGCGGTCGATCGCCTCGCGGACCGGTCGGACAACGACGACAACAGCGACGACGGGACTGAGGAAGGCGCGACCGGCGCCGGCCCGGAGGAGTAGCTACCGGATCTCGGGCACGATGCCCGGCAGGTCCCGGGCGGTCGCGGTGGCCGCCGGGCCGATCCGTTCGTGGGGGTCCCGATTCCTGTTCACCCAGCCGGTCCGCATGCCGGCGCTTCCGGCGCCCGCGGCGTCCCACGCGTTGCTGGTGACGAGCCAGCACTCCTCGAGGGGCTCGCCCAGCTCGTTCGCGGCGTTCTCGTACACCGCGGGCGCGGGCTTGAACGTCTCGACGGCGTCGGCGCTGATGATCTCGTCGAGGTGGGACGCGAGCCCCGCGTTCTCGGCGAGCGTCTCCAGCATCTCGGGGTTGCCGTTCGACAGCACCGCGACGGTGTGACCCGCCTCGCGCAGCGCCGACAGCGCGTCGGTCGCGCCCGGATACGGGGTCAGGTCCTCGTACGCCGAGAGCGCTCGCTCCCGCGTTTCCTGGTCGGGATCGAGGCCGTATCGGGCCAGCGCGTAGTCGAGCGCGTCCGCGGTCACCTCCCAGAAGGTGCGGTATTCGTCCATCAACGAGAGCTGGAAGCTGTACTCCAGCTGCCGGCGTCGCCACGTCGCGTCGACCTCAGCGACGAGCGCGGCCGAGGCGTCGAGCTCCCGGCCGAGAGTTCCCGTGACGCTGCTCGTGTCACACAGCGTGCCGTACATGTCGAAACAGATCGCGGCCATATCGTGTGGTGCGGTCCGCGCCACAAAAGCTGTCGCCCGGCTCGGGGCCGACGAGACCGCGCGGCGCGATGGGTACCGATTTATCCGTGGCGGTCGGCGGTTCGCACGAATGCGCGAGGACGAGATGGCGACCGCGCTCGTCGACCACTACGAGGCGCTTCCCGAGCCCGCCGAGGTCCGACTCGAGGAGCCGTACGACGCGGAGGGGGCCCACGGCGTGGCGGACGCCCACGTCCGGGCGCGGACGCCGGAGCGCGTCGACTATCTCGTCGAGCTGAAGGCGGACGCCGCGGTCAGGCACGCGACCGGGGCCAACGAGGTGCTCCGGCAGTACCGCCGGATGGAGCGCTACTTCTACCGCGACGACGACCACGCGATCCGGCCGACGCTCGGCCGGACCTCGCCGGCCGTCCACCTGCTGTTGCTGTTCGCGCCGACGCCGGCCTGCGTCCACCACGTCGCCGAACACGCCTCGCTGTACGCCTCCGTCGAGCGCCGCGGTCGCGTCGCGGACGTGCCCGCGGCCCGAAAGGTGGCGTTTCTGACCGGGATCGACGGCCCGCCGGAGGAGCTCGGCTTCCTCACGGTCAACGGCGGGGTCGCGTTCGGGACGGACGCCTTCCGCGAGGCGGTCCCGGAGGGCTCGCGGCTGGCCGAGACGCTGGCGCGGATGGCGTCGTTCGAGGAGTGACCGGGGCGGTCAGCGCCGCGCCTCGTCGTCGAGGCGATTGCGAGCGGACTCGCGGACGAACTCCGAGGTCGGCTCCGGCTCGCCGTGGTAGGGCTCCCCGTCGAGGCGGACGATGTAGTCGGGGTCGCGGAGGAGCTCGACGACCTTCTCCGCCGAGCAGGGAACGGGCTGTGTCACGTCGCTTCCGGTCAGCTGGAACGCGTCGGGCGTGACGTCGTCGTAGAGGGCGGTGACGGAGCCGATCCGGTTCTCCCGGACGAAGTGGGCCCACACCGAGACGCGGTAGCTGTCCGGCGCCTCCGACTCGACCGAGACCCGTATCGGGACCGACCCGCCCTCGCGCCGGAACACCGGCCGCGGCTGTGCGCCCACGATCCAGTGGTCGCCGATCTCCCGATCGCCGACGAACCGCGCGGCCTCGGCGAAGCCGTGTCCCCGGACCAGACAGCGGAGCAGCCGTCGCGCGATCGTCGGCGTCGGGCGGTCGGCCGTCGCGAGCGCCGTCACGACGCCCCGGTCACAGAGCGCCGCCGAGACGTCGGGTGCCCCCGGCCCCGCCAGCAGCAGTCCCCACGCGTCGACCGCGTCGACCTCGTCCGGTGAGAGAACGCCGTCGGCGCAGGCGACGCCGCCGTCGACCGCCGGAAGCAGACAGCAGACGAAGTCGTACCCGTCGCCGAGGGCGGCTGCGAGCGCCTCGCGGGTCGGGTCCACCAGCAGGTCCCCGGTCGAGACCGGGGGATCCAGCTCCGCGGTCACCGCGTTGCGAACCCGGCGCCACTCCGCCGCGTGCTCCCCGTCCGCGACGAACAGCACCTCACCGTCCGGCACCTCCCGGGGCGACCGGTCGAGACCCGCCTCGTAGGCACCGGGCACGAGGAGCGTCTCGCCGCTCGAAACCGGACGGTTGGTCCGCCCGACGGCGAGCGCGTCGCGGGCGGTCGATCCGCCGCCGGCCCCGGCCGCGGAGCGCTCGCCGCCCCGGTCGACCGAGACGGACGCGAGGTCGTTCAACAGGTGGGGAATCAGCTCGGCGTCGGCCGGGTCGTCTCGGAGCGTCGCCCGGAGCGGCCGCTCCGGGACGTGGGGGTCGAGCAGCGACGGCGAGACCTCCAGGTACTCCATCAGCTGTGCCGACAGCGACGCGTCGTACAGCTCCGGTGGGTAAAACGGGAGATCCCCCGCGATATCGTCGTACACGTGGCGAACGTTCGAGAAGTACCCGCCCACGCGAACGAGCGAGTCCAGCAACAGCACGCGGCCCAACAGCGCGTCAGCCCGTTCCGCGAGGCGCTCGGTCGGCGTCTCCAGCGGCTCGACGTAGCCGTTCTCGAGACGCAGCTCCGGGCGCTCCCCGGTCTCGATGTCGGCACCGAGGTAGAACGCCAGCGGCGCCACCTCGTAGAGGGCCGCGTACGTCGCCGGGACCCGAACCGTCACCCCGTTTTGCGGCTTCGAGAGCGCGTCCGGAATCCGCAGCTCGTCCCCGCGACGGATCGCCGGCGGATAGCCGCGGAGGGTCGGCCAGGAGCGCTCGGGGGAGAACTCCTTGATCGACGATCCGAGATAGGAGAACGCCTCCGCGAGCGCGGTCGGGTCGTCCGGCACAGTGATCCGTGCCTCCGGTCGCTCGTGGAGCGAGCGAGCGCCGACGGTCACCGTCCGAGTTCCGTCGAAATCGAGGTGGAGCCTCCCCCCGGCGTGTTCGGTCGTCTCGTACCCGCCCGACAGTTCGGTGTCGGGGATTCGGACGTACAGCTTCACCGGCCCGCTGACGTCGACGACGTAGGTGCCGCGCGGATGGTCGACCCAGTCCTCGGAGAACCCCCCGATGTGTTCGCCGGCGCCGTCGCGGACGATCGCGCCCGTGTGCGCGCCGACCCGGAGACCGTCGGTTCGGAACGACACCGCGGCGTCGACGGGCGCGACGAACAGGTCCGTCAGCGCCGGCTGCGGATCCACGTCCCGCCCGGCGTGGAGCGTGAGCGCCTCCTCGTGTAGCGTATCGCGGACGCGGACGCTGGACCCGTCGACCTCGAACGCCACGAGTCCGCAGGAGTCCTCCATGAGCGTGTCACCTCGTCAAAACGTCCGAGCGACCATTACGCTGTTGCTCGCGGCGACGGTCAGGTGGACGGATCGCTCACCGGGGGACCGGCTCGTCCTCCCGGGAGTCCGGGCGGTCCCGGCCGAACCTCTCGACGATCGCGGGCGCTTCCGGGGCGGTACGTGTCAACCGGTTAATTATTTTCACACCAGCGAGTCCGCACATTTACATGGGTAGTTCATGTATCCCCCGCCAGGCACTCGACCGACGGGCTGGTGGGGGCACTCCCTGCGTCCCGGGTTCACCGGGGCACACGCCAGCCCGATCGGGGTGTCGGCAATCATGAATCTGAAGGAACTCATCACGGAGGACCGTGCCGTCTCGCCGGTCATCGGCGTCATACTAATGGTCGCGATCACGGTGATCCTCGCGGCCGTCATCGGCACGTTCGTCCTCGGTCTCGGCGACAGCGTCCAACAGTCCAGTCCCAGCGCCAGCTTCGGCTTCGATTACGCGGAAAACGGCGGCAACTACACTACAACCGTCACCCACGAGGGCGGAGACTCGATTCCCAGCGATCAGGTAGCGATCAGCTACACCCACGGGAACGGTTCGACGGTGTCCGAACCGTGGAACGGCAGTAACGACATCACCGCCGGCGACTCCACCGAGGTCGACCCCGTCGAGGCGGACAGCGACGTCCGCGTCATCTGGACCTCGAACGACGGCTCCAGCTCGCAGACGATCGGCAGTTCGACCGCGCCCAACTGACCGCGGCGAATCGGCCGTTTTCCGACGGCGGTCGCGGACGCCGCGGCCGCACTTTTCGACCGTACCGGTGGCCTACTCCTGACAGGACGCACAGCGGAGCGTTTCGCCCTCGAGCCATTCGGCCACCAGCGGAAACCGGAGCAGACAACTGAGTGGCCTTCCAACCGCGTACCGAGACGAGAAATGGAGGTGCCATCCGGACAGGCGGTCGTCGAAGCGGTGACGACCGTCTTCGTCCTCTCGACGATGTTCTCGATGGGGGTGAAACTCTCCGTCGATCGGATCGTCGACGCGCTCCGGGATCGACGGCTGCTGACGAACGCCCTGGCGGTGAACCTCGTCGCGGTCCCGCTGCTCGCCGCGCTCCTCGTTCGCGCGGTCCCCGTGGAGACCGGGTTCGCGGCCGGGATCGTGCTGCTCGCGGTGTCGCCCGGCGCTCCGTTCGGGCCGAAGCTCGCGGAGCTCTCCGACAGCGACGTGGCGTTCGCGAGCGGCCTCATGGCGATCCTCTGTCTGCTCTCGGTCGTGACGATCCCGGTCTCGCTGTGGCTGCTGCTTCCCGGCGACGCCGCCGTCGATCCCGTCGCGATCGGTCGGATGGTTCTGAACATCCAGCTGGTTCCGCTACTGCTCGGGCTCGGGATGTCGTTCGTCGTTCCGTCGCTCGCGGCCCGGCTCCATCCCCCCGTGCAGCGGCTCTCCGACTACACGTTCGCCGGACTGATCGTCCTGTTGGTCGTCGTCTACAGCGACAGTCTGGCGTCCCTCGTCGGCACGGGAACGCTCGGGCTCTCTACGGTCGCCGTCGGGGCATCGCTACTGTTCGGCTACGGCCTCGGCGGCCCGGCGCGAGCGACGCGGGAAGTGCTGGCGACGACGACCGCGGCCCGGAACGCGGCGATCGCGTTGTTCATCGCGACGACAGGGTTCTCGGACCCGAACGTCCTCACGGCGGTCCTCGCGTTCTCCTTCATCGGCGTCGTCTGGTCAGCCCTGCTCGCTGGCGTGTGGCGACGCGGATCGGTCGAGGCGGCGCCGCTGCACGGCTAGCGGGTGCCGACCGCGTGCGACCACAGAACGAAAGCCGCCGTTCGGAGAGCCGCGAACGCGAACGGCGCCGGTCGGGACGGCTACGTGTCGTCGACCAGGAATTCGGGCTCGGCGATGCGCTCGGACTTGCACTCGGGGCATCGGGAGGGCTCGTTCACGGGGTCGTCGAAGCCGTCGAAGCCGCAGTCGCGGCACGCGGGCGGCGCGACGAGGAACTGCTCGCCCTCACCGACCGACTGCGCGACGTGCTCTACGTGCTCGTAGACGACCGGCGTCGGCAGCTCGAGCGCGCTCGCGAGGTCGCTCGCGGTCGCGGGCCCCTCGCGCAGCCGGTCCGCGATGCGCTGGCGGGTGGTCGGCTCCATGGCCAGCGTTGGCCGGCCGGCGAGAAAAGCCCCGCGGCGTTGGGGTGCCGGACGCAGGCAGGTCTGCTCGCGTCCCCTATCGGCCGCCAAACGCCGCTCTCGGTCGTCTTCGACTCCCGTTCGGGACCGGATTTCGGTCGGCCTAAGTCACAAAAACCATAACCGCGGACCGGAAGATGCACTCATGAAAGCGGTAGTGCTTGCGGGTGGGTACGCGACGCGCCTCTGGCCGATCACGAAGGACCGGCCGAAGATGTTCCTCCCCATCGGCGACGGGACGGTCATCGACGAGATCTTCGCCGACCTGGAGGCGGACGACCGGATCAGCGAGGTGTACGTCTCCACGAACGAGCGGTTCGCGGAGGACTTCGAGTCGTACCTCGCGGACAGCGAGTTCGAGAAGCCGCAGCTCTCCGTGGAGGAGACCGAGGCCGAAGACGAGAAGTTCGGCGTCGTCGGCGCGCTCGCCCAGCTCGTGGAACGGGAGGGGATCGAGGAGGACCTCGTCGTCGTGGCGGGCGACAACCTGATCAGCTTCGACGTGGCCGAGTTCGTCGACTTCTTCGAGACGAAAGGGACCGCCGCCATCGCGGCCTACGACGTGGGCTCACGGGAGAAGGCGAAGTCCTACGGGCTCGTCGAACTGGAGGGCGACCGCGTGGTCGACTTCCAGGAGAAGCCCGAGGACCCCAAGAGCACGCTCGTCTCCATCGCCTGCTACGCGTTCCCCGCCGACACCCTGCCGGACCTGCGGACGTACCTCGACGACGGCAACAACCCCGACGAGCCGGGATGGTTCATCCAGTGGCTCCAGCGCCGCCAGCCGGTCCACGCGTTCACCTTCGACGGCGCGTGGTTCGACATCGGGACCCCCGAGAGCTACCTCGACGCGGTCGCGTGGACCCTCGACGGGGAGACGCGCGTCGCGGAGTCCGCGACCGTCGAGAACGCGACGCTCGGCGAGAACGTCCACGTCATGCCCGGCGCGACCGTCCGCGACGCCGCGGTCCACGACAGCGTCGTCTTCCCCGAGGTCACCATCGAGGAGGCCGAGGTCCGTCACACGATAATCGACCGCGGAACCCACCTCAAGGGGCTCGACCTCTCGGGCGCGCTCATCGGCGCGCACACGAAGATCACCAACGGCGAGTAGGCGTCGGAGGCCGTTCGCGCGGGCCGTCGCTCCACCGCGGTCCGGCTACTCCAGCCGCGCGTCCGTCACCCGGACGTGCCCGCGGTCGCCCTCCCACACCGTCTCGTACTCCAGATCGACCCGGCGGTCCATGTGCGGGCCGTCGACGACGAACGTCTCGAACTCGCCGCCCTCCCCGAGCAGGTGGACGCCGTACTCCTCGTTGAGCCCGCGGAGGTCCGCGAGCGCCTCCCGGTCGAGCGGGCGCCCGAGCCACGACTCGTCGAGGCCGTACGCCGCCACCTGGACGATCAGGATCTCGAAGCCGGCGTCGAGCATCGCGGTCGCCAGCTCCTCGGGGTCCTCCTGCCACAGCGGCGCGAACAGGTCGACTCCGAGCCGGTCGCACATCGCCTCGATCCGGCTGGTCTGGAACTCGCTCTCGACGGCGCCCGCGGTGACGCCCGCGAGGTCCACGCCCTGCTCGGCCGCGATCTCCCGGAGCGCCGCCTCCATCGGTTCGAGCTCCGCGTCGCCGCGCTCGCCGGCGGCCGCGTCCCCGGCCGGCCCGGCGTCGAAGTCCTCCGGTTCGACGGAGACGAGGTCGATGCCGACGCTCTCGGCGACGAGTTCGGTGAGGTGCGTCGCGGGCGTGTGGTACATGTAGGAGTCGCCGGCGGGGTGGACGGTGAGCAGGCGCGTCACGTCCAGCCCCTCCGCGAGCGCGCGGTACAGCGCCCACGAGGAGTCCTTGCCGCCGGAGAAGAGGCAGACCCAGTCGTCGCTCATGGAGAGTGAGAGCGGGGCTGCGGGTAAATCGGCAGCGGTCCGCGGCCGTCGCGGTGAGACGAGCAGCTACCTCGGGCGCGTCCGGCGCCTCAGTCGCTTATGAACTTGTTGTCGCGCCAGTTGACGCCGCCCTCGCCGTCGCCGTTACCCTTCGGGCTCTCGACGACCTCGACGGTCGCGGGGCGCTCCTCGCCCTCGACGATGCGGGTCGCCTGCAGCTCCTCGCCCTCCTCGGTGATGGCGGTGAGCGTGCCCTTCTCGGCCTGGAGCGCGATGTCGCGGAGGACGAGGAACATCGGGTACTGGAGCGCCGAGTTCTGGAGGACGGTCTCGCGGTCGCCCTTGAAGCAGGCGAACTCGACGAGCTCCGAAGGGATCTCCTCCTCCTCGTCGTCCATCCACTGGGGGCCGCCGGCGCGCGGCGGCTCCTCCTCGTAGACGCGCGTCTCGCTGACGGAGGCCTTCAGCTGAGCGGTCGGCGTGTACTTGCTGATGTTCTCGTCCGAGGAGACGGCCTTGATGATGAGGGTGTTGTTGCGACGCGTGATGTCCACGTCGTCGATCTCCGTCGGGAGATCGGGGTCGTTCTCGAAGTACTCTTCTACGTCTTCGAGGGGCAGTTCGAGCGTCGAGTGAAGTCGGAACACGCGGCCTGACATGGTTGAGTGGGGTTCTGGTGGTTGGCGGACGCGGCGAGGGAGCAACCGTACCTACCGCATCTTGGGCACCGAGCCTTATAGGGGCTGCCCTTTCCGCGGGTCCGGTGTGGGGAGACGGAGCGTCTCACGCGCGCTGTCGGTCGGTCAAAGGGGTTTCGGGCGGTTCGCGGTCGGGGCCGGTTCGCGGTTGGAGCCGTGCCGGCGTTACTCGGCGTTCAGCGACGCCGCGAGCTCGCCGCGCTCGTCGAGTTCCGCGAGCACGTCGCTCCCGCCGACGAACTCGCCGTCGACGTACGTCTGCGGGATCGTCTCCCAGTCGCTGTGCTCGGCGAGGGCCTCGCGGTACTGGTCGAGCGCGGGGAGCACGTCGACCGTCTCGAACTCGGAGACGTGCTGGCCGATCAGCTCCAGCGCGCGCTTCGAGTAGCCGCACTGGGGCATCAGCCGGTTGCCCTTCATGAACAGGACCACGTCGTTGTCCGCGATGGCCTCGTCGACGCGCTGTCGGATCTCCTCGACGTCGGACTCGGATTCGGGCGTGAACGTCATGTCCCCTCGTACGCGGCGCGGGGGAAAAGGGGTTGCGCTGTCGGCGACCGTCGGGTCGGTCGTCCGCGAGGCGATGGCGTGACCGTGGCGGTGGCGTGATCGTGGCGGTGGCGCGCGCGAGAAACGCGCGCGAGGGAGGCCGCGGGGCGGGCGCGATGCGGTGCGGTCCCGCGCCCGCCCCGCGGCCGAGGCTGGGGAGGTGCGAGGCTGCTGTGCGGGGCGGTGCGGTCGCGGTGGGTGGGACTGAAAGGGGCAGCCGGCTCGATCCGGCCCCGACGACGCAAGCACTCGCGCTGGGCGGTGTCTCCAGCGCGCTACTGCACGCTGGAGGCTAGCGAGACGCGGTTTGTCTCGCCAAGCGGAGAAGCGTGAGCGCGCAGCGAGGCGCGGCCGGTCGAGCCGGCTGGGGCTTTCTGGGTGGTGCTGTCCAGATCGGCAGGATCGACAGCAGTTACAAAAACGTCGTCCGGAGAGCCGGCTGGGGCTTTCTGGGTGGTGCTGTCCAGATCGGCAGGATCGACAGCAGTTACAAAAACGTCGTCCGGAGAGCCGGCTGGGGCTTTCTGGGTTCCGAGAACTCCCGCGGAGCAGTATCAGTCCTCGCGGTCGACGCGCACCACGTCCACCAGCGAGTAGATGGGGACGCCCTCGATCTCCTCGTTGCCCTGCTTGTCGGCCAGCACGCAGCAGCCGACCGGCTCGCCGCCCTGCTCGCGGATCGCCTCGATGGTCTCGGCCATCGTCGTCCCGGAGGTGACGATGTCGTCGACGACGTAGCACTCGCGGCCGCGGATCCCCGCGAAGTTGCGCGAGAAGCCGCCGCCGTGCTCGGCGATGTCGCCCTCCTCCCACTGGTGTTTGGCGGGCGCGTAGGTGCCCATATCCGTGTCGAGCGCGCGCGCGACGACCGTCGCCAGCGGGACGCCCGCCTTCTCGATGCCGATGGTGAGGTCGACCTCCTCGCCCTCCTTCGAGAGCAGGTCCGCCATCGCCTTGCCGGCGTAGCTGAGCCGGGCGGAGTCGCGGCCGATGGCACTCCAGTCGACGTGGATGTCGGAGCTCATGGTCGCGGCGGGCTCCTCCTGCGCGTCGGCTGCCGACTCCTCGCCCGCGCCGGCGCGCTCGACGAGCCAGCTCGCCGTCTCCCGCGAGACGTTCAGCTCGTCGGCGATCTCCCCCTTCGAGAGGCCGCGCTCGGCCAGCTCCGCGGCGCTGTCGATCAGGTCGTCAACGTTCTTCATAGCTGGCGAATTCGACGGCCGTTTTAATAGTCGTGTCGTCATCCGCGAACGCTGGCGCGAAGTCGTCGAGCCCGTGGACGCCGGTGACCAGGTCGTCGAGGAACGACTCCTCCATGGCGGCCAGCGAGTCGGCCGCGGCCTCGAAGTGGCCCACGCCGGAGTTGACGCTCCCGACGAGCGCCTTGTTGTGGAGGACGAACTCGCGGTGGAGCGCGCCCCCGTCGACCTCGAACTCCCAGTCGCTCGGGACGCCGAGCAGCGCGCCGACGCCGTTCGGCGCGAGCGCCTCGATGGTCTCGAAGGCGTGCGGCGCGTAGCCGGTCGCCTCGTAGACGAAGTCCGGCGCCTCGTGGACCTCGGGGACCTCCGGCACCGCCGTCTCCTCGGAGTTGACGTACGTCGCGCCCAGCGACTCGATGATGTCGATGGTCGGGTCCGGCCGGTACCGGCGTCCGAGACAGTAGAGCCGGTCGAACCGGTCGTCGAGCGCCGCGACCGTCAAAAGCCCGAGCGAGCCGTTGCCGAGCACCAGCGCGCTCTCGGGATCCCACGCGAAGGCCGACCGCGAGGCGAACGCGTGCTCGACTGCCTTCTCGGTGATCGATATCGGCTCCACCAGAAAGCCCCACTCCGCGAGTTCGGGCGGGATCTCGACGAGGCACTCCGCGGGGCTGGTGAAGTACTCGGCCATGAAGCCGTGGTCGCCGACGATGCCCCGCTCGTGGTACTGCCCCTCGGGCGCCATGTCCGGTTCGCCGCGCGCGAAGAACTCGTTGCCCCCGTTCGGCGCCCGCCGGACGGTCGGGACGACCACGTCGCCCTCCTCGAGGTCGGTTCCGTTCGGCTCCACTACGACCCCGACCGCTTCGTGGCCCAACACGAGGTGGTCCTCGCCGTCCGGGAACCCGCCGTGAGTCCCCGCGATGACCTCGTGGTCGGTCCCGTCGACGCCCACGCGGAGCGTCCGCACGAGCGCCTCCCCCGCGGCCGGCTCCGGCCGCGGCTTCTCGATCAGGACGGGATCGCCCCCGCCCTCGGTGACCGCGATTGCGTGCATACGATGACCGAGGACCTGGGCCACCAAAAGATTTATTCTATTTTGAGTAATTTCTCTCCCCGTCGGCGGGCGCGGGTTCGGCAGGGGTCCAGTCCCCGTGCCGACAGCCATCACCGTCGCGACGCGCCGTCGAGACGTCCGACCCGCCTCCGCCGTCACGCCTGTTGTCGCACGACCGCTACCGCCGCGCAAGGAGCGGCGCTGCCGGTAAGCGCGGCGCCGCCGCGAGGAGCGCCGCCCGCGCTCGCCGAGCGACGGCGGATTTTTGTTCGGGCCGCGCCCACCAGAGCCCGTGTGTACGCTCGCGCTCGCATGGCGGGTCTTCGAGGGGACGCCGGTCGCCGCGGCCGCGAACCGCGACGAGGGGCTCGGTCGCCCCTCCGAACCGCCGTCGCTGTGGGGGGTCGACGAGGACGCCGGCGCGTCCGGTCCGGCCGACCCGAACGGCGCCGCGACCGACGCCGCCGCAACCGACGACGGTATCGCGACGTTCCTCGCACCGCGCGATGCGGAGGCCGGCGGGACGTGGGTCGGGCTCAACGAGTACGGCTGCTACGCCACCGTCACGAACCGGTGGCTGGACGAGGCGCCGCCCGCGGAGCGGTCGCGCGGGCTCCTCGTTCGCGACTGCCTGCGCGCCCCGACCGCGGAGGCGGCGGTCCGTCGCGTCGAGCGGGAAGTCCGCGAACGCTCCTACGACGGGTTCAACCTCGCGATCGCGGACGCCCGTGCGGCGTTCGTCGTCTCGTGGGACGGCCGGCTCTCCATCGAGCGGCTCGACCCCGGCGTCCACGTGCTGACGAACGTCGGCGGACTGCTCAACGGCCGCGGCCGCTTCGCGGTCCCCGAGCGCCGCCGCGAGGCGGGCGACGAACAGATCGAACGCGTCGGCCGACTCGCCGACCGCCTCGGCGCCGAACCGGGCGACGGCGCGGACGCGTGGCTCGACCGCGCGGGCACGGCCATGGCCGACCACGAGGTGGGCGTCTGCGTCCACGGCGACGGCTACGGGACGCGGTCGAGCACGCTCGTCGGGACCGGATCGGCCCCGCGGTTCGCGTTCGCGGACGGGCCGCCCTGCGAGACGGAGTACGTGGACGTTCCCCTGCCGGACGATTGGCCGCGGGCGGCGCCGGAGGGGGACGGTCACCCGGAAGGTCAGGTTTAAGCGAATCGCGGGCGCCAACACACACATGAGCGTGTCCGAACTGGAGGCCGACCTCTCGGAGGACGAGCAGGCGGGGCTCGAACTCATCCGCGAGACGGGCGGCATCCACCAGAGCGACTTCTGGAAGGAGCTGGACGTCTCCTCCCGGAAGGGGAGCCGCATCGCGGAAGCGCTGGAGGAGTCCGGCCTCATCAAGCGCGAGGATACCGTCTACGACGGTCACAACACCTTCTACCTCGAACCGGCCGCCCGCGACCTGGACTTCTCGCTGCTGATGGCCGGCGACATGCTCTCGCCGTTCATCGGCGAGGAGGAGGTCGACGGCCAGTCGGACGCCTTCTCGCAGTGGCTGATGAACCTCGCCTACGAGGAGTACTGAGCCGCCGCGCCGCGAGCGAGGATTCGCGGCGTCGGACCGTTTTTCCGTTGGGGGTGCGACCGGACGCGCATGTCGGGGATCGTCTTCTTCGCGACGCAGAACCACGACGCAGTCGTCGACTTCTACGTGGAGACAGTCGGCGCCGACGTGTGGCTCGAACAGCCGGACTGTACCGTCCTCAAGCACGGCAACCTGCTCGTCGGGTTCTGCGCCCGCGACCGAACGGACGACGAGGGGATCGTGACGATCCTCGCGGACGACCGCGCCGGCGTCGACGCCTATCACGAGCGCGTCGGCGCGGCCGCGACCGAGGACCCTCACGTCGAGAAGACGTACGACATCTACCGGTTCCTGGCGCGCGACCCGGACGGTCGCACGGTCGAGTTTCAGACCTTCCTGGACCCGGAACACTCCGTCTGACCGGAGGTCCCCGGAGCCAGCGCGGGACCGCCAACGAGGTGGCGCACCCGGCCGCGGGCACGTCGCTCGGCCCCGGTCGGGTCAGTCCCCGCCGCCGGCGTCCCCGGACGGCCACTCGAACCCGTCCCGGTCGGCGTCGGTCGGCTCGTCGGTCGGCCCGTCGGTCTCGGCCTCCGAGTCCGTCTCGCCGTCGACCGATCGTCCGGCCGCGGACCGGTCCCGTTCGCGGCGCTCGGCCAGCGCGCGACGGAGCCGGTCGGTCAGCCCCTCGCGGAGCGCGTCGGCCTCGTCCGCGGCCACGTCGGGCGCCACCGCGTCGCCGCCGGTGAACGAGCCGGTCCCGGCCGTGTCCGCGACGACGGTGGCGACCCCCCAGCGTCGCTGGAACAGGGTCCGGCTGTCGATGACGGTCTGGAGCCGGTAGTAGGGGACCACTCGCGTCTGCCGGCGCCAGAACCCGGACCGCGTCAGCAGGTGGTCCTCACCGAGCCAGTAGCCGCGGTGGACCCACTTGTAGTGGGCGGCGACCGGAACGAGCGCGAGGAGCGCGAGCGGCGCGCCCCACGGCGCCGCGAGGTCGAGCGCCCGGTCGATGCCGTAGGCGATCCCCGTGAGAGCGAGGACGACCGTCGCGTACCGAACGGCGTACCGCACCCGGATCCGGCCCGGCGGTCGCGTGAAGTCGGGCTCGCCGAACGCCTCGACCTCGCGTGCGAGCTCGTACACGCGGCCGGTCTTCGCGAGCGGGACCGCCGCCTGGCTCCCGTAGTCGCCTCCCTGTCCCGGCGCGTAGCCGGCCGTCTCGATGGTGAGCGTTGCGTACCCGAACAGTCGCTTGAGGGGGTTGTCGGTCACGGCGATGCTCTGGACCTTCTCGGTCGGGATCGACCCGGAGTAGCGCCGGAACAGCCCGCGCTCGTAGCGCAGCTCGTCGCCCGACCGCGTCAGCCGGAAGCCGTAGTAGTTCGTCACGGCGATCGCGGCGCCGAGGAGCCACGAGGCGAAAAGCAGCGCGCCCGCGAGGAACAGCCCGGTGACGGACAGAAGCACCGCGGACGTACTCGTGAAGATCCCGGACAGAACCGGCACCGACCCGGAGGCCAGAAACGCCACCAGCCCGAGCAGCCGGGGGTCGAACGAGAGCGCGCCCACGAGCGCAAGCTCCGACGGCGAGATGGCGAACAGCTCCGTCTCCGCGGGCGCACCGGACGCGGCGTCCGCCGCCTCCGCTCCCATCTCCGCGTCCGCCCCCGCGGCAGCCCTCGATCCCGCGGCCGGCTCGCCGGCCGCAGCACCTGCCTTCCGTCGCTGGATCTCCGTCCGCAGGCGCTCCGCCTCCGCGGGCGTGACGTAGCGGATCGACCCCTCGGTCGAGGAGCCGCCCGCCGTCTCGAGATCCACCGCCGCCAGCCCGAGCAGCCGCTGGACGACGCCTCGGCTGATGTCGACGTTCTGGATCCGGCGGTAGGGGATCTCGCGGTCCCGTCGCGAGACGACGCCGGAGACCACGTCGAACGTGTCCTCGGTCAGTTCGTACTCGAACCGGCGGTAGTAGGCGATCTCGTACGCCAGCGCGAGGAGGACGGCCGCGACCGCCAGGAGCGGGGCGTAGTCGCTGAGCACCGTCCCCCCGCCTCCGGCGGAGATGAAAAACGCCGCAACGACCGCGCTCCCGGCCTTCTGGGCCGCGCGGTACGGGACCGACAGCGGCGCCAGCTTCACACCCCGTCCTCCCCCTCGGCACCGATCGCGAGCCGCTTCAGGTCCTCACGGAGGTCGTCGGCGCCGTCAGGGGGCAGGCCGGGGATCCGCACGTCGGCGCCGCGCGAACCGGCGCTGTAGACGACGCAGGAGGCGAGCCCGACGACGCGCTCGAGCGGACCGCGCCGCGAGTCGACGTGCTGGATCCGGACGAACGGCACGACCGTCCGCACGCGCGTGAAGACGCCCCGCTCGAGGTAGATGGCGTCCTCTCGGAGCTCGAACCGCCAGTACCGATACCGCAGCAGGGCGTGTCCGCCCACGATCAGAAAGACGACGCCGGCGACGAGCGCGGGCGCCCATCCGGGAACCGAGACCGGAAGCGGGAGCGCTCGGTCGACGCCGAAGACGATGCCGCCGGCGACGGCGGCCAGCACCGCGGCCCGGAGGAGCCACACGATCCGGATCCGGGGGTGGAGCCGCCGCATCGTTCCGGTCGGAGTCGTCGTCTCGGCGCCGATCCGCGGCTCCGTCGGCTCTCCCGGGCCTCCCGCCCCACCACCGGAGGCGACGCCTGCGCTCGCGCCCGCGTCGGCCTCGGGAGCGTCCTCCTCGCCCGCGTCCTCGTCGGCCGCGTCCGGCCGGGTCCCGGAGTCCATGTCTCGCGCTTGTGGCCCGCGGGACATAAGTGTCGTCGGACGCCCCCGTCGCGGACGCGTCGGTCGGTCGCGGACGTGCCGCCCTGTCGCGGACGGACTGGCGGACCGGCGGACCGGCGAGCCGTGAACCGACTGCGCGCGGTCGTTCACGATCGTGTGTGGCAGTGTCAATGGCAATTTCTGCCGAAAGGGACAATTAGGGGGACCACGCAGGGGCGGGTATGGCGGACGACGACCCCTTCGAGAACATGCTCGCGCAGATGGACCGCGCAGAGGAGTTCGCCGACGTGACCCACGGCGTCTTCGAGCGGCTCAAACACCCGGAGCGGACGCTGAAGGTGACGCTCCCGGTCGAACTCGACAGCGGCGACGTGGAGGTGTTCAAAGGGTACCGCTGCCAGTTCGACAGCGCGCGCGGGCCGTTCAAGGGCGGCGTCCGCTACCACCCGAGCGTCACCCAGGAGGAGGTCGAGGCGCTCGCGGGGTGGATGACCTGGAAGACGGCGCTCGTCGACCTGCCGTTCGGTGGCGCGAAGGGCGGCGTCATCTGCGAGCCGAAGGACCTCACCGACAACGATCTGGAGAACCTCACGCGACGCTACACCGAGGGGATCCGCCGTCTCATCGGACCGGAGACGGACGTGCCGGCCCCGGACATGAACACGAACCCGCAGACGATGGCGTGGATGATGGACACCTACTCCATGTACGAGGGGTACTCGGTCCCGAAGGTCGTCACCGGAAAGCCCCTCGAACTCGGTGGCACGCCGGGGAGAATCGCCGCGACCGGCCGCGGCGTCTCCATCGTCACCGAGCGGCTCTTCGATTACCTCGAGAACGACCTCTCGGAGGCGAGCGTCGCGATCCAGGGCTTCGGGAACGTCGGCTCCCACGCTGCCCGCATGCTCGACGACGCGGGCGCGCGAGTCGTCGCCACCTCCGACGTGAGCGGCGCCGTCTACGACCCCGACGGTCTCGACGTGTCCACGCTGGGCGCACACGTCGACGCGGGCGGACTGATCGAGGAGTACACCCGAGGCGACCTCCGCGTCGAGGACCGCACCCGGTGGGACGAGGGGCAGGCCATCTCGAACGAGGAGCTCCTGACCCTCGACGTCGACGTGCTCATCCCCGCGGCCGTCGAGGGCGTGATCACGAACGACAACGCGGACGATATCCGTGCGAACGCCATCGTCGAGGCCGCCAACGGACCGACCACGGTCGCCGCCGACGAGATCCTCTCCGAGCGCGACGTCCAGATCGTGCCGGACATCCTCGCGAACGCCGGCGGCGTCATCGTCTCCTACCTCGAGTGGGTCCAGAACTCCCAGGAGTTCTCGTGGCCGCTGGAGACCGTCAACGCCGAACTGGAGCGCCGCATCGGCTCCGCGTTCGACGAGACGATCGAGCGCTACGACGAGGGGGCGATCCCCGACCTCCGAACCGCCGCGTACACCCTCGCGCTCGAGCGCACCGCACGCGCCCACGAGTACCGCGGGCTGTTCCCCTGACTCTCCGAGGGACTGTCCTCGGACCGGGACGCTCGGCCAGTGTTTCGTCCTCGCGGTAGCTTTATCCTCGGCGATGCGGATGTCGAACTATGGGGTCACGTAGCGCCAGATCCGCCGACGACGGGGCGGGCGCCGAGGACGCGCCGGGCGAGGCCGGGGGAGACTCCGGAGGGGACCGCCTCGACGTGCCGCGGGCCGACAGCCTCGCCCGGGCGGACGGCGCCGCGGCGACCGTCCCCATCGACGACCGCGGCGTGGTGTTTTCGAACTCCGGAGAGCCGCTCTCGGGCCCGCCGATCACGGTGCTCCACGTCGACGACGACGACGCGTTTCTGGACCTCACGAGGGAATTTCTCGGTCGACACGAGCGGATCCGCGTGGAGACGGCGACCGACACGGACGACGCGCTCGACCGCCTCGACGGCACCGACTGCGTCGTCTCCGACTTCGACATGCCCGGCCGCGACGGGCTGGCATTTCTGGACGCGGTCCGCTCCCGGCGTCCCGAGATGCCCTTCATCCTGTTCACCGGAAAGGGTAGCGAGGATATCGCCAGCGAGGCGATCTCCGCGGGCGTGACGGACTACCTGCGGAAGGGGCCCGGAACCGAGCGCTATGAAGTGCTGGCGAACCGGATCACGAACGCCGTCGAGCAGTTGCGGGCGCGAGAGGCGGTCATGGAGAACAGGCGACGGCTCTCGCGGCTGGTTTCGAACCTCCCCGGCGTCGCCTACCGGTGTGAGCCCGTGGAGCCGTGGCCGATGGTCTTCCTCGGCGGGGAGGTGGAGGCGGTGTTCGGCCACCATCCGGAGGCGCTCGTCGACGGTGACGTGAACCTCGGCGACCTGATCCTCGACGGCGACGGTGCGCTCGTCGACGGGACGGTCACCACCGCGCTCGAACGCGACGAGGCCTTCGAGCTTACCTATCGGCTCCGGCGCGGGGACGGCGAGGTCGTCCGCGTCTACGAGCACGGGCAACCGGTGTACGAGAACGGCTCGGTCGTCGCGCTGGAGGGATTCATCATGGACGTGGGGCGCCACGGTCCCGCGGTCGCCGAGCGCGACGGGGAGTGACCCGCGGGACTCAGAACTCGACCCGCCGGATCCGTTCGGCGGTCACGTCGACCGCGGGGCTGTAGTGCGCGATCGGGGCACCGCCGGGCGCGTCGAAGCCGTTGGCCTCGAAGAGGGTGTTGGTCCGAACCGTCGCGTCGGCCTCGTGGAGCGGCCACGGCCCGTGGTCGATCTCGCCGCAGTAGAGGCGCCGCCCCTCGGCGTAGAAGCGGTAGTTCTCCACGAGGAACGCCGCCAGCGACCCGGGTTCCGCCTCGAACGCCTCGCCCGCCGGGCCGTACTCGAGGTCGACGTGGGCCGGGTCGGCGCCGCGGTGCGTGCGGTGGCTCGTGAACGTCACGCGGCGGTCGGTCGCGACCGGCCTCGCGCGGTCGCCCTCCGCGGTCACCGTCATCTCCGCACGGTAGTACGGCAGCGCGAACAGCCGGCGCGCGACGTGGACGCCGATCGGGTCGGCCGCATCGAGGTTGAAGAAGTAGACGCCGCGGCCGCGCGGCCCGTCGACGTAGGTTCGGAGGTTCACCTCCGGGAACGAGAGCCCGAAGGGGATCCCTCGGGGGCTGATGTCGGCCATCACGAACGGGACGACGCCGAGGTAGGCGTCGCCGCCGTGCGTCGCGACCGAGAGCCCCTCCGGGAGCCGGGCCGCGACCGTCTCCGGACTGACGGGCCAGTGGAGAAACAGCGCGTCGCGCCACTCCATCTCGAGCAGGTGGCGGCCGAGCATGGCCGACAGTAGGTCCTCTTCGGGCAAAGGTCCGGTGGGGGGAACCGACGGTCGGAGAGGGCGACCTGATCCGGCGCGGGCGACGGTCGACGCCGGCGAGACGGACGACCTGGTCCGGCGCCGCGAGACACAAACGCTCGTTTGTGCTTTGCGACGCTTTACCACGACGGGGCGCGTCCCCGTATCCATGAGCCGACAACGTGCGGTGGTCGCGGTGGCGGTGGCGCTGCTGCTCGTGACCGCGGGCTGTGCCGGGGCCGGGAACGACGCTGCCCCCTCGGGCGGCGACGCCGGCGCGGAGATGGACGCTGGCGGAGACGCACCCCAGGAGGCAGGGAGCGACGGCGCACGGTCAGCGGAGGACGGGTCCGCGTACGCCGTCGCCGACAGGCAGTTGATCCGGACCGGCGAGGCAACGATACGCGTCGAGCACTTCGGCGACGCGAGCGACGAGGTCCGGTCGATCGCGGGGTCGTACGACGGCTACGTCAGCGACACTGAGCAGCGCTCGCGCGAGGTCGGGAACGAGACGTGGACCCGCGGCACGGTGCGGTTCCGCGTCCCCGCCGAGTCGTTCGACGACGCGTTCGCGGACGCCACCGCGGTCGGCGAGGTGGAGGACTCCTCGACGAACACCGAGGACGTGACCGACCAGCTGGTCGACGTCGAGGCTCGGTTGACGAACCTGCGCGCCGAGCGCGACCGGCTCCGCGAGCTGTACGAGGAGGCCAACGAGACAGAGGACGTGCTCGCGGTGCAGTCGGAGCTCTCCGCGACACAGGAGGAGATCGAGCGCCTCGAGGCCCAGCAGCGTCAGCTGGAGGACCGTGTCGCGTACGCCACCATCACGGTCCACATCGTCGAGGAGCGCCCGGAGGGCGACTCGACCGAGCCGCAGGCGTGGTACGACACCGGCGTCGTCGCCGCGTTCCTCGCCTCCGTGGACGGCGTCGGAACCGCGTTGCGGGCGATCGCCGTCGGAGCCGCCTACGTCGCCCCGTACCTGCTCGCGTTCGGGACGCCCGTCGTCGTCGGCGTGGTCGCCGTCGCGAAGTTGGTCCAGCGACGCGGGGAGTGACGGTCATGGGACGACTCCGCGTTCCGAGAAAAATTTCTATCGGCCGATCGGACGGCGGTTTTCTGTCGGCCGTGCCGGTAGCGTCCCTTCCGGATCGCTACTGCGCGATCGCTACTCCGCGATGGCGTCTCGGGCCACGGTTGTGAGGTGGTCGGCGGCCGTCTCGTCGGCCGCGGCCACGTACAGCCCCAGGTCGTCGTTCGCCCGGACCGCGGCACCGCTCTCCTCGGCCAGCAGCGAGCCGACGTACTGCTCGAAGGGATCGGGGTAGTAACAGACGACCGCCTCGGAGCCGCCGCTCGCGAGCATCCCCCAGTCGACGCAGGGGGACCACGACTGGAGGACGCGCTTGCACTCGGCGTCGACCGCGTCCGCGATCGCGTCCGCGGACCGGCTGCGCTCGGGATCGCGGACGGCGGGCAGTCCGAGCACGAACGAGACCGTCCCGCTGTCGAGCGGTACGTCGCTGTCGGCGGAGAGGGGCGTCCCCGCTCCGGGCCGGTCCGGGTCGGTCGCGACCGCGGCGGGCGCGACGGTCCCGCCGCCGCCGCGGGTGACTCGGAACAGCGAGTCGGGGAGCGGCTCGTAGACGGCGCCGGCGACCGGTTCGTCGTCGCGCAGACAGCAGACCGCGGTCGCGAACGCGGGGAAGCCGGCCGCGAAGTTGTTGGTCCCGTCGAGGGGGTCGATAATCCAGACGTACTCGCCTTCGCCGCGGCGGCCCGACTCCTCGCCGTGCGTGGCGTGGGTGGGGTACGCGTCCTCGAGCACCGCGAGGACGCGCTCCTCGGCCGCCACGTCGGCGTCGGTCTTCACGTCGTCGGCCTTGTACTCGCCGGGGACCCGGCCGTCGCGAAAGCGGGACGCGAGCAGGTCGCCGCCGGCCCGCGCCGCGCGGGCCGCGACCGTCGCGAGGTCGTCGAGGGGGACGCTCATGGACGCCGCGTCGGCGCCGGGCGTAAAACGCGGTTCGGTTCGCGCCGGCGGCGGGACGCCGACCCCCGACCGGGAAACGATCAGCTCGTCGCGACGAGATAGACGCCGAGCGTCGCGAACAGGATACCGACGGCCTTCTTCGCGGTCAGGGACTCCCCGAGCGCGGCGATCCCGATGACGGAGCTGAACACGAGGAACGTGGCGAAGATGGGCGTGACGACGCTCACCGGACCGAGCGCGAGCGCCCGGTAGTACGCGAGAATGCCGACCGCCAGACAGAGCCCGGCCGCGAGGACGTACGGCGTCTTCGGCCCGGAGAGGTGGGGCGTCACCTGCTGTCCGGTCGCGGCGACGACGCCGAGCGCGGCCGCGACCAGCACGAGGTTCGATATCGCGGCGGCCACGTTGCTCGGGATCGCGTTCTGTCCGGAGGTCGCAAAGCGCATCAGCGGCGCGACGAGCGCGTACGCCCCGAGCGCCAAAAGCGAGTAGGGGAGATAGCTCTGCATGGCGACCGCTTCGGCGCGGGTCGGTTAAGCCGCTTCGCCCGCGGCCCGTCCCGCCGGAGGTCCGCGGTCGTCGCCCGCACACCGCCGGCGACGGCGGGCGAACGCGCCGCGACGTTCCGGTTGGCCAACGTATATCCGAACCCCCCGTTTCGGTCCGTGCATGACGGAACTGCCGCTCGACGCCTACTACGACCTGACGCAGGTCGGCGAGGTCGCCGTCTCGCCGTCCGGCGACCGCGTCGCCTTCACCGCCACCGAGTACGACCAGACGGAGGACGAATCGGTCACGTCGCTGTTCGTCGTCCCGCGGGACGGCTCGCGGGAGCCGCACCGACTCTCCCGTGTCTCGGACGCCGGCAGCCCGGCGTGGTCCCCCGACGGGGACCGCCTCGCGTTCACCGCCGCCCGCGAGGAGGACGACGCGCGACGCGTCGGCTGGCAGGACCGCGCGGGCGGAGAGGTGGAAGACGCCGGCGACGAGGAGGCCGGCGACGAGGAGGGCGACACGGCCGCCGACGCCGAGAACGGCGGCGACGAGCCGAAATCGCAGGTGTGGGTGTTCGACCTCGCGCTCGGGGGCGACGCGAAGCAGGTGACCGACCGCGAGGAGGGCGTCTCGGAGTTCGACTGGGGACCGAACGGCGACCGACTGGTCGTCGCCGCGCGCGACCCCACCGACGAGGAGTCCGAGTACCTCGACCAGGTGCGCGAGGGCGGTCCGGTCGAGACCACCCGGATGCAGCACAAACTCGACGGGGTCGGCTGGACCGACGACGTGACGACGTACCTGTTCGTCGTCGACGCCGAGACGGGCGAGGAGACCAGACTGGAGGACGGCTACGGCGGCGGCGCCCAGCAGGACCTCTCCGGCATGAACCCGCACTGGGGCGAGGAGGGGCGAATCGCCTTCACCGCCTACCGCGGCGAGAACCCCGACGACACGAGCGCGCGGGACGTGTACACGATCCGGCCCGAGGCCGACGCCGAGGCGGTCAGACAGACGGACGGAACGCTCGCGTGTGCCGGCCCGCGGTGGCGCGGCGACGGGACGCTCGGCTTCGTCGCCAGCGTCCCCGACAACTGGTGTGTCCCGACGCAGGTGTACGTCGGCGAACCGGGCGCGGAGC
This sequence comes from Haloparvum sedimenti, assembly GCF_001462205.1. GTDB lineage: Archaea > Halobacteriota > Halobacteria > Halobacteriales > Haloferacaceae > Haloparvum > Haloparvum sedimenti. The sequence continues at coordinate 26,899 of NZ_LKIR01000043.1, forward strand.
AGCCCGCCGGCGACCCCGGCGACGCGGACGCCGCGGGTGCGGGGTCGTTCGCCTCGGTCACGGAAGAGTTGGACCGCACCGTCGCACGCGGGGGCGGCGTCCAGTGGGCCGACGGCGCGGTCTACTCCCTGATCGCCGACCACTCGCGGACGCGGCTCGTGCGGGCGGACCCGGCCGAAAAGGAGGTCGACCGCGTCTTCGAGGCGCAGGGGAACCTGCGCGCGGTCTCCGCGCTCGACATCTCCGCGGACGGCTCGACGGCCGCGTTCGTCCTCTCGCACCCGGGCGAGGGCGCGGACGTGTACGCGGTCGACGTGGGGGACCTGGACGACGCGCCGGCGGCCGAGCCGCACCACCCCGCGGACGACCCTGAGGGCTTCCCCGAAGAGCCGGGCTCGATCACGCGCCTCTCGGGGGTCAACGACGACCTGATCGCGGAGTTCTCCATGCCGGAGGTCGAGCGCGTCGAGTGGGAGTCGGACGGCTGGGACCTCGACGGCGTGCTGTATCACGACCCGGACGTGGACCCCGAGGCGGGCGACCACCCCCTCGTCGTCGCCATCCACGGCGGCCCCATCTCCTACGACGAGCCCGTCTTCTCGTTCGCGCACGCGGCGCTGACGAGCCGGGGCTACCTCGTCTTCCGACCGAACTACCGCGGCGGGAGTTCGCGGGGGCGGAAGTTCGCGGAGACGCTCCGCGGCCAGTGGGGCACGGTCGAGGTCGCGGACGTGGTCGCGGGCGCGCGCTCGCTCGTCGAGCGCGGGTGGGCCGACGGGGACCGGATCTTCGGCTACGGCTTCTCCTACGGCGGGATCACGCAGGGGTTCATCGTCACGCAGGAGCCGGACCTCTTCGCGGCCGCCGCGCCCGAGCACGGCATCTACGACCTGCGATCGGCGTTCGGGACCGACGACTCCCACAACTGGATGGAGGCGGAGTACGGCCTGCCGTGGGAGAACCCGGAGGCCATCGACGCCTCCTCGGCCATCCTCGACGCCGGCAACATCGACACGCCGGTCCTGATCACCGCCGGCGGGCAGGACTGGCGCTGCCCGCCCTCGCAGTCCGAGCAGTTCTACCTCGCCGCGCAGAAGGCGGGCGTCGACGCGAAGCTGATCGTCTACCCCGAGGAGCACCACAACGTCGGCGACCCCGACCGCGCGATCCACCGACTCGAGGCGGTTACGGAGTGGTACGACACCCACGACCCCGCGACCGAAACGGAGAGCGACGAGGAGTAAGGCGGGAACCACAAACGGAGTTCTCGACTCCCGACCGCCAAGCCGGCTGTCCCACGCCCGGCGCGCGCCGCGGCGACCGCGGAGCGCGTCGCCGCGACCGCGCGAGGGAGGCGGTGGCGCGGCCGCGCTGTGGTGCTGTGCGGTTCCGCGGCCGCGCCACCGCCGAGGCTGGGGAGGCGAGAGGCCACGCTTGACTCGACAGCCGGACCAGAGACGCACCGAGCAACCGGCCGCGACAACCGACTCCGCAATCCACGCCCTGGCGGACTGAAAGGGCGAGGCCGGTCGCGGCCGCTCAGCCGACCCCTATCGGCGCCGGGTGTTGCGGAGAGGCGCCGGTATGTCGCTGAGCGGCCGCGAGCGGTCGAGGGCTTTCTGGATGTTCGCGGTGAACGCAGCAGAACGCTTGACTGAGACAGAACCACCGTACAGCGAGCGGTCGAGGGCTTTCTGGATGTTCGCGGTGAACGCAGCAGAACGCTTGACTGAGACAGAACCACCGTATAGCGAGCGGTCGAGGGCTTTCCGCACGTTCGCATCAGGCACAGCAGTACGCCCGCGTACCCGACCCGAGCCAGCGGCCTCCAGATCCCGATCTCGGTTCGGATCGCCCTTTTTAACGCACCCACGCCCCAACCCCCGTGCATGAACCTCCGGAAGGTCGCGCCGCCGGTCGGCGCCGTCGCGTCGCTGTTGACGGTGTTGGTGCTCGCGCTGCCGTTCGTGCTCGTCGACGCGCGGGCGGAACTGCTGAACGCCTACTACGCGGCCGGGCCGACGGGCGCGGTCGGGATCGCGCTGTTCGGACTCGTGGGCGCCGTCGCGTTCGCCTCCGCGGAGCGGGGGAACGTCGACCGCGTGACGATGGCCGGCGGGCTGGTCGCGCTCGGCGTCGGCACCCTCGCGCTCGCGGCCGCGTGGTGGCTCGCCATCGACGACACCGTCCTCTTCAGCTTCCCGCAGCAGTACCGCTGGCTGGAGTGGCACGCCCCCCTGACCACCGCGCTCGCGGTCGTGCCGGCCGCGGCGGCCGCGGCGTACGCGAGCGCGGTCGTGGAGTAGCGGCTTTCTCGCCCGTCTTCCCCCCGCGAGCGTCGCCACCGATCCCCACGCACTCTCGCGACCCGCGGAGCGAAAGGCCCTTATGGGCCACTCGTGTACGAGGGAGTGGACTAGGTCGGGCGGTTAGGCCCCGCCCCTCGCCCGTAAGGTAGTCTTTAGCGGGGACCGAACGCCGGGGGTGTCCGGTCAGACCGGCACGGGCCCCGGGAGCCAACGTGGAAGCCTCGTCCGACGGGGACAGCGGTTCGCGGCGCCCGCTCGCAGGAGCGGTCCGTCGCGGTTCGCCGGAGGAAACGGGTCAGGCGCGGAAGCGAGCAGCCCCCCTCCGGACGCCAGTCGCTCGTCGGGTCGCGGGGTGGAGGAGGCAACCGGGATTCCCCGCGTCGGAACGCCGGGCTATCCCGGCCCGTCCAACCATTCATCTCGACCTTTTTAACCGGGAGCCTCGCCGCTGCGCGGAGCGCAGCGGCTCGACCCCCGGTCAAAAATGTCGATCAAAAAGGGGCCGCGGTCGGCGCTGCGGGCGCTGCGCGCCCTCGCGCCGCCGCGGTACCACAAACCTCAACAACCGCATCAGCACCGCGACCGCATCAGCACCGCGACCGCATCAGCACCGCAGTCGCACCGTGACAGAAAACCGCGACGGAAACGGCTACGTCTGACCGCCTGACAGAAAAATCCACGCCGCCAGCCTTTCCGGCGTCGCGCCACACGCCCGAGTGTGAGACGACTCCTGACCGTACTCGCGCTCGTGTCGATAGTCGCGATGGCCGGCTGTGCGGGGCTGCCGGGTGCCGGCGACGCCGGCGAGGGCACCGCGGTCCCCGACGAGGAGGTCGCGGTCGCGAACGACGAGGCGAACGCGACCGGCGTGAACCAGACGCTCCGACTGTCGGTCAACGAGAGCGTCGCCGGCGACGAACTCACCTCGGTCGGCGCCACCTACCCCCGCGACCGGTTCAACGTCGACGAGGCGGCACACGACGCCATCCTGATCGGCGTCGACACCGACGGCGACGGCGAGCTCGACCGCGAGTTCAACGAGACGCACGTCAGCGGCGTCAACACCAACGAGTACTCCTACGACGTGACGCTCGACACCGACTACACCCTCGAGGAGAGTGACGCCGTCGTGCTCGGCTACCCCGCCGTCGACAACCCCGAGGAACCGGGCGAGTACGCCGTCGAGCTCCACGTCAACGACGAGCAGCGCGCGAACGGCACCGTCGTCATCGAGGAGTCGGAGTAGCTCGGCGACCGGTTGCCCCGCGGCCGGCCGACCGCGGACGACCCCTTTTTGTGCCCGGCCGCGCTTCGCTCCGGTAGCCGATGGCGACGCCGATCCTCAAGTGGGCGGGCGGGAAGCGCCAGCTGCTCGACGAGCTGTACGCGCGATTTCCGGCTGCCTACGACCCCGAGGAGCACGCCTACCACGAGCCGTTTCTCGGGAGCGGCGCGCTCTTCTTCGACCACGAGCCCCACCGAGGGACCGTCAACGACCGCAACGTCCGGCTCCACAACTTCTACGTGCAGGTCCGCGACCGCCCCGAGGACCTGATCGAGCGCTGTCGCGCGTTCGACGACCCCGAGAGCGACCCCGACCCCGGACTCGAGTTCGCGGAGACGGACCACTCCGGCAGGGCCGTCGAGGGCTACTACTACCAACAGCGCGCGCTGTTCAACCGCCGCCCGAACGGCGAGCCCTTCGATCCCCTCGACGAGGCCGCTCGACTGCTGTACCTCAACCGAACCTGCTTCAACGGACTCTATCGCGAGAACAGCGACGGCGAGTTCAACGTCCCCGTCGGGCGCTACGCCAATCCCGATTGGGTACGCGCCGACGAGGTCCGCGCCGCGAGCCGCGTCCTCTCCCGCCTGCCGGAGGACGGACTCCGCGCCGGCGAGTACGACTACGTGCTCGACGCCGCGGAGACGGGGGATCTGGTCTACTTCGACCCCCCCTACGAGCCGATGAGCCCGACCGCTGACTTCGCCGAGTACAGCGCCGGCGGCTTCGACCGCGACGACCAGCGCGCGCTTCTCGAGACCGTCCTCGCCCTCCGCGACCGCGGCGTTCACGTGGTCCTCTCCAACAGCGGGGTCATGTACGACACCTACGACGACGCGGGGCTCCACGTCGACCGCGAGGGCGCCACGCGAGCGATAAACAGCGACGCCGAGAGCCGCGGCGAGGTCGACGAGGTGATCGCGACGACGGTCGCGCCCGAAGACCGGCAACAGCACGGCACCGCGACGCTGGACGAGTTCTAAGACCGGACGACCTGGGCCCTCCACCGCCGGCCGAGACGGCAACCGGTAAGGCGAACCGGCTCGAACCGACGGCCGTGTCACGAGGCTCGACGGTCGTCTGTATCAACTGCGAGGAGGCGATCAGCGCGGACGCGCGGATCTGCCCGCACTGCGGCGAACTCCAGCCGTCGCCGCTGCTCGCGGCCCTGCTCGCGGTCATCGGCGTCTTCGCGATCCTCGTGGGGTTCCCGGTCGCGGCGTTCACCGTCGGGCTGGTCCGCTGGGCCGGCTTCGCCGGCGTCCTCGTCGGCATCGGCCTCGTCTTCGGCGGCTACACCTCCTACATCGACGCGCAGGCACAGCGGTCGCGCCGAGCGCGGTAGCGCGGCGCGCCCCCGAGTCCCCGCGGTCACGACCGCTCGCGCACGCGGTCCAGCACGATCCGGTCCGCGAATCCGCCCCGCGCCGCGGCCTTCTCCGCACGGAGGGCCTCGACTTGCTCGCGGGAGTACTCCGCGTTCGCGAGCACCGCATCGACCACGTCGAGCACGTCTCCGAGTTCGGCCGCGTCGCCCGACTCCGCGAACTCCTCGGCCTCCTCGACCAGCTTCTCGCGCAGTCGCCGCTCGTACTCCGCGTCGTCCGCGACGTGCGTTTCGGGCACATCCCCGTCCTCGCGGACGATTCGGGGGATCTCGTCGCGGACGAGCTTGTCGTACTCGGTGACGCTCCTCCAGTCGTCGCCCTCCGCAGGGCCGTCCCCGTCGGCCATGTTCCCGACCGCGACCGGCGGGGACATAAGGGTGGTGCGCCGTGGCCACCGGGACCGACAGCTACGAAACCCCGACGCCCGAACGGCGGGTATGGCCGACAGCGAGAGCGACACCGATACCGCGACGGCGTCCGCGGAGGGGATCACCGCGCGCTACGAGGTGCGCGACGGGGAGCGCGTGCTCGCCTTCGAGCGCGACGGGCGGACCGCGGCGGTCGCACAGAACGTCGAGGGGTACGCGATGCTGAAGGTGCGCCCGACCGCGGACGGCGACGAGCTGGAGCGCTACTACGGCTTCGACATGGCGCTGGACCACGCCGCGGAGCTGCTGGGCGTCGCGCCGGCCGACCTCCCGGTCCCCGACGCGGCCGCCGACATGGGGATGTAGCGGCTCTCGACCGAGGTTTTTCAGAAAAACCGGTCCGCCAGCGCCCGCTCAGTCCCGGTGTTCAGCCACCGTCTCGGTGAACTGCCGGGCCGTCTCGGTGATCGACTCGAAGTCGCCGCGCTCGGCGGCGTCGTAGTCGACGAGCGCGGAGCCGGCGCCGACCGCGAACGCGCCCGCGTCGACGAACTCGCCCGCGTTGTCCAGCCCGACGCCGCCGGTCGGCATGATGGGGATCTGCGAGAGCGGGCCCTTGATCGCGGAGACGTGGCCCGGTCCGACCGTCGCGGCGGGGAACACCTTCACGAAGTCCGCGCCCGCTTCGTAGGCCGTGATCGCCTCGGTCGGCGTCATGACGCCCGGCGCGACGACGGTGCCGTAGCGGTTGCACGTCTCGATCACGTCCTCGTGGAGGCTCGGGGAGACGACGAACTCCGCGCCCGCGAGCTGGACGTTCCGGGCCGTCTCCGCGTCGATGACGGTCCCGGCCCCGATGGTCGTCTCGCCGTCCGCGAAGCTCGAGGACACCTCGTCGATCAGGTCCACGACGCCCGGCGTGTCCGCGGTCACCTCGATGGCGGTCACGCCGCCCTCGCGCAGCGCGTCCGCGATGTCGATGAGCTGGTCGGCGGGCACGCCGCGCAACACCGCGACGACGCCGGAGTCCTCGATCCGCTGGAGCGTCTCGTTCATGAGTACGACGAAGGCGAGTGGGGCCTTAAAAACCCCGAGAACGGAGAGAACTGCGGGCGTCGGTGTCCGGGTCAGTCGGTCCGAGGGAGCGCCAGCGCGCCCGTGGCGAGCAGCGCGACCGCGAGCGCGGACAGCACCGCGAGGTCGCCGAGCCACGCCCCGCCGTCGTAGGTGATCGCCCGTACGCCCCGCGCGAAGTAGGTCAGCGGCGAGAGGTTCACCAGCGGCAGGAACCAGCCCGGCAGCATCGACGGCGCGACGAACGTCTCCGAGAGGAACAACAGCGGGAGCGCGACCGTGTTGCTCGCGGCGATCACCCCGTCCTGTGAGTCCGCGATCGCGCCGAGCAGCGCGCCGAGGCCACAGAAGGTCGCCACGCCGACCGCGACGAACACCGGAAGGACCGCGAGCGCGGGCGTCACGCGGACCGTGGCGTCCGTCACCGCGAGCACCAGCCCGAAGATCAGGAGGCTCGCCGCGCCGATGATGGCGACGTTGACGACCGTGTGCGCGAGGAGCCACTCCGTCCGCGTCAGCGGGGTCGTCGCCAGCTTCTCGAACCGGTTGCCGTCTCGGTGGCGCGCGATCTCCGAGCCGACGCGCGACAGGGGCGTAAACAGCACCACGACCGCGAGGTACCCCGGCAGGTAGTAGCCGGCCGGCTCCGCGAACAGCCCGCCGCCGGTGGGCTGGGTCCGCACTAGCGCGCCGAAGATGACCACCAGGATCACCGGGAAGAAGAACGTGAAGAAGACGGCCGTCCGCCGGCGCAGGAACGACCGCGCGGCCGCGGTCGCCTCCGCCCGCACGCGCCCGAGGCGACTCATCGGTCGCCCCCCTCGCGGTCGTCTTGGCCGTGGCTCGTCGGGCCGCCCCCGCGGTTCGGCGGTCGCGGTGTGTACGTCTCGCCGGTGAGCTCCAGATAGACGTCCTCCAGCGTCGGCTCCGCCCACGACAGCGACTCGAAGGGGACTCCCGCGTCCCCGAGCGCGTCGATCACGGCTGCGATCCCCTCCGGCTCGACGCCGGAGAACCGGAGGCCGCGGTCGGTCGCCTCGACCGCCAGTCGCCGGTCGTCGCCGCTCCGATCGCGGACGCGCTCGCGGGCGGCCTCCGAGTCGAGGGAACCGCTCGCCTCGCGGTCCCCGTCGACCGCGAGTTCCACGTCGAGGTGGGGCTCGCCACCGTGGTCGGCGATCAGGCCGGCCGGCGTTCCGGTCGCGACGACCGCGCCGTCCCGGATCAGGGCGACGCGGTCCGCGAGCCGCTCCACCTCGTCCATCGCGTGGCTCGTCAGGAAGACGGTCGTGCCGTCGTCGGCGAGCGCCTCGATCAGCGCGTGGAGACTCCGGCGGCCCGCCGGGTCGATGCCGGTCGTCGGCTCGTCCAGAAAGAGGACCTCCGGGTCGTTGACGAGCGCGGTCGCGACGCAGGTCCGCCGCTTCTGGCCGCCCGAGAGCGTCTCGTACCACGCGTCGGCGTCGTCCGCGAGACCCACGTCCGCGAGCACTTCCTCGGTGTCCCGCGGGTCGTCGTAGAGCCCGCCGTAGTAGTCCACCAGCTCGCGCGCGGTCAGCCGCTCTGGCGGGTCGAACGACTGCGGGAGCAGTCCCACGCGTGCGGGGTCGACGCCGCCCGGCGCCGCGCCGAGCACGCGGACCTCACCCTCCGCGTCGGTCGTCCCCGTCAGCGCGCGCACGAGCGTCGTCTTGCCCGCCCCGTTCGGGCCGATCAGCCCGAACACCTCGCCGCGCTCGACCGACAGGTCGACGCCGTCGAGCGCGACCGTCTCGCCGTACGCCTTGCGGACGCCCCGCGCGGCGAGGGCCTCGTCCCCGCTCGCTGGCCCCGCCGCGCCACCGGACCCCGTCGCCCCCGACGCGTCGGCCGCCGTCTCGTTCATACGCCGACTCGGCCCGCGGCGCGCCTAAGGGTTGCTCTTCGGCGCCGTGGAACCGACTCGCACGGAGGGACAAGAGCCTTGAGGGGACCGGCTGAACGCCCGGCCGTGAGCGACGACGGAGCCGATGGAACCGGCGGAGCGGACGGGGCAGCCGAAGCAGATAGGGAGACGGTCCGCGAGGGGTACGACGCGCTCGCTGACGCCTACGACGCGGCGCGCGAGCCGGACGCGGTCGAGCGCGCGGCCGTGAGCGACCTCCGAGAGCGGCTGGTCGAGGAGGCGGCGTCCCGCGACGACGGCGCCGCGACGGAGCCGGTCAGCCTGCTCGACGCCGGCTGCGGCGCCGGCCGCGCGGTCCTGGAGGAGTTTTCGGACGAGGACCGGGTCGAGGCGGTCGGCGTGGACCTGTCCGCGGCGCAGCTCCGCCTCGCGCGCCGTCACGCCCCCGTCGCCGCGGGCGACCTGACGGCCCTCCCGGTCGCGGACGACGCCGTCGACGCCGTCACCGCGTTCCACTCGGTGATCCACGTTCCGACCGCGGACCACCCCGACATCTACCGGGAGTTCGCGCGCGTCCTCCGGCCCGGCGGCCGGCTGCTCGTCACCGCCGGCCGCGAGGCGTGGGCCGGCCGCAACGACGACTGGCTCGACGCCGGCGCCGCGATGGAGTGGAGCTTCCCGGCGCTGGACGCGACCCGCGAGCACCTCCGCGACGCCGGGTTCTCGGTCCGCGAGGAGCGCACGACCGGCGACGAGCTCGGCGGCGGAGCGTGGGCGCTGCTGTCCTGTCGGCTCGACCGCTGAAGAAAAATCCGGACGCCGGGCGTCGAAGCCTACGCCTCCGCGCCGACGTACGGCCGCACGCCGCGGACGATGGCGTCCACGTCGAACTCGTCCTCGGTCTTGTCGAAGACGACCTCGCCGTCCGCGCGGACGACGAACACGCCGTCGTCGCCGGTGACGAGCGAGACCTCCTCGACCTCCTCCCCGAACTGCTGGAGGATGGCGCCCGCCACGTCCTGTGCTCGGTTCAGCATGCCGCACGGTACGCAGTACTCGACCTCGACTCGGGTCATGGTCCCGCGTTGGGCCGCCAGCGGCATAAGCGTCCGCGAACCGGGCTGGCCGGCCGCGTTCTCCGCACGCTCGCGTCAGGCCATTCTGACCCTATGCCGGACTATTTCTGTCCCTGTGCCGGGCTATTTCTGTCCCGGCCGCGGTCGCCTTGTCTAGCCGACTACCGGAAGCCCGGCCGCCAGTACAGCAGCGCGACCGTGACCAGGAACACCGCGGTCGAGGCGCCGTAGGAGGCGTCGAGCGCGGTCGCTGCGACGATCCCCGTCCCGCCGAGGAACGACGAGACCAGTGCGGCGACGATGGGAAGGGTACAGGAGACGCATGAGAACAGCCCAACCACGCCGGCGACGACCGACCCGGAGGCCTCCAGTGCCGTGATGTACAGCAGGTACGCGAGCGCGGTGTACCCCACGAGGTACGCCGGCATCACCACGATCGTCAGGTACTCCGTGGCCCACACCAGGGCCGGCCCCCATCCCGGCGGGAGCCACGCGATCCGGAGGTCGACGAAGTCGGGCGGGACGCCGATGCCCACCATCCCGCCGAAGAAGGCCAACAGCGCGAAGTAGCCCGCCGCGACCGCGAGCGCGCGCCGCCGCGTCTCGAAGTCGTAGCCCGCGGGCGGCCGCACCCGCCACAGCACCAGCGCGCCGACGTTCACCCACGTCAGCCCGTAGAGGATGTATCGCGGCGCGGTGATCGTCGCGTTCGAGAAGGCGGCGTACAGCACCACGAACAACAGCTCCGCGTTGAGCACGAGCGCGACTATCAGGAGCGTCCGGAGACCGACCGGACCGTCGTCGAGACGCGAGCGGAGCGACGCGAGCGGCGCCGCGGAGTCGCTTCCCGCCACGTCAGATCACCAGCGAGTCGAGGACCACGGCCAGAAGCAGCAGCCCGAGGTAGGCGTTCGAGGCGTGGAACGCGCGGAAGGCGGCCGTCTCGCTCCGCTCGTAGTGGAGGCGGACGACCGCCCAGAGGAACACCGCACCGAGCGCCACGCCCGTGCCGACGTACAGGAGGCCGAGCGCGTCCGCGGTCGCGGCCAGCACCGCGGCCGCGACGTAGGTCGCGCCGAGGTACCAGAGGATGTGGCGGTGGGTCGCGGTCTCGCCGCGGACCACCGGCATCATCGGGAAACCGCCGGCCTCGTAGTCGTCGCGGTAGGCCAACGCGAGGTTGTAGAAGTGCGCCGGGGTCCACAGGAAGATGAGCGCCGCGAGCAGCAGGCCGCCGCCGCCCACCTCGCCGGTCACCGCCGCCCAGCCGATCAGCGCCGGGAGCGCGCCGGCCGCCCCGCCGATCACCGTGTTCTGGACCGTGTTCGGCTTCAACAGGAGCGTGTAGACGACGCTGTAGAACAGGATCGCCAGCAGGCCGAGCGCGGCCGCCAGCGGGTTGATCGACCAGAACAGGCCGACGGAGACGGCGGTCAGCGTCAGGCCGAACGCCACGGCGTTCCGGACCGGCACGAGGTCGACCGCAAGCGGGCGGTCCGAGGTGCGCTGCATCTTCCGGTCCACGTCGCGCTCGAGGACGTGGTTGAACGTCCCCGAGGCGCCGATGGCCAGCGAACCGGCGACGAGCGTCGTCGCCACCGTGCGGACGGTGAATCCGGGGCCGCCAGCCAGCGCCATCGCGGCCGCGGCGACCAGACAGAGCAGCCACATCAGCCGCGGCTTCATCAGGCGGAAGTACGCGGCCGCGGTCGCCTTCGCGCGCGGCCACGGCTCCGTCGGGACCGCGGCCGGCGTTCCGGGACCGTCGTCGCCCGCGTGGTCCTGTACGTCATCGAAGTCCGGTTCGAGGTCCGCTTCGGTCATCGCGGGATCGTCGTCGGGGTCGCCCGTCTCCGCCTCCAGCCACCACGCCAGCGCCGCGAGGAGGCCGCCGAAGATGACGACCCCCGCCAGCAGGTGGACCGCGGAGACGACCGCGGAGGCGCCCTCGACCGCGACGACCGCGCCGAGGGCAACCTGCGCGGGGTACAGCAGGACGGCGACCGCGAGGGCGGCGCGGACGCGGCGGCGCTCGTCGCCGAGCCAGGCGGCCGCGGCGGCCGCGACGACGAGCGCGCCGACGACCGCCGCGACGACGCGGTGGCCGAGCGCGACCCAGCCGGCGGACTCCGCGGGGAGCGCCCAGCCGGACCCGCAGGCCGGCCACGCGCCGCAGGCGGCGGCCGCGTCCGTGACGGCCGTCGTCGCCCCCACCACGAGCAGCAGGTAGACGCCCATCGCGGCGGCGGCGAGGAGGCCGGGGAACCGATCGGGGACAGTCACTGTCGGGAGTTGGGAACCGCTCCATATAGGTTCCGCGCTTCCTCCCGGCGCGCTGGAAAGCGAACGGCCGGAGCGACGCAGCGTGGACGACCGCCGGTCGGCTACTCCGCGCCGCGCCGCTCCAGAATCCGGTCGACGATCCGACCGGTCGAGAGGAGCTCACCTTCGTAGTCGGGGTCTCGCGGGCTCGCGCGCGCGACCTCGCAGTCGATCCCGCGGCCGTCGAGCGCGGCCGCGATGGCGTCCTCGTCGTGGTGCTGGTCGTAGCCGAGAACGATCACGTCGGGGTCGATCTCCGCGACCGGGACGAAGATGTCCGACTCGTGGCCGAGTCGGGCCTCGTCGACGACCTCGAGGGCGGCGACCATGTCGCGGCGCTGTCGGTCCGGCAGGACCGGCGGCTCCTTGTGCGTCACGTTGTCGCCACGAGCGACGATGACGTACAGCTCGTCGCCGCGGTCGGCGGCGTCCGAGAGGTAGTGGACGTGGCCGGGGTGGAGGATGTCGAAGGTCCCCTGCGCGAGCACCCGCGTCATCGGAACCACGAGAGGATGCCGCCGCGGTCGTCCTCACGCTCCTCGCGCAGCTCGGCGTCGATGTCCGCCTGCGTGAAGTCGAAGAAGGCGTCGTCGGGCAGTTCCACGTCGAGCACGTCCAGCGTCGTGGGGTCCCCCTCGTTGTCGAACGCCTTCCAGTCGCCCCAGCCGTAGGGCGCGCCGACGATGACGTGGACCTCGCCCTGCCCGAACGTCGCGAGGTCCGCGTCGCTCGGGTGGAGGGCGCCGTTGGGGTGGGAGTGGACCGACCCCACGGCGCGTGCGTCGTTCGGCTTCATGTTCGTCCGCACGGTGGCGCTCACCGGACTCGACTCCGTGCCGGGGATGACGAGCACGTCGGTGATCACCTGTCCGTCCCGGTCGAGGCCGAGCGTGCGGGCGTCCTCGGCGCGGAGGAACCCCATGTACTCGTTCGGATGGGTGTCCTCGCACGCTTCGAGCACGAACTCCATCGTCTCCCGGGCGATCCCGAGGAGTTCGCTCGACCGGAACAGGCGCATGCGTGGACGTGGGTCGGCGCTCCTTACAAGGGTTCCGGAAGGGCCGACGGCGCCGCCCTCCGTCGGACTCCCCGACGAACCGCCCGCGTTCCGGACCGAGCCGCAAAAGCGATATAAAAAGCTTAACACCGGCCGCCGACCTACCTCGTTCCATGACCGACAACTCCGCCGGGTGTTCCGGCGTGCGGGACGATTCGAGTCCCGCGGTTCGAGCCGACGGCGGCGAGGCGACGACGGATGCGGCAGAGAACGAAGCGCCGGCGAACGGCGATCACGTCGTCCACGACCTCGCACCGGACTGCACGCTGACCGACGTGGAGACGGGCGCGTACTACCTCGCCGAGGTGAACGGCGTGGTCGACTACGGGATCTTCGTCGACGTCTCCGAGGCGGTCTCGGGGCTGGTCCACGAGTCCTCGCTCGACGGCGAGTACGCGGTCGGCGACGAACTGGTCGTCGAGCTGACCGAGGTGAAGGAGAACGGCGACGTGGCCTTCGACGACGTCGACCTCGACGACTACCGCACGGTCGCGGTCGCCCACGAGCCGACGATCACCCGCGTTCGCGGGCTCACCGCCGGCGACGAGGTCACCGTCGAGGGCGAGGTCGTCCAGGCCAAGCAGACCGGCGGCCCGACGATATTCGCGGTCGCGGACGGCACCGGGGTCGTCTCCTGTGCCGCCTTCGAGGAGGCGGGCGTCCGCGCGTACCCCGAGGTCGAGGTGGGCCAGATGGTCCACGTCGCGGGGCCCGTCGAGACGCGCGAGGACGCGATCCAGATCGAGGTCGACTCGCTGACTGCGCTGGAGGGCGACCGCCGCGAGGAGGCCCGCGAACGCTTCGAGGAGGCGCTCGACGAACGCGCCGAGCCGGCCGACGTCGAGCCACTCGTGGAGTGGGAGGCGTTCGAGCCGATCCACGAGGAGCTCCGCGAGGTCGCGCGGCTGCTCCGCCGCACGGTGCTCTCGGGTCGCCCCATCCGCGTGCGCCACCACGCGGACGGCGACGGCATGTGCGCCGCCATCCCGGTTCAGCTCGCGCTGGAGACGTTCGTCAGCGAGGTCCACGAGGACACCGACGCGCCGCGGCACCTGTTCAAGCGCCTGCCGAGCAAGGCCCCCTTCTACGAGATGGAGGACGTGACTCGGGACCTCAACTTCGCGCTGGAGGGGCAGGCCCGCCACGGCCAGAAGCTCCCGTTCCTGCTGATGTTGGACAACGGCTCCACCGAGGAGGACGTGCCCGCCTACGAGAACCTCGCGCACTACGACATCCCCATCGCCGTCGTCGACCACCACCACCCGGACCCGGAGGCGGTCGACCCCCTGCTTGACGCCCACGTCAACCCCTACACCCACGGCGAGGACTACCGCGTCACGACGGGCATGATGTGCGTCGAACTCGCTCGCCTCATCGACCCGTCGCTCACCGAGGAGCTCGAACACGTCCCCGCGGTCGCCGGGCTCTCGGACCGCTCGAAGGCCGAGGCGATGGACGACTACGTCGACCTGGCCGCCGAGGCGGGCTACGACCGCGAGGACCTGCTGGACATCGGCGAGGCGCTCGACTACGCCGCCCACTGGCTCCGCTACTCCGAGGGCAAGACGCTCGTCAACGACGTGCTCAACGTCGGCTGCGACGACGAGGCCCGCCACGCGGAGCTGGTCGACTTCCTCGCGGAGCGCGCGGAGCGCGACGTCGAAGAACAGCTCGACGCGGTCGAGGAACACGTCGAACACGAGCGGCTCGCGTCGGGAGCGCACCTCTACCGCATCGACCTCGACGAGTACGCCCACCGGTTCACCTACCCCGCGCCGGGCAAGACCACCGGCGAACTGCACGACACGAAGGTGCAGGAGACCGGCGACCCGGTCATCACCATCGGCTACGGGCCGGACTTCTCCGTCCTCCGCTCGGACGGCGTCCG
>NZ_LKIR01000043.1:42046-72890 GCF_001462205.1 Haloparvum sedimenti
TGTTCCTCGGTCAGCGGTTCGCGAACCGGACTCGCCGCCGCGCCAGCGCCCCCGCACCGCAGAGCGCGACGAGGACGCCCCCGAGCAGGGCGAGCGGGAGCCGACGCGTTCCGCCGCTGGCGTCGGCCGCGATCACCCGTGCAAGGAAGTCGGCGACTGCGGGGTGCTCGACGGCGACGAGCACCTCGCGATTTTCGCCGGCCGCCGCGTCGTTCCAGTTGAGGCTGCCGATGACGGCGGTGTCGTCGATCACCAGTCCCTTCGCGTGGAGTTTGGCGTACCGGCCGCGCCCGTCCGTCACGCTGGCGTCGAGCCCTCGCTCAGCGGAGAGGTTCTCGGCGAGCGCCTCGTTCTCCTCGCGGTCGTACCACGCGCCCGAGAGCAGCAGCCGCGTCTCGACGCCGCGGTCGGTCGCCCGGCCGAGCGCCCGGACGATCCGCTGGTCCGCGCCGCCGGTCCGCGGGACGACGCCGAGCACGCGCTCGTCGGCCGCGTTGACGCGCGCGACGATGCGATCTTCCGCGTTCCCCGGTGCGGTGAGCACCTCGATGCGGGCGTCCGCGAACGTCACCGGGTCGAAGCGGGCCGGATACGATTCCGACGCCGGGCCGTCTCCGTGGAAGGTCGCGTTCGCGGCGAACCGCCTCCACGGCCGCGCGTCGACCGCGGTGGCGTCGCGCTCGAACAGCGCCGCGAGTTCGTCCGCGGTTTCGCGGTCCCGAAGCGTCACCCCCCAGCCGCGGCTCCCGGCCCCGCCGGTCCCCGCGGGCTTCCAGTTCTCGGTCAACACGACGGCCCGGTCGTCGGCGACGGCATACTTGGCGTGGTGAAACGCGAACCGTGTCCGGGGACCGTCGAGGATCTGCACGTCGACGCCCGCGGCCGCGAGCCTGTCGAGGTGCGGTTGACTCGCGGCGGGAAAGCCGCCCACTGGCCCTCCCTCGACGATAAGCCGAGCGTCGGCGCCGCGCTCCGCGGCCGCCACCAGTGCGTCCGTCACGCGCGCCGAGTCGAAGGTGTACGCCGCGACGTAGAGGCGGTCCTCGGCGCCGACAAGCGGCGCGACCGGCTCCTCGGGGGCGTCGGGGAGCACGAACGCGGTTCCGTTCGCCGACCCGGTTGAGACCGCCTCGCGCGGCCGGAACCCGTAGGGGCGCCAACCCGGATCGTCGGGATCGCTCGGCTCGGCATGCGCGCTCGCGGCCGCGTGGTCGGCGTCCGAACGCGACCACGACCGGTTCCAGACCGCGGCCTCGCGGGCGCGCTCGTAGGCGACCGCGTCCACGGTCTCCGTGCCGTGTCTGAGGGCGATCCGGTCGCCGGCGGCGGACAGCGGGAACGGCTCCGGAAGCCGATAGACGCGGCGGTCGACGTGGTCGCTCGCGATGGCCGGCTCACGCGAGAGCGCGACGCGGCCGGTCACGCCCGCCGGAAGCGGCGTCTCGTGGTAGCCGTCCGAGAGGCTCCAGTTGCCGGGGCGTGGAAGGTCGACGATCAGGTACTCGCCGGCGTTCCCGTCCGCGACCGGGTTCGGATAGAGCTCGCGGACGGTCGCCGTCTCGGGCGCGGCGGGCGCGCCGGCTGCTGCAGGGGATTCCTGACGAGGCTCCGCGGCGCCCGGTGCGGTGGCTCCGCCGGTCGCGAGCAGGGTCGCGACCAGCACCGCGACGGCAGCGGCCACGCGCAGCGCCGCGGCCCCCCGGGCGCGGTCGGGCGCGGAGTCGGGACGCTCGAACCGCTCGCTCTCGTCCGGCAGACGCACGGGGGGTCTGGCGCGGCTTCGTTCAAAAGGGTCCGGATGCGGAAACGCGACGGAGAAGGGTCGCAGCGGGGTGAAAGGAACGAAAGCGGTGAGAAAACGGACGGAAGAAGTGAGAAAATCGCGCGGGGTTCGGCGCCGCTCAGGCCGGCTGTGCCGCCTCGTCGAGCGCGTCGGCGGCCTTCTCGGCCTCCGTCTGGACGATGAAGACGCGTTCGTCGACGTACTCCGCGGCGGCCTCCAGCGCCTCGCGGGTGCCGATCTGGCGGAGCGCCCACGCGGCCGCGGCGCGCACGTCGTCGGAGTCGTCCTCGGCGAGCGCGTCCGCGAGGGGGTCGACCGCGCGCGCGTCCCCGATGAGCCCGAGCGCGCGGGCGGCGTACGGGCGGACGTTGTCGTCCTCCATCTCCAGCTTGTTCGCGAGCGGCTGAACGGCCTCCGCGGCGCCGATCTCGCCGAGCGCCTTGAACGTCACCTTCTGGAGCTGCGGGTTGGAGTCCTCGTCGACGTACTCGACGAGCGTCTCCGTCGCCTCCTCTGCGGCCATCTTGCCGAGGATGCGGATGGCGGGCTGGTCGCGCTTGCCCGCGCGGTCAAGCATCTGCTCGACGGCCTCCTCGGTGGCGGCGCGCTTGCCCATCCGCTGGAGCGACTCCAGACAGTGCCGCTCCATGAACTCGGACTGCAGGGAGTTCAGCGCCAGCAGGACCATGTCCGTGTTGCCCTCGCGCTCGTGAACCTTCAGCGCCGACCACTCCGGCGGGTAGTCCTTGTAGTGGCCGAGCACGTCGTAGTAGCCCTGCGCCATCAGCTGCTCGTTCGTCTCGAGGTCGTCCCACTCCTCGGCCTCGTCGAGCCCGGCTTCGAGGGCGTCCGTGGCCTCGACGAGCGCCGCGAGCGTCTCCGCGTCGTCGTCGGGGTCGAGGTCGGCGTCGTCGACCGCCGACGCGAGCGAGTCGAGCGCGAGCGTCAGCGCCTCGACCTCGTCGTCCTCGAGTTCGACCTCCACGCCGAGCTCGTCGCCGACGGTCGCCGCGAACGACTCGACCGCGTCGGCGGCCTCACCGATGCCGTCCGCGGTCCACTCGGTGCTCTCGACGGTCTCCGCGGCCGCCTCGACGTCCGCCACCACGTCCTCCGCGTAGGGACCGCGGGCGTCCTCGAGGTCGCTCCGGAGGTCCTCGACGCGCGACTCCAGGTCGGCGCGCGGGTCCTCGGCGTCCTCGTCGTCCTCGTCCGGCTCGGGGAGGTCGGCCTCCTCGATGCCGGCCTCGGCATCGTCGATCAGCGCCTCGACGTCGTCGAGGTCCGCCTCCGTCTCCGCCTCGTCGAGCCGTTCGGCGATCTCGTCGAGGTACTCGTTCAGGGACTCTTCGGTGACCTCGTCGGGGAGCGCCGGGGCGGTCGCCTCCTCGGCGTCCGCGTCCGCAGCGCCGTCCTCCGCCGCCTCTTCGGGGGCGTCGGCCGTCTCGTCGTCGCCGTTGCTCATATGCTCGAACGTCCGTGGGAAGCGCATAAGGACGTTTCCCTTCGGACGCGCCCGCGCGGGTTTCGCGGTCGGCTCGTCGCGGACCGTACCGCGTCGGTCGACCCCGGCGGTCCCTCAGATCGCGTCCCAGTACGCCTGTATCCGGGCGTACACGACCCCGACGCCGTCCGCCGCGACCCACGCCTCCGCCTCGGCCGGGGTCAGCGAGAAGACGGCGGCGGCCTCGGCGAGGACCCATTCGCGGTCCAGTTCCGACGGGTCGATCGCGAGCTCCTCGGGCGCGGCCGGGCTCTCGAATAGCTCGTCGCGGCTCGGCGGGTCGACGCCGGTCATTCGCGTCTGGCTCCGGGACTCATCGTCGTTCGACCGTCGTTCGGTCGCCAGCGCTTAATCGGTACCGTCCCAAGCGCGGCCATGACCGACGACGCCGTCGTCGCGGTTCCCCAGCTGACCGTCGACGACCTCGACGCCGAGACGAACCGCGAACGCCTCCGGAAGCGCGCCGCCGCGCTCCCGGAGCGCGCGGACCTCGCCGTGTTTCCGGAGTACGCGCTTACGGGATTCGTGCCTGACGACCGCGTTCACGATGTGGCGCTTGCACGGGAGACCGCGCTCGGGTGGCTCCGCGAGGTCGCCCGCGAGTCGGCCGTCGCGATCGTGGCCGGATTTCTGGAGGCCGGCGCGGACGGCCGGACCTACAACACGGTCGGGTACGTCCCGCCGGTGGAGACGGCCGACCCGGACGGTGGGCTCCCCGACGAGACCGCGGTCTACCGCAAGCGCAACCTCCGAGGCGCGGAGGCGGACCTGTTGACCGCGGGCGAGGAGCGCGTGGTCGTCGAGACGGCTGCCGGCGCGACCGCGCTGTTGACCTGCTACGACCTGAACTTCGTCGCGGAGAGCGCGGCGCTGGCCGAGGAGCGCGTCGACGCGCTCGTCGTGCCGGCCGCGTGGCCCGCGGCGTACTCCGAGAACTGGCGGCTGCTCCTGCGCGCTCGCGCGCTCGACGGTGTCCGGTGGGTGGTCGGAGCGGGGCGGACCGGCTCCCGCGAGGTGGCGGACGCGCCCGCGACCGAGTACGCCGGGCGCTCCGCGGTCGTCCGCCCCGACGGCGTCGTCCACCGGTCGCTCGCGCGCGGCGAGCGCGATCTCGTGGCGACACTGGACGAGGACCTCCTCCGCGAACAGCGCGCGTTCGTCGGGTCGGTCTGACGTGCCGTCGGTTGCGTCTTTCTGAAACAGAATTTTCTGAACAGCGAATTTCTCTTTTGTCGGCGGAAATCTTTAAGTGGCATGCCGCCGAACGGTGATACGTTATGAGCACCCAGAAGCACGCACGCCAGCAGTACGGCGACGTCGAGGAGAGCGAGGCCCTGCGCATCCCCGAGGAGAAGGCCGAGCAGCTGATCGACGCGCTCAACTCCGACCTCGCGTCGACGTACGTCCTCTACCACCAGATCAAGAAGCACCACTGGATCGTCGAGGGCGCGGAGTTCCACGACCTGCACGTCTACCTCGGCGAGGTCGCCGCGGACCTGGAGGAGGGCGCGGACGTGCTCGCGGAGCGCGCGCAGGCGCTCGGCGGCGTCCCCCTCTCCGGCGGCGCCAACTTCGAGGAGCACGCGACGGTGACCCCCGAGGACAAGGACGCCTACGACATCCGCACCTCGCTGGAGCACGACCTCGAGATGTTCGGGGACATCACGGAGTCGCTGCGCGAGCACATCCGCCTCGCCAACAACCTCGGCGACTACAACACCGAGGAGCAGCTCCGCGAGATCCTCGAAGATGTCGAGGAACACGGCCACCACATCGAGCACTACCTCGAGGACGACACGCTCGTCACCGAGGGCTCGATGGAGTAGGGCGGTCCCGTTCCGAGACGCGTCCGACCGCGGTCGAACGCTCCCGTTTTTCGCACATCACTCCACGTCGCGAGCGCCTGCTGTCGCGAATTCCCTACCGTCGAGAACGAGCGCCATCTGCACCGCTGGAGTCGCAACGGTTCGAGAGAAGTCGATGGGTTCGCGGGCGTTATCCGTCGAGATCGACGGTGTAGTCCGTCGCGATCCAGCCGTCGGGGTTGTCCCGCTCGGAGAAGACCGTCCGGTCGGGACTGGTGCAGGCGGTGGTGATCTCCGGCAGTTCCTCGTCGCGGTCCTCGGAGTCCGTCGTCGGTGCGTCCGCGGTCGGCATTACCGACTGCTCGGGGAGGGACGGACATATAGGTTTTGGTGTGCCTAAACTCTCGGTGCCCACGACGGCCCATCCGGGATCGGCGGCTGTGCGCCCGCCGCTGGCTCCGCGATACTGGCAAACGGCGAGGCGGATCGCAGGGCCTTACGTCGTGGCCCTCGTCTCCCCCACCATGACCGACTCGCTGTTCTCCCCGATGACGATCCGGGACACGGAGATCCGCAACCGCGTGATGATGTCGCCGATGTGTCAGTACTCCGCCGAGGAGGGGCTCGCCACCGACTGGCACCGCGTCCACCTCGGCTCGCGCGCGGTCGGCGGCGCGGGGCTGGTGATGGCCGAGGCGACCGCGGTCGAGCCCCGCGGCCGGATCACGCCGGAGGACCTCGGCATCTGGTCGGACGAGCACGCCGAGGCGCTGGCCCCCATCGCGGAGTTCGTCGCCGAGCAGGGCGCCACGCCCGCGATCCAGCTCGCCCACGCCGGCCGGAAGGCGTCCACGACGCGGCCGTGGGACGAGGGCGGCCCGCTCCAGCCCGACGAGGGCGGCTGGGAGACGATCGCGCCGAGCGACGTGCCGTATCCCTTCGAGAACCCGCCGGAGACGCGGAAGATGACGAAGGACGACATCGGCGACCTGATCGAGTCCTTCGCCGACGCCGCCGAGCGCGCGCTCGACGCCGGCTTCGAGGTCGCCGAGGTCCACGCCGCCCACGGCTACCTCCTCCACGAGTTCCTCTCGCCGGTCGCCAACGAGCGCGACGACGAGTACGGCGGCAGCTTCGAGAACCGCACCCGGCTCGTCCGCGAGGTCGTCGAGGCGGTCCGCGAGGTGTGGCCCGACGACAAGCCGGTGTTCGTGCGGATCTCCGGGACGGACTGGATCGACGACCGCCCCTCGTGGGACCGCGAGCAGTCCGCGCGGCTCGGGCCGCTCCTGATCGAGGCCGGCGCCGACCTGATCGACGTCTCCTCGGGCGGCATCCACCGCGACCAGGACCTTCCGCACGCCGGCCCGAACTACCAGGTGCCGCTCGCCGAGGCCGTCCGCCGCGAGGGCGAGGTCCCCGTCGCCGCGGTCGGCAAGATCACCGAACCCGAACAGGCCGACGCGCTCGTCCGCAACGGCCGCGCGGACCTCGTCGCGCTCGGCCGCGAACTCCTGCGGAACCCCTACTGGACGCTGGAGGCCGCCCACGAACTCGGCGTCGACGTCGAGTGGCCGCCGCAGTACCGCCGCGGAAAGTTCGAGTAGGGCGCCTCCGCGGCCCTTTTGCCACGCCCTCCCACGGTTCGGGAATCCTTTTGTGTCCGGCTGTCGCCCGTCGCGTATGGTCGAGTACCGTCCATTCCCCGAGTCGCGCGAGGACGAGTTCCGCGCGTTCACCCGGTACGCCTTCTCGCCCGAACGCGGTCCCTACGACCCCGAAGAAGCGGACGAGCGGGAGTCCCTCGCCGCCGGTCGCGGGCTGTTCGACGGCGACGAACCGCTCGCGGTCTGTGGCCACCACGAGTTCGACCTCCGGATCCGCGGGGCCGACCGGCGCGTCGCCGGCCTCTCGGCGGTCGCGTGCCCGCCCGAGCACCGCCGCCGCGGGCTGGTTCGGCGCCTCCTCCGCGAGTCGCTGGCCGAACACCGCGACGACGGCATCGCCGTCTCCGCGCTGTGGCCCTTCGAGTACGGCTTCTACCGGCGGTTCGGCTGGGCGACCGCGAGCCGGTACACCCACCTGATCGCTCCGCCGGAGGAGCTGTCGTTCGCGGTCGAGGCGGTCGACCCCGACGCCGGCCGGTTCCGACGGTTGGGCCCCGACGACCACGGCGCGGTCGCGAAACTGTTGGAGCGGGTCGCGGAGCGCTACGACCTCACGATGGCGCGCTCCGCGGCGTGGTGGGAACACCGGAGCCTCCGCAGTTGGCAGACGGACCCGTTCGTCTACGGCTACGAGCGCGACGGGGCGCTCCGCGGGCTGCTCTCGTACACCTTCTCCGAGGGCGAGGGGAAAAACGAGCGCACGATGACCGTCTCGGACGCCGTCGCGGTCGACGAGACCGCGTGGCTCCACCTGCTCCGGTTCTGTCGCAACCACGACTCGCAGGCCGGCGAGGTCCGGATCCGCGCGCCGCCGGACGCGGACGTGCTCGACCGCGTCGACGACCCGCGAGCGGTCACGCAGGCCGAGAAGACCGGGCCGATGGTCAGGCTGGTCGACGTGCCCGACGCGCTCGAGCGTCTGCCGTCGCCGGAGGGCCGAGAGGGGTCGTCCGCCGGGCCCGTCGACCCCTTCGTCCTCGCGGTCGAGGATCCGCTCGTCCCGTGGAACGAGGGCCGGTTCACGGTCCGGACCGACGCGGCGGGCGGCGAGGTGACGGCGACCGACGAATCGGGGGCCGAAGACGCCGCCGAGGACGCCGACTCGCTGCCCACCGTCGCGGTCGACGTGGGGACGCTCTCGCAGCTCTACGTGGGCTACCTGTCGGTCGGGGAGGCGACGCGGCTCGACCGGCTCGATCCGGGGGCGGCTCGGCCGGCGCTGGAGCGGCTGTTCCCGCCGCAACCGACGTTCCTCCGCGAGGGCTTTTGAGCGGCCGCGGGCGTCGCCTCGGGAACAGCAGCCGCTCCGCGGTTCAGAGCAGAGATCCCCCGTTCAGCGTCGTTCGACGCGGAGCAGCGCGCCGCCGATGACGGCGAGTAACACCGCGCCGATGGGGAGGGGGATCCCGGGGATCCCGCGCGTCACGAGCAGGTAGGTGGCGACGAGCAGCACCGCGCCGGCCGCCGTCAGCAGCGCGCCGATGGCGCGGACCGGGTCGACCGGCCCGGACTCGACGTACTCCTCCTCGAAGTAGTAGGCGATCGAGACGACGACCGCGGCCCCGATCAGCGCGGCGCCGACCGCCCACGTCAGGTACGCGCCGTAGACGACCTGCCCGCTCTGGTTGGTCACCGCCTCGGCGATGGACAAAAGGAAGAAGCTCCGGCCGCCCACGTCGAAGCCGAGCAAGTACTGCACCTCGGCGAAGGGAAACCGGAGGTAGAACAGGTAGCCCGGCACCTGCTCGCTCGCCACGGTGACGTTCCAGGGGATCAGCGCGGCGAGCCACGCGGACAGCACCGCGAGTTCGCCCGCGTACTCGGATCGGACCCAGACCATACCGGACCCGCTCCCGGCGTCGTCTTAAAAGTCTCCGTCCGGAGCGCGTGGCCGCGGGGGTTCCCGCCGGAGTCGTGGCCGGCGGCAGACCCTCGCGCCGGCGTTACGTTCATACCCGCGCGCGTCCAAGAGTCGGGTACCTGATGCGGCGGGACTATTTCGATCTGTCGGTGGAGCGCGTCGAGGGGGCTGTCGACCCCGGAAAGCCGCTGGTGCGCATCGACTTCCACGGCCCCGAGGGGCTCCTCCGCGACCGGCTCTCGGACGTGGAGGGCGACCTGCTCGCGGCCGAGGAGACCGACGTGGCGTTCCGGCTCCAGGACTCGCTTGGCGACCCGGACCCGGCCGGCGTCGTCGCCGTGACGAACCGCGTCACCGGCGACTTCGTGCTCGAACTCAACGAGGACGCCGACGACGTGCTCGACTTCATCGGCGCCGCCCGCGCGTACGGCGACGCCGCCGACGACGATGACGGCGGCTACCGCGTGATCATCACCGTCGACGGCGAGGAGCTCGTCACCTACGACAAGCGGACGCTCCTCGTGTACGACGCCGAGGGGAACCTGCTCCGCTCCGAGAGCCTGATCCCCTCCGGCGTCGAGCTGTAGATCGCTTCACACCTCTCTCCGGTCTCGGCCGGCCGCCTCCGCCCGCAACGCCGAATCGGCCCGAACCGGCCCGAACCGAACGCCCTATTACCGCCCCGCGACCTACCCGCGTCCGTGCGAAACGTCACCGACCGGCTGTCGAACCCCTTCGGCATGAGCCCGCCCTGCGAGCAGTTCGTCCCGGGGTACGGCGACGCCAACGCCGACTTCCACGTCGTCGGCGACCACCCCGGCGTCCACGGCGGCCTCGACCGCGGCGTCCCCTTCACCGGCGAGCCGTGGTCGGCGGCGTTCCTCGAGGCGCTCCGCGAGGGTGGCCTGCTGGCGAACACGGACCAAGACTCGGTCGCCGGGACCGAACCGACCGAGCGCGAACCGGACGCCCCGGAGCCCGCCGCGGACGGCTCGGGCGACGCGGCCCCGTTCGCGGTCGCGAAGACGTTCCTCTCGTATCGCCACATGTGTCTCCCCGAGGACGGCGACCCGACCGCGGACGCCTACGACGACATGGAGCGGTTCTTCGACGCGGAGCTCCGCGCGATCGCGGCCCACGTCCTCCTCCCGGTCGGCGCCCGGGCCACCGCGCACGTCCTCGAGACGTACACGGCGCAGGCGCACAAGACCGCGGTCGACATGGACGCGCTTCACGGCACCGAGATCCGCGGCTCCGGCTTTCTGGTCGTCCCGATAAAGGAGCCCGCCGACTGGACCGGCGACGACGCCGACCGACTCGTCGAGGGGCTGCGGACGCTCCAGCGGACCGACTACCGACGGGAGACGGACCTGGGGCGCTTCATCGCCGGGTCCGACCCGTACCTCGTGCGGTGAGGGAACGGACGCCGCGGCGTGCGCCCGTCCACTTTTCATGCTGCTGTCGGAGCGAGAGTTCGTAGATCGATCCGTCCTGACGGCACGCCATCCGTGAACCAAAAGAAACTCGCGAGCGTGGTGGCCATATTTGACCCATCGTCAGCTATTTAGTTGACAACAGGCGAATAGTCGCTGACGCCCGACGGACCCCCGCACGGGCGTCGCCTGTGGACTAGTGCTCCCACAGTGGCTTGGTCAGTCGACGGCCCCTCCGGGGCCGTTTGCGGCGGGGTTTTCTGCAGGAGTTCACGACCGAAGGTAGCGGCCGATGTCCGCGAGGAACCAGACGCCGGCGACGAGCGGCGCGACCGCCAGCGCGAGCAGGTCCGCCGCGAGCGGCGCGGGGACGAACGGGCGGACCAGCGCCCAGCCGGCGGGAACGCCGACGCCGACCGGGTACAGCGTCGCGGCACCGCTCCCGTACCGCGCGACCGTTCCGCCGACGGCCGCGGGGAGCGCGACGAGGCCGACGCCGAGCGCCGCGCCGCCGAGCGACGCCGGCGTGACCGCACCCGCCGCGAGCGCCGCGGCGCCCCGGACCACAGTCACCGGGTCCGGGAGCGGGGACGCGGCCGTCAGCGCGCCCGCGGGATCCGCGAGGACGGCGTCGAGGGCGGCGTTCGCCGCGTCCGGCGCCGTCGCAACGGCCGCCGAGAGCCCGACCGCGTAGACGACGAGCGCCGCCGCCGAGAGGGTCCAGCCGCGGCGCAGTCCCCGCTTCCGCGACGCGTGCCCGGAGCGGTCGGCGGTGGAACTCGCTCCGCGCTCGGCGGTCGACCCCGCGCGCTCCGCGGTGCCGGTCGACCCGGAGGCGTTCGTCCTGGAGGCCCCGGACCCGGTGCGGGAAGCGCCTCGCGACGATCCCTCGTTCGAGCCGGTCGACTGCGACGCCTCTCCGGTCGGCCCGGAACCGGTCGCAGTTTCGGTCGCCGACGTATCGGTCGCGGACGCACCGGTCGCGGACTCGTCGGTCGCGGAATCGCTCGCCGCTGACCCCACGTCCGAGCGCCCGGCGTCGGTCCGGCTCTCGGCCTCGTCCGCCGTCCCGTCGCGCGCGTCGGCCGTCTCGCCGCCGCCCGCTCCGTCACCGCCCGCCCCGTCACCGCCGGCGTCCGCGTCGCTCGGTCGGCTCAGCGTCGGGAGCCCGTCGAGATGCTGGCTCACGTAGTCCTGATGGCCGAGTCGGTCGTAGCGGCTCCGCTCCTTGGGGTCGGTCAGCGTCTCACGCGCGCGATTCAGCGTCGCGAACTGGTCGCGGGCCCGCGGGTCGTCGTTCACGTCCGGGTGGTAAGTGCGCGCCTTCTCGCGATAGGCGCGCTTGATCTCGGAGGTGTCCGCGTCCCGGTCCACCTCCAGCAGGTCGTAGAAGTCCGCGGGCATGCGACCGGCCGCTAGACCGTCCCTCGGTTAATAGCTACCGGCACGGAGTCGGGGAGGTGCCGCTCGCGGCCGACCGCGCCCTCAGACCTCGCCCGCCACGAGCGCGTCGACGTACTGCCCGACGTGGTCGTCCATCCGGCGCTTGAAGCCGGCCTGCCGGGCCAGCCGGTCGAGTTCGCGCGCGACGTACGTGCCGTACTGCACCGCCTTCTTGTCGGCGGTGCGGACTGACTCGGGAACCGCCCCGCGGGCGGCCCGACGGAGCGCGACCTTCCGCTCGTCTGGCGTCGCGAGCAGGTCGCCCGGCAGTTCCAGCGCCGCCGCGACCACGCGGTCGTCGAGGAACGGCGCGACCGGTTCGACGCCCGCGGCGCGCAGCGCCAGCACGTCACGCGCCAGCTGTGCCGGGAGCGTCAGCATCGTCTCGCGGCGCGCGCCGCGGACGGTGTCGGCGTCGACGCGGTGGTCCGCGGCCGGCTCGACCACCTTGCTGTAGCCGCCGAACAGCTCGTCGGCCCCCTGCCCGACGACGAGGCGCTCGAACCCGTCCGCGGCGACCGCCTCCGCGGTCAGGTACAGCGGGAGCGCGATGTTCAGGTCCATCGCGTTCGACCGGCCGGTCGCGGCGACCAGCTCGGGCACCGCGCGCTCGAGGTCGGCGTGGGTTAACTCGACGACGCGGAGCTCCCGGTCCATTTCTGCGGCCGCCTCGCGTGCGGCCGAGAGGTCGTGGCTCCCCTCGAAGCCGGCGACGTAACAGGGTGCGTCCGGGACGCCGGTCGCGGCCAGCGCGGAGTCGACGCCGCCCGAGAACGCGACCGCGGTCGCGCCGGCGTCGGCGTCCCCGACCGCTTCCACGGCCGCGGTGACCGCCTCCGTCACGGCGGCCTGGGCGGGCTCCGGGTCGGCCGCCGGCGGATCAGGGAGCGTCCACGCGGTCGTCCGCTCGCCCGAGGGCGAGGCGGTCGTTCCCGCGGGGAGCGCCTCCGGGTCCGTCAGGGTCGTCGGATCGAAGCTCCACGCCTCGCTCGCGGTCGGGTCGCTCGCGTCGCGCTCGACGAAGATCGGTTGCCGTCCCAGCACGTCGCGGACGAGTCGGGGACCGCCACCGCCCTCGCGATTCATAAATGAGGCACCGCCCGCGGCCACGCGGCCCGCGAAGCCCGCACCGCCGGGGAAGGGGTCGCGGTCGGCCAGCGCGCGGCGCACGGTCGCGGCGTCGGCGCCGCGGAGTCGGTCGCCGGTCGCGGCGTCGGATGTATCGCCGGCTGCATCGCCGGCCGCGTCGCCGGCCGCGTCCCCGGTCATCGAAGCCTGCCGAGGGTGCGGATCGCGCGCCGCTTCGCGCCGCCGGCGAACTGTCGGAGCGAGACGCGCCAGGGGGTCCGGTGGCCGAGGACGCTGGTCTTTCCCGCCGCGATGGCGTCGAGGATCGCCTCGCTGGTCCGCTCGTCGGCGTCGACCTCCGTGACGGCCTGGCCGACCATCTCCGAGATGTGGGCGTCGCTGCCCGCGGTCATCGGGACGCCGTGTTCGACCGCGAACGCCTCCGCCTGCCTGTTCGACCGGCCGGTGAACAGCCGGGAGTTGTACACCTCGATGGCGTCGGCGCTCGCCAGTTGCGCGTCGGAGACGTGCGGCGCGACGCCGTGGCGCGTCTTCTGGAACGGGTGGGGGACGACGGCGATCCCGCCCTGCTCGCGGATGCGGTCGAGCGTCTCGTCGAAGGGGAGCCCGGCCGGGATCAGCTCGTCGATCCCGAACGCGAGGACGTGGCCCGCCGCGCTCGTCACCTCCATGCCGACGATGCCGACGAGTCCGTGGTCGGCCGCCAGCTCGGCGGCTTCCTTGCTGGCGTCGATCTCGTCGTGGTCGGTGACCGCGAGCGCGTCGAGCCCGACCGCGGCCGCCTGCTCGACGAGGAGGTCCACCGGATCGCGCCCGTCGTGGGACAGCTCGGAATGCGTGTGGAGCTCGACCGATAGCACGCCCCTGCGTTGGCGTGTGGCGTAAAAAAGCCCCGCGGTCCGGGCGGCGGTCGCCCGTCAGCCGCGCCCCACGGCGTGCGCGACGAGCCGAGACTCCGCCTTGCGGAGGTGCTCGGCGACCGTCCCGGGCGCGCGGTCCAATTCGTCGGCCACGTCGGCCACGGTCGCCGCCCGTGGCTCCTCGTAATACCCGACCGCCCACGCGGTCGCGAGCGCCTCGCGCTGCCGCCCCGTGAGCCGGTCGACCGGCCGCGTGAGCGGGGCGTCCCCGGAGGTGACGCGTCTGACTTCCACACCGACCGCGGGCGGGAGCCGGTCGACGATCCGGCTCAGGTCGTCGGTCGGTCCGACGAAGGTGATCGTCGCGGCGCGGTCGGTGCGGAAGACGACCGGTGGCACGACGACGACGGACTCGGCCGCGTGCGCGTCGACGATGTCGCGCTGGATCGGGCCGATCTCGTCTTCCACGAACAGGAAGAACCCGCCGGATCGCGGCCCCTCCGCCGTCGACGCGACGGAGACCGACCGCACCCCGTCAACCGCCTCGATGCGGTCGAGGTACGGCTCCCGCGGCCCGGCGACGCGGAACACCATGAGGTTGGTGCCGTCCCCCGTCTCGTTCCACTGCAGCAGGCGGGTCGGGCCGTAGCGGTCGTCCGCCGCCACGAACGCGTGCATGGGGTGGAGCGCGTGGTCGGCGAGGTCGAGTCGGAGGGTGAGCAGTCGCACGTCCGGCACGTCTTCACGGTAGCACTTGAAAGGACCTCACCTGAGAGGCAGAACGCTCCCCCGGACGGCGGCCGGAGATGCGACCACGAGACCGCCATGACGCCACCGCAGACGCACCCGAGACCGGACGTGGGGGACGGTTCGACCGACGCGAACGATGTCGCGACGGACGATGCGGGACCGGACGACTCGGGGCCCGGCGACGCGAGCCTCGCCGCGGGACGGGCGCCGACGGACGCGGCGGCCGCGCTGATGGATCCGCTCGCCATCGACCGGGACGACCACCTGAACGCCCCCGCGTTCGTCGTCCGCGGGGACGAGGTGGCGGACGCGCTCGCGCTGCTCCGCGACCGCGCGGGGTTCGACCACTGCTCGTGTGTCACCGCCCAGCAGTACGCGTCGCGCTACGAGACGATCTACCACCTGCGGACGTACGACGACCCGACCGAGGAGGTGAGCGTGGTCGTGCCGGCCGCGACCGCGGACCCGGAGACGGAGAGCGGCGCGACGACGTTCACCACCGCGAACTGGCACGAGCGCGAAGCGTACGACCTGCTCGGGATCCGGTACCGGGACCATCCGGACCTCCGCCGTATCCTGCTGCCGGAGACGTGGCAGGGGCATCCGCTCTCGCGGGACTACGACGGCGACCAGTCGCAGGTCGTCCCGCTCACGGAGAGCGAGCGGCTGAGCGGGGACGCGCTCGACCCCGGCTCGACCGGGGGCGTCGACTCGGACTCGACCGGGGGCGTCGACTCGGACTCGACCGGCGGCGGGACGGAGACGATGATGATCAACCTCGGTCCGCACCACCCGGCGACCCACGGCGTGTTGCACCTGAAGGCGCTGCTGGACGGGGAGACGGTCGTCGACGTGGAGCCGGACATCGGCTACATCCACCGCTGCGAGGAGCAGATGGCCCAGCGCGGGACCTACCGTCGGCAGATCATGCCGTACCCGGACCGGTGGGACTGGGGCGGCGGCGGCCTCCTGAACGAGTGGGCGTACGCCCGCGCGGCCGAGGACCTCGCGGGCGTCGACGTGCCCGACTACGCGCAGGTCGTCCGGACGCTCGGCGCCGAGCTCTCCCGCGTGCTCTCGCACCTGCTCGCGGTCGGCACGTACGCGCTCGACGTGATCGGCGAGTTCACCGCCGCGTTCATGTACGCGATCCAGGAGCGCGAGCGCGTCCAGTCGCTGCTGGAGGACCTCACCGGCCAGCGCCTGATGTTCAACTACCTGCGGCTCGGGGGCGTCGTCTGGGACCTCCCGCAGCCGCGCGAGGAGTGGCTGGACGACGTTCGGGAGTTCGCCGCCGAGCTCCCCGAGCGCGTCGCGGAGTTCCGGGACCTGCTGACGGGGAACGAGATCATCCAGCTCCGGACGGTCGACACCGGCGTCCTCCCCGCGGACGTGGCCCGGGACTACGGCTGCACCGGCCCGGTCGCCCGCGGTTCGGGGGTCGACTACGACCTGCGGCGCGACGACCCGTACGGCTGGTACGACGAGCTCGACTGGGGCGTGGTGACGCGGGAGGCGGGGGACAACTTCGCCCGGCTCTCGGTGCGGCTCGGCGAGCTGGAGGAGTCGGCCCGCATCCTGACCCAGTGTGCGGACCTCCTGGCGGACTGGCCCGCCGCCGACCGGACGGTCCAGAGCAACGTGCCGCGCACGCTTCGCCCGGACGCGGACGCCGAGATCTACCGGACGGTCGAGGCGGCCAAGGGGGAGCTCGGGGTCTACATCCGCTCCGACGGGACCGAGTCGCCGGCCCGGTTCAAGATCCGCGGGCCCTCCTTCTCGAACCTGCAGGCGCTCCCCGAGATGGCCCGCGGTGAGTCGGTCGCGGACCTGATCGCCACCGTGGGAAGTCTGGACACGATCATGGGCGAGGTCGACCGGTAGCGGGGCGAACCGACCACCGGCCGGTTTTTTCTCCCTCTCGCACCGATGAGCACGCGACCGATGATCGACGACCGCGACCGGTTCCCGGAGACGGCCCCCCACGACCTCGCGCTCGACTGTCTCGCCGCGGGGATCCGCGCCGCTCGGCCGGACCGCGTCGTCCCGGACCGCCTCGTGCTCGAGGGGAGCCGGCTGCTGATCGACGGCGCGGAGACGGTCGACCTCGCGGCGTTCGACCGCGTGCTGGTGCTCGGCGGCGGCAACGCGGCCTCGCAGGTCGCGCGCGAACTGGAGCGGCTGCTGGGCGACCGGGTCGACGGCGGCGTCGTGGTGACGGACGACGCCGTCGACTGCGAGCGCGTCCGGGTGCTTCCCGGCGACCATCCGACGCCGAGCGAGCGCGGCGTCGAGAGCGCCCGCGAGGTGCTTTCCGCCGCCGCGTCCGCCGACGCAGACACGCTCGTGTTGGGGGTCATCACCGGCGGCGGCAGCGCGCTCATGCCCGCACCCGCGGAGGGGGTCGCGGGCGTCGCGGGCGTCACGCTCGCGGACCTCCGCGAGACCACGGAGGCGCTGCTGGCGAGCGGCGCCGCGATCGGGGAGATAAATGCGGTCCGGAAGCACCTCTCGGCGCTGAAGGGCGGCCGGTTGGCCGCGGCCGCCGCGCCCGCGACAGTCCGGTGTCTGGTGCTCTCCGACGTGGTCGGCGATGACCTTTCGACGATCGCCAGCGGTCCGTTCGTCCCCGACGAGACGACCTTTTCGGACGCGCTCTCCGTGCTGGACCGGTACGACCTTTCTGTGCCAAATGCGGTCCGGGAGCGGTTGGAGCGCGGCGCGGCCGGGGAGATTTCTGAAACCCCGTCGGCCGGCGATCCGGCGTTCGACCGCATGCGAACGCACGTCCTCGCGAACGGGCTGACGGCGATGCGGGCCGCGGCTGGAGTCGCGCGGGAGGCCGACCACGAACCCCTGCTGGTCTCCTCGCGGATCCGCGGGGAGGCCCGGGACGCCGCCGTCACCGCCGCGGCGATGGCCGAGGAGGCGCTCGCGACCGGGAACCCCGTCGCGCCGCCCGCGGTGTTCCTGTCCGGCGGCGAGACGACGGTGACGGTGGAGGGCGACGGCACGGGCGGGCCGAATCAGGAGTTCGCGCTCGCGGCCGCGCTGGAGCTCGACGTGTCTCCGGCCGACCGCGACCGGGTCGTCGTGGGCGCTGTCGACACCGACGGGGTCGACGGCGCGACCGACGCGGCCGGGGCGGTGCTCGGGCCGGATGCGGTCGCGGACGCCGAGAGGCGGGCCGCGGGCCGGGCCGCGCTCGCGGACAACGACGCGTATCCCGTGCTCGACGCGGCCGGTGCGCTGATCGAGACCGGGCCGACGGGGACGAACGTCAACGACCTGCGCGTGGTCGTGGTGACGGAGGCCGGTGCGGCGGGAGCCGACCGATGCCGGAAGTAACGCACGAACGTGCACATGGAAAAGCATTAGACGCCCGGAAGTAGACACGCAAGTGAATGAGCCTGTCCGAGGCGGACCACGAACTCGTCGTCGCGGAGCTCGGTCGGGAGCCCACGCCGGCGGAGCGCGTCCTGTTCGAGAACCTCTGGAGCGAGCACTGCGCGTACCGCTCCTCGCGCCCGCTCCTCGGGGCGTTCGACAGCGAGGGAGATCAGGTCGTCGTCGGGCCGGGCGACGACGCCGCGGTGCTGGCGCTGCCGGACCCCGACGCCGCCGACACGCCCGCGAGCGACCGCGGGGCTGACGACTACGGCGACACCTACGTCACGTTCGGCGTCGAGAGCCACAACCACCCCTCCTACGTCGACCCGGTCGACGGCGCGGCGACGGGCGTGGGCGGCATCGTCCGCGACACGATGAGCATGGGCGCGTATCCGGTCGCCCTGCTCGACTCGCTGTACTTCGGCGACTTCGACCGCGAGCACTCCCGCTACCTGTTCGAGGGCGTCGTCGACGGCATCTCCCACTACGGCAACTGCATCGGCGTCCCCACCGTCGGGGGGAGCGTGGCGTTCCACGACGGCTACGAGGGCAACCCCCTCGTCAACGTCGCCTGCGTCGGCCTGACGAACGAGGACCGGCTCGTCACCGCCGAGGCGACCGAACCGGGCAACAAGCTGGTGCTCGTGGGCAACGCGACGGGCCGCGACGGGCTCGGCGGCGCCTCCTTCGCCTCCGAGGACCTCGGCGAGGACGCCGAGACCGAGGACCGCCCCGCGGTGCAGGTGGGCGACCCCTACGCGGAGAAGCGGCTGATCGAGTGCAACGAGGCGCTGGTCGACGAGGACCTGGTGCTCGCCGCACGGGACCTCGGCGCGGCGGGCCTCGGGGGCGCCTCCTCCGAGCTGGTCGCGAAGGGCGGGCTCGGCGCCCGCATCGAGCTGGAGCGAGTCCACCAGCGCGAGCCGAACATGAGCGCGCTGGAGATCCTGCTCGCCGAATCGCAGGAGCGGATGTGCTACGAGGTGGCGCCGACGGACGTGGCGCGCGTTGAGGAGCTCGCCGACCGGTTCGACCTCGGCTGCTCGGTCATCGGCGAGGTGACCCCGGGCAACTACGTCTGCGAGTTCGAGGGCGAGACGGTCGTCGACGTGGACGCGGACTTCCTCGCTGAGGGCGCGCCGATGAACGACCTCGACAGCGAGGAACCGACCCGGCCGGAGCGCGACCTGCCGACGGGCGACCTCTCGGACGCCTTCGAAGCGGTCGTCTCGGCGCCCTCGACCGCGAGCAAGCGCTGGGTCTACCGGCAGTACGACCACGAGGTCGGAACGCGGACAGCGCGCAAGCCCGGCGACGACGCCGCGATCATGGCGATCCGGGAGGCCGCGGAGGGCGAGGCCCTCGACGGGACTGAGGGTGGCGCGTCCGGTGACGCGTCCGGAACGGGCGTCGGCCTCGCGCTCTCGTCGGGCGCGAACCCGAACTGGACCGAGGTGGCCCCCTACGACGGCGCTCGCGCGGTGGCGCTGGAGAACGCGACCAACCTCGCGGCGAAGGGGGCGACCCCGCTGGCCGCGGTCGACTGTCTGAACGGCGGGAACCCGGAGAAGCCCGACGTGTACGGCGGCTTCGAGGGGATCGTCGACGGGCTTGCGGACATGTGTTCGGCGCTCTCGACGCCGGTCGTCGGCGGGAACGTCTCGCTGTACAACGACAGCGCCGCGGGACCGATCCCGCCGACGCCGACGCTCGCGCTGATCGGGACGAAGCGGGGGTACGACGCGCCGTCCGCGGCGCTTGACGCCGACGCGGCCGACGAGTCGGCCCTCCTCCTCGTGGGCGCGGGCGGCGACGCGTTGGGCGGCTCCGAGTACCTCGCACAGGTTGGCGGGAGCGACCGCTTCCCGACGCTGCCGAAGGCCCCGGGCGACCTCGTGGCGACGCTCGCCGCGATCGCGCGCCACGACGCGACGCTCGCGACCCACGACGTGAGCGACGGCGGCCTCGCGGTCGCGCTCGCGGAGCTCGTCACCGCGGAGGCCGGCGCGGACGTGGCCCTCCCCGACCGCGTCGCGGCGTTCGACGAGACGCCCGGCCGACTGGTCGTCCAGACGACCGATCCCGAGGCGGTCGCGGAGCTGGCCGGCGACGTGCCCGTGTTCCGGCTCGGCGACGTGACGACGGACGGGACGCTCGCCCTCTCCATCGAGGGGACCGCGGTCGAGGCGACCGCCGGCGAGATCCGCGAGCTCCGGAACGTCATCCAGCGCGAACTGGCCTGAAGCGGGCGCCCTTTTCGAGCCCCGTCGCCGGAGCCGGGGGCTGCGAGCGATATGCTTTTAGGGGTTCCTAAACTATCGGTGGGCAACTAGAGCGGTCTCCCAATCATGTCCACACCGAAGTCACTCGTCCGGGATACTGCCGCGGCCGAGGAGCGCGTCGACGCGGCTGCCGGAGCCACCGCGGAGGAGTCGGTGCTCGCGCTCGACGGGGTCGACAAGTCGTTCGGCGACGAGACCGCGGTCGACGGCGTCTCGCTGTCCGTGCGACGCGGCGAGCTGTTGACGCTGCTCGGCCCCTCCGGCTGCGGGAAGACGACGACGCTGCGCATGATCGCCGGGCTCGAGGCGCCGAGCGCGGGCTCGATCACCATCGCGGACGAGGAGGTGGCCGGGACGGGCGACCGGTTCGTGAAGCCCGAGGAGCGCGACGTGGGCATCGTGTTCCAGGACTTCGCGCTGTTCCCGCACCTCACCGTTCGCGAGAACATCGCGTTCGGCCTGCAGGACGCCGACGCCGACGCGACCGCCGAGCGCGTCGACGACCTGCTGGAGCTGGTGAACATGCCCGACCACGGCGAGAAGACGCCCGACCAGCTCTCGGGCGGCCAGAAGCAGCGCGTCGCGCTCGCGCGGTCGCTCGCGCCCGAGCCGGACGTGCTCCTGCTCGACGAGCCCTTCTCGAACCTCGACGTGCGCCTCCGCGTGGAGATGCGCGAGGAGGTGCGCCGCATCCTGAAGGCCGCGGGCGTGACCGCGGTGTCGGTCACGCACGACCAGGAGGAGGCGCTCTCCATCTCCGACCGCGTCGCCGTGATGAACGACGGCACACTCGAGCAGATCGGCAAGCCGGAGGCCGTCTTCCAGCAGCCGGAGTCGAAGTTCGTCGCCTCGTTCCTCGGCCGGGCCTCCTTCCTGAAGGGCCACCTCAGCGAGGGGAAGGTCGACACCGGCGTCGGCCGGTTCAACGCCGCCACGCTGGAGGGGTACGACACCGTCTACGACGGCGCGCCCGTCGACGTGCTCGTGCGCCCGGACGACCTGCGCGCGACGCCGGCGTCCGACTCGAACGCCGACGGCACCGTCGTCTCGCGACAGTACGTCGGCCCCTCCTTCATCTACCGCGTCGAGCTCGACTCCGGCGAGGCGGTCCACTGCCTCCACAACCACGTCGAGGAGTTCGACCTCGACCAGTCGGTCGCGGTCGACCTGGTGGCCGACCACCCGCTGGCGTGGTACCCGCGGTAGGGCCGGGAGGCGCGGGAGGAACCGGCGTCGGATCCGGCAGGAGGTCCTCCCCCGGCCCGCGGTCGGCTCACTTGTTCTCGAGCGCGTCGAGGATGCACGCGGCCGCGACGACCGCCTCCTTCGGGACGGTGCTGGCGTCGTCGATGGTGACCGTGTAGGTGTCCCGGAGCGAGAACTGCCCCTCGATGTCGCCGACGTGTGTCCCGTCGGGGTCGACGATCTCGTACTTGTTCGGGAACAGGTTCGCGGCGGAGAAGACGTGTC
The DNA here is from genome assembly GCF_001462205.1 of Haloparvum sedimenti. Lineage (GTDB taxonomy): Archaea > Halobacteriota > Halobacteria > Halobacteriales > Haloferacaceae > Haloparvum > Haloparvum sedimenti. Next base: position 63,384 of record NZ_LKIR01000043.1, read on the forward strand.
GAAGCGCGGAGAGCAGCTTGTTCTTCGACCGGATGGTCGCCAGCGACTCCCCCGACTCGGGATCGCGAATCGTCCAGTTCTCGACGAACAGCGAGTAGTCCTCATCTAAGACGACGACCTCCTCGCCGGTCCCGGCGTCGGTGATCGCGTAGTTGCCCGCGATGTCCATGATCCCGCCGGCCTTCACGGTGAACGCGTCCGCGTCGTCGCCGGTGACGAACGGGAACTCCTCCTTCAGCTTGAACAGCTTCTGCTTCCCGCGGAGGACGACGTCGCCGGCACTGTCGCGGACGACGTACTTGTTCCTGATCGCCGACTGCTTCACCTCGTAGCGGTCGTCGTCGAGTTCGACCGTGGAGATGTCGTAGGCGGCCGACGGTGCGTCGGACGTGGAGGAGTCACTCATGGATTGGCAGTCAATCTTGCTGGAAAAAGAACTTCCGCTAAAGCTACCGTCCGATCTGAGCGATTCTCGGTTCACATGCCCCTCGCGGTCGTCGTTTTGAACGCGGAGGCGGACACCGGGCTCCGACCTTGATTCACGGGGACACGTGTCCGTCTTCCCGTTGTTGGGGCGGGTGGAGTCCCGACGATGGGTCTCCATCTCCCGTGAGACTCCACCGAAGCGCAGGGACGGATTTTCTGAGTTCGAAGGCGAGGGAGCTTCGTTCTCTCGATAGCGACCGGACCCAGATATGCATCGAGACTTATCATGATCGAGTGGAGTTGATCCAGTCGGGGAGTACGATGAGTGGCCCAACCGAACACGGTGGTGAGGAATACGGCCAAGTAGAGATAACCGACCGCGGGCGGCTCACCATCCCGAAATCCCTTCGTGACAACCTCAACATCGAGGGCGGGACGACGTTCACCGTAGTCCGGCAGAACAACACCATCCTGCTGGTCCGGCAGCTGCCGGAGCTCGAAACGGTGTCGGCGGGTCGCGACCGGGACGAGTGGGACGAGGACGCGTTCCGGGACGCGGGCCGAGCGACGTTCGGAGAGCGCTAACTGCGTGCCCTTCCGGAATGCCTCCGACGGGTCTCGCCGTGTGTGCGATGGCGCAGACACCCCTCGTTTCGTCTGTTCTCCGATTCGGAGGGGGCGGCAGAGACCGAGGGAACTGGAGATGAAGAACGGTGAGTACGGACCGGAATCGCCGGCCGCGAAGGGGGACGGATGAGGATCGTGACGCCGAGAGCGGAGGTTGGTCTTAGACCACGGTCTCGATCGACTCCCGCGTGTCGAGGACGATCTCCGGATCGAGGGCGAACTCGACAGGGGCGTAGCCGGTCGCGACCCGAGAGCAGCAGACGCAATCGCGAGCGGAACAGACGAAACGAGGGGTGTGTCCCCGCTCGAAGAGCCCCTGCCTGCGCAACGAAGAACAGACGAAACAAGGGGTGTCCCACTGGCGAGGTTGGCCCCGGTGCCCCGACGATCGGCCATCCGCGAGCAACCTCGGGTTCACGGGAAACGCGGTGTCTCAGCTACAGGCGTTGTGAGTGGACTTCGGGGTCATAGCCGCGTCTCGGACCCGCAAGGTGCACCGTCGTCGCCCGGCGCTGGACGGGTATGACTCACGGGTCGCTGGCAACGACGCTCGCGACCGCGTGGTGAGGGCCACGATCGTCGGCCATTCGCCCGGCTGCGTGCCGAAAACGGGCGACCGCGGTCGGCCTGCCACGACCGCAACGCTCGGCCGCTCGCGGTCGAACTCCTCATACTCGGCTGCCGTCCCGTGATTCGCTGTCCGCCTGCAGTCGCCCCCGCACGGGTCGCGACCACGGGGAGCGCCTCAGTGAGAGAGGACGACCCGGAGAACTGCTCACGACCGCGATTTCGGCAGGCCGTTCGCGTGCGACGCTCGCGAAGCCGGCTCCGCGGCGACGGTCATACTCGACCGCGACCGGCCTGCTGCCGGCTTCTTGCGGTCGGAAACCCCGATTATGAAGATTCGGACCGGCTTCGACAGCGGCGCGAGGGACGGGCCGCGAGACGGCCGTTCGTCGACGGCGCGATCTCCGGGACGGAGTCCGGATCGCTCGGAGGCGGGGGTCCGTCGGGGACCGTCTCGGTCGTTGGTGCGGCCGTCCGCGGACGGCACCGACCCCGGGCTGGTTCATACTCGGGCTCGCGGCCGGGTCACGACTGTAGAGGCGTTCTGCAACGGCCTCATTATCGCGGTCGACTGGCGATCACGGTGTGACGGCTGGGTCAGGAAGCGGCCGCTGCCGTGTCACCCGTCTCCGGATCGAACGGGAGGTTGATGACGAGTTCGTCGAACCAGACGACGGGGCGCTTGCGCTGGCCGTCTTCCTCGAAGAAGATGACCCCCAGCTGGGCGAGTCGTGCCAACTCCTCGTGGACGTTCTTCACGTCGCGGTCGACGACTCGCGCGGTCTCGTTGATGCTCGCCGGCTTCGCTCGACGGACCGCCTCGATGAGGTCGAGAACGCGCGGCGTCAGCGTCCCCATGAGGTCGTCGTAGCTGGTGAACGAGAGCGTCGGCGGCGAGTCCGTCGCCTCGTTTCGTTCAAGCCTCTCGATGCCGTCGGCGACGTCGTCGTGGAACTCGCTGGACGACTTCACGGTCACGACGAGCGTCGATTCGGCCCGAAGCTGTTCGCGCTCCATCGGGTGTAGCGGCGGCGTGGTGTCAGTCATGTGTATCACCGTGGTCGGTAGCCTCACGCGACCCCGAACGTGGATTTCGGGATCTCGCTCCAGAACCGGTCCCAGAGTTCGACCATTCCGGGAAACGCGAGTGTCTCCGGTTCGGGATCGGGTGCGACGTGCAGTTCGTGCCCCTTCGTGTCCTCGTGCGAATTGTCATCTCGAAACGCGGCCGGCGTTTCGATGGGTCGTCGAAAATCGCGGATTTTCGAGATACCGCCGAATCGTCCCGTCGTCGAGCGTGCGGGGCGGGTCCGGCTCCGTCGCGCCGAAGTGGAGCTCGGTCGGTGTGGCTATCCTCGGCTATTGGTAGACAGACCAATGCAACAAGAGCATTGGTTATTTGACCAATGGTAGTCGTCGGACTCGAATCGCCCGGGGATGAACGGTTTTCCAGACGGTTCTTCCACGGGTCGGGTCAGCAGCAACCGACCGCGATCGTCGTGGTGCGCTCCCGGCACGTGGCGCGACCGGAGTAGTGCGCATCCTGACCGGACCGTACTCGAGTCCGTTTCGGTGACTCGGTATCGGTCGTCCGACTGGCAGCTCCCCTCCGTGCGTTCATCTACGCGAGACGCGTCGGGTGAATGGCGCCGTGGTCTCGAAGCTCCGCGTCGAAGGAGACGAGCGTCGCATCGGCTCCGGACGCTGCAGCGAGAACCAGTGCATCCATCGGATACAGGAGGGTTTCCGACTGATTTCGGTTCGCTGCCACGATATCCGATGCGTCCGGGAACGTGACGTTGGTCCGTGAGACGATCCGACTCTCGACCTTCTCTGCACGCTCCCGCTCGAATCCCTTCTTCTTGGTGAGTACGGTCCGCAGTTCCATCAGGCAGAGGATCGACGTGTATGGCTCCTCGAACTCGTTCAACATCGACACAGCGGCGTCGGATCGGTCCGTGTCCTGCGTGACCGCGGCGACGAGAACGTTCGTGTCCAGAAAGGGCGTCATCGATCCTCTCGGAGTTCGCGGACGACTTCGACCGAATCGGTCTCGACGTCGACCGCGAGCTCCGCGAGCGCGTCTCCGAGCGGCGTCGACTCGTCGTCCGTGGGATCGGACGGGGCGAAGTCGGTGAAGTCGTCTGCTGTGAGGCTCATGGAAGCATATCCGTCGGCAACAGGCAAAAGGGTACGGGAGGCCCCGCTTGTGACCATCGGGCAGTCGCGGTCGACGCCAACATGGCGTCCGCTTGCAGGTCGACCGCGGCCGGCGTGCGTGCTGCGTTCGGCTGTGGTCGGCCGCGACCGTCCCGCGCGGCAGCGTCGCGTCACTCCGCACTCGGCGGGTGGAGCAGGCAGGCGTCCGCGACCACCGGCCAGCACGCGGCCGCCCCGACCGCGACCGCCGCGACGCGCGTCCCGAACGCGGCCGCGCCCGCGAGATACCCCGCAGCGAAGAGCAGGGGCAGACAACAGAGGACCAGGTCCGCCCGCGAGAGCGTGTCGAAGACGGCCGCGGCGTCGAGCGTACGCATCGGCGCTACTCCATGTAGCCCAGATCCTGCAGTTTCTGCGCGATCTGCCGCGCTTCCGCCTCCGAGATCTCGTCGTCCGACTCCATCTCGCGAACGACCACGTGCTTCACGAACTCCAACGCACGCTTCCCAATGAGTGGGGTCTTTGATGGCGCGAGCTAATGGAACAGAGATCTCAACTTTGGACAATGTTGTCAGCGTTATCTCTTTATGATGACCACTCGGTGTGAGTCGTATGGAAGACGTTCCCGATGGTGCCGGTTGTACTGAAATCTGGGAGATTATGTCGGAACGACGGTCGGGGGATCCAGCACCGGAAAAAGACTTAGACGATTCATTTTTGAATATTGACGTTTGTGATCCCTCGTGTCCATACGATCTCGCTCGTACCGACCCGATTCTCCGCGAAATCGGTGATACGCCCGTCGTTCCCCATCCCGAGAACGAGCAGATTGCAATGAAGATAGAACGGGAAAACCCGACGTTGAGCCACAAAGACCGCCTCGGTGCTGGGATGATTATCGGGATGCGCGAAAAGGGTGAGTTGGAAGACGGACAGCGTGTCGTCGAAGCGAGTTCCGGCAATACGGCGGGTGGCGTTGCCTTAGCAGCAAACAGACTTGGCCACCCATGTACTATTGTGATGCGGGAGACGACGAGCCCAGTGAAGAAAGGATTTGTACATTCGCTTGGAGCGGAGGTAATCGAAGCTCCCGATGCCGGGCATGATGAGGACTTCTATTATCAGAAGGTTGCACAACGCTACGCGGAGGAACACGATGCTGTATTTCTCAATCAGTATGAGAACGAACTGAATCGGATGGTGCATCTCGAATGGACTGGCCCTGAACTGTACCAACAAATCCACGACACAGATGTCACACACATTGTGGGCGCAGTCAGCACCTGTGGAATTATGACTGGGATTGGTGAGTACATTAATTCCCAAGATAAGCACATTCAAATCGTCGGTGTCGATGGCGAGGAGTCCAACATCTCCCGTGTTTTCCACGGAGAGGAAATGGAAAAATACGATGTGGATATTGAGGGACTGGGTCAATGGCGCGTTACCGATGTCGGGAACATGGAAGTACTAGATGATGTTCGTTCAGTGTCTGACTCGATAGCGATATCCCGTGCAGAACATGAGATGTCAGATAATGGCGTACTGATGGGGCTAAGCTCTGGTGCTGCGATGGAAGTCGCTCAACAAATAACGCAGGAAAGTCCCGATGCTAACGTGGTGACAATTATTCACGATGGCCCTGAACAGTACTTCAATAAGCTCCATTAAAATTGAATGTTCAGGGAGAGTTAGCTTACTTATTGTTTGGTGAGACTTGCGGACACACGCAGACCCCAACTCGGTATTTAGTGAGTTCCTCAGTAAAACTACAGTGCGGAAGTCTGAAAATGGAGACGCGGCCGCAATTCTCACCGGATGAAGAGCTTTGCAAGGTCCTTAAGCGGGCCAAGGTCGACGCCGAAGCGATCCTCGAAGCTCAGGACCAGCATGACCTCCTCCTCCTCGACGCCGCCGAAGCGCAGGATGATGACACCGTAGGCGACAAGGAAGAGCGCGAACATGACCACGAGCAGGGGGATGGTGACGGTGAAGAACGTCCGCGTGATCCAGAAGGTGGTCGCAGTGAGCGCAACCGCGATGGCGCCCGGGCGCACGAGGCCCGTGGAGAAGGGATGGATACCCGTGATGCGGTAGAGTTGCGTGGAGTAGAGCAGGTTGAGCGCGATGTAGGAGACCGCGGTCGCGATCCCCGCGCCGAGGAAGCCGTACTGCGGGATGAGGGCGACGTTCAGGACCGCGTTGAGGATGCCGACCGCGAGGTTGTCCCACATGATGAGGCGCGTGTGGCCGATGGAGGTGAGGGTGTTCGCGTTCGGCCCGGCGATAGCGTGCGAGAAGTACGCGACCGCGAGGAAGGAGAGTGCGAGACCTCCCGTGACGTACTCGCTGCCGAAGGTGATCGCGATCGTCATTTCCGGGAACAAGGCAATTACCATGAATAGAGGGAGTGTCGCCATGAAAAGCCACTTCGTGACAACCTGGTAGATGCGGTGCATCTCGTCGGTTGCTCCCTCGGCGTCGAGTTCCGAGAGGATAGGCATGAAGAGGAACGAAAACGCGGTGAGTCCGACTGTAAGAAGTTGGGCGATGGGGTAGACGACGTTGTAGATCCCAACGTCGCGAGTGCTCGAGAAGTAGCCGAGCATGAAGGTGTCGAGGTCAGTGAGGACGAACGCCATCGCGGCGCTGACGATGAGTGGGGCGGAGAAGGAGAGAAGTTCACGATGCATCGGCGTGGCTTTCACCTTGGCGAGAACCTCAGTGCGGGTAACGACGTAGTAGACGCCCACGGATGCAGCGACGACATACGACAGCACATAGGCGGTCGCGAGGCCGACGGTATCCCCCCCTATAACGATCGCTATCGCCACCGCTAAAAAACGAGTCACCGGTGTCGTGATATTCTTGATGACCACTCTGGGCGTTGCCTGCTGAATCCCACGAACTACACCGACAGTAAGCCTCATTAGTGCAGAGAAGGGAATCGCGAGGCCGAAGATCCGAATGATGGGTGCAACCGAAGGATCAGTAAAGACGTACGTTGCGATAGGCTGTGCCAAAATAGCTACAGAGACCCCAGCAACAACTGCGACAGGGAGAGCTATTTGAGCACCAGACACGATCACGCCCTTTCGCTGTTCAGGCGTATCATACCGAGGTAAGTATCTGCCAATTCCTGAATGGAGGCCGAGCAGGGAAATCGTCGAGAGGAAAACCATCGTCGTGACTCCGAGGGAGAAGGCTCCATAATCTACGGCCCCGAGGAATCGAGCGATTATCGCCTTCGCGATAAAGGAAATACCCAGTTCAGCGACGAGGCCGATGAAGAGGATGCCACCGCCCGCAAAGAGTTTCTTGAAAGCTCCATCGAGCGAACGTGCCATTCGTCTGAGAACGGTGGGTCGAGGATGTATGTCTTTTGAGATCCGTGAGAAAGAGAGGAACTCTCTCCGAGCAGTAGCCGAGAGGGATCAGTTGTCCGCTACCGCTGAATGTTCGCTGCTCTCCGATGATGTTCCTTCGGTCAGCCTACGTTCCGCCTCTTCGCGATCCTCCGGGTACCCCACATCGATACGCCAGCCTTCCAGCCCGATAGCGTCGATTGTCCGCCCGGACTGGATCAGCAGGTCGACCGCGTCCGAGAGTTCGTACTCCCCGCGGTCCGAAGGCTGAACGAGGTGGCAGGCGTGGAAGATCGCGGGCGTGAACGTGTAGAAGCCGGTCATCACGAGGTTGCTCGGCGGATCGTCCGGCTTTTCGATCACGTCCGTGATCTCGCCGTACTGGTTCGTGTCGCAGACGCCGTAGCGCGAGGCTTCCTCCCACGGAACTTCCTCGACGAGGAACGCGGCGTCCGCGCGGTCCTCGCTCTGGCGATTGACGACGTCCGCGAGGTTCGCGTCGAAGACGTTGTCGCCGAGCATCAGCATGAAGTCGTCGTCGACGTGGTCCTCGACCGTGAGGAGCGCGTGCGCGAGCCCGTTTGCTTCTCGTTGGTGTGAGTAGGTGATGGGAATGCCGTCGTAGGTGTCGCCGAAGTGGTCGATGATGACCTCCTTCTTGTAGCCCACCACAACGACGAACTCGTCCGCGCCCAGCTCCGCGAGCTGGTCGAAACAGTGTGTGAGGATCGGCTTGCCCGCAACCTCAACCATACCCTTCGGCTTGTCGTCGGTTAGCGGACGGAGCCGGGTTCCCTGGCCGGCCGCGAGTACGACTGCTTGCATGGGTCTTATCTTATCTTGTAACAAAATGTATCTTTTCTTTCTCTGACCTTTCAACAGTATATCTGGCCGATGTTCCCGACGAGAGTTATGGGCCCTACTCATATGCTCAAGGATCTCATCAAGATCTAGTGAAATGCTTTGCAATATTCATCTGCATCTTCTAAAAGGAGACCAGTAGAATGAAGATCGTGTTTAGTTAAGCATGAAGAGTGAGGCAGGGAGAGTTTCTTGGAGCTCTATGCCAGAAATCGCCCACTTCAGTGGATGCACGGACTGGATTGATTTTGATTTTGTGGAGCGACAGCGGCACCCGAGCGTGCGATGAATGATATTCAACTGCAGTTAGCGGGGGTCTCGCTGTCGAATACCGTTTCTGTTCTCGAGGAACTGGGTGTCCAGCGATCTCGAAAGGCCATCCACGACTGGATACGGAACGCAGACCTACGCCCACAGACAGTCGAAGCCCGAATCACGTCGCGATTGACGAAACCGTGATTCGAATCAATGATCAGCAATTTTGGCTGTACGCTGCCATTGATCCTGAGACGAACGATCTGCTGCATCTCCAATTATTTTCGACGACAACGACCGCACTAACTGATGTCTTTCTCCGAGAACTTCGCCAGAAACACATGATTGAATCCGCTGTGTTTCTTGTTAATGGCGCTTAACACCTCCAAACTGCACTCGCCAGAGTTGGGCTTCGATTTCAGACACGACGCCATGGAAATCGGAATGCCATCGAACGACTCTTTCGAGAACTCAAACGCCGAACGTCATCTTCTCAAACTGCTTCAGTCATGTTGAGCCTCAAACCGCCGAAAAGTGGCACCAAGCATTTGCTGCCTGGCTCAATGCTCCAAACTAAACACGACCTACGAATGAAAGAGTGTTTATGTAAAAAGGCGGCGAGTCTATGTAGAGGTGTGTTGTTTAATGCACCACTGTACCAATACATCCAGCGCATCTACAGTCGTTTCTGAGAGGGGTACCGAAAGGGCGGAAAAGTCGGTGCAACCGACAACCAACCCATCTACATCTTTTGGAATAGTTTTCACTGCCTGGTTGTAGTATTTCTTTGCTTGATGTTTCTCACCACTTTTGTATGAATACATGGCATCCATTAATAGACCTGCATCTCTCGGATAAACAACTTCATCGGCAACATTTTCATACAGATTCATCTCAATAGCCGGTTCGGTAGTGAGTACACCAACAGATGATATCCCTTTTTCAGATATCTTCTGTTCGACAAGGTTCATAAGATGAGGAACTTTCGCCTCAACTGATTCCGATATGGGATTATGATAATAGTGTGTTGTATTTGAATCAATTACAATAGTATTGCATCCTGCATTATCCAATATTTTTGCGTTTTCAATAAGTTGTAGCTCGGGACTAGGTCCATCTCCCAAGATAGCCTCCGTTCGGTCAGGGATTGTTGGGTCGTTGTAAACTAATGTTTCTATATGATCTTGATCGCGTTCCGCCGGCGTCAATTCAACTAGTCTATCCAAAAAATGAACGGTCGCGCCAG
>NZ_LKIR01000044.1 GCF_001462205.1 Haloparvum sedimenti
CAACGAGATCGGTCGTCTCGGCGTCGAAGGTCCGCATCGTCGGCTTCGCGGCCTCCCGTTGGCCTTCGGTGAGTGTCGCGAAGGCGTCCGGTACGCGGCGCTGCCAGGTCTCAGTCAGCGCGTTACTGTCCGGGTCCTCGCCGACGGCCTCTAACAGGAGGCGAACGCCCCGCTGTGCCTTCTCGTAGTCGATGTCTGATTCTACCTCGCCAGTCGCGAATTGAGAGTGCGTCCTCGTCATGTTACGTTTCGGGGGCGTCGTTCCAGAGGTCTACGTGCAAGCGGGGCGTGTACCGGTAGCCGTACTCCATCGCGAGTTCAGCTACCTCATTCCGGCGGGCATCGAGTTCGTCTCGAGTCGTCCCCTCGGGCATCAGCAGCACGTCGGAATCCGGGATGCGACTCGCTGCCGTCGATCGGACGTCAGCGAGGAGGGATTCGATCTCGGGCAGGTCATCGGGGCCAGTGACGACAAACTTGAGTTGTGCGTTATAGTCGTCGACGAGTGCGCCGAGTGCATCGAGGTCGATGCGCCGTTCTTCATGACGGTCTGCCCACTCGCCATCGCCTTTGGGGTCTTTCTCAGGGGTGGGTGTGCTGGAGGCGAGTTTCGGGCTGATGCTTGCCAGATCGATGGGGGCGTCACGGTGGATGGTACCGTTGGTTTCAACGGTAGTGTGGTAGCCGAGGTCGTCGAGCTGCTCGAGGAGCGTGACCGCGTCATCGTGGATAAGCGGTTCACCACCAGTTAGGACGACGTGGTCGGCATCGTCGTGTGACTGGACTTCCTCGACGATGTCGTCGACGCTCATTGTGGCGTGGGTGGGCTCCCAGGAGGTGTGGTAGGAGTCACAGAACCAACATCGGAGATTACATCCGCTGGTGCGGACGAACACCGATGGCGTCCCGGTGAGCTTCCCTTCGCCCTGGAGCGAGTAGAAGAGCTCGTTGACCGGCAGTGCTGCGCCATCGACATCGTCCGCTGGCTGCTCATCAGCTGTCGAACTGACTGGCATCAGTGTGTCGCCCCCGCACAGAGCTCCGATGTCTCCCGCACCGCTACTGAGATGTCTGAGACTGACTCTGGAAGTGTCTCGAGGAGTTTTCGTTCCAAGACGAGCCCCATCACTTCCGCGGTCGGTGGGTGTTCGAGAACGACGAGTGAATCACCGTCGCCGCTCTGCTCGAAGGCGTCGATGAGGGGGTCGTCCTTCTCGAGGAGGAAGCGGTGGTCCCAGTCATCTATTACTGAGGTAATATCTCCTTTGTCTACGACCCAGCCATCTTGGGTGAGAGAACCAGTGACCCCCACCGAGATTTCGTAGTTGTGTCCATGTGGACGACTACATTTCCCGTCGTGGTGGAGGAGGCGGTGCCCGGTGCTGATTCGGATCGGGTTGTCCCTTCCTATGAATAGTGTCCTCTCACCAGACTCGGAAAGGTCGGAGACCGATTCTTGTTCAAGATGCACACCAAGAGGCTCTCCCAGTATTCACTAAGTATTATCGGTAGCATACTCACTATGTCCCTAATCACGTGAGGAAATTATATTGCGGTTGGCAAATTAGAGCCAATAGTTGTGGAAACGTCGTCAGTCAGGCACCTAGAGACGGTTCAGCCGGATTGGGACGACCTTCCGCTAGCTTGCGAGTTGCTTGAGTTGCGACGGCGTGAGCCGAATGCCGATCTGCGGACATTAGCTTTCAACAGAGGTGTCGTGGGGTCAAGAAAAGTTCAGCACGTGACTCGACTATTGGAACTGCTTGACCTTCTGGATGAGGGCGAACTAACTGAAAGAGGGCGATCGCTTACCGAAGCGTATGAACCTGCACTGCAACAGAGTCATTCTGGAGCAAAGTTAGGCATCGGAGTGAAAGATTCGCTATCGTGTACCGAACAGGCCCTTCTCTGGATGGTTATTTTTTATGAGCACCGTTTGCCAATGCTGGCAGTTCTCCATCAGCTCACAGTTGAAACCGTTCCGACAACTCAAGACACACCAGCGGCACAGAGGTTCGGTGAGCGAATCGACCATCTCTACCCCGATGTCGATAGTGACAGTTCGTGGGTACCACGTGCTAAAGTACACTACAAGTGGTTAGTCCACCTGGAACTCGCGAAGATTCGGTCAAGTAGTTACGTTCTGACCGAGATTGGCGACGGTGTTTTTGAGCAAGTTGAGGCAGAGTACCCTGACCAATGGGATTCGATACAGATCCATACTGGCCCTACACTATCTGACTTCGGTTAGTTAGTGCCAGTTACAGAGTGAGGGACTTCAAACGGATTTATAGGATGCCCTCCCATCGCTACTACTGGTGACTATCTAACGTGCGGTTCTACGTACCTGAGTGGGACGACGCAGTCGACTCCCACTACGATTTCGAACACGACGAACTCTCTACCTTGAACCGTCAAGAGCGCGATCTGGACTATATCTGGGACATTTTCGAGCCCGAAACCACACCAGTAGACGGGGTTCTCATATCTCGCGAACAGGTCGAAGAGACAAACCGCAAAGCTGAGCGACTAGCCCAGTACGGTGTCTACGATGACCCCGTACTTTCTATCCCGAATTGGTTACCGACGATTAGTGACTGCGGGGCTTGGGGGTACAAGTCGCTCCCTTTCCCACCGTACGGGAACGAGGATATGCTCGACTTCTACGAGACGCTGGACGTTACTGTCGGCGTCACTATCGACCACCTCGTTCTAGGGTCGGGAAAGGACAAGGGACGGCTTTATCTTGACGAGCGCGCGTTCGACGGAGAACTCAACAAAGGCGACATCCCCGATCCCATCACCGACGTCGTTGACGTTATGATCGAGGAATGGCCAGAGGAATGGCCCTCATATGTCGACGAGTACGAGCCGACGATTCGTACTGATCCCGATATAGAAGTTGAGCCGTTCATCGCTGAGGACTTTCGGGGAGACATTGATACCGTTCTGTCCCGTCTCGCACAGGATTCACGTGCGGTCTATCGCGAACACGACGCCGAGTTCCGCTACGACCTGACGCTGCGGAACGCCCGAGAGATGTATGACCTCTACCAGCGTCGTGACTATCCGTTCCGACTGATGGTCGCTATCCAGGGATGGAACCCTGATTCATACAGTAAGGCCACCGAGGAAGTGCTTGGTATGGGTTATGACTACCTCGGAATCGGGGGAGTCGCAGGTAGCCCAGTTCACGACGTTCGTGGAATCGTCAAGAGCGTCGGGAAGACGATCAAGCAGTTCGAACGAGAACACAACACCCGTATCGACTCTCACGTCTTCGGCTTCGCGAAGACTGAGGCGTTCGAGACGATTGGTCGGTCGGGGATGACTAGTTTCGACAGCGCGAGTATGCTTCGTTCGGCGTGGACCGGTGGACAGAATTATCGTCTTGATAACGACGAACGCTACGATGCCATTCGAGTTCGCTATCCATCGAGCCGGGACGATCTCGACGAAGCTGTTGAAACGTCCCTACGCGGTCGTGAAACATTGGTGGCACTTCGAGCATACGATACAGGAGATTCGATTCGTAATGCTCTCGAGAGTTGGTACGAACAGGCTGAGAAGGTGCTTCCAGCGACGAGAGAATATCTCCTGGAACACCGCCACGATGATCAGTATGATGAGTCGCTCCTACAGGACATAGAAAGGGCGTTCCGAGAGGATTTCGAGTATGGCCGCGAGCTTCAGGCGAGCTTCAGTGATAATCTCCGTAGTAAGTTAGTCAAACTCCTGCGGGAAGATACCCCGACTGCTCCAGTTCCGTTCGTGGAGTACGACGAACTACTGAGCACAGCGGTAGACGTATTTGAGGGGTTCCCACACGCGAAGACCGTTTTGAACGAACCGTACGTTGTCAGTGACTATGATCGAGTCTGGGCGATTGTCCGGGATTACGCTACTTGGATCGGTGACGACGACCTGCTCCAAGAGTATCAAGACACCCTTCGAAGTCGTCCGTGGGAGAAATGTGACTGTCCAATCTGTAGAGAGTACGGTGTCGAGGTTTGCATCTTCCGGGGGAACGATCGAAATAGGAGACGAGGGTTCCACAACACACGACGCTTCTACGATGAATTCGAGGAAGACCTTCCGAAGATCCTCGTCGCGACCCAGGGGGATGCAGCCTACAGTGGCTACGAAACTGTTGAAGACTATCTGCGCGACAAACACTCCTCATTCTGGACTCAGACACATGACCTTCCGGTCGCAGAGATTGGTGTACTAGATGCGAACGGCGTGAGTGAGTGGTGGGAAGAAACCCCGTCGCTCGTCTCGTTCGCCCCAGATCGTATGGCAGCAAACGTCGGCGAACAAGCAGCCAGGTACCAGCACCTCTTCGTACACACATTGGATGGTGAACTTGACGAAGAAGCCGTAGCGGCTGCTCGGGAAAACGGTTGCGAGGTACACACCAATAGCAACCCTCGAGACTTGCGAGATGAAATACTCGAGGTCTGTGGGCAAAACTATGCAGCTAGTGACGACTTCGTGCCTCATCCACCTGAGATTGATACCGAAAACGGATTGGACATCCTTGTCATCGACCAATGTTCAGGATCGAAGGAGATACCAGACGACGCGCCGATTTTCGGTGAAGAGGAAACTCTCCAATTCTCTCGTGAAGACCTCCTCGCTCGGGATAATGTGCCAGGTATTGCAGCACGCGACCTGTACACGGGACGCCAGCAAAACCACGTCAAGAGTGCAGTTAGATGGCTTCTGCGACAAGGTCACGACGTCGACCGTTACTTCGTAAGTGCAGGATTTGGCCTTGTCGCAGAAGACGAGTATCTCCCCCCCTACGAGGTAACATTCAGCTCAATGAATGTTAGTGACATAAGAGAGCGATCTGCGAAACTCGACATTCAAAAAGACCTACGACACCTCCTTCAAGAGGCCGATTATGATGTCGTATTCTTTACCCTTGGGAAGGATTATTACACCAGTATCGACATCGACGAGATGGTCCAGGAGGTACGTTCAGACCGGATTGGTGTGGTCTTCAACCGCGAACTTGTCGAAGACCAATTTGACAATATCGAATCCATTCCCGCGCGGACAGAGGACGCAAAAGAACATAGCACGATCGTTGTTGGACTCAAGGGTCACTATATGAAGAATTTCGCTCGATACATCGATACTGTCGATACTCTTCGCCCGGAAACTATCGAAGAACTATGTCGGCGAGTAGAGGAAGTACCACCACAAGCGGAATTTGAGTCTGAGTGATCCTCCACTACCAAGTGGCATCGTACGTGTTCTTCCGCTCCTAAGAACCATCCCCCACTCTAGGATAAATGATATATTATTGAACGGTCCATATTGCCCCATTCACTAAATAAGAGGACAGCCTACCCGAGCGGGAGGCATGTTGTATCGACGCAGGAAACTCGACCTCCCCCGAGGGGAATTAGATACCCCTGTTCTCTTCCCCGTCAGAAACATCGGGAAGCGGTCGAGTGACAATACACCGACGTACGTCGGCACGATCCCAGAGTTCTCGGCAGCGATGATCAACGCGAGATCAATTCGCAACCGAGACCCAATGTGGCAGAGAATATCGAATGGTGTAACATTACGGGAGGAAATGGACGTCCCCGAGGACACCATCGTTTTCGCTGATAGTGGTGGGTTCGATTTCGCCAACGAAGAAGTGGACACTACCCCAGCAAAAACGCTTGATACCCAGAGACAATTGGACGCGGACATCCTCGGTACAGTCGACATTCCTCTCTCAAGGGAGAATCGGGCAGCAGAAAACCAACGGCGAATCGACCAAAGCATCGAGTACGCACTCAAAGCGAGCGACCATCACGATGGGGAGGGCCTTCTCTTCGCGAGTGTCCATGGTTACGATCCAGAGACGATCCGGAATAACATACAATACTTAGAGAAGAATGGTGAATTCGATGGCTATGCCCTCGGAAGTATGGTTCCAATACGAACCGACTATAAAAAAGTAACAAAACTGATACTATCTGCACGAAACGCGACAGACAAGCACCTGCACGTGTATGGTCTCGGAGGTCTCGTCTATCAACCACTGCTGCTCTACTTGGGGGTCGACAGTTTCGACTCTTCGGCCTTCATTCGTAGTGCAGGCAACCGGAACTACCTAATTCCGGGATTCGGGGGAGAAGAACTACGCAATATCGAGGAACTAGACAGGCTCCCCTGTCCCTGCCCAGTGTGTGGACAAAAAGCACTCGACGAGATTCGCGAAGACCGAACTGCCCTGACCCAGCATAATCTCTGGGCACTTGCGACCGAGCTGCGACGCTTCCGGTATGTCGCCGAATCTGGTCGAGATATTGAGGAGTACCTCGACTTGCGCTTCAGCGGCAACGAGGTCACTAAGCGGGCATACGAAACCGCGAAGCAACAGATGAGGAGGCTCACATGAGCGATGAGAGACCAACTGTAAGGCCAGTCACTCTCAGCCGGATGGCTGAACTGACTCATGCCTGTGAAGCAGTTAGCAAGTCAACTGTAGATCTTGAGGACGAATTGGAGGTAAGTCACCGCCGTGCACGTGAAACAATCCTTGAAGCAAAGCGTATCTCGTTGCTCGACGAAGATGATTCTGGCGAGGAACCAGTCTATACGACGACTGATGTCGGTTTGTCATTCCTTAGTGCAATTCGCGACGAGGACTGGAGCCAAGTAAGTACAATCTTGGAGACACGTAGTCCCCACTACGGGACATTCATCGAGGTTCTCGAAAACGTCGAAAACGCTGGTTTAGACACACTCTTGACTCAATTGGAAGAGGCACAAGAGTTCAGCCCATATTCATATAACCAAACGAGTGTGGAGGTCCTTGGGGATTGGGCTGAGCGGTTGGGCCGAGTCCAACGGAACGCGTTCACAGGTAACTACTACTTGGTAGACCAGGCGGCGATATCCGCTAACTACCACTACCTGCTTTTGGACGTGTACGACGATCTTGAAGAGAGAGCAGGTGTTGACCTTCGACAGCGCTACCTGTCGATTCCACGTCTCCGTGAGGAGACCTGTGAACGACTCGGCTGCACTCGCGATGATTTCGACGCAGCGCTGCTGGAGCTCTGCCGACAGAACGTCGGTAAGCTCGAGCTGTCGGGAGCGCCAATGGATACGGCTGCGAAGGATTCTGCACTCGGCATCAAGCGTATAGCGCTCTCTGAAGAGGACGGTTTAGTTAGCACATCCCAGTCCACTCAGCAGGTTATGGCCGGCGTTGAACAGTTCGGTAAGAAATACTACTACCTCGCGGTGCATGACCGCGACATCGAATACTCGCAGGAGGCTACATAATGTCCGACGCATTCACGATCACCGACGAACAGCAAGACTACTCACAGTACGACCTAAACGCGAACCCCTTCCCATACAGTCCAGTTCCAGCTGAAGACCCCGAGATTTACTGTGGGCAGCAGCACGTTTCGGATAAGATCAGCTCGACGGTTTCGTCGATGTTGTCTACTGGGAAGTCGAAACATCTGGTAGTCACTGGAAAGTATGGGAATGGGAAGTCTCACACGCTCAAATACACGCGCTCGCTCCTCCGTGGTCGCGACGACGTCGTCGTGGGATATGTCGCCCAGCCTGGTGAAGGATTCCTCGACATCTACCACGAGTTTGTCTACGACCTGGGTTTCAACCGACTCCAAGAGCTCGCGTACGAGTTTCTTGCATCTGTGGCGAGAGATGTCACCGACACAAACCCGATCGGTGCCAGTGGGATGGAATCGCTGATTGACGAAGGCGATGTGCTGCTCTCGGAAATTGTCCCCGAGGCGATTCGCCGCCTCAGCGATGTGACGAAATTCGCCGACTTTGCGCGTGCCATTATCCACATGGTGTACGAGGACACGAATCTCTACGCGTGGCAGTGGCTTACCGCAGAGGGGATTCGTTACGAGCAGCGCAAGGAGATGGAAATTCACAGCGCACTCGACGACGACACGATGGGTGTTCGGGCCTTCACTGCACTCAAAAATATGCTCCTCGAACTCGGTTATACGGGTATTTTCGTCTTCGTCGACGAGTTCGAGAGCATCGCGCGACTCTCACCAAAGGATGAACAGGCAACACTCAACAGCATTCGGCACCTGATGGATCAGAACAGTTCGGGACTATGCATGCTGTTTGGTTGTGCTCCCGAGGTATGGCAAGACGTGATGAGTGAGTACCACGCGTTCAGTGAGCGAATTGGGGAAGAAGTTGCTCTGAAACCCCTTACAAGTGAGAACCTCTATGAGTTGGTGCGTGATTATCTAGATCAAGAGAGAGTGTCTTCTGCTGATAATGAAGGGATAGAGCCATTCTCTGAGGAGGCGTTGGATTTGATTCTCCAAACATCACAGGGCAATATCCGACAGGTCCTATCTATGTGTAGTCGTATCCTCGATGATGCTGCGGAATCAAAGGAAAATAAAATCACAGCTGCTTGGGTGGAAGAGACGGTCTGATAATCAATAATTCAAGTGTTACCATTTCGGGGATCGTCAACGAATTCATAAAGCCCCTCCGTGACCTTAGTTACCCATCCAGCAGCGATGAGTTGCCTAAGTGCATAATTCACCTGCTGCTTGTTTAGGCCGGTCTGTTCCCGTAGGAATAATGGGTTTGCTCGTCCCCAGGGTTGAGATGAACCCTGCCCTTCCTTCAAAACATTCAGGATTTCTTCCTCGTTTTCACTCGGAGCGTATTCCTCATTAGTCATGTGTGGCGAATACGCATCTGTTCGTATAGTCGTATCCTTCCCCAATAGTCTAACAGAGTATATTACTACGTTAGAATTAAGGGTCTGGGAGAGTGTTGAAGGTATGAAGCGCGGCCCCTCAGAAACGAGGGCGGTGCTGGAGACACCGCGCCCGCGCTGCCTGAGACAGACAGCATGTACATTCAAACCGACAACCTGCAAAAATCCGATGGTCAGAATCGGTATGTACCGCCGAGAGGAATTCAAGGAGATCTTGTATGACGTCTACTGCTCATTACCCCAGTAGCGTTGCGAATGTCCTTGGAATTCTCGGAAATGAACGGCGAGTCCTTCTATTAAATTACTTATTCCTATTCGGGTACGAACAGGATATTGATGTCCGACATCTGGCTAGGGTGATTGGAAGCGTCGAAAATGGAACTTCACCACGAGAAGTCACTTCCCAAGATTATGAATCAGTATATAATGGGTTGATTCAGAACCACCTGCCAAAACTCGCCAAATACGATATTATTGATTACGACGATCGCGCTAAAATCGTAACAGTCACTCCTCGTATTGAGGAGTATTTGATCCTGATTGTGGTTGCTCGAATGATCGACTGATACCGCCATTTTATTTCGCCTCAATATGGGCGGAGGCGAGATCCAATGAGACTCTCGATACGAGTTATTGATCAAGAAGAGAACGAACAGACAATTTCCGGCGTTAAGCGGGATGACTGGGAAAGTATGAATGATCCCTGTCCGGAGTGTGGAGGGCTTGAGTTCAACCATTTTTCAGTATCTGGTGGGCATTACGGCTCACGTGATTCTGCTGTCGTAATGCGTTCTGATTTTTGGGATGCGGAGCAATCCCTATTCACGCGATGCCGTGAGTGCCGCGAGATTCTCTACAAGCATCCTGCATTTGATCTCCTCTTTCCCTCGGGTGATAGTGAGGAAATTTCTTTAGACTTCTAACCTCTCCTCACTAAAGCTTGAGACCCTCATACATCCGGTCAAGGATCTCCAGTGCCGACTGAAACTGGGCGTAGTTTTCGCGCATATACTCAACCGTCTCACCTCTCGGGATCACCGGATATCCTTCGACGTGATTGACATCGAGTGACGAACGTGGCTCAAGGACGACCTGTAGCGGCCTCTCTAACTCGTCTCCCGTCGCTCGAATGCGGTGGGAAGGTCGAACGATTCAAAAAACTCTTTCCAGGCGTCGATATCTTGCTCGTAGACAGCTAGGAACAACAGATAGTCGGTAGGCTTGCGACCGACTTGGTATCCGCCCTGGTCCAGACATAGACAGCATCGATCCGCTTGAAGGCAAACGGCCAGTCTCCAAACTGTGGGAGGACGTACGCCTCCTCAATCGAGAGGGAACTGCCGCCGGCACTGGCAGCGATGAGTTCGCGGGCGGCGTCTCTTACCTGCTCGTTGACGACAGAGAGGCCGTCATCATAGTGGACGTATCCTGAGTCTTCGAGACGGTTCACGGCCTGTCGGACCGTCTCGTACGGCGTGTGGAGTTGTTGGGCGACATTGCGGATAGAGTCGCCACTCTTGATGGCGAGGACGACCTGTACCGCCGTGTCGTCGAGTATCTCGTACATCCGATGGTTGCCAAAAATCTGGGAAAGATAAAAAATCATACTAGATGTGTGGTTGAGTATCTTCAGTCACAGTAGAGGAGGGTTCTATGATTAATCTGAACCCCCGTAGTGAGGGGTCACTCCTCCTGATAATCGTGATCCTCGTTTTTGTCAAGGAACTGTTTGAGTGGTCTTCCAGTGAACTGACCGTTATTGAGTCCGGTCTATGAGAGATCGTTTCCAGATTCTACGTTCCACTCTTCTATCTAATCTATTTTGAGATAGAATACTATTCTTGAATAGCCTAAACAGTATAGATAGTACACCATTCAAACTATTCACCATAGAGTTAAGTTGAGAGGGGTGAATACTTTTGAATAGTATGAGTGGCTCGGATAGCAAGAATAGTATAGATAGAACAAATAGCCCGAATAGCCCATATGATTCGGTACAGACCGATGGGAACTCTCGGGCTGTTTCGGTGTGTATGCTGAAGGGGGGCGTCGGCAAATCGACGATCGCTGTCAACCTCGCCCGACAGCTGGCCTCACACGACCACGATGTCCTCCTCATCGATCTTGACCCGAACGGCCACGCGTCCGTGGGCCTGGGGTTTGACGACCAGTACCACAACACCGAGGAAACCATCGGCGACGTTTTCTTCAACGATGCTGACCCGACTTCAGTTGTCTACGATACCAGCTATGAGTTCGATATCCTCCCGTCCAGCGAGGACTTAGAACAGGTCGAGCGGGAGATCGTCGTCGGCGACGTATTCCAACCCTCTGCGCTGCTCAAACGGGAAGTCGTCGACCCACTCCTTGGGGACACGTACGATTATATCGTCACGGATTCGCCGGCGTACCGATCCCGACTCACGGACAACGCGCTCGTCGCGACGGCGAACTTGGTGCTTCCGCTCGCCCCGGGGAACGAGGCGATGGCCGGCTTGGAGCGAACCATCGAGCGACAGATCTCCCCGCTTCGGCAGCATATGGACGTCGACGTCCTGTCGCTGGTTCCGAACATGTTGAGCGGCCGTATCGACCAGCAGACTCAAGATCGACAGCTCCTCGAACGTCTCAACTCGCACGATAATCTTCAGGACCGCATCCCGAATTTTGCGAGAATCACGGACTGGGAGGCTGTCGACGCCGGCGATCTCAAACCCTCACCAGGCATCCGGGACCGAACCAGCATCACGAAGGCCTATGGCGAGCGCAAACCCCTGCTGGACTACGACCCTGACTGTGACCAGTTGCAGTGTTTCGACGAGTTGGCGCACATCGTCGAGGCAGGTGAGGTGGTCCGCCATGTCTGACGACGATCCGTTTGCCGACCTCGGGGAGACACTCGAAGATGAACCGGACGACGAACCCCAGGATACGGATGACGCGTCTGAATCGGAAGGCGACGAGGAGATGCCCTCTCAGGAACCCGTCGAACGACAAAACCCGATGACCGATTCAGCGTTCAGCTATGAGGCCGCTAAACAGCGGCCTTTCTACGCCCGGGAGGCTACGATCGAGGACTTCGATTCCTGGCTGAAGTATGAACTGGAACGCGAGCTCAACCAGCAGGGCTACCAGAACATCGTCGTTCGGGAAATGACAGATGCTCTTCTCCGAACCGTCGTGGAGGAAGATCTCGTAGACGAAGTGGCCGAACGATTCGAACAAGCTCGCGAATCTGCTTCTTCAGAATCGACTGAATAGCGTACTATTCCAAAATAGAAAGCTATTCTACAATACCCCAACAGCAACCTCAGAATAGTCTGATTCCGCCTCTATACGGTGAACTCAGTTGAGACCGCCGGCTCACAGAAGTTGAGACCGGCCTTTTCAATGCATACGACTCGACTCTCGTTGGGTCAAAGATCTAGAGCTGGTCGATCGGCTTGTTGATGATCTCGAAGACTTCGCTCGCTCGGTAGAACCGATTCCGCTCTTTCCCGGTGAGTTCTTCGAGTATCCCGTCGTCCTCGAGCTGCCCGACGAGCCGGTTCGCCGTACTGTATTCGACATCCAACCATTCGGCTGCTGTGTTCACGTCGAGATACGGGTCCTCGAAGAGCCGCATGACCAGTTCGAGGATGTTCTCGGACCGCTCGCTCTGGTAGCGGTGCTGGTAGTCCTCACGGAGGTCGACCAGCAGGTTTGCCCGGTGGTGGGCCTCGTCTGCCTGTGATTGCACACCGCGTAGAAAGAAGAGCAGCCACTCTTCCCATTCACCACGCTGACTCACTGCCAGTAGATGGTCGACGTACTCGGAGCGGCGTGCGTTGAAATATGAACTCAGGTAGAGGTACGGTTCGGGTAACAGGCCATCCCGCTGCAAGAGGAGACTGATCAATAGACGCCCGAGCCGACCGTTCCCGTCGAGAAATGGATGGATGGTTTCGAACTGGTAGTGGATGAGCCCAACCCGGAGGAGGGGATGTAGGTCAGTATCCTGGTTCGCGTATTCGAGTAGATCCTCGAGTAAGTCCGGAATCGCGTTCGGTGGTGGGGGTACGTATCTGGCGTCCTGGATATATGGTGTACTGCCGATGAAGTTCTGACTCGTGCGGAGCTCACCAGGATTTGCTTCATCCCCACGGACACCCGAGAGCAATCGATGATGCATCTCACACAACAATTCGATAGTGACAGGCTCACCGGCCGTTATCGCATCCAAGCCGTGTGTTAGTGCGTGTAGATAGTTCACGACCTCCTGGGTACCCTGTCGCCTGTCCTCGTCAATAAGCGCCTCCTGCCCAGCTTCATACGCGTAGATATCCGAGAGGGTCGCGTGAGTCCCTTCGATCTGGGACGATTCCAGTGCCTCCTTGCGAATGAATGGCTCGATGAGGATCTCTCGCGACCCGACGCGGGGACCGATGCCGTGGAGCCGACCCAGCGATTGTGTTGCCTCCGCTAACGGGGTGATGAGTTGGTCAGTGCTGATCGTGGCCGGTAGCGGGTCTGGTTTGAACGCCGAAAACGTCCCTTTTGGGGTCGTTGTCGGAACAATTTCACCGGGGGCCATCTCTTCGAAGTCGTCTCGCTCCATCACTGATGGTAGCCATACAAACACACGGGCCACTATTGGTGTTTTTGGTTCTAAATCAAAATAGTGTGGGTGCAGGTTGCACCATTGCAACTACTACGAGAGGAAGAGCAGGACTCCGGTCTGGACAGTCACAAGCGGGTCATCCACGAAATATCTACATTCGTAGCGAACCTTCCGATCTCCTGTGGAGTAACGTTTAGTCGGACTGCCGAACAACTACGTCATATGTCTTTCACTGCCAGTTGGCACACGCTTCTCGACGAACTCGACAAGCTTCCCGAAAGTGCGACGCTCATCACGCCGCTCTCCCATCACCGATTTCGTATTACTGACGTGCAGGACGCTCGCGTCATTATCCATTTCGAAGACAGGGATGAGACGCGGCCGCTCCAGCGCGACCAGTTCGAAACGCTCTATCGGCGAATTGAAGACGCCCCTAACGGGTTTGATCTTGATCGTCTCCCGGCAGATGCCGATCCATACCCGGCGGTGTGGAGTGTCCATCCACGGTTCGAGGTTGATGAGGATGCTGGTGTCATCACTCAATCAGAGATCGCAACGGCGACGCAGGTAGTCAACGCGGAACAGGAACCCACGGACGAGGACCGAGTTGAACCCGACGGACTGGCTGTCTATTCGGACGCGCTCCTCCTCATTGATTCACTCGAACGTCACGAAGTGACTGATCTCCCTGAATTGGACACAGATGCGCTGGTGAACCTCTATACGCTGCTGTCGGATGTCCAGCGAGATGCGGACGACTTCCGCCAGGAGGTCGCAGATGTCCTTCTCGCTCGACTCCATCACGACCGTCCGGTCTCTGGGCAGTATGGCTCTGTCCAGCGGACGAGTCGCCGCAATCGCTCGCTCAAAGACGATGAAGAAATGCTGGAACGGCTTGAAAACGCCGGTATCGACCGTGAACGTGTGCTGAGCGTCGACCGCTCGAAAGTCGATGAAGCACTCGAAGTGACCACACTCTCTGAATCGGATGTCTACAACATCGAGGAAAGCGAATACGTCCGGAAAGCAGAGGTCGATGAAGACGTGAAAGAATCTCGGCTCCAGGGGTTGAAACACCGTCTTGCCGCCAGTGATGACGACGAAGCTGAACAACTTCGAGACGAGATCGAAGACCTAGAGCAGCGTATCGACGACCTCACGAGCTTCCGCACGGGTACGGAGATGCAAGGATGACTGCCTACCGCTTTCGCGTCAAGTTCGACCCCGATCCGACATCTCTGTGGCGAGATATCGTCGGCGGCGCAGACAGAACGATCGCTGAGTTTCAGTCGGCGATCAACCCCGTATTCGGGCTCGATCAGGGCCATCTCTGGTTTGTCGGCGACGACGAGGACTACTGGGACAGCGCAGTCAAATACCAGTGCCAGCAGGAGTATGAGGAATCACTTGGTGGCGATCCGGTATTACGTACCGAGCGGATCGAGAACGCGGGTGATGTGACGATCGGTGAGATGACTCGTCAGCTCGGTCTCGAACAGTACGACCGCATCTGCTATCTCTACGACTACGGCGACGAGTGGCGCTTCTACGGCATCCTGAAAGAGGTTCTCAGCGATGAGTCGAGTGACATAGAGCCAGCGGTCGTGAACGAGAAGGGCGACCCGATCAACGACCAGTACGATCCTCCGGGAATCGATGAGAGCGGCCCTCTTCTGCCTGATCCGCTGTATTCTGTACTTCCAGAAACCGCTGTGCCCGTTGCGGACCTCCGTGAACTGGAGGAGAACGAGGATATCGTCCACGTCATTCCGTTACTTAGCATCGAAACCGGGTTCGGAGCAGTCTGTGAACGATTCGCGATTCAGTTCGAGGAGACAGGATACGTCCTCGAAAATTTCCAGCAAGGATGGCAGATCGTCGAGGAAGTTGATGGAGCAAACAAGACCGAGGAAGAACTTCTCGCCGCGCTTGCGGACGCAGTCCGCGAGTGGCACGCTGAAATCGCGGAGATCTCGGGAGCGATGACGGGACAGCACTTCGGCGAGGAAACTGTCGAAGCGATGCACGTCGAACTGGAAGCCGAACTCGAACGCAAAGGGTACGGCCACCTGTTGTAGTAGTCGTCCAGCCCTCTGTTGATCTGGACGAATTCTTGTGCGTGTCCTACTGACTCTCCCGTAGTGGCTTCGACTCCTGTCTCTCGTCGAACGGTCTTTCGAAGCATCGCTCGACAATCGTACGTCGAGTGGCCGGCGTATCATTCGACACCACTGTACGACCGAACATCGCTTGCGGGATTGGAATCGGATATCCGAGCGGTTTCGGGCGCGTGGTTCGCCCACGAGAGCCACGACTCAATCGAGCAGTTCGTCTGTTCGCTACCGCTGGCCTACTTCAGATTCGATCCCCATGACCGCTACGCGAAGTCGACCCGGTACGAGATGGACACGCTCTTTCGCATCTTCGTGCTGAAAGAGATCCACGGATGGAATCACGAGACGGCACTCGTCGAATACCTCGATAGCCACCCTGAACTTTGCAAGCAGTTCGAGTTTGAGACCGTTCCGAACCAGTCAACACTGTGGCGAAGCTGGCACGAGCGCTTCACCGCCGATTTGCGGGAAACAGTCGAGACTGCCGCACAAACGGTTCTCATTACTGCTCAGAACGAAGGTGTCACTGTTCCACGTCATCCGGAGCGGAGACCTCCACAGCGAGAGGGCGACGACAGAGAATCCGATCCCGACGATCGGACCATCTTGGAACAGGCGGAACAGATCATCGACCACGTCAGCCGCATCGTCTTTCCGGTGTTCTCGTTAAATCGTGGTGAGGGCTGTGAGATTCACGAGAATGCCTACTGGGGCTTACAGACGTATCTCGGGCTGCGTGAGAACCTCGCTGCTAACGAGGGCGCTCGTAGCTTCATCCACGAGTCGACACGTGATCGGACACCACTGGGGCACGCCCATCGAGACCACATTCGTGACCTCTCCATTGAGGAGATTCGCGAGATGTACCGGCAGGCAGTCACCCGGCTACTGGATGAGGTCGGCCGAACAGAGGAGTTCTTTCGGGCGGGAATTGTCGCGATCGACATCCCGAAGCTGACCCGTTTACCGGCGATAGGACGGGCCACGAAGACGAGATTCTTGGAACGAAGGAGAAGACCGACGAATACGCGTACCAGTGGGCAACGGTTCAGTTAGTCGGGAATGCTGTCCCGATTGTACTCGATGCGCGACCTGTGCGACGGGGTGAATCACGGAAGGAGATCGTTGAGGATCTCTTGGACTCTGCTGAAGCGGCCGTTCACGTCGACAACGTCCTGATGGACCGAGAGTTCGACAGCCAGCACGTTCTGGAGATGATCGGCCAGCGGGGACTGTCGTATGTCGTGCCCAAGCGGATGCAGACCAGCGAGAAAGCCCAGGCAAAGCGGTTACTCCAGCGCGACCAAGACCGATACGAAACCGACCGGAAGCTCCATCTCGGCAAGAACGAATGGCACGAGACGACGCTGGTCTATCGACGGAAAGAAAACGCCGAACACGACGATCACCGGCAATACTCAGTGTTCATGACGAATCGAGGGAGCGGGCACCTCACGGAGTACGGCTACAGATGGGAGATTGAGAGCGGCTACAAGTCGATCAAACGGTTCATGGCCGCGACGACCTCGAAGGATTTCGGGCTCCGGTTCTTCTACTTCGCGTTCGCCTGTCTGCTCTACTCGATTTGGCGAGCGGTCGATCTGCTCGTGCAGGTTGAGTTGACTGGTGAGTACGAGCGCTCGCCGATCGTGACGGCCGACAATACGCTGACGCTGCTGAAGAAAACCGGAATCGGGTAGATAGTCGCTTAGTCCGGGCTAATGCTGAGTTTCTGAGTGGCAACGCTGCCGGGAATATCCGAAAGTCACAGATATAGTTAATAGTACGACAGGAAAGGGCGCTTGAGAGTCGATTTGAAGCTGTTTCCGGTCGTCGATTGGGTCGAAACCACGCATTACAGCCCCGCTAAACCCACTGTAGTCTCAACTTCCAGTACGACAGTGTACGGTAGCGTTATACGGTTCATCACTAGTCGGACGGCGATCGCGATGCCAAAGCAAATGAGCACGCCCAGCACGACGGCTGTTGTTTCGGCCATAGACGTAGACTGACTCGATAGTTACGGAAATAGGAAGGGGTAGAGTACAACGCAGCTATTTCCCGCTGGTCCGGATCGAAGCCCGTGTCTCGAATGATTAGAGAACCGCCATAGCTTCCTTCGTCAGTGCTGGCGAAGTTCAAGGGCGTCTCGAAGCATCACCTCCAGAAATACATCGGATTCCTCGGACTGAAACTCAACTCACTGGACGACTGGTTCGAGAAAGTGCTGTGTTGCGATGTATCGGGATGAGAATCTAGCATAAATAGTTATGTGTGTTGGGCACACACCTACGAACTGAGTATGACCGACGCAAACGTCGCCCTCCTCGTTCGACTCCAAGCACAGTCCGGCAAAGAATCCGATGTCGAGGAATTCCTTCGTTCGGCACTGCCGATGGCCGAGGAAGAACCGGACACCACCACGTGGTTCGCGCTCCGCATGGACGATTCGACGTTCGGCATCTTCGACACCTTTCCGGATGAATCCGGTCGGGAA
>NZ_LKIR01000045.1 GCF_001462205.1 Haloparvum sedimenti
GGACGCTGCTCATCGAGGTAACTGCAACCGGCGAGGACGCGTTCCTGAATCAGGTGGCACGCGAGATCGAGGAGGCGCGGGCGATGAAACCCGGCATCATCCATCTCGCCGACCGCATCCTCAAGTACTTCGTCCCAGGCGTCTTGACGATTGCCGCGCTCTCAGTTCTCTTCTGGGTGGTTGCACCGCTCGCGTGGGGGGCAGCCTCCGACGTCCAGCGCGGGGCGTTCGCAGCGCTGGCGGTCCTCGTCCTCGGCTACCCGTGTGCGCTCGGGATGGCGACACCGCTCGCCCTCATCCGGGGCGGCGGGAAGGCGGCGAATCGCGGCATTCTGATGCGCTCCGGCGACGCCTTCCAGATATTTCCCGACGTCGACCACATCGTGTTGGACAAGACCGGCACCATCACCGTCGGCGAACCCGCCGTCAGTGAAGTCGTCGCGTTCGACACCGACGAGGTGGATGTACTCACGACTGCGGCCAGTGCAGAGGCGTTCTCCGAACACCCGCTCGCCGATGCGATCCTCGAGTTCGCTGACGAGCAAGATGTCGAGTACGCGGATCCCGACGCCTTTGACTCGGTGACCGGCAAGGGCGTCCGAGCGATCGTCGGCAGCGACGACGTGCTGGTCGGGAAACCGGGGTGGCTCAGCGGCAAGGGGATTGACCTTTCGAAGGGGAGCGACGACATTGAGCGACTTCAGGGCCGCGGCCTCACCGTTGCCGGAGTTGTTCGTGACGGTGACCTACTCGGTCTGATCGGTATCGGTGACGAGATCAAGAGCGACGCCGCTGCGACCATCCAGCGGATGCGAGACGCCGGCATCACGCCCGTGATGATCACTGGCGACAACGAGCGCACCGCGAACGCGGTCGCCGAGGAGGTCAGTATCGACCGCGTCATGGCCGACGTGCTGCCCGACGAGAAACGCGAGGAGATCGGTCGCCTGCAGGAAGCTGGCCACCGTGTGGCGATGGTCGGCGACGGCATCAACGACGCGCCGGCACTCACCCAGGCCGATATCGGGATCGCCATCGGCGCCGGCACCGACATCGCCATCGAATCGGCGGATATCGTCCTGATGGGTGACCGGCTCGGTGGCGTGGTGGACGCCTACGAGATCGGCACGGAGAGCTATCGGAAGACTCGCCAGAATCTCGTGACGGCCTTCGCGTTCAACGGTGTCGGCGTCGCCGCCGCGACCACAGGGCTCGTTCACCCCGTGTTCGCGATGCTCGCGATGGTGCTGTCTGTCTCGGCGGTGCTGGCCAACAGCTTCGCTGGCCAGCTCCTCTCCGGTAAGGGTGTCAATACCGAATTCGCTCTAAAAGAACGCACCGACGGCGAGCGGGAAGACGGTCGAGTGACGGCCGATTAAGCCACCACGTCGTAGCCATCCTGTTCGATTGCCGCGTTCACATCGTCGTCTGCGACTCCATCCTCAAGGACCACGTCGACCGTGTCAGCTTCGTGGTCGGCCTCAACGCGATTCACACCATCGAGGTTTCGCAGGGCGGTCTCTACGTTCTGTTCGCACCCGTTGCACGACATCCCGGTGACGGAGATCGTCTTTCGCTCCATACGGGCCTGTAACCACTCGCGGGGCATGACCATTACGGCAACCGTTGTATCGGTTTATCCCTATTAGAGATGGGCGTCATCGTCCGGAGAGTTGTTTGTGTCGGCCCCAAAGAGGTGGAGGCTCTTTGAGATGGGGACCACTAACGACGAAGAGAGTAACGAATTCCCTCCAGAGAAGCGTCTGGAAGCACCGAACACACGCCTGATCAAGGCAGGGATCGCGACGATCCCGGATATGGAAACCCTCCAGGAGTGCGTTGCCTACGAGAACGCCCATCAGAATCGGACGCAGATTCTGCGCCGGCTCAAGTGGAAGGCTGAAGAGCTGCGTGAGGACGAAGAGTAAGCTCTGTTATTAACCAACAAGCTCCGCGTGGGTTTCCCATTGTTGGTTAACAGACTGCGCCTCGGTTTTTCAGGCCCCTGAAGGGGCGCGGGGCGGCCAACAGCGGCCTCGTGACTCCAATCATGTCCCTCGATTTGAGTACAGACTCCAGAACGGCTAGCGACATCGCTGCCGCCAGACAAGCCGACATCCTGGCGTTCCTCCATCGAGCCCCGTTCACTCTGGATGCCTATAAGCTCGGTTTCCTTCCCGGCTTTCGGGAGGACTGCGGGTATCAGGAGAACCAATATCAGAACCTCACCCTCCCCGTCGGGATGCTTGACAACGACTTTCGGAACCCCGATCTGGATCGGTTCGTCGATCGGTTCTTCGAGCAAGAACCACAGGTCGGCGTCATCGGCGACATCTACGAACGCGGCGACGTCGATGACCACGTCGCTGCTGCTCGTGAGATTCACGCCAGCTACCCCGAGGCCGAGCTCATCATCGTCCCAAAGTCTCAAGCGGTGATCGACGCAATTCCCAAGGATCTCGTTCTTGGCTATTCGCGTGGGTACGCCGACCGGTTGGCCCACGAGTTCTCTGATCCGGCCGACTGGCGCGGTCGGCGCGTCCATATCCTCGGCGGGAGTCCACCAAAACAACTCGAAGCCATCCGACAGCTGACCCGACCGACGCTCACGGACGAGCAACCAGCCGACATCGTCGGCCTTGACTGGAACGGGCTGCATCGCGGCGCGCAGTTCGGTGAGTTCTGGACGGCTGACGGCTGGGATGATAGCGGTCGCAACGCTGACCACGTCACGGTTCGGAAGACGGTCCGTCACAGTCTCGCCCGCCTCAAGGCCTTCTGGCAGTCTCACGGTGTCTGGCCCGACGCGACCCCACACGACGACACTCTCGAGATCGAGTACGAAGGCCCATCGCCGACCGATCTCGATAGTGCTGCGTGTACCGACTGCGGAGCGAACGT
The DNA here is from genome assembly GCF_001462205.1 of Haloparvum sedimenti. Taxonomy (GTDB): domain Archaea; phylum Halobacteriota; class Halobacteria; order Halobacteriales; family Haloferacaceae; genus Haloparvum; species Haloparvum sedimenti. Next base: position 2,902 of record NZ_LKIR01000045.1, read on the forward strand.
CTGGACGACCCGGCGCGGTCCCTTCGTCGCCGAGTACGACACCGGTGATACCTGTGGCTACTGCAGCTACGAGTGCTACTTCTCGCATCGGCACCGAAACAACCTCGAGGAGATCGCCGGCGAGCAAAGCGTCTACTTTCCGCCTACGTGACGCTACGAGCGGTTTGTCGCGCCCTCCAGAGAGGGCGAGGGCTCGATGGTGAGTCAGCAACAGCGTACGAACGACGTTTCGGTCGATGCAATTCCAGTCGACGTAGCGAACACGCAATCAGGCGAGGTCGATCCCGCCGGGGTGCCCGAGGAGATCGAGTCGATCACGCGTGGCCTCGCCGGTGAGCAGCCACCAACGAATCCGCTCGTCGTCCTGAAAGCAGCTCGGTGGTGGTATATCCACGGCA
>NZ_LKIR01000046.1 GCF_001462205.1 Haloparvum sedimenti
GCGTCGCCAGCGATTGAAACCCCTCGTCGGAGCGTGTGAGACCGAGAACTGCTCCAGCACCTCCGACACTACCGGTGGCGAGTCCGACAAGGAATCCCCGCCGTGACAGGAGACCATCTTCGATCCGACTGATGACATCGCTTTCCGAATCGGAAGGGAGCTGGGTCGCGGTGGAGTCGTCGGAAGCCATGATACTGTACTATGGGCCTATCGAACGTCGTGGTATTGACTAACAGTCACACAGTAATAAAGCCTCTTCGAGGGACGATGTCCCACCGGAACGGGTACGCCTATGCCGATTGCTCTCCGAGTATCAGAATACGCCCCCTCGTGAAATATGACGCGTCGATATCGGTCACTCCTTGGCATTACAGTCGTGAGCGCTATCGTGACCGGTGTCGGTGTCTGGCTCGCCTATCTGCTCGAACTCGCTCTGCTCCAGGCGACGACGAACATGACGTGGCCACTACTGGTTGGGCTCATCGAGGAGGCACTCGTTCGCTTCCTCCCACTGATTCTCACGTTCTACGGCTGGAGTTACTGGCGGGGACGACTCCTCTCGAAAACCGAGGGACTACTAGCTACCGTGATGTCCGGATTCACCGTCGCTGGACTTGAAGTACTGCTCAAACTCGAGTACTTGGCACAGCTAGAGGCAACGGTCCGGTTCGATTCGCTGTTCCTACCGCTGGTGTTCGTGCACGTCCCGTTTGCGCTGATTGCCGGGCGGTTCGTGTACGCGCTCGGAGAACGGATTCACGGAAACGAACCGATCGGAATCCCGTCGCTCTCTCGGCGAACCATGACACTGCTTGTACTCGGCTATCTCGGCCTCGCACTTGCACACGTCGGCTACAATATACTCGCCTAGTCGCACAAACAGAAACACGAGGAAGATTTAGTGGGCGAAAATCGCGTGTCAGCTACCGATTACCCATCGACGCAACGACGCGTGTTCACTCGTGGTCGTCACCGAGAGCTGTGCTGACCATCCCGTTCAGTTCTTCGAGCTTCTCGCGAACGCGCTCGGGCTTGTCAGCCGGCGGGTCTTCCAAGGCGACCTGCTCGTGGGGATCCGGTTCGCCGACGATGACGCTCCCAATCATACCGAGGCTCTCGTGGGGCGTACAGTAGTAGTGGTAGACGCCCTCGGTCTCGAACGTGTGTTCGAACGTTGCGCCCTGTTCGGAGACGATGCCGCTGTCCCAGGCCGCCGCTCCATCGGGGACGAGCTGGGGCTGGTCGTTGTCGGAGTGGTACGCGGTCGTCGAGTGGCTCCCGCTCTCGTTGTGCCAGGTCACGGTCCCACCGACGTTCACCCGCACGACGTGTGGCTCGAAGTGGTAGCCCCCGTCCTCGGTAATCATATTCACTTCGGCCGCATCGGACGGCGCCCCGACCGCTTCGTCGTGGCCATCCTCCTCGTCGCTGTGGCCGGACTCCGTGCCGCTGTCGTCGTGGCCACTTTCGGTCGGCGTTCCGCCGTCGTTGTTCTGCGTTCCAGTGCATCCGGCAAGCCCAACGACTGCCGCACCGCCAGTCAGCTGAAGCATCCGTCGACGCGTGAGTGAGTCGGTCATGGCATCGGTCACCTTACACGTAATCCTACACACTCGGAGGATATAGACCGGCAAGCAGATTTGCTGGGTCAGCAAATCGGCGTTTCTTTATATACTCTTTACCAACAACACGGACTGTGAGTGAAGAGCGGGACATCTCGGGGATCCTCGAAATCCTGGAAGACGACTACGCACGCGCGATCCTCGAGGCGACTCGCCGAAAACAGATGTCTGCTAAGGAACTCAGCGAAGAGTGTGACATGTCAGTCTCGACAGTTTCCAGACGGGTCAATACGTTGCTAGAGTACGACTTGCTCATCGAGCGAACACACGTTGATCCCGACGGCCACCATTACAGCGAATACGAAGCCCAGCTCGACCGTGTTGAGGTACAGCTCCTCGAATCGGGATTCGACGTCCGTATCGAACTTCGGGAAGACGCCGCCGACCGCTTTACGCGTATCTGGGACACAATGAGGAACGAATAACTATGCACCCCGGACTCATCGTCGCAAAGCTCGTTACAATGGTTCTGGGATTCCTGATCGCCTATCAGGCCTATCGAGGATATCGGCGTAGTAACAGCCAATCGATGCTGTACCTTGCGGTTGGTTTCGCCATCATCAGCTTCGGCGCGATCGTCGAAGGAATCTTGTTCGACGTGGTTGGCCTGACCTTTCATAATGCGGGAACGGTGGCAACGGCCATCGTCGCGATTGGTATGCTCACGATCCTGTACGCTCTGTACGGACGCGACTCGAAGAAATTGGAGGACTAAGTGAATGGTGGATACGACAACAGCAATTCTCCTGGTCGTCCGCACGCTCGTACTCGCACTCGGTATCCTGATCACGTATTACAGTTTCGAGGCATATCGACGAACGGGTACGTACTATATGCGAAACGCTGCAATTGGCTTTGGAATCATCACTTTCGGTGTGTTCATCGAAGGACTACTGTTTGAGTTCGGAGGGCTCGATCTCGCTCTTGTCCACATCATCGAATCGGTCGCCATCGGTCTCGGATTCATTGTCCTTCTCATCTCGCTTCGCCGGTAGCCCAAGCCGCGTCTACACTCCTCGAATGGTCAAAACTGGCTCATCCGAGTTCCGGAGAACCCGTTCGGTCACACTTCCGATGAGCCGTCGTGAAATGCCGGACCGTCCGTGTGTTCCCATCACGATGAGGTCGATTCCGTGTTGATCGCAGTACTCCTCTATTGCCTGATGAGGAACGCCGTGGGTGATCTCAGCAGCGACTGAAACACCGTCGGCAGCTGCCCGGGATTGGACATCTTCTACGACAGTATCCCCGTTTTGCTCCAGTAATTGCTGCAGTTCGTCCCATGTCCATCCTGGACGAGACGCGTAGGCACCTCTATCGACAACGTAGAGGGCATGAAGTGTCGCATCGTATGTTCGAGCCAGTTCAAGAGCATGAGTGACGGCCTCCCGTGCGGGTTTACTCCCGTCTGTTGGAGCGAGGATATGCTCGAAGCCCCCCCGCAGTTCGGATTCCGACGTCGCCGCCACCGTCTTCGATTTGACGCTGAGGACAGGAATGTCGGTAGTGCGGACGATTCGGGTCGTTACACTTCCGAGCAGGAAGCGGTCGAGACCAGTATGTCCCCGGGTTCCCATACACACGAGGTCGATCTCATTATCGGTGATGTAGGACGCAATCTCGTGCGCTGGGATACCACGACGAACCTCAGTTGCCGCATCGAGGCCGTGTTCTGCGGCTCGAGTTGCGATCTGCTGGGTGGCGGCATCACCAGCGTCATACCACGTGTCTGGGAGCGTCTCCAGGTCGATTTCCAGCGCGGTCAGTTCCAGCTTCCGTTCGATCGGTGAACTGTCAACGACGTGGAGAGTGTGGACGGTTGCGTCGTATCGGCGAGCGAGGTCAAGTCCGTACTGGATTGCGGGCTCGACGTTATCGCTGCCATCGGTTGGAATGAGGATGTCAGTGTACATGATTGGATGTGTGCGTTGATTTTGCTACGGACTCTCGTCCGTCGGTTTGGGCGACTTATGGGCTGTCGACTCGATGCGGTCCTTGAAGAAGACGAGTTCCTTGTTCGTGTGATCGTAGAGTTTCGCCTTCCCATTGAGAGCGGTCGTGAACACCCATTTCAGCGCCCGTCCCCGTCGATTGTTCGGGAAGTCCATCCAGACGGCGTGTGACATCCGAGTCCCGTCTGCAGTCTCTTCGAGTCGGATGGTCCCTCCTTCGGGAATCCGAACGGTGACGAGTCCGCGAAGGAGCGGATAGTACGCCGTCCCCGCCCAGACCGCCACGTTGGGATGGTCGATATACTGGAATCGGCCATGCAGGTCGGCGTACATCCCGGCGACCTCTTCGGCCTGGTGGAACGTTGCGCCCTCCCGGGGACGGTTATCGGGCGTGTCGTATTCGAGCCCATGGTGTTCCTCGGGGTTCGACGCCGTCCAATGGACTGGGTCGGTTACGTACTCCCAGATCTCTTCGGGCGATGCGTCGATGACGATTTCGGCTTTGTCGGTGACGTACATTGGTGTCTCCGGCGCCTCCTACCGCGCGAAGACGTTGTACAGCCACGCGAAGGCGTACACGAGGACGAAGCTGATCACTGCTGCCTCGACCATGCCCGCTACAGTCCCGACGACGGTCGGTTCGAAGAACAGGTGCCACTGCTGCATCGCTTCGACTGCGCCCTCGTAGACGCCGATCGCTCCGAACACACCGAGCAGGAGCATCGCGACGGCAGAGACGACTGCTGCTGCGCCCGCCAGTGCCAACCGATCGAGCTGCATCACGTTGGTCGTGGAATCCATTTCGGACGCGTCTTGGTTTGTGGTAGTAGTGCTCATGACTAGAGATACGCTCTACTCCTTCAATCGGGTTTCTCTTACAATTCGAAAGGGGACGATCCCTTGGTAACACGGAGCAAGAATATCGTGTGGGAAACAGCTGTACAACCCCCTTATCTGTGTGGCCGGTCCGTCGGAAGACCACGGAGCAACCACCGACTGGAATCAGTGACACGCAAAAATTGATGAGCACGAACGCCGTCCTCGAACGGTTGACCACATCTAATAGCAGGAGTTACCTTTGAATGCAAGATTTACTCCGCCCACTGCCCCGGTTTCTTAAGAACAAATAACAAAACAGATGGCTGCGATAGTCTAGATATGCAAGCCGCCCTCGTCGACGGAATTCTCGAGTCGTTGCGGATCGGCGTCGGTTTTCTCTGGACGGCAGCGTGGGCGATCATCATGGGGCTCGTCATCACGAGTCTCGTTCAGGTTTACGTCTCGAAAGAGCGGATGGCCAACGTACTCGGGGAGGGGAATCTGAGTGGCCTCACGAAAGCAACCGTATTCGGCGCAGCAAGTAGTGGGTGTAGCTTCGGCGCGGTCGCCATTGGGAAGGGGCTGTTCAAGAAGGGAGCGCACACGGTGAACTTCTTCGCGTTCATGTTCGCCTCGACGAACCTCATCGTCGAGCTCGGGCTGATGATCCTGATCCTCCTCGGCTGGGAATTTCTGGTTGCAGAACTCCTTGGCGGCGTCATTCTCATCGCCGTGATGGCGGTCCTCGTCCATCTAACGCTCCCCGAGAACCTCTTCGAGCAAGTACGGGAGGAACTGAATCAACGCGACCACGACCAGGGGATCACTGAGGACCCGACCTGCGGGATGGAAGGCAAAGACGAGTACTCGCTGGTGACTGACGGGGGCGAGACGCTGAAGTTCTGTTCAGAAGGTTGCATGGAAACCTACCAGCAGGAAGCCGCAAGTAGCGGCGGGTGGCGCGACGAACTTCTCTCGTGGGGCGGGTGGTACAAAGTCGGGAATCAGTATCGCAAGGAGTGGTCGATGATCTGGACGGACATCATCGCGGGCTTTCTCATTTCGGGGTTCGTCATCGTCTTCGTTCCGCAGTGGGTCTGGAACACGCTCTTCCTCCAGGGCGATGGATTGTTGGTAAGCGCAGAGAACGCCATCATGGGTGTAGCGATCGCCGTCCTCAGCTTCGTCGGGAGCATGGGCAACGTCCCGTTCGCCGTCGCGCTTTGGGGCGGTGGGGTCAGCTTCGCCGGCGTCATCGCGTTCGTCTACGCCGACCTCATCACCATCCCCGTCCTGAACGTCTACCGGAAGTACTACGGCTGGAAGGTGATGCTGTACATCCTCGGTATCTTCTTCGTGACGATGGCGTTCACAGGCTTTCTCATGGAGGAATTGTTCAGCGCTCTCGGTATCGTCCCGAATCTCGCTGGCGGGGAGACAGCCTCCGAACAGACGTACTTCAAACTTAACTACACGTTTTACCTCAACATCGTCGCGTTCGCACTCTCTGGCTTTCTCCTCTACGTCTACCGTCGTGGTCTCGGTGCACCCGGCCAGTACCGCGACCCCGTCTGTGGGATGCGAACCGACGATAGCGGACCGAGTCTCACCCACGACGGCGAGACGTACTACTTCTGTTCGGATCAGTGCAAGCGATCGTTCGAGAAGCGCCCCTCCGAATTTGCACAGCACCACCCACACGTCTCAGAGACGGGGTCTTCCCAGAGCCATGAACATCACTGACCGCTATGTCTCGATCCCAAGTATCGCGGCTAGGCAGGCCCGGGTATTGCGTTGGCCAATCAAAACAGGTACAGCATGGTCTCGCAAACTCTTATGTATGAGCAGGTATCTCGGCGGATCGAGGTGGGGAACATGAATCGGCGGCGAGCCGATACAGTAGTCGGTGGCTTGGTCGCTGTCGTCCTCATCGTCGGTGGTGTGCTCAGCTGGCAAGCATATCAGCAACAGCAGGCCTTCGACCAGATGGGATCGATGATGGGCACGTCGATGGGGTCCGTTCACGGAACGAATCCGATCTGGTATGTCCTCGGAACCCTCCTCGTCTCGGCTGTCATCGGTGTGGGATATCTCGTGATTCGGGATGAGGTCACCAGCAGAGACGTAACCGATCGCCCACAGAATGAAATGGCGAATCCAACCGATCCGGAGGGTGACGAATCGCCAGAGGGAACCACCCAACCAGACGGGGCTATCAATCCAGAGTCTCAGCCACAGGCTCGTGTGTTAGACCTCTTGCCGGATGATGAACGCCGTATCCTCGAACCAGTCATCTCCTCGCCCGGCATCACACAGATCGAACTCAGGGATCGCTCGGACTTTTCGAAGAGCAAGGTGAGCCAGACGGTGAGCGCTCTCGAGAAACGCGGCCTGTTGTACCGCGAGCGCCAAGGGCGGACGTATCGTATCTATCCGAGTGACGACCTACAGGAGAAGCAAATGAACTAGCGGGCCATTTCCGCCGATTCAGAACCATTCATCGGGGTCGTAGATGCTGAAATTGAACCGAGCGATGGTCGTATGACCGTCCTTCAGCGCGAGGCCTATACTCGCCGACCACGAAAACAAGGGAAATGACTTCCACAGGATTCTCCCGCCGCAGGCTTCTCCAGTTGACGGGCGCATCTACTCTCGGAGCGCTCGCGGGCTGTGCCGGTCAGCTACCGGGCACCGGCGATGACGGTGGGCGTGAGGTAACGCCACGCTCGACAGTCACGTCCGAGCCAGATAGCTCCGTCAGCCTCACCGCGGGGTCCGGGACGATTCGGCCAGCCCCCGAGACTTCGACGACTAACTGGATGTACGAGGGTCAATTTCCGGGACCAGAATTACGCGTTCAGGAGGGTGACGTACTCAGTGTCGAGTTGACCAACGACCTTCAAGAAGAGACGACGATTCACTGGCACGGGGTTCCCGTTCCGAACCCGGTCGACGGCGTGCCAAACGTGACGCAAGACCCGATCGCTTCCGGTGAGACGTTCACGTACACGTTTCGTGCCGAACCCGCTGGCACGTACTTCTATCACAGCCACGTCGGACTCCAACTCGACCGGGGATTGCTGGGGCCACTGATCGTCGAAGAACGTGAGCCACACGTCGAGTACGACCGCGAGTACGTCGTCGTCGTCGACGATTACCTCCCCGGAGAGCCGGAACTTCCTTCGGATGGGGGAATGGGCGGCGGTGGCGGGATGATGGGAGACGTTCGGCCGCCGTACGATGGGCTCCTGATCAACGGTCGACTCCCAGAGAATCCCCAGACGTTCGACGTAACAGAAGGCGAGCGGGTGCGCCTCCGGTTCGTGAACGCCGGCAGCGCGACAGTCTTCGGTGTCCAAATCGCAGGCCACGAAATGACGGTAACCCACGCCGATGGGCGACCTGTCGAACCTGTCAACGTGGACTCGTTCGCCTTCGGAGCCGGTGAGCGCTACGACGTCGTGATTGAGGCGACGAACCCGGGCACGTGGGCCGTTCAAGCGAATGCACTCGATGGAAACGAACCACCAGCTAGAGCAGTCGTCGAGTACGAGTCAGCTAGCGGAGGAAGCCCACAGAGCCCGTCGTCGGCCAGTAACCGGCTGCAGTACGGGGACTTGCAGGCGATCTCCTCGCTCGACGGGGTGAGTGGGGAGCCGGATAGAACGTTCGATCTGACGCTCTCACGCGGCAGGGGCCAGTCATACACGTGGACGATAGATGGGCAGGCCTACCCGGACGCCGACCCGCTCCAGGTCCGGCCCGACGAACACGTCCGAATTCGGATGACCAATCAGAGCCCAGTCATTCACCCGATGCACCTTCACGGCCACTTCTTCCAAGTCGGCGACGCAATCAAAGACACAGTCATGGTCCCCGGGCATAGAGGGCAGGTGACGATCGACTTCCACGCCGACAACCCCGGCCGGTGGTTGTTCCACTGTCACAACCTGTATCATCTCGATGCGGGGATGGCGCGTGTCGTGAGATACGTCGAGTGACTCGGTTGAAGCCCCGGTTTCGGATCATTCAGGCTGCCGTTCGTGTGGTCGTGGCCCTGTCCCGTGAGAAGAGTCGAGTGCTAATCCAGCGAATTCGAGCCAGATGAACGAACCTATTCCTGAAAAACGTTTAGAGCGCCCTATACACGTTTTCGAACGTTCTCCTATTCGGATTCACACCCACGTCGATAACTCCCGAGCAGTCCTACGAGTAACCGAGGAGAAAGACAATGACCAACTTCACACTCGGCCGCTGGCTGCTCGTGGCCCTCGCGATCGTGGGACTCGCGTTCGCCGCCCCCGTGGTCAGCGCACACGGCGACGAAACGGCCGCTGACGACGCGCCCACGGACAATACCACCGCAGATGAATGGGCCACTTGGATGGAGGCGCAGATGACTGAGCACATGGGTCCCGGT
>NZ_LKIR01000047.1 GCF_001462205.1 Haloparvum sedimenti
AATCATTCGTGTCGGACACCGCTAGCGCGGTGTCCTTGCCCTCTTCGATTTCAGAGCAGCAGCTGAACTCTATCAACAATCTCCTACAGAAGAGCGAAGACAGCGTTGTGATTCCAGCAGGTGAGACAGTAGATCTCTTCAGTGATTCATTCCCATTCGGTTCGGAAATTGGTGACGAGGGTATGGGCTGTTCGACTGATGGAAACAGTGGGAAGTTCACGGTCGGGTTAGAAACTCGAGTCATTGGCCAAGAAGTCACAAAATCGTACAATGTAGAGTACACTGACTCTGACGAAATGCAAAACTGCGAAATCACAATCAGTGAGGCTTGATCATGGTTGATCTAATCGACGTTGTCTTAGAGGGGTTCAAAGACGTCGTTGACTGGATTATCGGCCTCTTCATGGATGGCCTGACGACGGGATACAACAAGCTCACCGAGGAGATGTTTGGGACCCCCACTCCTCAGACGGATGGAGCATTCGTCTTCGGGGAACCGACGAACGCACCCTGGTCAACGATTCAGGATGCACTCGTCGGTGGCGAAATAATGCTCATCGCGTTGCTGCTGCTCGTGATGAGCGTACAAGGGCGTCATACCATCCGAATATTCAATATCGGTAGTGCATACGAAGCGAGGAAAACAAAGAAAACTGCGTGGGTTGGTGCGTTTCTGATTATTGTCTGGTATTGGGTCGGTGTCCTCACGCTCTACATTGTTGATGGATTCTCGATTGCTCTGATGCCCGGTATGGCTTCGCTTCGTAACGCTATGTTGGGATTCCTCAGCGTGACGCTGACCAATCCTGGGTTATCGCTGTTGTTTGCGCTGATCGGAGGCATCTCAATGTGGGCACTAGAGGCCCTGTTTTACATCCGTGAGATTCTCCTCTATGTCTATCTCTACGGAATGCCGATTGCGATCGCCCTTGGGTATGGAAATATACCAATTGTCTCTGATATCGCCATGGGGTTCTGCAAGCGGTTTGTCCCCCTTGCCGTCCTACCACTACCAGCATCGATAGTATTCAAAGGCTATGACCTGATATACGGTGGCGGGACGCTCACTCCTGAGACTGCCTTTCTCAAGTTCCTAGTTGCTGCTTCTCTACCACTGGTTGCGCTCTACATAACCTGGAAGACGTTCAAGTACGCGACTCCGTTGACTGCCAAGGTCGTAGGTGGTGCGACGAAGGGAGCTGCCCTCGTCGGCGGTGTCGCAGCCGGTGCGTATGTCGGCGGTGCTGGCGTCGCGACGACGGCAGCACGATGGGGGCCAAAAGCGGCTGCTGGTCACGCTGTCGCACAGAAAGCAGCTGCTCGAGGAGGCCACAGCGGCGGGGACAGCGATCCTCCTTCATATCGCCGGACTGAGAACGATCCAAGCGGAGCAACGACAGAGGCATCGAGCACTGATCGTGGAATGGAGTTTGATCGAGGAATCCACTAACAATGTCGATGGATCAAGACGCAGCCGCACGGCGCATCATGGACCAGTTCGGCGAAGAGAGTCGCATCCCCTACCTCAACATCGAGGAGGGGGACGTCGGTGTGCTCATCGCCTTCCCGATCATGGGCCTGTTCATCGCTGGCCTCACTGGTATCGAGTCACTCGCCCTCCCGTTCGTAGCAGGAGGATTCGGGTTTGGCGTTGCCGTCATCTACGTCTCTCCTGACCACCTGAACGCGTGGACGTGGACGAAGGACGTCTATCGATACGCCAAGCGACCGCGAGTTACGTTCAGTGCCCCAGAGGAGCCCGACAGTACCACGAACGAGACAGAGCGGAATGAAGGCGGTCTCGCGAACTACACGCCGTTCAAACCGGACGAGCGAACGCAGGACCTCACGAACGTCAAACGAGCATGGCCTGGTGCTGGAGCGATTCAACGAGCGGACGGCACGATGGAAGCGTTCATCGAGATTGACCCGGGGAACATGGACTTCGCGATGTCCGACGACTGGGCTCAGCTCCAGGAGGCGGGCGAAGAGTTCGCCAACAAGGA
>NZ_LKIR01000048.1:0-4024 GCF_001462205.1 Haloparvum sedimenti
GAGAATTCCGTGAACTTGCGCTGATGTGTGCAGTATACAACATCAGGAAGGCCGCGGAACAGCAAATTCCACTCCCTTCAGGTGATTAAACACGGCCGCTGAAAGGGGCAGCCGGCTCGATCCCGCCCGGACGACGCAAGCACCGCAGCGGGCGGTGCTGAGAGCGAGGAGCGCAGCGAGGCCCGGCGCGGTCGAGCCGGCTGGGGCTTTCTGGGTGTTGCTGTCCCGAGCAGCAGGATCTGCAGCAGTCACAGAAAGCCCACTAACTGACAGAAAAACAGAACAACGACCGCGCTCCACTAAGTATCGCTATCGATCGCCCGCCACTTTTTGGCGGTCGGCCGCGTGCGGTTGCGTATGTCTCTGTTCGGAACGAGCGGCGTGCGCGGACCGGTCGGCGAGACGGTGACGGCGGACCTCGCGCTCGACGTGGGGCGTGCGGTCGCGGCGGACGCCGACCGCGTGGTTGTCGGGCGCGACGCCCGCGACTCCGGGCGGGCGCTGGTGGACGCGCTCGCGGCCGGGCTGGTCGAGTGCGGGACCGACGTGGTGGACCTGGGCGTCGCGGCGACGCCGACCGTCGCGCGGGCCGTCGCGGGCGAGGACGCTGACGCGGGCGTCGTCGTCACCGCCTCGCACAACCCGCCCGCGGACAACGGGATCAAGCTCTGGACGCGCTCGGGGCAGGCGTTCGACGCCGACCGCCGGGCGACCGTCGAGTCACGGATCGAGGAGGGGAAGTTCGCGTTCGCGGCGTGGGACGGCCACGGCGTCCGGCGGGAGGGCGCGGACGCAGACGCCCGCCACCGCGCGGCGCTCGTGGACGCGGGCGAGCGCGCCGTCGCGGAGACGGGCTCGACGTTCGGCGACCTCTCCGTCGTCGTGGATCTGGGCAACGGCACGGGACGGGTGACGGCCGACGCGCTTCACGAGCTGGGCGCGGACGTGGCGACGCTCAACGCCCAGCGCGACGGGCGGTTCCCGGGGCGGCCGAGCGAGCCGACCGCCGAGACCTGCCGCGGGCTGTGCGCGCACGTCGCGGCGACCGACGCGGATCTGGGGATCGCTCACGACGGGGACGCGGACCGGATGATGGCGGTCGCGGGCGACGGCGAGTTCGTCCCGGGCGACCTGCTGCTCGCGCTGTTCGCGCGCCGGGAGGCGGGGGCTGGCGACGAGGTGGCGGCGCCGGTCGACACCAGCCTCGCGGTCGACGACGCGCTCGCCGAGGTCGGCGCGAGCGTCACGCGGACGCGGGTGGGCGACGTGTACGTGGCCGAGCGGACGCGCGAGGAGGGCGTCGTCTTCGGCGGGGAGCCCTCCGGCGCGTGGATCTTCCCGGAGCAGACGCTGTGTCCGGACGGTCCGCTCGCGGCGGTGACGCTGGCGGCGATGGCCGCGGCGGAACCGGTCGCGGACCGACTCGCGACCGTCGATAGTCACCCGATCCGACGAGCGAGCGTCGAGGTGGCGGACAAGGCTGCCGTGATGGAACGCGTCGCGGAGCGCCTGACGGCGGAGTACGCCGACACTTCAACGCTCGACGGCGTCCGCGTCGAACTCGACGAAGGCTGGTTCCTCGTACGCGCGTCCGGGACGCAACCGCTCGTCCGACTGACCGCCGAGGCGCGCGGTCCCGAACTCGCGGACGACATTCTCTCGGAGGCACGGTCGGTGCTCGAGGAGGCGGTCGGGGCGGTCGAGCAGTCCGAGTGACTGCGGCGGTGACCCGGTCTTCAGACCGCGGTCGACGACTCCGCGCGCCCCTCGAACGTGTCCGGAACGAGTCGGTAGAACTCGAAGTCCACCTGCTCGGGCGGCTGGCCGAAGATGTCGACGATCGGAATGTGGACCCGCTTCAGCGCCGCAAGCGTCTCCGTCGCGATATCCGCCTCGGCGGTGTGCTCCAGGGTGCCGGTCGCGACGACGCTCCGTGCACCCTCTTCGCCCCGTTCGTGAGTCACGAACGAGATCGGGCGGTCGAGGACGGTCACCTTCTCGCTCCCGCCGCCTACCGCGAGACGGAAGAAGAACGCGGTCGTCTCGGCGTCGTAGCCGTACGAGACCGGCACCGCGTGGGGTGGCTCGTCCGGTTCGCTCGCGAAGGCGATCACCCCGGTCCCGCCGATACCGAGGAACGCGTCCCGCTCCCGCTCGTCCATCGTCGCCTCGTTGACCATGGCTCACAGTACGCCGCAGGTTCGGATAAGTGTACAGCACGTGAGGGGACCGACCGCCCCGACCGACAGGTCGTTGTGTCGCGGTCGCCTCGGTGACCGTAACCGATGTCCGCACACCACAACGCCGGGTTCCGTCGGCTGTTCGCGACGGATCGGCTCACGTTCGGCACGGGGTTCCCGCTGACGAACGCGGACGAGTCGGCGCCGGACGTCGACGCGGAGGTCCGCCTCGCCTGCCGCGCGGAGGAACTGGGCTACGACGCGCTGTGGGCCCGCGATGTACCGACCTTCTGGCCGTCGTTCGGCGACGCCGGGCAGACGTTCGACGTGTGGCCGTGGCTCACCCGGATGGCGACCGCGACCGACGAGATCACGCTCGGAACTGCCAGCGTCGTGCTCACGCTCAGACATCCCCTCCACGTCGCGAAGGCCGCCGCCTCCGTCGACCGCCTCTCGGACGGCCGGCTCGTGTTGGGCGTCGCTACGGGCGATCGTGACCCGGAGTTTCCCGCGTTCGACGTGGACCCCGACGACCGCGACCACTTGTTCCGCGAGGCGGTCGACCTCCTGCGGACGGTCTGGTCCGAGGAGTTCCCGGAGGCGGACACCGCGTGGGGCACGCTCGACGGCGACCTCTCCGTCGTCCCGGAGCCGACGACGGAGACGCTCCCGCTGTTGCCGACGGGGCACGCCAGACAGACCGTCGAGTGGATCGGCGAGCACGGCGACGGCTGGCTGTTCTACCACCTGCCCGAGTCGACGCTGGAGTCGTACCTCGACGACTGGCGGGCGGCCGCGGGCGAGAAACCCTTCGCGATGGCGATGCAGGTCGACCTCGCGGACGACCCGACCGCGGACCCCGAGCACGTCCATCAGGGATTCCGCGCGGGGACGGAGTGGTTCCGCGAGTACGTCCGCGACCTCGAGGACGCGGGCGTCGACCACCTGCTGGTCGGCCTCCGCGGCGACGACCCCGAGCGCGCGCTGGAGCGGTTCGCGAGCGAGGTGATGGAGCCGGTGCGAGAGACCGGGACGGACGGAAGCGACCGATAGCGCGGCCGAAGTGCGCTCAGCGCGGCGACTGTGTTATGTATCGTTCTATCTGGTTTATGTCTTCGCTGAACACGCACGACGCCTCTGGATTTAACACCCCAGCACCCGCCCGTTCGGCATGGAGTACACGACGCTCGGTTCGACCGGCACGACCGTCTCGCGGCTGTGTCTCGGCTGTATGAGCTTCGGCAGCGGCCACGACTGGATGCTGGACCCGGAGGAGGGCCGCGAACTGGTCGAGCGCGCGATCGAGTTGGGTACCAACTTCTTCGACACGGCCAACGTCTACTCGAACGGCGAGAGCGAGGAGATCCTCGGCGACGTGCTCGCGGAGCACGACCGCGACGAGCAGGTCGTCGCGACGAAGATCCGGTTCCCCGGCGCGAGCGAGCATCCGAACGCCGCGGGGCTCTCCCGGAAGACGATCGAGCAGGAGCTGGACAACTCGCTTGACCGACTGGGGATGGACACGGTGGACCTCTACCAGATCCACCGCTGGGACTACGACACGCCGATCGAGGAGACGCTGCGCGCGCTCGACGACGCAGTGCGGCGCGGCAAGACGCGGTACATCGGCGCCTCCTCGATGTGGGCCCACCAGTTCGCGGACGCGCTCCACACGAGTGACCGCCTCGGGCTGGAGCGGTTCGCCACGATGCAGAACCTCTACAACCTCGCCTACCGCGAGGAGGAGCGCGAGATGCTTCCCCTCTGCGAGACGGAGGGGATCGGCGTCATGCCGTGGAGTCCGATGGCGGCCGGCTACCTCACCCGCCCCTACGAGGCGGAGG
>NZ_LKIR01000048.1:4034-13936 GCF_001462205.1 Haloparvum sedimenti
ACCGCGAGGGCGGCGGCGAGGCGGTGAACGCCCGCGTGGAGGAGCTTGCGGCCGAGAAGGACGTGAAGATGGCGCAGATCGCGCTCTCGTGGGTGCTGCACAAGGACGTGGTGACGGCGCCCATCGTCGGTACCTCCAGCGTCGAGCACCTCGAAGACGCGGTCGAGGCGCTCGACATCGACCTCTCCGACTCCGATATCGAGTGGCTGGAGGAGCCCTACGAGCCCGTTCGGGTGTCGGGCCACGAGTAGCGGAGCTTCCGAATGCGACCCCGACCGCTCGCGCCGGAACCTACTTGATCCGGGGCGTGCAACGCCCGCGTATGGTCCGCCGCCCTCCTCCGCGCGACGGCTCGCGAACGTTCCCGGTCCGAACGACTGACAGTCGCGGGGCTCCGGCAGGATAACGATGCCCGGGACGCCCGATCCGGTCCTGGGGAGCGACGCCGTGACGCTCGTCGTCGCCGTGCTGCTCGCCGTCGCCACGACGGCCGCGATGGCGTGGCGTGCGTCGCGTACGTCGCGACCGCTCCGCACGGCGACCCTGCTCGGCGTCGGCCACGGCGCGATCCTCGTCGGCGGCTGGGCGCTCGTGCGGATCGTCGCCTATCGGTTCTGGACCGCGCCGTCCGCGGCTCCTTGGGAGTTCCTGCTGGTCGTCGGCGGCGGGCTGCTCGTGTTGACGCTGCAGGCGGCGGTCCCGTTCGGCTGGCTGACGGCCCGGGGGGTCGTGAGTCCGACGGTCGGCCTCGCGGCCGCGACGGCGCTGGTCTGGTTCCTCGTCCTTCGCGTCGGCGGCGAGAGCGACCCCCTCGGCCTGTACGCGCTCGCGTTCGGCCCCCTCGTCGTCGCCGCGCTCCTCGGACTGGGGGCCGCTGAGTGGGCCGTTCGGCGAGCGCTCGGGGCGGCCGAGAGCGCCGACGAACCGTGACGCCCGACGCTCACCCGAACCGCTCGAACGGCTCCTCGCAGTTCTCGCAGAAGTGCATCGAGCGACAGAGCCCCGGCCCCTTCGGATGCTCTTTGTGGGTCTCGTCGGACCCGCAGTAGGGGCAGACCGCCGGCTCCTCGTCCGCGTCGCCCGCCTCGCCGGCCGTCACGCTGGGGTCGGAGCGGTCGCTCACGGTCAGACGCTCAGGCCGAACTCGCGGAGGTCCTCGCGACCGGCCGAGGTCACCATGTTCACGTTCCACTCCGGCGTGTACCGGATCCGGACTTCGGCCTCATGCACGCCGGGCGCGGTCTCGGCGGCGCAGCGCACGTCGTTCGTGAGCATGTCCTTGGCCGGACAGCCGGTGTAGGTCAGCGTCATCTCGACGGTACAGCGGCCGTCCTCCTCGACCGTCACGTCGTAGATCAGTCCTAAGTCCACGACGCTGACGGGCATCTCGGGATCCTCGACCTCGCGGAGCGCGGCCCACACGTCGGCCTCGACGCCCTCGGCGCCCTCGCCGGTCTTGGGGTAGGACTCGGGCGCCTCACCGTCCTCGTAGCTCGTGTACGCGCAGGCCTCGCCGCCGGCCTCGCGGGCCGCGCTCGCGGCGCCCTCGTCGGGGTCCGCGCCGCCGCCGAGCGGGGCGTTCGCGGGCATTACTCGGCCTCCTCCGCGCGGAGCCGGGCGGGACGGTCGAAGTCGATCTCGTCGTGCGTCGCGGTGAACGCCTCGTAGAGCTCCGCCCACGCGTCGGTGTGGCTCCCGTCGCGGCCGCGGTCCGCCGGCCGGTCGGCCGCGTCCGGTTCGGGGACCGTCAGCCCGAGCGACTCGAGGTACGGCACCACGGTGTCGAGCCACTCCGCGCGCATGTCCGCGAGCGTCTCGCGGCGCACCCCGGCCTCGAGGATCGCCTCCTCGTTGGGCCCCGGCGCGAACAGCGAGAGCGCGTGCGGGAACAGCTCGTCGACCGCGGCGTCGAGTCGCTCGCGAGCCTCGTCGTCCTCCGCCAGCCGGTCGAGCCAGTTGGCTGCGTGCTCGCGGTGGTACTCCTCCTCGGAGAGCGCCTTGCCGACGCGGTCGGCGAGCGGGGCGTAGCTCGTCTCCACGAGCGCCTCCAGCCGGATGCGCTCGGCCACGTCGTAGAGGTAGCCGCGGACGACCGCGTTCCCCCATCCGTCGTCGTCGAACGGCCGCTCGACGAGCGTGCTGTGGGTCCACTCGTCGGCCGGTTTCTCCCAGATGCACTCCGCCTCGGTGTAGCCCAGTTCCTGGAGCAGGTCGTACCAGAGGCGGGCGTGGCCGAACTCGTCCTGCGCGACGTTCGCGAGCGCCAGGTCCGACTCCAGCGTCGGCGCGTAGATCTGCCACTCGGTGAGCCGCTCGGCGTGGACGAACTCGTCGTCCGCGAGCCGGAACAGCTGCTCCTCGACCGCGAACTGCTGTTCGGCGGTGAGCGTGTCGCGGTCGAGGCTGCCGGCGGCGGGCGTCTCCTCGGGGATCTCGTAGCCGCCGGTCGTCCCGGCCGCGGCGCCGGCGTCGTCGCGTGCGTTCTCAGTCATCGGCTTCCTCCATCGCCTCGCGGCGCTTGCGGGCGGCCTCGCGCTGTTCGGCCTCGCTGTCGGCGACCTCCTCGGCGAAGGAGGCGTCGATGTCGTTGTACGTCATCGCCCAGCGGTACGACTTGTCCGTGGTGCCGCCGAAGGCGGCGTCCTCGGCGTCCACTTCACCGATCTCCGACTGCGGGACGACCCACAGGGAGTTGGTCTGCATGCGGCGGGCGTGCTGGATCTGCGCGAACTGCTTGGCCATCTCGCGGTCGGGCGCGTGGACGTTGCCGACGTGTCTGTGGTAGTCGCCGGGCTCCTCCTGTCTGAACACTTCCCAGATCATGGTCAGTCGGCCGCCTCCCCGGTCGCGACGCCGGTCGCCTCGGACTCCCAGGAGTCGAGCGCGTCACGCACCCACTCGACCGCCTCCTGTCGGCGGCGTCGGGAGCCGATCTGCTCCTTGCTGCCCGGGTACTCGTTCTTGGAGATGGTCCAGAACTCGTCCCAGTCGAGCTCGTCGTAGGCGAGCTCGTAGCGGCCGGACTCCTCGTCGTACTCGATCCGCGGCGTGTCCGGGATCTCCAGGCCGTACTTCTCGGCCTTCGGGATGTACATGTTGAGGAACGACTGGCGGAGCTCGTCGTTCGTCGCGGTCTTGAGCCCCACGTCCTGCGCGAAGTCGTTGTGGTGGCTCTCGTCGTTCGGCGGGCCGAAGAACTGGATGATGCGGGGCCACCACACCTCGAACGTCTCCTGGGTGCGCTCTTGGGTCGCTTTCGATCCCTGCATCAGCTCGCGGAGGATCGACTCGCCGTGTTTGACGTGGAACCCCTCCTCGAAGCAGACCTTGTCCATCGCGTGGGCGTAGGGGGTCCACGAGGTGGACTTCAGCGTCGCCTGCCGGCGCATCGCGCCGCCGTCGACGAAGAAGTCGATCATCGGCGCCTCGTACCAGGTGTCGACCGGGTAGTGGAAGCAGTTGAGGAACTTCCCCTCCCCGTTCGCCAGTTCGTCGAGCATCTCGTCGCGCGTCTTCACGCCCAGCGTCTCCGCGGCACGGTAGAGCAGCTGCGCGTGGCCGATCTCGTCTTGCACCTTCGCGGTGTTGGCGAGCTTCCGGTCCAGCGACGGCGCCTTCCGCGTGAACTCCTTGTCGAGGTAGCCGCCCATGACCTCGGAGTTGGCGTGGAACTGGATCATCCGGGTCGCCGCTTTCCGATACTCCTCGGGCATGTCGTCGCCCGGACCGAACTGCCGCGGTCCGGCGCGGTCCTTCACTGTCTCGAGGTCCATAATCATTCTTCGGTACGGAGCCATACCACTTTTCGATTCGGCAGTCCATGGGCGGCTTTTATATATTCGCGGCCGAACGTGTGCCCGTGATCGACGAGTGCTTGATCGCGGAGTTCCGCGTGGAGGGTGACGACTGTCCGCTCGCGCACGCCTCCGCGACCGCCGACGCCGCGGTGTCCGCGGAGCCGCCACAGCTTCGCTCGGACGGGAACGTCCTCCTGCAGTTCACCGCGCCCGCGGACGCCGGGATCGCTCCGGTCCTCGACGCGGACGACGACATCAGGTACCTCCACGTCGCCAACGCGGGCGACCGCGACAACTTCCGGTGCCTGTCGAAACACCCCTGCGTCGTCCACGACCTCGTCGACGAGGGGTTCCTCGTGGAGTCGATGCGCTACGACCGCGGCGCGGCGACGATGACCGGCGCGGTCGTCGGCCACGACGTGTTACAGGGCGTGATGGAGCGCGCCGCGGAGACGGTGGGCGTGACGCTCCGAAAGCTCCAGCCGCTCGCGACCGAGGAGGCGGACGCCATCGGCCGCGGCTACGGGCTCACGCCCGCACAGGAGGCGGCGCTCCGTACCGCCCACGAGATGGGCTACTTCGCCGTGCCGAAGGCCTGCTCGGCCGCAGACGTGGCCGGTGAGCTAGGGATCAGCAAGTCCGCGTTTCTGGAGCGTCTGCGGCGCGGACAGGACGCGCTGTTCGAGGCGCTGCTGGCGCGGTGAGGGAGTTCGCGCGTTCCAAGTGTGCCCCCACACTAGCCTTATGTCGCTCCGACGCGAAGTGAGGGTATGAGCAGCGACGGAGTGGACGCCGAAAGCAAGGTGTCCGGCAATCAGGCGAACATTCCCGCCGCGATCCGGCGGGAGCTGGACATCGACGACGGCGACCACCTTCGGTGGAGTCTGGCGGACGACGGCACCGTCCGCGTGGAGATCGTCCGACAGCGGTCGGGGACGTTCGGCGAGTTCGACGGGTACTCGGGCGAATCGGAGACCGACGTCGTCGCGGATCACGACGCGTGGGGCGTCGAGTGAATGCCGCGAGCGCTCGTCGACACCTCCGTCCTGTACGCTGCCGCGTATCGACGCGACCGCCATCACGAGCGTGCGCTGCCGATCCTTCGCGGCATCGACGGTGGGGATCTCCCGGAAGCCGTGGTTCTCGACTACGTGCTCGCGGAAACGCTGAACGGATTGACGACGAACGCCGGACACGACGCCGCGGTCGACTTTCTGGACCGACTGGAGGAGAACCGGCGGTTCCACGTCGAGTCCCTCTCGGCCGAGGGATTTGCACGGGCGAAGTCGCTGTTCCGTGGGCGCCGGAAGCTATCGTTGGTGGACGCGAGCCTCGCGGCGTACGCGGACGAACGAAAGACGACGTATCTCTACGCGTTCGACGACGACTTCGACTCCGTCGATCGGTTGTCGCGTCTTGACACGCCGACGAACCCGTACTCGCCCGACTGACTCGCCCTCGTCGGGAACGAAACGGCGTGCGCACTCCGCCGCCGATCAGGTCGACAGCGGCGGCAGCGCGGCCTCGATCTCCTCGCGGCGGTCCTCCAGCCACTCGGGCAGGACGAGTTCCTCGCCGAGCGCGTCGAGGGGTTCGTCGACTGCGTAGCCCGGGGACTTCGTGGCGAACTCGAAGAGCACGCCGCCCTGAGTCCGCGCGTACACCGACCTGAACCACTTGCGGTCGATGATCTCCGTGGGCCGGAGGCCCTGCCCCTGCAGGACCTCGCGCCATTCCGCCTGCTCGTCGTCGTCGACCTGGAACGCGACGTGGTGGACCGTTCCCGCGCCGGGGCGCCCCTGCGGCGCGTTCGGGTCCGTCTCGAGGTCGACGACGTAGCCGCGGTCGCCGTCCGCCTCGAAGCGCGTGCGGTGCTGGTCGGGGTCCTCGGCGGTCCGCTCGAAGCCCATCTCCTCCAGCAGGGCCGCGGTCGGGTCGACGCTCCCGAGCGCCAGCGTCACGCCGAAGAAGCCGCGGATCGCGTGCTCCTCCGGCACCGGGCCCTCGGGTAGGTTCGGCTCCGGGGCGTCCGCGCGGCCGACGAGTTCCAGCGGGAGGCCGTCGGGGTCCTCGAACGCGACGACGGGGTCGCCGAACCGCTCGAAGGTGGAGACGGCGTCGACCTTGTCGGCCGCCTCGAGCCGATCGACCCAGAAGTCGACCGCGTCCGCCGGGATCAGGAACGCGACGGTCCGGGCCTGGCCGCTCCCGACGCGGCCGGGGCGAGCGTCCTCGTAGGGGAAAAACGTCATGCTCGTGCCGGGGCTCCCCTCGTGGTCGGCGTAGAAGAGGTGATAGACGCCGACGTCGTCCTGATTGACGCTGCGCTTGACCATGCGGAGCCCCAGCGTCTCGGTGTAGAACGCGTGGTTCCGACCGGGATCGCTCCCGATGGCGGTGACGTGGTGGATGCCGGGTGTCGGGTCGACCATACCGAGGGGACGCCTGCGGCGCGGTTAATCGTGGCGGCACCGACCGTCGTCCGAGCTGAACCGCCGGAAGACGGGGAACCGGACGACTCCGTCTCAGCACTGCCGATCGAGCACTTCGACGGCCGTCGGCTCCCCCCGCGGCTCGCCGAGTGTGACGTCGACGTAGACGAACGAGACCGTGACGCGCTCGACAGTTCCATCGCCCGCGGCGGCCGCGCGCTCACAGAGGTACGCGCCCAGCCGCTCGTCGCGGTCGTCGGGGGGATCGGCGGGCATCGCGGTGAGGTACTTCCGCCAGCGCGCGCTCGGATACGCGCGGGCGTCGCTCGGCGTCCGGTTCCTCGCCACGGGGTCGCCGTACAGCGCGTCGCGGGCGCCCCCGTCGGCGGTCTCCGCCGTCGCGAGCACGAGCGAGGCCGTGTTCGGCGGGTTCGGCGCGAACATGTCCCAGCGGTTCTCCGTCGGGTCCGCGGCGTCGGCCACCGGGGCCGGCGCGGCGACGAGCCCGAGCGCCATCGCGTTCCACGCCAGCAGCGACACGAGCAGAACCGCGGCGAGCCCCTCCGGAAGTCGGCGGCGCACGCGCCCGACCCCCGGCCGGGCGCGGATCGGCCCCGGAACCGTCGGGAAGGCGGCCACGGCCGCGCCGCTCACGGCGACGACGGAGTTGCGGAGGCGCTCCGCCGACCCGTCCAGGCGACGCTCGACCGCGTCCCAGACGCGCGGGGGGAAGAACGGCAGGAGGGCGGCGACCGACACCAGCGGGAACACGCCGATCGCGAGCGTGAGCGCCATCGACAGGTGCGCGGCGACGAACGCACCCGCCAGCGCCGTGCGGGCCCGGCCCGTAAACAGGAGGAGCAGCGGCGACGCCAGTACTAGGCCGAGCCACGCGTAGGTCCCGACGGTCAGGAGTCCGTCGGCGCCGGCGAGTGCGCCGCCCAGCGGCCCGGACAGGTGCTCGAGCCGGAACACCTGCGGGACCGCGGTCCCGCCCGGCCAGGCGTCGCCGCGGAGCTTGACGAGCCCGTTCGAGAGGTACAGGACGACGACGAACGTCAACAGAAGCGCCGGCGCGAACCCCCTGGCGCGGTCGGGTTCGGATGCGCTCCCGTCTCGGTCTCCGCTCCGCCGTCCGTCCCGCCGGGTCCGGCGGACCGCGTCGACGGACCAGCGCCGGCCGAGGGGGAGCAGGCACGCGAGCGCGAGCAGTTGCCACAGCAGCGTGTCGCCGGCGTTGAGAACGAGGGGGTTCCGCGCCTGTAGCGACGCCACGAGAACGAGCGAGAGCAGGGCCGCCGTCCGCGTGCGGTACCCGACCGCGAGCGCCGCGGCGACCGCGGCCGCGAGGAGGAACAGGAGCGCGACGGCCCACCCCTCACCCGACGCCGCGTGGAGCGAGTAGCGGGAGAAGGCGGGGTACAGCTCCACGAGCGTCGACCGCGGGAGCACGCCCTCGTCGGTGTAGAAGGCCGTCAGCTCACGACTTCGCAGCGCCAGGTCGACGATCAGGACCACTCCCAGTGCGATCCGAAACGCCGCGAGTCCGCGCGCGTCCGCGCCGAGCCGCGCGTCGAGGTGCTCGCGGACGGTCATTGCTGTTACAGGGTCTCCCGCTGGCGCGGATAGGTTTTGTGGAGCGGTGGCCGGCCTCTCCCGACGAGGGCCGACGCTCGGATCAGCGGGACGCTCCGACGCCTTCGACGGACCTTTGACCGCGAGCCCCCACCCGTGGCACATGCTCGACGCACTCGCTGGATCGCTTTTGCACGTCGGTACCGAACACCCGGACGCGCTGTGGATCGCCGCCGTTGGGGTCGCGACCTTCGCCGCCGGCCTCGGGGCGGGGCTGCTCGCGCGCGGCCGCCGCGACGACGCGACCGCGGACGCCAGGGCCGAGAGCTGACCGGGGGCGCGAGTTTCCGGACGGCCCCGACGCCGGACGAAGCCCCCTCATCTTTTGACGGCGTCCGTCGAAGGCGGACACGTCATGGCGCCCTCGAACGCGGCCGACCGCCGGATCGACAGCAACCTGTTCGTCACGGTGTCGGGCCCGCCGGGCTGCGGCGCGACGACGCTCTCGGAGGCGCTCGCTGACGCGATGGACTGCGGCTGCGTCTCCGGCGGCGACATCTTCCGGGAGATCGCGGCCGACCGCGACATGAGCCTCTCCCAGCTCGTCGCGAAGGCGGGCGAGACAGACGAGATCGACCGCGCGCTCGACCGACGGCTCCAGACGATCGCCGAGAAATGGGGAGCCGCGAACCGGGCGTTCGTGCTCGAGTCCCGGCTCGCGGGCTGGTTGGCGGGCAACCGCGCCGACCTTCGGATCCGACTCGACGCGCCCGAGGAGGTCCGACTCCGGCGGACCGAGGACCGCGAGGAGTGGGCCGCCGAGATGCAGGTGCGCGAGGTGATCGAGAAGCAGCGCTACGAGTCCTACTACGGCATCGACCTCGACGACCAGTCCTTCTACGACCTGACGATAAACACCGGGCGCTGGACGCCCGAGTCGACCGTGGAGGTCGTCCTGACGGCCATCGAGCAGTACGAACCGGAGCTCGACGAGGGGGCCTTCCCGACCGCGGACCTGGACGTCTGAGCGCGAACGGTGGCGAGCGGCGTTGAGCTCTCCAAACCGTGGGAGATTCTCGGACCGGTCGCACCGAGTGAACGGCCTCGGGGCTTGACTCCGAGGTACTCGGCCTGCTCCGCCCGTAGTACGCGTCTCGGACGGTAACTTTATAGTCCCAACCGCGTGATTTTTCGGATATGCTGAAAACCCGGCCTGCCCTCTACGAAGTAGTCGGGGCACAGAACAATCATCTCTGGCTAGAGGTTCTGGAAGGAGATGACGCTGGGATGCGGATCTCAGTGCCACGCCGGAGCAGCTCCTACGATGAGGAGCTGCAGAAAGCCGTTCTCTCCCTCGACCCGGGAGACGTTCATACGTTCGAGCTCGAAAGCGAGGCGGTACAGAGCCCGAACTGGAGAATCGCTGCAATCGATCCCGACGCCGGCCCGGACTCCGAATACAAGCTCACGGCGTAGGTCTCCCAGTCACCCTCCCGAGTCCGCGGGCCGGTCTGCCGACTGATCGCCGGAATCTTCGCCGGATTCCCGCCGATATTCCGCTCCGTCCGTGTCTTCTTGGCCCGCTCCTACGTGTCTCACGGAAACATTCAACGATTCCGGAGCAAACGTAAACTCGTCTCCGCGGTCCGTGATTGCGACCGCGTAATCCGTGAATAGATATTCGATATAATCCTCCTCTGATGATCGATACAGCCGCCAAAACACGAATGTTCCAGTGATTGCGAGAAGCCAGAGACTCCACAGGGGGGTCCAGTGTGTTGCATAGGAAGGCACCACCGGAAGGGGACGGAGGGAAGCGTATCGTTGTAACTGAGCGGCGCCGATCTCAACGGAGACACCGACAAAGAGGGCCCACGTAGCGATCCACATCCCGCGGTTGAAATTCCGGATCGCCTGCATTCGGAGGGCCCGAGAGGGGGACCGAGCGCCGTCAATTTTGCTCGCCATTAAGTGATAGAGGACGCCGTATTTGTCCGTTTCAAAGGCTGTGTTGAATCGCCATACAGCAGCGAGTTAGGCCGCTAAATCAAAGGAGTTGAAGCGAGAGAATGCGGTTGTCTATGACGCAAATCTCCCG
>NZ_LKIR01000049.1 GCF_001462205.1 Haloparvum sedimenti
GTTCATAGTGATCTGAATCTGAAGATGATTATCGTAGTCGCACAGCGTGTACTGATTTACTGACTGTTCCACTTCTCCCACACCACCTTACGTCGGCAACTATTAAGTATTTCAGTATTTAAGCACCTCACATACGATGACGACACGGTTGACTGTTGACTTCGAAGACGAACTCTACAAGGAGTTCTCGAAGCAGTGTATCGATGCCGAGAAAACCAAGTCCGAAGTGGTACGTGGACTCGTCAGGGACTGGCTTGACGAACCCGACGAATGACCGACAAGCAGGCTCTTGTGAAAACGCTAGATTTCCAGCTGGACATCCAGAGTGACAACGAGAGCCTGCTGTACGACGCTGCTCTCGAAGCCCGGTCGGTGTACAACGAAGCGATTCGCCTCGCCAAGCGGGGGGTGGACTGGGATGTGATTCACGACCGTGTGGCCGACGACGCTAACCTCGTGAAAAACACGACACAGCGCGTCGTTGCGAAGGCACTCGGCGCGATGGAGAACTACTACGAGTACGATGACTTCAACCAGCCAAGCCACACCAAAGATGGCACATACCCGCTCCGGGCGAACTACGAGGAAGGATACAATCTGTCGCTCACCGACGACGGCGACGTAGCGTTTCGTATCAGCACAAAGCCGTACAAACACGTCAAGGGAATCCTGAACGGTGACGATGTCCACCTCGACGTTCTCAAGACCGCACTCACGAGCGACGAATGGCGGCTCGGGACGGCTGAAGCACTATTCCACGACGGCACCGCCGAGTTGCACGTCAACGTCACCAATACCGAGCAGGCCGTTCGTGATAAGCAGAACTCACAAACGGTTGTCGGCGTGGACCTGAACGAGGATAACGTCGCTTTGACGGCGCTCTCCAAGGATGGCGTTGAGGATACGCTTGTTATCGAGTTTCCAGAAATCAAGTTTGAGCGCCACCGCTACTTCACGATCCGCAAGCGTGTCCATAACGCAGAGAAGTGGAGTGTACTCAATACAGTGGAAGGACAGGAAGAACGGTTCGTCCGCGACCGACTCCATAAAGTGTCGCGGCACGTCGTCGAGTGGAGCCAACAGTTCGAGAACCCATGCATCGTCTTTGAAGACCTCAAAGAGATGCGTGACAACATCGACTACGGTGCGCGGATGAACCGGCGCTTGCACCACCTCCCGTTCCGCACCCTTCAACACTACACGTCGTACAAAGCCGCCTTCGAAGAGATCCCGACAGCATGGATAAATCCTGAGTTCACGAGTCAGCGGTGTCCACTGTGTGGACATACTGAACGAGGGAACCGTCACAAGAAGCGGTTCAAATGCCGGTCGTGTTCCCACCAAGACCACAGCGACCGTAGTGCAAGCGTCAACATCGCCGTGAAAGGTATCGAGAAACATCAAGAGTGGACTGTGCCTGCTCTCAACAGCCTTCCCACTGTGCGGACGGTGCGACGGCAGGCATCGGGGGCCGTGGACGCCCCGACCGTGACCCACGACACCGCTACAGGATATCATACCGATGGTGTCGAGGGAGTGTCCGACTAATCCACAGGAAGCCCCATTTGAGCTAGGGGCAGTTCACAGAGAACATGCTCGTCTTTGAATAACCCGCGTAGAACGATGTACAGTACAGACGGAGAGACAGTGATCTGTCTCAGGCGACCCGTTCCTCCAACGTATCCCGGTGCGCCCGAACAGTCGCCATTGAGGCGTTCGCTACGTCCGCGGCCTCGGATTGCGTCAACCATCGCCCCTCTTCGCGACCGGCCTTGTAGAGGCAGGCCGCGGCGAACCCGGCCGGATGGACGCCCGTCGTGACGCCGCGCTCCTCGGCCTGTTCCGCGAGGGCTCGGGCCCGCTGTCGGATCTCATCCGGACACTCGAGGTCCGAGGCGAGGCGCGGCACGAACATGCTGGGGGAGACGGGCTCAGCGGGGAGGCCCAGCTCCTCGTTCAGCGTCTTGTACGCGTTCGTGACTCGTGACTCCGCGACGCGGGCCATCTCGCTGACGTCGTCCACTAACCGCGAGAGGCCGTTGCACCGGCAGGCTCCGTAGACGCTGGCCGCGGCGATGGCCTCGATGGATCTACCACGAAGCAGATCCTCGTTCTGGGCGCTCCGGAAGAGCTGACACGCCTGGTCGCGAACCGAATCGGAGAGCTCGAGGGCACTCGTCAACCGACGCACTTCGCCCAATCCGTGGGCGAGATTCCGTTCCGCTTTCGACCGCCAGCGCCCTCGGGTCTGCTCACGGCGCATCCGTGCGAGTCGCCTTCGCTTCTTTCCAGAGATCTCGTTCCCCTTGGCATCGGTGCCGCGACCGATTTCCGTCGACAGGCCGCGATCGTGGCGAGCCGCAGTAAGTGGGGCGCCCGTTCGTTCACACTCCTCGTCATCGTACGCCCGCCACTCCGGCCCGTTATCGATACGCTGTTCGTCGATGACCAGGCCACAGTCCTCGCAGACTGTTTCGACTGCGTTCGTAGTGACTCGGCCGTCGCACTCGGGACACTGATTCGCACTCGATTCCGTTCGGACGTCTTCGTCGAATCCGCTCTCGTAGATGTCTCTGGTTGCCATCGTTCTCACCGTGTTCAGGGAACCCGCCAGTACAGCGAGCCCCTCACCCATTGAGGGGTAAATAGACTCTGTGGGAGGTTCAGATTAGTTAGAAATCAGCAATAGGCCCACGATTAATATGATGAAAGTGGCTACCACACCTCCGTCGGATTTCATAGGTGCTCAAAACGCAAATAGAACGTCTGGATGTCTCGCTCTATTCATCTTCCACAATTAGCACGAATTCGCCCTCGATCGGTTCGAATTGATACTCTCCAGGTTCGATACAGCTTGCTTCCTGCTGTGGATTCGCCCAGACGTCATACTCCAACTCAACGGTCTGTCCCGGCTCGATAGCATATTGATTAACGACTGCAGGTTCTGGGAAACTCTCTTCCTCTGGTTTCCAACATTCGTCCGAGGCCCGCGTTGGATCATATGCATCAGATAGCAGTACCAGACCTGGTTCCTCCTCAGTACTGGGGAGAGGAGCTGGGGCGTCTGGATCGATATTTAATTCGATAGACTCACTGCCATTATTTGCGTATGAGATTCGAATGTGTGCTGTAGCATTTGCTGTGATTTCTGCGTTGGGGATACCCACCTCGATTTCTAAATTTTCTGTCTCGGTACTTGCCACCACGTCTTTGACGGATACTCTCTTTTGCATTTGTTCTGAAGGACTTTGGTTCGCTCCGTTCCCGATACACCCTGTAGTCACTGCCATTGCGGCAACCGATGACAGGTATGTGCGCCGTCTCATAGCCAAATGGGAATTAGAACGGTAAAAGTAAAGGCCTTCAGTGGAGTTCAAGAGTCGTTTTACTCCTCATTGACGCCGTTCCTGATAATGACGAACACAAAGGAACACAACTACTGCAAACAGTGTTCCGAGGAAAAATATCGCTCCAGGTGGTAACATGTAGGTTGTTACTTCACCGGAGGACTGCCCCGCTCCAGCAGAAATCGGGGAGGAAGACGAGGCGAACCGCCGGAATAGCTGATCAACAAGGACACTAACGATAGAGAACGCTGCCACGACTCCTATCAGATTTTTAATTGAACTCAGGACGGTCGATTGAGTCAAATCTTCGCCAGCAAATAACACAAGTGCTTCATCAGATGGTGTGTATACTTTCATTTCTTTACCTTGGTCTGAGTACCACGTATCAGCAACCTCAATGAGTTCATTCTCTTTGAGCTTTGTCAAATGATAATTCACGTTCTGAAGCGAAGTATCTACTTCATCGCCAATTTCAGACGCTGTCTTCGGCTTCATGTACAGGGAGGTCAGTATCGACCGGGTGGTTGCAGAGGAAAGTGCATTGAAAATCTCGTCAGCTGACTCATCATCGATCGCTAACACTGTCGGTTCAGCGTCTCTTTGTTGTTGAATAGATTTGGCTGACTGACGCCGAGACAGGAGCCGAGTAATCGATGTCATTATGGATTAAATACACACCCACTCAGATATGTCTTCTATAAGCTAAAACACCCGTTTAACCCCCTTTTGACACAGCTATCTACTAACACACTCATGTTGGTGAATCCGCTCCGGGAGCCCCACTTTCCCACAGACGGGACACTCCCGAAGGGGTGTTGGCGGCAGGTCGTTCCAGGCGTCTAGCGCGGCGTCGAGCTGTGCTTCCACGATCGGGGAGTCGGTCGTGCGGCAGGCTTCGCGGAGGTGAATGCGAAGCCGTTCACGGGCCGTGAGTGTCGTGTCGTCGGTCATAGTGGGACGGGATCGCTGGTGGCCCCGCCACCCATCGCCGGGGGGC
>NZ_LKIR01000005.1 GCF_001462205.1 Haloparvum sedimenti
GCCGTCCCGAACGGAGTAAACAACCCTTTTTGAAAAACTCAGTTGCGGACGCGGGTAATATTGGCCAATCTTTAAATACAATGGTGATAAACACGATTTTGGATGACAGATAGTACCAACCGCTCCAGAAGGGACGTTGTTAAAGGCGCTACGACGCTCGGCGTTATCGGGCTCGCAGGATGTACCGGCGACGAAGGCGACGGCGACGACGGCGGCGACTCGTCCGGAGACGGCAGCGGCGACGGCGGCGACGACGGAATCGACGAATACGACCTCGTCGTCGGTACCAGCGGCTCCGGGACGCCGACGGAAGCGGCCGGGCAGGCGCTCGCCCGCGCGTGCAGCGAGGAGAGCGATTTCCTCACCCTGACCGTCCAGAACACCGACGGCTGGTCAGCGAACCTCATCGAATACGACCAGGGAACGATCCCGGCGATGGGCGTCGACAACAACTCGCTGGCGAACGCTCTGGCCGACGAGGGCCCCTACGAGGACAACCCGGTGGACGACCTCCCGCATCTGGGATTCATGTACACCAACCTCGACATCCACTTCGTGGCCACCGAGGAAAGCGGCGTGACGTCCACCACCGACCTGTACGACGGCGGGTACGACGTGTACCCGCTGCAGCCGGGCGCCGGGACGCGCGCGCTGACAGAGGAAATCCTCCGTGAAACCGGCGTCTGGGAGGCGAACAACATGCTGCAGATCGAGTTCAGTGAGATCGCCGGCGCCGTCGAGGAGGGCCGTGCCGACGTCATCGCGATGTACGGAGTGAACGGCGTCGCGCTTTCCGGCTGGTGTGAGGAGGTGGACCTCCGGAGCGACGGGTCCCTCAACGTGGTCGAGGTCGACGACGAGTTCCGTCAGGTGATCGAGGACCACGGTGGTGCACAGCTGGTCGACGTCGAGCCGTACGGGTACCAGCAGGACGTCACCGGGATCACCGACACGCTCACCGGGTGGCAGCTCGTCGGTCAGTGGGCGTTCGGCTCGGAGGTGCCGGCGGAGGTCGCCTACGAGATCGCCCGCATCTCCTCCGAGGAGTGGGAGACGATCCAGGAGTCGGACCCGACGGCGATCGACCACTCCGGCGTCGAGTCGATGACGAACGGCGTGATCCCGGAGATCCCGATCCACCCCGGCGTCGCGGACTACTGGGAGGAGAACGACGTCTGGAACGACGACTGGACGCGCGGCGAACTGGAGTAGTCGGCCAGTCGGGTTCCGCCACCGCATAGCCTATATACTTTTGTACCTCACGAAAACCTAATGTACGATAACGACCATCAGCCAGAGGTGTTGGAATGAGCTCGTCAGACGCGGACCCGGGCGAGACGGGGTCCCCGCAGACGGACGACGATCAGATCGACGAAGCGATCCAGAAGGAGCGACCGGGGGACGCCGACCTCCTCTCGATGCGGAACGTCCTCATCGGCCTTTCGATCGGTCTCTGGATCGGGGTGATCGCCTTCGCCTACACTCGATCAGTCCCGCAGTCCCAGTACGGCATGGCGTTCCTGGGTGCCGCCCTCGCTCTGTACGTCGTCACCGAACTGATGGAGCTCGCAGGCGGCGGGCGCGGACCGATCCTTCGAGACCTCAAACGCGCGTTCGCACCGGAGAACCGCCTCCATGCGGTGGCGTTAACGGTTTCCGCCGTCATCGTCGTCGCCTGGGCCGCGTACTCGACGCTGCACTGGGAGGCGATATACGTGGACCGTCCCGGCATCGCCTTCACTCACGAGTACGTCCTCGCGTCGCTGTTCTGGGTCGCGATGATCTACCTCACGTGGCGCTCGTTCGGGATGACGTTCGTCGTCGTTCTCATCGCGGGGCTCTTCTTCGGGTAC
>NZ_LKIR01000050.1 GCF_001462205.1 Haloparvum sedimenti
CACACCTCGTTTCCGCAACTCCTCAGGGGATCACAGTGAGTCAAACCACGTTTGATTTCGCAGGATTCAACGGAGCTACGATCGCCACCTGCACTCCGATGAGAACATGTGAGGTATCCCTCATTGCCGCTGTATGGGGACCGCGGTGCCGCTGTATAGGGCACCGATCCTCCGTCACTTCAAGCGACCAACTGAGCCGGATTCACTACGGATTGCCGCAGTGAACGCATTACTGGACGTGTCCCTCACCCGCATTGTTTAGAATGCGGCCGTGGAGGACATCGACTCGCCATGGTAGATTACGATATCTACTAGAGATATGAACGGTCGGAAGAACAATTCTCTCCGGATTAGCCAAGTGAAAACACGGCTAGAAAGGCGAGAAGACCTAGTGAAATGGAGGTATACACTTGAACGGTGGTGATCGAAAAGTTTGGAGTGACGTTGTACAGTATGGCTTCAGATCCAGTAGTGATATTCGAATGAACTGTGTCGATAAGCAACTAAAACACGGACACACCCCTCATTTCCGCAACTCGGAGACGATGGCATGCCTCATGCCACAAATCCGCACGAGGGACACACCTCGTTTCCGCAACTCCGACGCGGTAGCATACCTCATTTGGATCGTAAGTCGAGGGAGTCACACCTCGTTTCCGCAACTTCATGCCCACAGAGGTTGCTAAGTCTGAGAAGTTCGAGAGAATGCATCATCGGCGAGTTCGGAGCTGGAATACAATGTGGCTACGGGTATCACCTCGTGAACTGCTTTGGGGACAAGTCCTAGGTACCCGGCCTATTCCGCCTGTAGAAATGAGACAAGGAACAGACGGGGGGAGACACACCCCTCGTTTCCGCAACTCCATACGACCTGAACGCCTATCAGCTACTACTGATACGCGGACGGTATAAAGACGCGAAAGATACAACAGCAGACGATCTCCCGAAATACTGAAAACACAAGAGGGCATGTGGTTGCTGCGCTAACAACAACAACAACAACTAACCGCTTTCATAAATTATTTATTAATGCGATCATATCGAGTTGAGGAACCTGGAGAATATGGGTAGATCGACCGCGTTCGGGTTTCTACTCACCCCCCTCTCGTCTATACCCGTGAGTTGCGGAAATGAGGGGTGGGTGGGGTATAAATAACTCTTCCAGTTCAGGAAGTTCCGGAAGTTCCGGAAGGGGTGGATTTTATATACTCTGGGTTGGAATCCAATCTAGAGGCCGGGTACATGTCCCTGTTTGAAACCGACACCAACGTCTTTGCAAACGAGCGGGCTCTCATGGAGGAGTGGGTTCCGGAACGGCTTCCCGAACGGGAGTCGGAACTCGAAGCGATCGCCAAAGGATTTCGAACGACCATCCGATCGGGGATCGAGCCGAAGAACGTCCTCATCTCGGGTAAAACGGGACAAGGAAAAACCGTCACCGCTCGGGTTGTCCTTCAGGAGCTCCACGACTACTGCCAACAACAGGACATCGCACTCACGACGTATGAGGTGTCCCTGAAGGATGTCTCGACCGCGTATCAGGCGGTGGGGAAGTTGCTCGTCGAGTTGGAACCGGAAACCGACGAGCGGCCGAAAGGCTTGTCTCTGACCGATTTAAACGACCGGCTCTTCCGACGGCTCGATGAGATCGGGGGGTACGTCGTCTTCTTCCTCGACGAGATCGACAACCTCGGTGCGGATGACGATCTGCTTTACCAGCTCCCACGCGCCCGTTCAAACGGCTATATTACGGACGCCCACGTCTCCGTCATCGGGATCTCCAATGACCTCCAGTTCTCCGAGCAACTCTCCGCGAAGACGCGGGACAGTCTGTACGAGAACGAGGTCCACTTCGATCCCTATGACGCGACCGAGCTGCGCTCCATCCTCGATCAGCGTGTTTCAGTTGCGTTCAAGCCCGGAACCGTCAACGAATCTGTCCTCCAGCTCGCGGCCGCGTGGACCGCGAAGGACACTGGTTCGGCACGGCAGGCGATTCGCCTTTTGCATGAGGCAGGTGACATCGCATGTGTCGAAGGGTCTGAGACTGTTACGAAGGAGCATCTCGAGGAGGCACGCGACGAACTCGAGGACATCAATATCGTCAACAAACTCCAAGATCTGACGATCAATGATCAGGCACTCCTGCTGGCTCTCGCGATCCTCGAGTCGCGAAACGCGACGCCCGCCCAGACGAAGGAGATTTACTCCGAGTACAAGCGCGTCACGAATGCAGTCGATATCGACCAGTTGACGGCTCGCAGTATCCGTG
Organism: Haloparvum sedimenti; assembly: GCF_001462205.1. GTDB lineage: Archaea > Halobacteriota > Halobacteria > Halobacteriales > Haloferacaceae > Haloparvum > Haloparvum sedimenti. Next base: position 2,273 of record NZ_LKIR01000050.1, read on the forward strand.
ACAAGCTCACCAACCTCGACACGTACAACCTGGCGATGGCACACAAGAAAACCGGCGGCCGCGAGGGTGGTGAGTACTACGTGACCGAACTCCGTGTGAACCTGGAATCGTTGCTTGAAGGGTTCGATCGAGTTGACCGGTTTGAGGATATCGTCTCCGACATCGAGTCATTCAGCAGCCAAAGTACGCTGTCCGGGTGACGACCGCGTGTCGGTCGCCACACGGAGTAGAAGGAACCACGGTACGCAGGTTGTCTACGATGTTGCAAGATCCGTGCTGGCGGTCGCCGGCGTTGGGAGGACCGATCCT
>NZ_LKIR01000051.1 GCF_001462205.1 Haloparvum sedimenti
CGGCACTCGTAGAGCTTCTCGACGTACTTCATGCCGCCACCTCCGCGGTCGCGGCTCCGCGTCCGGGCGTCGCTTCACGCGGCAGCGCGCGCGCCGTCTCCAAGTTCGCACGCACACCGGCGTCGCGCACATGAGGGCGCCGTTTCGGATGCCCCCCCGTGTGTGTAATAACGGCCGGGTGAATCGCGGTAGAAGTCTCAGTAAGATGGTTCGCGGCCGTCTTAGCAGTATTACGTTTCCGGGGCGTTGTGTTACAACTCCAGTTCCACCCGAAGCACACGAAACGGGGGTTCATCGGCTACCCCCGTCCGTCGCGACCGGCTGATCGATCGAGACCGGGAGCTCCGTCTGTGCGTCGGCGCCGTCGACGGAGAACCACCACGGCGGCGAGAGGTAGGTCCGACCGGTGTCGAGGTTCGTGACCGCGAGCTGGTCGCGGCACCAGCGCCACCACAGCACGGCGACGTGCGCGCACCAGCCGCGGTAGCTCCAGCCGTCGCACTCGCACTCAGCGACGAGGTCGCCGCCGTAGAGCGCGAACAGCACGCGGTGGTGGGTGATGTCGTCGCGGTCGTCGCAGTAGCCGAGCAGCACGTCGAACTCCGCAGGGTTCGACGGCGAGATCTCCGACGGCGCCGCCTGCGCTCGGTGCCAGCTCGTCGACGTTGTCCACCCGCTCGGGAAGCGGAGCGTCTCCGGCTCGCCGAGACGGTTCGCGATCTGCTCGCGCTGCTGGTCGACGGCCGTCTCAGGCATCGTTACCTCCGCAGTTCGGACAGACGCGGTGCGGGATGCCGCCTCTCGTCGTCTCGACGGTCATCCGCGACCCGCAGCGGCCGCAGAAACGGCCGCTCATGGACGACACACCCCCTCGTCGCGAGCCGGGCACTCGTCGTCCTCGTCCCTGATGTAGAAGCCGCAGAACTCACAGACTCCAAACACGTCCTCGTCTCTGGACGTGCTCATGCCGCACCCCCCGCGACGACAGTATCGCCGCTACGCAGGTAGGTTTTGGTTAAAAGTAAGTGGGTTGGGGCGGTTTTACCCACTTCCGGTACTCCCGTTTCGGTGTGGATCTCACTCATTCTGATCACTCTCGTCGAAATCCAGCTTGTTCAGGTGCTCCCGCCGACGGTGCTGGAACTCGTCGACTGCGTCTGCCTGATCGTAGTGCGCCTCG
>NZ_LKIR01000052.1 GCF_001462205.1 Haloparvum sedimenti
GAGACTGACTCATGGAACACACGTTATTCGTCATCGGCAAGCTGTTCACGACCGCGCTGGCGCTGGTAATCGCGTACCAAGCCTATCGTGGGTACCAGCGGCATCACACGCAGTTGCTCCTGTACGTCGCCGCCGGCTTCGCGCTGGTCGGGTTGGGCGGCCTTCTCGAAGGCGTCCTCTTCGAACTCCTCCAGGTGTCGATCTTCGAAGCAGGATTCGTCGCAGCAGTTGTCACCGCAGCCGGGATGCTGTCAATTCTCTACGCCCTCTATGCCCCGAACCCCTGAGTATTCGGGACATTCATTCGAGAAGCGTCCTCTGGGCGTCGTTCCTTATTCGAAGTCGCTATTGTTCGGATTCCCTTATTCTCGCTAGTGTAGGGTCGCAGCGGGAATTATGTCCGCACCAGTCGTACAATATCGTATGATTCGAACACTCGTGGGTGTCCTCGGCGCTATCTCAGCACTGTTCCCGGACAAGATCGTCGGGCTCTTCGAGAAACTCGCGATTGCGAACCCAAGTGAGGGAACTGTGAGAGAGTGGGTCCGTCCAGCTATCCGGTCGGAGGGCGTTCTGATAGCTGCGATTTCCCTCCGTAACGGGCGAGCATACGCGTGGCTGATGAATCTTACCGGCCTGTTCGGCGCGATCGTCCTCCTGTTTCCCGATCTGTATCGGAGATTTGCCACCGCGTTCCTGTACGAGCGTCCGGAGTCGATAGAATGGAATGAGCGATTCCGCTCGGGTATTCGGGCTATCGGCGCACTATATGTCTTTTTAGCAGCGAAGACGTACAGGGAGCGCCACAACGAGACCTGAATCTTCCCGCCATCGACAGCTGGTGAATCTGTGATTTGGTTCGTTGCGCCCGCAGGTGTTACTTGGATTCTAAAGTTTGACCCCCAAGAGACCAGTATGATCGAAGGGGGAATCCGCTAAAGAGAGGGAGACGTATGTACCTCTGTATGACGACAACCATCACCGTGGAAGGAATGTCGTGCGGTCACTGTGAGCAGACGGTCGAAGAGGCCCTTGAAGAGGTCTCTGGCGTGACTTCCGTGACCGTCGACAGGGAAAGCGAACAGGCAAGTGTCGAGGGTGAGGCAGAGGTCACGGCCCTTGTGGAGGCCGTCGAAGGCGCAGGGTACACCGCTCACGCCTGAGTAGGAATTAGCGGATAGCACGGACCGCTTCGAGACGACGGTCTACAGTTGTCTTTGGAGTTTGCCTACGATGGTCCTGCTGTACGGTTTCAGGGGCGAAGATTCAGGAAGCCAGCGAATCCACCTCTACAGAGAACATGATCTATGGATGACCACAAAGATACAACTGAGAATTCCCAGGGAGGAGAGGATCAGCAGGACACCAGCAGTCACCAGCACGAACACGGCGACCACGATGAAGCGGTCGGTGAATCTGACGAAGAAGGGGTAGAACAGGAGCTACTGGAGGACGAGGCTCACCCTGCTGCGGCGAATGAAATGGCATCCCACGAGCAGCACGAGCACGCCGGACACGAGGGCGAAGGGCACGACCACGGTTCCCACGAGGGCCACGGTGAGGGGCATGGCGGGATGCACGAAGGCCACGAGCAGATGTTCCGCCGGCGCTTCTTCGTCTCGACGCTCCTGTCGATTCCCGTCCTCCTGTACAGCGAAATGCTCCAGGAGTGGCTCGGGTTCTCCGTCCCAACGTTCCCGGGGAGCGAGTGGATCAACCCGGTGTTCGCCGTCATCGTCTTCGCGTACGGTGGGGTGCCGTTCCTCCAGATGGCGGTGCCGGAGCTGAAAGACCGGGCACCGGGGATGATGACGCTCATCTCGATGGCGATCACCGTCGCGTTCGTCTACAGCCTCGCGAGCGTGGTGTTCCCGACGCAGTCGGCGTTCTTCTGGGAGCTCGTCACACTGATCGACATCATGCTCCTCGGCCACTGGATCGAGATGCGGTCGGTACGCCGAGCCTCGAGCGCCGTCGACGAACTGGC
>NZ_LKIR01000053.1 GCF_001462205.1 Haloparvum sedimenti
TCCCGGCCTTCACGCCGAACCCGATCGCGAGCAGGAAGAAGGCGAGCATCGCGAGGCCGGGGTCGGCGTTCGCCAGTTCCTCGATGCCGCCGGCCGTGAACGAGACGTTGCCGGCGATGAGGTAGACGAGGGCGGTCCCGGCGAGGACGAGCACGCCGCCGCCGAACATCGTGTACGCGAGGTACTTCCGGCCGGCCGCGCGGGCCTCGTCGGTCTCGTCGTGGGCGACGAGCGGGTACGTCGCGATCGAGAGGAGCTCGTAGAAGACGAAGATCGTCACGAGGTTGCCCGCGAACGCGATCCCCATCGTCGCCGACAGCGACACCGCGAACGCGGCGAAGTACCGGGTCTGGTTCACCTCGTCGTTCCCGCGCATGTAGCCGATGCTGTAGAAGGAGGTGACGATCCACAGCCCGCTCGCGAGGAACGCGAATAGCATCCCGAGCGCGTCGGCGCGCAGGACGAACTCGATGCCGCCGGGCAGGAACGCGCCGAGCGACCACTCGAACACCGCGCCGTCGAGGACCGCCGGCAGCATCGAGGCGACGATCGCGAACTTCGTGACCGCCGCCGCGATCGTCCACCCCTCGCGGACGTTCGGGGAGCGGTGCGACGCGGCGATGAAGAACGCCGCGACGAACGAGACGAGGACGGCCAGTAGGGGGCGTAGATCGGTTATGGGTACGTCAGTCATGCGAACACCTCCATGAGGACCGGGTCGAACCACTTGAACAGCGCGTAGCCGCCGAAGCCGAGCGCGACCGCGACGAGGAACATCGCCAGTAACGCGGGCGGCACCCGATAGAGAACCAGCGAGGGACGCGGCGTGCCCTCACGGGCGCGACGGGGGACGTCGCCGTCGGCTTCACTTCCTTCGACGACAGCCTCCACGATGTGCACGACTGTCGCACGGAGGGTCGGCAACGGCTCGACGGGGACGACGATCGTCAATCGCGGATCCGAGCCGGCGTCACCGGTAGCGTTCGTGACGGGCTCGTCTGCGTCGTCGGTGTCAGTCACCCACACACCTCCGACGGGTTTAGGATCCACCGTCTCTGTGTACATGGGTATCCCTACTCGGATACTTTTCCTACCGTCCCTAAACGGTTTGTATCCCAGTCGATACGAACAGAACGACGAAAGCGCCGTCACTGATGTCGCAGCCGAGACAAGGATCCTACGCCTCCTCCACTCGCTCGAACGATACCACGAATCGGTCGGCAATCTGCCCGGCGGTGCAGTCCTTCGAGCCGGCCGCCTCCTCCGGAAGTATGCACTCATCTGCAAGCGAAGCTCGTGATCCTCGTCGTGACGCTTCTGATCTCGTACTGGTTGGCATACAAACGACGCCAATCGAGTCGCACCAATCGTCATATTGGCCGTAACTGAAGAGTGATTCATTACAATCGAACGACTGAACACCGATCTTCTGCTTAAATATCAAAGGTCACGCGGAGCATGTCCCGCGTGCCCGAACCGAGCCCCAAGGCCAACACGGTAATCAGAAGCATCAACGTGTTTCGAACCGCCTTCATTTCGATCGTCACCGGCAATCAGTTGATGGACTGGTTCTCGGAGGCGATCCTGTTTGTGTTCGGCGAAACCGACCCTCATCGGATGTCGTTTCTGATCTCCGACCGCATCATCAGCCAACTCGGGGCGGTCGTCGCGCTCATGGCGATCACCTACCTCGTCGTCCGCGAGCTCCCGGAACCGTTGACCATCCTAGAGGATATACTCTACTTGCTCACAGGTGAGGATCATGACCTCCAAGCCACTCTCGATCTCCCGCGTGAGCCCGCGGTCGAACAGCCAGAAGCGGCGACGAAAAGTGACTGAGATCCTCCCAATCACCCACGATCCGGGATGTATGATCGCATTGCTGCCACGACCTTATCGGTGACCACAGCCGTAATCGTTTCCTGCTTGCCAACGATGTGAAGACTATTTTCAGTATTGCCACCGTCTACGGGATTAATATTGGACGTTAGCCGGAGATCTGTGATCGGCACCATCGATCCTTAACCCTGCGCCAGTCTCCTAGTGCAACGTACATAGAATCTATCAAATCCCATATTTCTGGAGTTGCCACGGTTTTTTTACTTGTGTGACTCGATATCTAAACTCGTGGCGAATCCGATTGATCAACGAGTCGAGACGCTGTTGACCTCGTACACAGTTATTATTGTTGCCGCTCTTCTGATCGGTGCTGCGGTCGGTCCGACAGCCTCATTGGCGTTGTTTGAGGACGACGATCGTGGGACCGTCGCAGTGGTAACGATTGAAGGGCCGATCAGCGGCAATTCCGCGGACGATGTGACTCACGAACTACGTACAGTCCGGCAGAACAGCTCGATTGATCCAGTCGTGTTGCCCATCAACAGCGGCGGTGGGCCGTCGCGGCAAGCGAATCACAGTACCGGGCGGTCAAGCGACTTGCCCGCGTGAAGCCAGTCATTACCAGCGTCCGCAGCATCGCAGCCTCGGGAGGTTACTACACGGTGCTGCCGAGCGACGAGATCTACGTGACACCTGGAAGCCTCGTCGGGAGCGTCGGCGTACGCGCGCTAGTCCCCCAACCTGACGGAGTACCCTTGCCTATGGCGATCGGTCCTGATAAAGTCGGTGGCCTCACTAGTGACGACATCCGGGCCTAAGTAGAGACGCTCAAGCGCTCGTTCATCGATAGCGTGTACGCAGAGCGTGGCTCTCGGCTCTCACTGTCTCGAACTGATCTGAGCAACGCGAAGGTCTACTCTGGTGCTGCCGCCGTCGAGAACAGCTTGGCTGACGGGATCGGAGATAGGGAGACGGCTATAGCTGCCGCGGCAGAGGCGGCAGAGCTCGACGAATATTCGGTTGCTTACCGCTCGACGACGCCAAACCTGCGCTTCATCCCCCCAACTGGTGAATGTTAATAACCAATAAAGCTAATTACTCGTTCAGTAACGAATCTGGCTTGATTCTGGAGAGCCGCATCGCGTTGCCGGTGACACCAAGAGTCATACCAGCATCGCCGATAAGGACAGCTGCCCAGATCGGGACGAGTCCGAAGGGCACACCGAGTGCGAGGAGTCCTTTCGCACCCAGACTCGTCCAGATGTTCTGCCGGATGACGCTGTTCGCGTCGTGCGAGAGTTCGTAGAGGTACGGTAGCTTCGATAGGTCGTCGCTCATCAGTGCGATGTCTGCTGTTTCGAGAGCAGTATCCGTTCCAGCGGCACCCATCGCAATACCCACGGTCGCCGTCGCAAGCGCGGGTGCGTCGTTAACGCCGTCGCCGATCATAGCGACCCCGTCGTACTGTTCGTCGAGCTCTTTGATCGCCTCGACCTTCTCGTCGGGCAGGAGTTCTGCGCGGAACTCGTCGACGCCGACCTCCTCGGCAATCGCCCGGGCCGTACGTTCGTTGTCACCGGTAAGCATAACGATGTGCTCAACGCCGAGATCGTGGAGCCGCTGGATCGCTGCCTTCGCTCCGGGTCGAATCTCGTCGGCCACGGCGATCACGCCCTCAATCTCGTCCTCAGTCCCGACTAAGACGACAGTCTTCCCTTGTGATTGGAGTTCGGGGACCGTCCCCTCAAGAAGGTCGAGACAGTTGTTGCGCTCACACATCTGCTGACTCTTCGTCGTGACGACACCGCCGTCGGTCGTCGCGTGGACGTGTTCGAGATTGAACCCGAGTTCCTCGAAGAATCCCGGTTTCCCTGCGTAGTGTTTCTTGCCGTCGAGAGAGGCTTCGACGCCTTTCCCGGTGATACTATCGAAATCATCGACTGTCGGCGCTCCGATATCACTCTCCTCGGCGAATTCGATGATTGCATCGCCGATGGGGTGTTCCGACCGTGATTCCAGCCCGCGGGCACAGCGGAGAACATCGTCCTCACTGTTGTCGTTCAACGGGACGACGTCGGTGACGGTGAGTTCGCCTTTGGTGATCGTGCCGGTCTTGTCCATTGCAATGGCGTCCACCGCGCCCATCGCCTCGAGATGGTTGCCGCCCTTGATGAGGACACCATTCTTCGCGGCGCTGGTGATCCCCGACACCACCGAGACGGGTGTGGAAATAACGAACGCACAGGGACATGCAAGCACAAGCAGCGTGAGGCCGTAGACGATGAACGTCGGCCACGATGCCCCGAATAGGAGCGGCGGGACAACTGCAACCAGGACCGCAAAGCCGACGACGACGGGGGTGTAGTATGATGAGAACCGCTCGACGAACTGCTCGCGTTCGGTTTTGTTGGACTGTGCGTCTTCGACCATCTGGACGATGCGCGAGAGTGTGTTATCGCCCGCTTCGGAGGTGACCTCGATTTCGAGATAGCCCTGTTCGTTGATTGTGCCAGCGTACACCTCGTCACCCGGTGTCTTGTCCACTGGCACGCTCTCGCCTGTGATGGGGGCCTGGTTGACAGCACTCTCTCCGTCAAGAACCTCGCCGTCCATCGGGATTTTTTCACCCGGACGCACGACGACGACATCGCCGACAGCCACGTTATCGACAGGAACGGTTACCTCTTCGCCATCGCGTTTTACGGTCGCCTCGTCCGGCGATAGATCCATCAACTCTTGGAGTGAGTTCCGGGCGCGATCCATCGAATAGCGTTCAAGCAGCTCTGCAATACTGAACAGGAACGTGAGTGTGGCGGCCTCAAAGTAGAGCGCTTCCCCGAAGACGAGGCTGGCGATGATGGCGCCGCTGATGGCAATACTCATCAACAGGTCGATGTCGAGATTCCGGTTCAACGCAGAGTAGTAGCCGTTGCGGAAAATGATCTGGCCAGCGATCCCAACCGCGCCGAGGAACAGGATGTCGGCGACAAGTAACTCGCGCCCGACGAGCTCGGCCACAAGGACGTTCTGGCCCGTAAGGAAGAACTCAAAGAGGAGCCCAAGTGCGACGAGCCCCCCGCTAATCCACGTTTTTATCGCCCGCGAACTTGTCCAAACGTTCTCCCGTTCGTCAGTCGAACTCTCGGCAGTGTTTGCGTCGTTCGCAGTCGAGTCGGTCACTTCGTAGCCAGCACTCTCGATCGCATCAGTGATCTTCGATGGCGAAGTGGAGTCGTCATCGTAGGTCGTCACTACTTTCCCAGTAGTCGGTTGTGTCTCGTAACTCGAGAGCCCCGGGAGATCATCAAGGGCGTTCTCAATTTTTCCCGCACAGGATGGACAGTCCATTTCGGGGACAGTGAACGCCGCGGTTGTCTCGCCCTGGTACTCAACCGTATAGCCCGCTTTTTTGACGCGGTCGGCGATTTCGTCCGGAGATGTTTGGCTTCTCTCATAAGAAACAGAGAGTGTTCCAGTCGTCACCTGTGGGTCAACAGTGGTAATACCATCAAGTTTTCTGACACTATTTTTCACCTTCCCCGCACAAGATGGGCAATCCATCTCGGGCACCGAGAACTGGGCAACATCGTCCCGATTTGACGAGGTCGAGGATACGCTATCAGTGTCCTGTCCGTTAGTGTCATGGTCGTGTTCGTGGTCGTGACCACCTTCTTCTGGTGGTGATGTCATTATGTGAAACGAATGCTCTCAAACTTATTAACCTGGCTGCTATAATACCCCCCAATATTAACAATTCTTATTAAATTCTGTAGTGTAGAATAATAAAAGCGGATGATTTACAGCCAGCCAAGGGACGCACTCGGAGACTTGATTCGAACCTACTCATTGGTGCCTACACTAACAGTAGTCTATCTGATATATGCTCATCCACTATCGGTAGTTCCCATCGTTCCTAATTACGGACTCTGCTTCTGGGAGAAAATGAGATCGACGTCAGAGATCCGTTTGTATATATGATCTGAATTCATATACAGGAATATAACCATGACGTTACTCAAACAGGCGCTTGCGAGGGTCTATGAGTATCGGATGTACTTCCTCGGCGTCTCGGGGTTCGTCATCGCTGGGCTCGCCGTTACCTACGGCGTCCAGACCGAAGACACGGTGGCGGCACTCGGTGCACTCCTGTTTCTGCCGAATGCGGTTGTCCTCCTCGGCATCGGGCTCCGAGAACAAGGATTGATCGGCAATCTATCGCCATCGGGATCCAACCCGGAGTAACGCCCTTCCGACACATTTCTCTTAGTTCGTTTTGACAAGCGTGAGCCGCTGCTGTATCATCTGATCGACGTTGTACAGGAGCACGCTGACCGAGGCGAGGACGGTTCCCAGATAGACGATCAATCCGGGTGGTCCGGAAACCGTTCCACCGAGGGCCGCGCCACCGAGTCCAACAACGATGAGCTCAGCCCACGTCAGCAGAATGCGCGACAATAGCCACGTTCGGTCGGCATCAATCGATTGCTCGTCCGACGCGACGGTGAGCCCTTCCCCGTCGTCAGGAACGTTGGCGTCGACCACTGTCAGTAAGCCTCCTCGGGGGATATGGGACCACTGAACGCCGAGTAGAGCACGACAAAGTAGCTTGCCACCAGCGGCAACAACAGTGCGGCGGCTATTGACATCAGATTCAGCGGGAGCGTCGAGACAATGGTTTCGCTGATCGTTGCTCCAGTTGCTGGGTCGATGGCAGGATACATAATAATCCCCACAACGGCGATCAGCCCGTACGTGAGGACCGCTGCCGCCCCGAGTGCCAGTAGACTCTCACCGCGCCGCATGGCGACGATGTATCCCGCGGTGAGGCCGATCGAAGTCACCACTAACACGACGATGGCCGGATGTAGCAGTGTCAACAGCCCACTGGGCAGTCGCACGGCGAGGATCGCTAGCGTTGCCACCACCGCCACCAAGTAGCCGACGACCGCGAACTGACCGTACGTCGACACCCGCTCGGGCAGATCGAGTGGCGCTTTCAGCCGGAGGAACGCCGCCCCGGAGACGACCGTCA
>NZ_LKIR01000054.1:0-5676 GCF_001462205.1 Haloparvum sedimenti
CCCCGAGTTCATCTTCAACACCAGTATCCAGCACGACCGGATCCGCCTTCGTTGACGCAGTGCCGGTGTACGTCCAGTCACTGCTTCCCGCCGAGTTTTCCGCACGGACGCGGAACTGGTGCGTGTCTACGGAGGGCGTGGCGGTGTACGTATATGAGGTGACGTTCTCACCGGGAGACGCGACTTCCGTATAACTCCCGCCGTCCTCGCTCACCTCGAGTCGGTAGTTGGCCTCGCGGTCTACGTCGTCCCACGTTACCTCTATCTCCTCGGCCGAGACGATGGTCTGGGAGGCGCTGGCCGGAGCTGACGGCGGGGAAAGGGTTTCAATCTCAATGTAACCATCCCCGCGGTTGCCGCCGCCTCTGTTCGTTGAAGCGTCGCTGACTCCGTCGATGTACCCAGAACCGCCAGCACCGTTGATCGCACCCGTATTACCGTTGTCGTCGGTCGTTCCACCGCCACCGCCACCGCCGTACCATCCACCACCGGCGCCGCTCCCGATGCCTTCCGAGTTTTCGTTCCCGGCTCCACCGCTGGAGAACGAGCCACTCCCGCCGCCTCCGCCTCCGGAACCACCGCTGGTCTGAGTACCCCCTTCTGCGACTGCGTTTCGGAAGTCGTCCCCTGAGCTTTCGCCTGTCAACCCGCCCCCTTGGCCGGGGGACAGACTGAAGTCGTTTTTCGCCCCTGTGGACCTGGCGCCACCAGCCCCACCAGCGACGATCACCCGGTCGCCGCGGGCGTTCCCACCATATCTAACGTCGCTCGAACCGCCCCCTCCACCAACCTCGCTGCTCGGCGGGGCACCACCGTCGGGCCACCCGGAGCTTCCGTAGTCGCCCGCTCCACCGACGTAGACGTACAGCGTATCACCCGGGTTGACGGCGAGTGTTCCCTCGGAGTATCCGCCGTCCGCGCCGTCGGAACTGCCTGCGTTGGACCCGGAACCAGCACCCCAACACCGTATGCGAACAGCATTCACTCCGCTCGGGACCGTGTACGTCTGCTGCCCGCCCGTGTAGTTGAACGTCTCCGTGGCCATCTACAGGCGCACCTCCTCTCTCGCGACCAGCTGCTGCGGGCTCTGCCTGACGTCCCCGAACGCGTCGACGATCGACTCACTCGCGATCGGGTCCAGGTGCGTCTCGAGATCCGTCGGGATCGGGTCGGTCGCACTCCCGGTGAGTGTGATGAGCGCGTCCTCGCGACCGCGGTCGAGCGCGACGTCGACCGCGTAGATGTCGCCCTCGCGGTCGCCCGCGACGGCCTCGAACTCCAGCTGCGCGGCGACGCGGGCGGGGCTCGTCGCGACGACGTCCAGGTCGAGCGGCCGCCACTCCGTGTCCATCGTCGACGGATCCGGAAGGCCGACCGCGACCCAGTCGCCGTCGCCACCGGCCGCGGAGGCGTCCCAGCGCTCCGCCGTGAGCGTGCCCGTGCCGTCGACGGCCTCCGGCTCGCTGATGGTCAGCCGAAGGATGCCGTTCTCCACGACCGCGTCGCCGTCGAAGACGTGCGCGGAGTCGAACACCTGCGCCCAGACGAACGCCCCGTCCGCGTTGACGCGGTCGGACTCGCCGTACGTGTCGAACACGGCCGCGTCGACGTCGCCCTGCTGCGCGTACGGCAGGTCGTACAGGTAGACCGGCTCGTCGAACGGGAGCGCGGTCGCGTCGTAGAGGTCGACGTCGCCGAGCTCCGCCGTGACGGTGGACGTCGGCATCAGCGAGAGCTCGCGCTGCTCGGGCTCGGCGGTCGCGTCGACGGCCCGCACGCGCTGGGCGTCCGCGGGGAGCCCGACGAGGGGCGTCGTGTCGTTGCCGAACGGGTGGTCGACGTCCTCCGTGGGGCGCGTGGTAACGCCCAACCAGTGATAGTTCCGTGTGCCTGCGCGTTCGAGGCTGAGCGTGAGCTCCTCTTTGGCGTCCGTGTCCGATGGCGACTCCCCTGGAGGTTCGACAACCCCGGGATCACGACTCGTCGAGCTGATGACGTAGTAGCCATCGAACCCAGCCATACTGATGCCCGAAACCGGATGCACGCCCATCCGCGGGTTGTTTCCGAGCTCTTCCAGCTCCAACGCCCTCCAGGTCGCCCGCCGGTCTCCCTCGAGCACGACGTCGATGTCGAAGTTGAGGGCTCCGACCCCTGTCGAACTGACCGACGTCGGACCGTTAAGCACGGTTTGTGTCGAGGTTTCGTGACCGCCAGAACGGGGCGCGGACGAGAATGACCGGTGTCCGAGCTCGAATGTGTAAATCTTCATCTGATCCTCCCTTGTGCCGCCTCACGGAACTGCGCCTCCGCGATACCCTCGATGAACTGCTCCAGCCCTCGCTGGTCGGTCTCGAGGCGCGTTTCAAGTCGCATGCCGTCCAGCACTTCCCGGAGTGCGGTTTTGAACTCCGATGCAGAGAGCCCGGTCGAGCCCGAACTTGCACCACTCCCGCCGCCTCCGCTGCTCATCGATGTTCCGCTCCCGCCGGTGGCTGCGGTCGCGGCTGCTCCTGCGGTGCCACCGCCGCCGAACCGCTGCTGGAGCGCAGCGAACTCTGACTCGGAGACGCCGAGGCGCTCCGCTGTTGCGCCCCCCTTACTGGACGCGACCGCCTTGAACAGGTCCTCGTTGATCTCAGTCGGTGCGTCCTCGATCTCGCCGGGGTCGGAGACGTATCCGTCCACGCCCTCCTCGAGCGCGGCTCGGATCTCGGGCGTCATCTCGCCCTTAATCGGGCCGTCACCTATCTCGTCTTCGACGCCCGCCACCGCACCCTGGGCCATCTCCGAGCCAACGGCCTCGCCGTCGGTGTAGGGGTCGCTACTCCCCGAGATGAGTTCGGCGCTGCTTCCGTCGCTGTCCTCGGCCGCGCTTTTCGCCCCGTCGGAGGCCGCCTTTCCGGCCTCCTCACCGGTTTCCTGCGCCTTCTCCTCCGCGGGCTTCGGCGGGAAGAGCTTGTCCGCAACCTCCTCGCCGTCGACGCCAGGGATCCGGTCGATGAGGTCCTGGAGCTCCTGGGGGATCTCCGTGATCCGTTTCACGAGCCAGTTGACGCCGGACACGACGCGGTCGACTTGCTTGTCCATCGCGTCGCCGAAGCCGCCGATGTTCTTCTGGTACGCCAGAACCGCCCAGCCGATCGGCCCCATCAGGCCGAGGAACGCCGCCTTCACCAGGTCGAGGTTGTTCAGAACCAGATCCTTCGCCTCTTGCGTCCGGTTCTGTATCCCGAGGAAGTTCGTCTCCCACGCCTTGTACATCCAGCCGACCGGGCCGAGCGCGGCCAGCAGCGCGTTCTTGAGAAGCCCGAGGTTGTTTCTCACAACGCCGACCGCGTCCATTGTTGTGCCGCGGATGCCCATGAAGTCGGTCGCGAACGCTGCCCCCAGCAGCCCCACCGCCGCGACGATCGCGAGGATCGGCGCTGTCACCGGTGCGGAGGCTGCTGAGACCATCGCGAACCCGGACGCCATCGCGGGAAGCATCGTCAGCAGCGTGCCACCAGCCAGCAGGAGCGGTCCTGCGGCAGCCGCCAGAGCCCCCATACCGATGACGACCTTCTGCTGGGTGTCTGAGAGATCTGCGAAGTAACTCCCGGCCTGGCTGACGTATCCCGACAGCGTCGACAGCATCGGCAGGACGTTCGCGCCGATCGCGACGCCGGCGTCCTCGAGGTTCGACTTCATCACCTGGAGTTCGGCGTTGAGCGTGTCCCGCTGCGTCTCCGCCATGTTCTGCGTCGCGCCCTCCATCTCCTTGATGTTGGACGTGTTCTCGCGGATTGCGTCACCACCCTCTCGGATGAGTGCGGCCGCGGCGGGGCCGGCTTCGCGACCGAACAGCTGTGCAGCGTCACTCGCGTCTAGGCTCGACTGCTCGATCTGCCGGATGATGTCCGCGAGCGAGCGCATGTTACCTCCCGAGTCCTGGAGGCTCACGCCCGCCGCCTGGAGCTGCTTCGCCGCCGTCGAGGACGTGTCGGAGAGCTGTGCGAGGATCGCGTTCACACCGGTCCCCGCACGCTCAGCTTGGATACCGACGTCACCGAGCATCCCGACTGCCGCCGCCGTCTCCTCGAGGGAGACGCCGAGGCTGGCCGCGGTCGGCGCCGCCTTGCTCATTGCCGAGGACATCCCCTCCATCGTCTGGTTGTGGGAGGACACCGTCGCAGTGAGGACGTCCGTCACTTCGGCCATGTTCTCGGCCTCGTAGCCGAACGCGGACATCACGTTCGTCGCGACGTCCGTCGCCTGCGCCATGTCCAACTGCCCGGCCTCCGCGAACGCGGCGACCTGCGGCATCGCCTCCATCGCCTGGGCCGCGTCGAGACCGGCACTGGCGAGGAAGTAGTAGGAGTCGGCCGCCTGCTGGTGCGACATCGTCGTCGACGTCGCGACCTCACGAGCCGTCTCCTCGAGGTCCTCGCGCATCGAGTCCGAGACGTCGCCCATGACTGCGATGGACTTCTGCATCGCCCGGTCGAAGTTGGCCGACTGACGGGTCGCGGCGGCCCCCATCGCGACCAGGGGTGCGGTGATCCCCGCAGTCATCGCGGCGCCTGCGCGTTGCATCGACTTTCCGGCGGTCTGCATCCGCCCGGAGAGCGAGTCGATCTCCTGTTCAGCGGTATCGACGCCTTCAGAGACGCCAGATGCGTCTACCCGAATGGCGCCTGTGAGTGTACTGAAAGCCATTATGAATGCTGCTGCTCGTGCCTTTCGGCGGTGTGGTTGAGGACGGAAGTGTGGAGGACTACTCGCCGTCTGATGCCTCGAGATCGGCCGCGACGTGAGGACCGTTTCGGTAGACCCAGATCCCCCACCCGATCCCACCGATCATCATCGGGACCCCGATGATCGCCGTGATGATGAGGATCGAGAGGGCTGCCCCCAGCATAGTCACGATAAGGGGCCCCGTGTAGGCCTGCTTGAAACCGCTATGATCGCAGTGGGGGCACGTCTTTGCCTCGATCGAGATCTCCTCGCGGCATTCTGAGCAGGGGGCAGTGTTCTGGGTCATCTGGTGAACGCCTCTTGTCGTTCATTCAGACGAACCATCCAAAACGTTTGCTCCCAGTCGGCCATCCCGAAGAACTCCCGCGGCCCGATGTCGTAGACCTCCTTCAGCTGTCCGAGTCGCCGTCCGACATGATGCTCTGCAACGCGGCGAGCTTCTGCTGTTGCTCCTCCGCCGCCCCTTCGGTCGAAAAATCGTCGAACACCTCACCGATGGTGTCGTCATCCCGGAAGATGGCGGTCCAGACGTCGGGGTCGCGGAACGACTCGTCGACGGCGTGCGCCGACAGCACCTTCCGCATCAGCTCCGTCCCCTCCAGGGCGTCATCGTAGAGCGCCTCGAGGTCGACGTCGTTGGACTGCAGACCGCGGATGGTCTCGAGCCGGCGCTGCTCGACCTCCGCGAGCAGCTTGGCGCCGTTCTTGAGGCGCTGTGCGAGCTCGCGGTCCTCGAAGTCGCCCAGGTCGGCGTTCGTTCCAACGGGACGGTAGAACTCGATCTCCGTGCCGTGGCGTTCGACGGAGAATGTGTCTCGGTAGCGGTTGAGGAACAGCTCCCGGGCGGCGCCGTAGACCTCCACAGCCTCCTCTTCCCGCTCCTGTTGTTCGCGGGCGCGTTCGTCGACGTAGTCGCGGGCGGCGTCGGCGTTCTCGAAGCGG
>NZ_LKIR01000054.1:5686-14000 GCF_001462205.1 Haloparvum sedimenti
AAGTGATCGGTCGTGCCGGACGCGCCGTTCGTGGCTGCTCCGGACATGATCAGACCGTGGAGAACTCGTGCTTGATCTCGCCCATCACGCGCAGGGTGATGGTCGCGTTCGCCGGGTCACCGCTGGCGAACTCCTCTTCGGTCTCCTCAACGCGGACGCGGGCCGCCTCGCGCTGGATGACCTCCGCGCCGTCGGCGTCCTCGCGGTCCTTGAAGACGTAGAGGCGGACGGCGTCGTGGATCTCGTTGAAGATCCGCGCCATCGTGGTGTCGTCGATGACGCCGAGCTCCTGCAGATCCAAATCTGCATTGTGGTCGAGCGGGATCTCGATCGTGTAGTCGACGTGCTCCGTGCCGGACTGCCGGTGGCGGGAGGCGTTCGGCTCGCTCTCCCACTGATTCGTGTTCGGCGTGATCGAGATATCGCCCGCGGTTCGGGCGAGGAACGTTTCGGTCTCTCCGGTTGCTCCGGGATCCTGGACGACGGAGACGTCGGTCCAGGCTCCCGACAAGGTCTCGGTTTCGTCGTAGCTGCTGGGTGCGCTGCTCATGGTTGTGTTCTGTTGTTGTAAGGTTCGCTGATTCGATCGGCTAGCTGTTCTCGCTCCGATGACGTGTCAGAATGCGGTCCTCGCCCCAACGGGTCATCGGACGCGGCGTCAGTCGGCGACTCCCTCCTCCTTCGCCGACTGTTCGACGTGCGGGTGGCAGGACTGACAGAGTGTAACCAGATTGGCCAGTGCGTGGCGCTCTTCTGGGTCGTCGATCTTCCGCGCAGGGACGACGTGATGGACGTTGAGATCCCGGCCGTAGGTGTCAAGGTGGTCTTCCCGACCGATCCCGCAGCGTCGACACTCATTCCCGTCGCGCTCTCGGACGGAGTCTTTCTTCGTTTCAGTCCAACCTGGGCCGTAGTTCTCACTTCCACCCTCCCACTGGGCGTGGTTCTCTCCGTGGAAGTTTTTACTGAGCCATTCGCCGAGGCAGGCTTGGTCGCAGAATTGATTGTCGTGGTTTTCGAGATACCACTGCTGTTTCGGGGTTTCCTCCCCACAGTTGCTACACGGGACAAGGCAGTAAAACCGAGCCCCGTATTTACAAGAATCCGAACAGAATCGGGCTGTCTCAGCGCGACTTTGCCTGACCCGGAACGTATCCCCACAAGTTTCACACACTTTCTCAATTCCTGCGATGGACTCTCCGTGAATCTGTGCATGATGTTTCTTCATGCCAGCTTGAGTGGAGAACGCACGGTCACAGGAGAGACACTCAACGCTACCGTTATTGCCGTCGGGGTTGTCTTGGCTCATGCTTCGGTTGCTCCGAAGCGCGGGGTCGGTGGCTTCAACACCGGCCTCTACTTTCAAGAGGTCAACCGCGCTTATCGTTAAATGGTTAGCAACCGGCATAAACGTTCTGTGTGGCGTTTTCGGCGTTTTTCCGGACACACCCACAAGCGTTTCAGTCGGGTCGTAGTCGCTGGGTGCGGAACTCATGAGTGTGTTGTCTGTGGGTCGGTTACTGCGCTATGCTCGCGGGCCGTCGTTGCCGACGACCGTCCGCGTGACGCTCCACCGCGCGGGGAGCGACCACTGGCCGCCGTCGTCAGACTCCAGCATCTCGGAGCCGCCGACCGGCCCGTTGGGCTGGAGATATGAGACGCCGAACGCGATGTTCGCGCGCTCCCCGACGAGGCTCAGAATGTCGTCCATGTAGGACTCGGAGAGTCCAAGAGCAGGGTCGTTGTCGACGGCCTGGCGCCAGCCGAGGCGGGCGACGACGGCCGCTTGGACGACGAAGTCGGTGCTCGTCGACGAGGATGTCGAGGTGCCGCCCCCGCCGCGCATCACCCCGACGGCGACGCCGACAGAGTAGTCGGTCTCCTGCAGCGTCTGCTGGGAGTAGATCTGCCGCGACGGGTCTGCGGGGCCGTCCACGGCCGCAAGACCACTCAGGTCGAGCGCGTCCAGCAGCGGCTGGTGCGTGCGGAGGTCCTCGAGGATCGCGTTCCGGAGCTGTCCGCTCCCGGTGTTGCGGGTCACGAGAGCCTCCGGACGGCGCTGTTCCAGGCGCGCTCAGCAGCGTCCTCGAACGTGCTCTTGTTCTGCTCGAGGGCCGGGCCGACGTGTGGGGTTCCGATGTCCATGAACTCCTGGTAGGGCGCGTGTTCGACGTCGGAGACGACGCGGACCTCGATGATCGCCTCGAGCACCTCCTCGATCTCGCGTTCGTACGAGTCGCGGAGTTCCCCAGTATCGACCGGTGCGAGGTCCTGGGTGTCATCGAGTAGCGAGTCCGCGAGGTCTTCAGCCTCCGCGGAGATCTCCTCGATGAGGATCGCCTCGAAGTTGAGCAGGTCGTCGATCATCCCGGCCGGCCCGTCGCCGAGCCACTCCAGGCCGGCAGTCACGACGATCCCTCTGGTTCGACGTCCTCGAGCTCGACGAGGACGTGGCTCGGTTGCTGCGGCCCGCTGTAGTGGACGTCTACGCTCCGGATCGCGAACTCGCCGTCGACGCTGGCGAGCCGGAGTCGCCAGTCGTCACCCTCGTCGATGTCGAGGACGAACTCGGAGTTCGGACCCATGTGGCCGGCCGTCCGAGCGGGGAGGTAGATTCGCGGGCTCGAGTAGACGCGGCCGCCCTGGTCTTCGCGGACGTAGCCCTTCCCGGCGGGCTCGTAGCGGCACGGTTCGTTGTCGACGACCGCGACCCATTCCTCGACCGGGATGGTCCCGCCGGCGCCGTCGTCGACGGTCTCGCCAGTCTCCTGGTACTGCTCGATCGTGACGAGATGGGTGAGCGTGCCGCGCATGGGTCAGTCCTCCTCGGCGTTGCCGACGTGGGAGTGCTCGACGCGAACATCAGGAGAGTCCTCCGCGGACGGCCTAGTGACGCCGTAACCACCCTCCCGTCCCAGGTCGGGGCCGCGAGGGTCGTTCTCTGGCGTCTCCGCGACACGGGAACGAGTGTACTGAGCGTCTCGTCGGAGGTAGCCCAGCGCGAACCCAGACACGAACCCTCCGACGAAGAGAGCCAGAAGGAGCGGGCTACTCATCCTCACCCTCCGACTCGTCGATCGCGTAGGCGTCGACGATCGCCTCGCCGCCACTGTTCCCGTCGACGTCCTCGACGTCGCCCGCGGCCGCGAGCTCCTGGAGGCGCTGGTACTGCATCGTCCCGAGCTCGTCGCGTGGGATGCGACCGTTCTCGTCGAGACGCTCCAGGTGCCGATCGAGTCGGTCGACCGCGCCCTCGGGCGGGTCGATCCAGAGCTCGCCGGCGCTGCGTCGGTCGCCACCCCCGTAGCGGCAGGACCGCGTGAGACGGTAGACGGCTGGTCGGTCAGCCATGGTTACCAGCCTCCGGACGTGTCCGGCACGGTGATGGACGCGGTCGGCTTCGCCATGTCGGCGAGTGTCCCCGACTGGTCCATCGTGAGCGCCTTCTGGCCGAGTGTCGTCGACTTGAGGTCCTCCCCGAACTCGCCGGCGTAGGACTTCCGTTCGCGGTCGGTCTGCTCCGATGTCGTCTGGCGGAGGTCATCGATCCCGGACGCGAGGATGTTGTGGCCGGCGAGATACCGCTCGATCAGCGCGAGACGGTCGTCCGACTGCCCCGTGTCGGCGAGGTCCTCCTCGACGATGAGGTTCGCCGGGTCGAGCCCGACCGTCTTGATCTGTGGGTCAGACAGCTGGACCGTTGGGAAATCCGTCCGTTCCAACTCCGCGCGGACCTTCTCGACGCTACTCCGGTAGTCGGACATTGCCTACCCCTCCAGTTCCGCGATGCGGGCGTCGATGGCGTCCTTGGCTGTCTCCCGGTCCTTGCCGTCCTCTTCGGCGTCCTTGATTGCCTCCAGGAGGTCGACATCCTCGACATCCTCGACCCGGTCGCGAAGCTCGTCGACGGTTCGCTCGGACGGGTCCGGATCGACCACGATCTCGTCGTCGCCATCGTCGATGGTGTCCGCGTCACCGTCGTCGACCGACGCCTCGGAGTCCTCGACTCGCGTGAGCGAGCGCGGGTGCTTCCGCAGCGTCTTCTCTGGAACCTCCAGCTCGTCGCCTTCCGTGTAGTGCTCGCGCTCGTGGCGGTACTCGCCACGGTCGACGCGAACACGAACAGTGTCCTCAGACATGAGTATCAGGCGTTGATGCCGGTCATCCGGACGATGCCGTTGATCTTGTCCGGCTGCTTGCGGACGAACGGCGTCCGCGAGGAGAGCAGGCGGGCGTTCAGTGCGGCACCACCGTCGGACTCCCAGGTGGTGTTGGTCACACCCTGGGCGTTGACGATCTGGAAGTAGCGCGGGTCGTTTAGGACCATGATCAGCGAGTCGCTGTCGAGACGCGGCGCCGGCACGACGTTCAGGTGGTCGTACTTGCGCTCGATGCGCTCGCTGACCGGCTCGTCGGTCGCCGACGTCTCGTAGTCCTCACGGGAGTACTCGCCCCACATCCCACGGGGAACGAACACCCACCCACCGACTTCCGAGACCAGCGGGACGTCGTCCTGGTCGTAGACGTCGGTCTGGTTCTCGACGGTGTCGTGGAGTTCCTTGAAGTCCGCGAGGATGTTGTTCGGGTCCGTGATCCAGCCGGCAGAACCAGACGCCTGGAGGATAGGGGTGGCGTCACTGTCGAGTCCGTCGACGCTGACGAGACCACGCTCGGTCTCGATGTTGCCGCCCCACCCGTCCCAGAGAGTGTCAGTCTCCGAGCGGTTCAGCGCACGGCGCGCCTCAGTCCCGACGGAGTCGTCGAAGTCCTCACCGAACGCCTGTGCGTTCTGGTACTCCCGCGCGTCGATCTGGTACTCGACCTGGTGCAGCGGGAGCGGGACGCCGTCCAGCCCGAAGCCGGGCATCTGCTGTTCGGACTGCGTCCGCATGTTCATCCCCGTCTCGGCTTCGAGCCGGGTGTTGCTCATCGGGTTGAAGTAGGCGTACCGCGACAGACTCGAGGAGACGCCGAAGCCGGCGCCGATGAGCTGGTCGACGATGGTCGACTCGACGAACTGGCTGTCGAGCACCATGTCGGTGATCTGCTCCCACGAGTCGACGACGAGCGTCGAGTCCGCGGTCAGCTCCTGCAGCTGGCTCTTGTCCGACGTCGACGTGACGCCGGTCGCCTCGTCGAGTTGGTTCCAGGTGTCCGGGCCGAACACCGAGTCCGCCCGGAGTTGGGCGAGCGCCTGCTCGCGGGCGCTCTTCATGGGGTTGTACAGTGCCGCCTGAGCGGTCAGGGGAATCGAGTCCTCGAACTCCTTGGGCCCCGAGACCTCGGGGCTCGAAACGTTCATGGACATCAGTAGAACTCCACGATGAGGAGGTTGTCCTCGTTGGACCGCGTGATCTCTTCCACGATGCGACCGACGAACTCAGTCGGCGAGTTCGTCCCGTCGACCGTCCCGCCGGCGTCGACGATGTGACCGTTCTGGTCCCACGCCGCCTCGGCGTCAGTCGGGTCGGCCGAGCAGTTCGAACTCTTGCGGAGCCGCGCCCGGTCGTACCGGAGGAAGCCGATGGTCTCGGTGTTGTCGCCGGCGTTGTAGCCCTGGTCGAGGGCGCTGGTGCCGGTGTCCGTGACGGTCATCCCGCCGCGGGGCGGGTTCCGCTGTTCGCGAACGACGCGCTTGGTGTTCTCGTCGGCACCGGCCTGCCGGACGTGCCAGTTGCCGTCGGCGTCCTTGTACGCGACCGCGCCCGTTCCCGGGTCAAGGGCCGCGTCAGCCTCGCCTTCGAGGAAGCTGTTCTCGTTGTGGACCTGTGCGATGACGCTCTGGTGCTCTGCGATCATGAGTTAGTCCTCCTTGACGCCGGTGCCGTACTCGTCAACCGCGTCGTCCGAGCCGGCCGTCAGCGTCGACGCCGCGCCCGCGTTCCCGGGCATGCTCGCCGCGAGCTCACCTCGGACGCGCTTGTACTCCTTGTCGATCAGCGAGTCCGCAGAGGCCATGAGGTCCTCGCGGTCCTCCTCGTCGTAGTCGTCGCTCTTCGCGAGGATCTCGGCGACCTTCTCGGCCTTCTCGTTCTTCGCGGTGGCCTGATCGACGATCTGATCGGCGTCGTCCTCAGTGACGAAGCCCTGATCTCGGAGGGCGTCGCCGAGCTGGTCGGCCGCTTCGTCGGGCGTCATCTCGCCCAGCGTCTTGTTGTCGTCCCCGCCGGCGTCGCCGCCGTCAGGGTCGTTCGGTCCGTCGGTCGTGCCGTCTGCGTTGTCTCCCATGTTGGTGTCTGTGTCCGAGCCGGATTCCGCCGGTTCGTCGCCGTCCGTTGCGCCTGCTGTCGCCTCGCTGGCCTCGCCGTCCATCACGCCGTCAGGCGCGACCGCGACGAAGCCGGAGTCGAGGTAGTGACCGCCGTCGCTCCGCGGGATCGGCTCCGAGACCTCGCCGTCCGCGTGGTACCGAAGCAGCGCGAACAGCGTCTGGTCCTCCTCGATCGACTCGTCGAGGCTGATCTGGGTCTCGGTCGGGTACTCCCCGGGCTCGAAGGGGTCGCTCATCCCGAGCTCCGGTCCGAGGCCGGCGCCGACGTCGGTGTACTCCTCGCCCGAAGCGTGGACCGTGATCAGCCACGGGGCATCGTCGAAGCTCGCGTCGCCGATCTCGACGGCGTCGCCGTCGGTCGTCTGGTCGGGGAAGAAGACGCCGCCGCGCCGGTCCTGCGAGTCGACGATGCCGACCCGCTCCGCGAGCCGGCGAACGAGCGACCGGGTGTCGCCATCGTCGTCGACGTCGGCCGCGGCCGTGAGCTCCGAGCCGATGTCTGCCGTCTCCGTCCAGGAGGCGAGCGCCTGGTTGGGCCCCCACTGCGCAGTGTTGCTCGGGGAGTCGCCCTTCGAGACGACCGAAAGGTCGCCGAAGACGATGTCGACCGCCTTGACGTCCGCCTCCGGACCGTCGTACGGCTCGGTGACCAAGAACGGGTGGACGGACACCTCGTAGCTCCCGCCCTGCACGCCGGCGGCGATCGTCTCGTCGTGGGTGGTAGCCTCGTAGCCGACGCCGCCCTCGGACTCGACCCAGCCGGCCTTCGGGACCTTCCCGACCGCCTCGTCGACGTCCGGCGGGTACTTCGGCCGACCCTGGTCGTCCTCAGGGTGGTCCTTCGTGAGTGGTTCTCCCGCCTGCGTCTCGGCGGCGGCCTTCAGCTCCTCCTCCGTAAAGAGGACGCGCTCGCCCTCCTGCGTGTGGAGGATGTCGCCTGCAGCGACAGCGATCCCGCCGAATCGCCACGGCGGATCGTCCTCGTCGTTCTCTGCAGATGCGGTGAGCCGGCACGTCCGGGCCGACACCCGCAGGTCTTCGTTGTGGGTTTTCATGTCATGTCTGTGAGTTTCGTCGGCCCGGGTCCTCGCCCCTCACCGCTCTCGCGGCGGGTGTCGTACGGGGGTCATCGGCCCGGGCACGCCGTCGGTCAGAAGACGTCGCGAACGTCAGTCACGCGCCACTGACACCGGCAGTTGTTGTGCGTGTCGTCCGGGATGACGAGCTGCTGCGCCTCCTCGAGACTGTAGGTGCCGGCGAGACCACGGCACTGATCGCAGACCTTGTCGTCGCCGGCGGTCTGGTACTCCGCCTCGACGTCGAGTTCGACGGCTTCGTCGACCCGGTCGTACGAGGTCAGCTTCGTCGTGTTGTACTGGTTCACCACCCGGCCGCTCGCAGTGGCAGTGACCTGCGACTTGTACACCTGCGCCCGCTCTGAGATGTCGCGCATCAACTGCGACTTCGCGACGTTGCCCCCGACCGCGGCCGTCACGAGCGACCGCGCGTCGGTCGCGTAGTCGTCCATCCATGACTCGACTCGCTGCCGGGTGTCCTCCTGCTGGAGATCGATTTGGTCCTGGATGGCGTCCTGTTGGATGACGTCGTCCGCGGGATCGACATCCACGCCGAACCGCCTGAGCTCGCCGTTCGCGGTTCGGGCGGCCTGTTTACTCGCCCGCTCGAACCAGTCGCGGACCTTCCGCGCCTCGATCGGGTCGAGGACTTCCGCCTGGATCGCCCGCTGCAGCCAGTCGTCGAACCGGCGGGCGGTCTCCGCCGCGGAGAGATCGGCCCATCGCCCGCCGGTACTGTCGCCGAGCCCGAGCGCGTCCTCCTCAACGAGCAGCTGGCGGATGTCCGAGTTGAGGTGGCCGATCCGACCACGGAGGAATCGGGCGAGCGACCGCTGGATCGACGTCGTGTTCGTCGGGTCGACGCGACCGGATTCCTCGAGGGCGTACTCTGCTGCCGTCAGCTGGCGGCCGTAAGTGTGCGCGTGGGTGCTACTCATCGTCCACCTCGCCACCGTCGGCGACCGCC
>NZ_LKIR01000055.1 GCF_001462205.1 Haloparvum sedimenti
AGAACGCACAGGCGTTTGTCCAGGCTCGCGAAGAGCAAATTACCGACTACCTGATAGACAAATACGTGAAGTAAAGAGAGAATTGCACGTCGCAGTGACCTTAGAATATTCACAGAAACCAAACTGAGACACCGGCCTACTGAGTTCCTTACGTATTAACCAACAGACAGAGGGCGTATGCCTCCAATTGTTGGTTAACAAAGGAGGCACCTCATATCGGAATTGTTCTCGGAAGTGTTCATCCTAACACGAAAACACGCAAACAGCGACGCCACTCGTTGTATTTTGATCGATTCCCTGAAACGCGGAAGCGACACGCCGCGGCTTATCGGGAATGTGGACCTCTAGTCGAGCATGGGAGAACACTCAACGTCGAATCGATTGGCGGTGGACCAGCCGACACGGGGAGCTGACCGTAATCGGTCCCTCGCTGACCAGGCCGATCCGGCTGCGGACGAGATGTTGTTGCCGTCACTCGGCGACGGCATCACGCTGCTCGACGTGGAGGGGGGCCGCGGCGTCCCGATCCTGCAGTCGCTCGTGCTCGACCACCTCCTCCTCAACGACGGACCCGCCTTTTGGGTCGACGCAAACGGACACGCGACGACGACCACGCTGACGCAGATAGCCCCCAGTCAACGGTTGCTCAACCGAATTCACGTCGCCCGCGGATTTACCGCCTACCAGCACTACGGCGCCATCTGTGATCTCCCGTCAGCGGTGAACAAGTCGATCCAGATGTCTACCACCGACGCCCGGGCGGCCAGTCGAGGGGCGTCAGATCGTGACGAGGACACGTCACCCCACACACCCGCCCTCATCGTCGCGCCGGCCGTCGACGCCCAGTACCGCGCCGACGATACCCTCGGCGAAACCCACGCGGAAACCCTTCAGGCTCGAACTCTCGCCCAGTTAGCGACCTACGCCGAAGGGTACGACATCCCGGTGCTCGTTACGAGAAACGAACGAAACGAATTCACCGAGTCGGTCGCGACGGTCGCCGACCACCACTTGGAGTGTGAGCAAACCCGGATGGGGCCACGGGTCGTCGGCGAGGACTTCGAGACGCTCGTCTATCCCGTCGACGACGGCGCGTACTACCAGACGACGTTCGCGTACTGGCGACAGCTGCTCGCGGCACGCGCCACGCAGGTCGGCGTGGAACCGACGACGCCGGCGCCGTCGACGCCGACCCCGGAGGGCGTCGGGACGGGCGTCAACGCTGACGGTGAAACGTTGGCGGCCACCGCAGATCCCTTGCTCGATGCGTGGACGGCGACCGAGACAGGAGGACGATAGCGATGGGGCGCACAAACCCGACGTACCGGGATGCGCTCCGGGGCATCGAAGAGCGCTGGGCGGAGTTCCGCCGGGCACTGCGGCGTCGCGACCAGCCGCGCTTCGACCGGCTGTTCGAGTACGCCCGCGACCACGCCGACGCGAGCGGGCTGTTGAACCATCAGAATCCGCTGCTGCCGGCGCTACTCAGCATCGATCTCGAACAGGAGGCCCGGCTCGACGACCACGAGGAACGCCTCGAGGAGCTCGAAGCTGCAGTCACAACGAGC
>NZ_LKIR01000056.1 GCF_001462205.1 Haloparvum sedimenti
CGAGAAAGAACAGCTCGCCCAGGACCGCGACGCCACCAGCGTCGACACGGCGGACATCGACGACACGACGGCCCAACGCTTGGTCAACGACCTCGTCGACGCGGACGTCGTCACTCCGGTTCCTGAAGACCACGTTCTGGTTCACAAGCCGAGCGGTACGGCGTTCGACTCGACAACGCAGTTGGCCGTCTTCCACCGTGGCTGGACGGCCAACCGCGACGCCGACGCGGAGGCCGAGTGATGCAGCAGACGCTCACTGGCTGTGCATTCTGCGACGCCCCACCCGGCACCGAGACTGGCGAGGCCCACACCTGGGGGCAAGACGAGCGGGTCACCCACCCGATCTGCGTCGACTGCGCGATCCAGACAGAGCGGGATCCCGACGAGCGCGATCACGTCGCCTGTGACGGCTGTGGACTAGTCGTCGACACGCTCGCAGCACTGACCCGGTTCCGGGTCGAACTGGGGCACCTGGAAGGCCCGATACAGCTGTGCGCCCGCTGTAGTCCGGGGGGCTCGCGACGTACTGGACGCGCGACCTCGAAGAGCATCTCGTCGCGACGCCGGCAGAGTGACCCAAACACTCTTTACTGTTTCGCTGTAAACTGTAATCAAGACCGAATCGTGTCACATACCTCAAATCGCGCCGACGGCGACATCGTCCAGGATTTCCTCTCGGTCGCCGACCTCCTCGAGGAGCCACAGCTCGCCCAGCTGTACGCATACCTCGCCCGGGAGGGGGAGGCGACCGTCCAGGACGTAATGGACGACCTCGAGCTCGCACAGGGAACCGCTTACAGCTACGTCAATCGGCTCGTCGATGCCGGCGTCGTCGACGTCACCGACGACGAGCAGCCCCGCCGGTACGCCGCCCGGGAGATCGACCTGACCGTGACGACGGCCGCCGGCGACCGTGAGTACACGATCACGCCGGCGCTCATCGACGCCGTCGGCCGCCGCGAGACGGACGCCGACATCGACACCTACATCGACCGCCACGGCGTCGCCGGCCTCGC
>NZ_LKIR01000057.1 GCF_001462205.1 Haloparvum sedimenti
CTCAACACCGACGACGCCCTGTTCGCCCTTCGTGAGGGTCCCGGTCTTGTCAAACATCACCGTGTCCAGATTTCGAGATTCCTCCATGGCGATGCGGTCGCGGATGAGCATCCCGTTTTGGGCAGCCGTGGAAGTGTTGATCGCGACCACGAGCGGGACGGCAAGTCCAAGTGCGTGGGGACACGCGATGACCAGGACCGTCACGACGCGCTCGAGGACGGTGATGTTGTACCCGACCGCGACGACCCACGCGACGGCAGTAATCGCCGCGACGCCGAGTGCAATATAGAACAGCCAGCCAGCTGCCTTGTCGGCGAGCAACTGGGTTCGAGATTTGGACTGCTGGGCCTCGTCGACCAGTCGCATGATGCCCGCCAGCGTCGTCTCGTCGCCGGTCTTCGTGATTTTGACGCGGAGACTCCCGTCCTGGTTGACCGTCCCGGCGACCACCTCTGATCCGGGCTCCTTCCCAACTGGTCTGGATTCGCCGGTAATCATCGACTCGTCAACGGACGACTCGCCCTCGACGACTTCGCCGTCGGCAGGCACGCTCGCGCCCGGGCGAACGAGCACGACATCGTCCTCGCCGAGTTCGGAGACGGGCACTTCCTCGGTATCTCCACTCTCGGTGATACGCTCGGCGGTATCGGGCATGAGCTTCGCGAGTTCGTCCAGCGCCCCCGAGGCCGCCCGGACCGACCGCATCTCCACCCAGTGGCCCAGCAGCATGATGTCGATCAGCGTGACGAGTTCCCAGAAAAACGGTGTCGTCCCTTCGAGAAACAGACTCGCGATCGAGTAGACGAACGCCACCGATATCGCCAGCGAGATGAGCATCATCATCCCCGGCTCGCGGTTTTTCAGTTCCGTCCGGGCCATCGAGAGGAAGGGCACGCCACCGTACGCGAAGATCACGACCGCAAGTACCGGCGTTATCCACGTACTCCCGGGGAACGTAGGGGCCGTATAGCCGAAGACGTCCTGAATGAATTCGCTGAAGACGATGACCGGAATCGAGAGGACGAGCGACACCCAGAACCGCCGCCGAAACATCGCCTCGTGGCCCGAGTGATCCGTGTGATCGCTGTGATCCCCGTTTCCACCCCCGTGTCCCTTCTCGTGGGCGTTACCACCATGGTCGTGCTCGTCGTGTACGTGCTCTGCTTCTGTAGAGTGAGCGTGCTCGGCCGCAGCGTGGCGGTGCGCGTGTTCGGCTTCGTGGTCGTTATGTGCGTGTTCGTCCGTGGATTCGGACTCCGTGGTGGCGTCTGCCGCAGTGTGAGTGTCGTCCTTCGGGAGTTTGGACTCCGGCTCGGATGACGCGTGGGCTGATGCTCGTGGTTCCGACTCTGCTTTCAATCGGCAAATTCGACAACAGTAGACGGGTCCTTCGGATTGATGCGAGGGGTGCCCCTCTTTAGAGGGATTTTCGGATGTCTCGTGGTCTGGATTGTTGCTCATGGCGTGGGTATTGGTGCCGTCCCTTATTATGCTGTCCAAACCCTGATACTGCGCGGCGCAATCGAGAGGGCCAGAATCGAACGAGAACGGCGGGGCGTTCGTTGGCGTGCGTTTTGTCGTTTCTCAGGCGGAGGCGGTGTAGCCAGCGTCTTCGACGGCTTTGACGAGTGCTTTGATGTCAGCATCGCCATCGACGCTCGCCTGTTCGGCCTCGCGGTCGGCGGTCGCGTCGGTCACGCCACTCACCTCTCGAAGCGCGTCTTCGACTGTCTGTTCACAGTGACCGCAGGTCATTCCTTCGACAGTGATGGTCTGCGTCATACACTGGTACATACGGGAGGGGAATCTTTGTCAGTTTCTGCTTCGAATCCAAAGTCTATCTTGGACGTGAAATGGCATTCAAAGCTTGGAGTTGGGAAACAATATTGTGGTTCGGGGGTTCAATGGGGAGATATGCGTGATTTAGACGAGACAGACATGGAGATCCTCTCGCTACTAGCAGAGGACGCGCGACGCCCGTTCAGCAGCATCGGTGAGGAGGTGGATCTCTCGGGGCCAGCCGTATCAGACCGCGTGAAACGGTTAGAGGAGGCCAATATCATCAACGGCTTCACCATCGACGTGAATCGCGCACAACTGCGAGCTGGTGTTCCGGTATTCATTCAGGCTGAGATTGGATCTGAGTCGCTGGAACCAGCCCGCAAGCAGGCCCGAGAGTCAGATGGTGTCGAACACGTCTTCATGACCTCTGAGGGGGATCTCTGGTTTTACGCACGTGTCGAAGCTCATAACGTTCGTCAGTGGATGAATGGACTCTTCGATGAGATCAATATAGCAGATTATACGGTCACGCTAATCGACGCAATGGAATGGACGCCATCCGTTGATGGTGCCGAGTTTGCGCTTACTTGTGCTGAATGTAACAATACCGTCGATACTGAAGGAGAGACAACACGGATTGACGGCGAGGTTTATCACTTTTGTTGTCCATCTTGTCTCGCACGCTTCGAAGACCGCTATCAGCGACTCGAAGAAGGGGTGTAGTATCCTTTTAGATTCCAAACTTTTGTGGGTTCGATAACCACCCTCTCGAAACAGTAAATCGTGTAAATATAGACCCCGTATAGTAATACGAGCATGACAAGCCAAACAATACATCTCGACATTACGGGAATGTCCTGCGCCAACTGCTCGGCGACGATCCAGGACACTCTCGAATCCCTTGAGGGGGTATCGGAGGCGGATGCAAACTTCGCCACCGATGAGGGGTCTGTTACCTACGATCCCGAGACAGTATCGCTTCACGAAATCTACGACGCAATCGACGGGGCGGGCTACGGTGCAGTCTCGGAGACGGTAACGATTGCCATCTCCGATATGACGTGTGCCAACTGCGCCGAAACTAACGAAACTGCTCTCGAAAGTACACTCGGAGTCATTACCGCGGAGGTAAACTACGCGACTGACGAGGCACAGGTGACCTACAATCCGGCAGAGGTGTCTCTCGATGCGCTGTACGATGCCATCGAAGACGCCGGCTATTCGCCAGTTCGCGAAGACAGTGGCGATGAGGGCTCGGGGCAGGATGCGCGTGATGCCGCCCGCCAGGCTGAGATACGGAAACAGCTCAGGCTAACCCTTTTTGGGGCAGTATTATCAGTTCCACTGCTCTTCTTCCTCATCGACAGCTATCTTCTCGGTGGTGTGTTCGTCCCTGAAACCGTTTTCGGCGTGGAACTCGGCTGGGTCGAGTTCCTGCTCGCCACGCCGGTACAGGCGATCCTCGGCTGGCCGTTCTATAAGAACTCGTACAAGGCGATCGTGAAAAACGGCCGCGCCAATATGGACGTACTGATCGCGATCGGTTCAACAACCGCCTATCTATACTCTGTGGCAGTCCTATCTGAACTTATTGCAGGTGGGCTCTACTTCGACACGGCAGCCCTCATCCTCGTGTTCATTACGCTCGGTAACTATCTTGAAGCTCGGTCGAAGGGTCAAGCGGGCGAGGCCCTCCGGAAGCTCCTCGAAATGGAAGCCGAAACGGCGACCATTGTCCGTGAGGATGGTAGTGAAGAAGAGATTCCACTTGAAGAGGTCACAACGGGTGACCAGATGAAAGTCCGCCCCGGTGAGAAGATCCCAACCGACGGGGTCGTCGTTGACGGCCAGTCCGCCGTCGACGAGTCGATGGTTACCGGTGAGTCTGTCCCTGTAGAAAAAGAGGAGGGAGATGAGGTCGTCGGCTCGACGATTAACGAGAACGGCGTTCTTCTCGTGGAGGCCACTAACGTCGGCGAAGATACCGCTCTCCAGCAAATCGTTCAGACCGTCAAGGAAGCACAATCGCGCCAGCCAGATATCCAGAATCTAGCAGACCGCATCTCGGCGTATTTCGTGCCGGCAGTTATCGCGAACGCTATCCTCTGGAGCGTTATTTGGTTCCTGTTCCCGGAGGTGCTGGCTGGCTTCGTCGACTGGCTTCCGCTATGGGGGCAGGTGGCGGGCGGCCCGGCAGCGGCGGGCGGCACGGTCACCGTCTTCGAGTTCGCAATCATCGTCTTCGCGTCCTCGATCCTCATTGCCTGCCCCTGTGCGCTGGGGCTGGCGACGCCCGCGGCGACGATGGTCGGGACGACCATTGGGGCCCAGAACGGCGTCCTGTTCAAGGGCGGTGACATCCTCGAACGCGCGAAAGACGTCGACACGGTCGTCTTCGACAAGACGGGCACCCTCACGAAGGGTGAAATGGAACTGACCGACGTGGTCGTCTTCGATGGCGATGGAAATGCGGTGACTGACGGGGGCGAGCCGACACCAGA
>NZ_LKIR01000058.1 GCF_001462205.1 Haloparvum sedimenti
TACACGATCACGCCGGCGCTCATCGACGCCGTCGGCCGCCGCGAGACGGACGCCGACATCGACACCTACATCGACCGCCACGGCGTCGCCGGCCTCGCAACCGCGCTCACCTACGCCGTTGCCCGTGAACGCGGCGAGGTGACCCACCGGCTGATGGCCGAAGACCTCGACATCTCCCCGCTGGCTGCGGAGATGATCCTCCAGGCGCTCCGCCCCGTCGTTGACGAACATTACGAAATCGAGGAGGCCGGGGCAGGGGTCGAGGAGTTGGCCATCGACGGCGACGGTGCTGACGACGCGTGAGCCGGCTCCACATCGCTGACACCGGCCTGTTCGTCGCGATGGGGCAACCGTCGAACAGTCGGTATCAGGCCGTCCGGGGGTTCGCTCGCCGGAACGACGTCACCTTCGTCCTGCCCGAACGGGTGTACGAGGAGCTAACCGTCGACGACCCCGACGTCGAGGGGCCACCTATCGACGCTGCTATCGACGAGGGCTGGGCGACGGTTGCGGCGCCGCTCGAGTTCTCCGAACCGGTTGTCTCGCGGGTGATGGACGGGTCCAGCGGTACATCGCGAACGCCGACGACCGCCCTGCCGACGAGGTCGAGCGTGCCGACGCCGCCCTCGCTGCGTTAGCCGCCCAGCATCTCAGCGCGGGGACGGCGACCGATGTGTACATCTACACGACCGACATCGCGGCCGGCGAAGGCGCCGAAACCGTACTCGCAAGTGAGGGGTACGGTGACTCGGTGACGTTCGTGAACGGCTTCCGGTTCATCGAGGACCTGATCGCCGGTGACAGCTGACGCTATTCGGGGTCGAGATCACGAGCGTCGAGGTCGCCGGCGAGATACTGCTCTCCCGTTCGCGTGATATCGTAGACGCCGTTGCCGAGGTGGACGAGAAGGCCGTATTTGACCAGCGTCTTGCAGCGGGCATTGATGTGTTGACGGGAGAATCGGACCCGATCGCTGTCCGCCATCTCCTTTGGGGTATCGGGGCCGGCTTCGGAGAGATGCTCTAGAATGCGGTCATCGGCGCGAGACATCCAGTCGGCGTCAAAGCGCATAATCGCTTGTGGTTGCGCCGACGCTATCCCGAACGCGCTAAGTCAAATGAAGAAGCGATAAGCTTCTGTAGTTGACTCCTAACGTTTTAAACGTCTGTCACCCAAAGCCCCGAGTGTTCAGATGCATTCCCCTCCAGCGGACAGTTCGGGCGGACCGAATGACCTCGTCGTCGAGATCATCGAGACACTGGAGACATGCGGGCTCGAAGACGACGGCTATCAACTCCACGATTACGTGGACGTCGATGCGCTCGAACAGTTGCTTGCCTCATCCGATGGGGACATCGCCGTCCAGTTTACTATCGAAGGGATCCCACTCGAGGTCTCACCGGACGGTGTCGACGTCATCGTCGAGGACGAGTCCGAGTGCGTCAACGAATAACGACGTTCGCTGCGGAGACAGGGAGTGTCCTCGAAAGCCCTCGGCCGCTCGACGTCCCGCGACCGCCGCTGCGCGCCTCGTGGCTGCGGTGCTTGCGGGGTCGGGGGACGGCCGAGGCGGCCTCGTCCTTTCTGAGTCCGCCAGGAGGCGGGTTGCTCCACAGTCGATTTTGCATAGTAAGATTTCGGTCTGCAGCTGGGTCTACCACCAACAACTAACTCCAGCAACTGAGATATCCCCTCAGTATGCCAAATGGAGGGCACCAACGACGGGCAGATGAGGAGGAACTGATTGACGCCGTCGAGGATGAGGGGTGGGAGTATTACGCTGATCCCCCAGACTGGATCGTCGAGAGCGCGACAGCAGATGGCGTCGACCAGTCTGCTGGGTTTGACGCTGATCGGGAGGTCTATCAGGGAGACAACTATGTTTATCTCGCAGTTTCGTCCGTTC
>NZ_LKIR01000059.1:0-19972 GCF_001462205.1 Haloparvum sedimenti
CGAGAATTCCGTGAACTTGCGCTGATGTGTGCAGTATACAACATCAGGAAGGCCGCGGAACAGCAAATTCCACTCCCTTCAGGTGATTAAACACGGCCCCTCAGAAATCATGGGCAAGAAGCTGTACTCAGACGATGAACTCCTCAATCGGCTCCAGAAGTTCGCTGAGGAACTCGGTCGTCCCCCGTCGCAGAGTGAGATGGACGATTCGGGGCCTCATGCTTCGAAGACGTACGGGAATCGGTTCGAGTCGTGGAATAACGCACTCGAGGCAGCCGGACTTCAAACCGGAACGAACGATCCAAACGGACGACCACTGACCCCCGAAGAGGATCTTCTCGCAGATCTCAAATCGGTTGCTGACATTGTAGGGGGAACTCCGTCAGAGCGCGAATACGGTGTTCATGGAGAGTATTCGGTGAAGACATACTGCAAGCGATTTGGAGGGTGGAATTCAGCACTACGAGCGGCCGGTTTTGAACCGAACGTCGAAATGAACCTCTCCGAAGAGACACTCACTACTGCCTTACAGGGGTTCGCTGAAACTCTAGGTCGGCCGCCCACAACAGATGAGATGGACCGGAGTGGCCCCTACACCTCGGATTCGTACAAGCGAGCGTTTGGAACCTGGAATCGTGCTCTTCGACAGGCTGGGTTGGAAGTCCATTCCGTGTGGAATGTGAGCGAAGATGATCTGATATCCGAACTCAACAGTCTCGCCGAAGAGCTAGGTCATGTCCCTCGGAAGGATGAGATGCGGAATCAAGGGAATTGGAGTGCAGCAGTCTATCAGGAACAATTCGGTTCGTGGAATGAAGCTCTCCGAGCTGCCGGCTTCGAGCCGAATGAGCGGTGGCGAATCCCACGGGAGGAGTTATTAGCCGAATTGCGGGCTGTTGCGAATGAGCTGGGCCACCCACCGACAACGACGGAAATGAACGAACACGGGAATTTCACCATCGATCCGTATCAGCGTGAATTCGGAACGTGGCGAACAGCCCTTCAATCGGCCGACCCGGACTATCTAGAAAACTACCGTCAGTCAGATACTGAGACAGTTCCGTTTGGCTCGAACTGGCCACAGATTCGTGAGGAGATCATCACCCGTGACAACGAGTCCTGTCTGCGCTGCGGTATGGACCGCGAAGCTCACCGCGAGAAGTTCGGACGTGATCTCCCGGTTCACCACCGGATCCCTCGACGCCGGTTCTACAACGACCCAGACCAGTCGGTCGACGATGCAGATATGCCGAGTAACCTGCTGACTCTCTGTATCCCGTGCCATCGCCGCCTCGAACGGCTGCCAGTCCAACCAGTAGTTGACTAACAAGCGAAGTCCCACGTTCAGCACAAAGGTAACTGCCGGCGAACAGGGCGTCTACCTCCCGCCGACGTGACTTCGCGACCTGTTTTTCGTGCCCCCAGAGAGGGCGAGGGCTCCTTCGAAAGCTCTCAGAGGTGACTTCCAGTGAGTCAACAACAGAGTCCCGATAACGTCTCGGTCGACGATATTCCCGTCGATATCGACAACACGCAATCAGCGGAGGTCGATCCCGCCGACGTCCCCGACGAAATCGAATCCATCACCCGTGGGCTCGCCGGTGAGCAGCCGCCGACGAATCCCATAGTGGTTCTCAAGGCGGCCCGGTGGTGGTACATTCACGGCAAGGGCGGCACGGATCCCGCCTTCCAGTGGGCCATCGAGTGGGCGCGTCATCTTGCGACCGACACGCCCAGTGACGTCGAGCGGTTCGACGAGTTCCTCGAGTACCTCGTCACGGTTGGCTTTGCGGACGAACGCCACGAGCTCCGCTGACCGACAGAGCGGTTTTTTGAACGCCCCTGAGGGGTGCGGCGCGGTCTAAACAGACGCAGTCGCCGTGAACTCGATTCGGTGAACACGATGTCCACGACCAGAGACTCGTCGGTCTCCTTCGACCAGACCGACACGCGATCCGACGAGATGAACAGTACGATCGAACAGTGGATCGACGACCTCGTCGCCGGCGTCGACGACGCGCAGGCCAGCGCAGAGTTCCAGGAGTGGCTCGACGTCCAGAGTCGGTTCCACGACTACTCCTACCGGAACACGCTCCTCATCAAGCGGCAGTGTCCCGAGGCAACCCGCGTGGCTGGCTACCGGACGTGGCAGGAGGAGTTCGACCGTCACGTCAAAGAGGGTGAGTCGGCCATCTGGATCTGGGCGCCAATCATCGCGAAACAGTGCCCGGAGTGCGAGAACTCGCCGAGCTACCACGAGGACAGCGATTGTGAGTACGACGAGACGCCGCCCGAAGAGTGGTCCGAGGGCCTGGTCGGGTTCAAGCCCGCGCCGGTGTTCGACGTCTCCCAGACCGAAGGTGAGCCGCTTCCCGACCTGGACACAGAAGCGACCGGGGACCCCGACGACCTCGTCGAACAGTTGACTGCCGCCGCTGACGACCTCGGCGTGACGGTGCGGATCGTTCCCGACGAAGACTGGACCCACGGCGAGGCGAAGGGTATCTGTGAGCAGCTGAGCCTCGTCGACGTTCAGCCGCTCGTCGAGGTGCGTGATCGGGAGAACGAGGCCGACCTCGCGCGGACGCTGATTCACGAGTACGCCCACGCTCTGCTCCACTTCGACATCGACGACGACACCGAGCGGGCAAAACGCGAAGTCGAGGCCGAAGCCGTCGCGTACGTCGTCGGGCGCTACTGTGGGTTGGACACCAGCGGGTCGGCGTTCTACCTCGCCGCGTGGGAGTCGGACGATCCCGAGGTCGTTCGCGACCGACTCGGCCGGATCAGTTCCACAGCAGAAGAGGTCATCGACGTGCTCGAGGAATAATTCTCTCGCCCATTCGATTAACCAACAGAGGGATGCGTAGTTTTGTATTGTTGGTTAATCCAAATGTGATGTCGCCACTCTTTCAATCAATTCTACGTCCTAATCAGGAGGTCAAATTCGGGGTGTGATTCCTATTATTGTTCAATGAGCTGTTTTTGCTCTTCGAGCGTTTCCTCGTGGTCTTCAACAGCACCTTCCCGAGCCTCTGCATCACCACTGAGCCGGTCTGACAATTCTTTGAGACGGTCTTGTTTCCCATAGAGGACGAGCGTGTCGTCCGGTTTCGTCTCCGTATCTGGTTGCGGCGCACCAATATATGAATCACCACGACGGATGCCGAGTATCAACACCCCTTCGCGTGGTAAATCCAGCTCCGAAATCGACTCCCCTGCCAACCAATCACCCTCGTTGATTTCCACCTCCGCTACACGATATTCGCGTTGCAGACCGAGTAACTGGGCGTAATCCGAGATCTCCAACTCTGTCGTCTCACTCAGCGCCCACTCAATAAGCGGCGTCACGAGGCGGTTGAACCACCGACTTCGTGCGAACAGAATGATCACACCGGCGCCACCGAGAATATACAGCAAGTTCAACAGGTCGTCGCCACCAGTTCGCGTGAACGAAAGGATAAGTGACGAAATTGCACCGAGGAGTCCAATACTGCCGAGCCGAATGAGCGCCTTCACGGTTTTGCGGCGGCCGACGGTGGTGATAGCCTGTTCTGCCTCTTCGGTCGTATATCCGGCTCCAGAGAACGCAGACGTGGCTTGGAAGGAGGCCACATCTGGTGAAAGGCCCGTCATCTCCAGCGCAATCGAGCCGGTACGAACAATCAACAACGACAGCGCGAAGATGATCAGTAGTGACAGTATTGAGTACGTGGCAACCATACCTAGTGTAGCGTCCCCATATCTGTAAATAGCACCGCTTACGCGAACACTGCATTCACCGTGTCTATAAACAGTCATTCTGAGTGAAAGCCAGTCCATCAGCTACAGGGAGTTTTTCTGCGCCCTCGGGGGGTGGAGGCGCATTCTGACCTCCGTCGAATGATGACTGAACCCTATCTCACGACGGTCCTCGAGGAAGCCGAGCACGTTGCCAAGCAACACGACCAGGTCGCTCTTACGACAGACAACCAAGCCCACGAGTACCTCCGATACTCTGTCCGCGGCCAGCTAGTCGTCGGTAGTGACCAGTACGGGGGGTCTCGAGCCACGATCCCAGTGTGGCGTCGGCGTCCAAGAACCGATATGAACTCGACAGCAACACGATGTTCCCAAGTTTTCGGTGGAAGGGCGACGATTGAGGCGGTTCATAATTAAATACATACCCGTTATAAGATCCAGATATCCCAATAACAGGAAGCAATTGCTCTCTCAGATGTGGTCTTCACGTTGATTTATATCTCGAAGGACACCTGGATCACCAGTATTCACAATTACGGCGTCATCAACTGATAGCAACACGTGCTTCCCGCCGACGTCGCCCTTGCAGTCTGCTAGGTTCGGAAAGTGCTTGCGATCAAATAGTACTGGATTGCCGCGGTCGTTATTATACCCAGCGGCAAGCGCAGATCCGACACCAGCCTCGTAGGCTGAAACAAGCGCACGTACACTCTCAGGACGAATAAATGGCATATCCCCTAATGCAAACACCGCCGCCTCCACAGCATTATCATCAGTACCGAGTGCCCGTATCCCCGCCCGAACTGAAGATCCTTGCCCAGATTCATAATCCGGGTTCTCAACGATTGTAACGTCCAGTCCGGTGAGTGCCTCCATCACCTTTGTACTTTGGTGACCGACAATAACGACTACCGGGTCCAACCCGGCGTCGATTAGCGTCATCGCACTTTGCCGGACTATTGGGATGCCATCACTTCGCCGGGTCTTATTGGAGTCATCTATTGCACGACTCGAACTGCTATCAAGTTTAGTGAGGAGTTTATTTTCATCACCATATCGGGTACTCATGCCCGCAGCAAGCAGGACACCCGCAACTACCGAGTCCGCCTCATACTCGCTGGGTGGTTCAACAACAGGCAGTGTATCTTCCATTCTGTCAGAGGTCACTTTAGTTCCAGCACTGTAAGAGTGCGTTTCACGGGCTTGTTATGATGGAAGGATCGTAGATATAGGAACAGCATGTTAAATCCAGCGTAGGTTTATAGTTAAGATAGGATATCGTAACGTACCTTAATATGTTTTCCTGTTACGCCCATCGCGTTTAATTTGTCGAGTCCTACCAGACGGCGAAGGCTTACAACCACGGTTCCCCCGTCGTTGGCTCGACGCGTCCGAAAACTATTACTGAGCGAGAAAGTCTATTATTTTATCTCTCGAAAGATACGTTTAACAGCATTCCGATGCCCATGATGAACCGTCTGAAATCGGATCCCACTTTTAGCAAGGCTGCTTTGAGATGCCGGGCTCCATCGACCAGAAACACCGCGGTCTTTGTCGTCGTGTTTCTCGTGTATCCCCCGCAGGAACTGTTCAGTTAGCGCCGTTATTTTCGTCTGGATCAGCGGTATGTGAAGGACTTTCGTTCGAGTTGAGATTGTGATCGCAGCGTACGTCCAGTCCGGCTGGCCGTCAATACGGACCACTGTTTCGTCAACTTCGATCTGGTCCGGACTAGCGTCATTCGTGGGTTATAAACTAGGCTTCTACTTCCAGTTGGGCGTCTTTCTGTGACCGTTTAACGCTAAAATAAAACTCATGCTAACTGTATTTAGAAGTGATAAGAAAGGGCAGGAAGGGGTGAATGTTGAGACCCATCAACTCAGTCGGTCCTCACTCTCGCGGCATATATCAAATTTAATCCATCACTGGACACCGTAACGACGGGCTTCAGCTGTGGACGCCAGAAATTAGTTACGTGGCACCGTTTCGAGAGTTCTCCTTATTATTCGACTTAAGACGTGGGGTCGTTAGAAACGTGAATCGGCTCAGATCGATCGGAAAGCTGCCCGCCACTACGGCCGTTTGCGACCGCCATCACTTCCGAAATGATACTAATCGCGATACCAACCGGGCTACCATCCCCGAGGTCAAGGCCGACCGGCGTCGCAACACGGTTTAGTTCCGCCTGTGTGAATATTTTGCCCTCTTCGGCAGCTTCCTCTTGTAGGGTTTCAAAACGCTTGTTTGGCCCCATCAATCCGATGTACGGCACATCGGTTTCCTCAAGGAGAGATTCAAGCGCGAGGCGATCATCCACAAGGTTATGCGATAATAGGACAGCATACGTATTCTCGTCGTCCTCAACGATTGCGGGAACATCAGTCGGATGGGTTGACTGAACCCGATGAGCGTGTGGATATTGGTCTCGAGCAGCACGTGCTCCACGAGGAGATGCAACTGTTACCCGGAATCCTGCGTCCGATCCAAACCGTGCGACTGCATGAACGTCATTTTGTGCCCCAAACAATAGGAGGTCTGGCGCAGGTTTGATGCCGTCGACGAAAAGTTGGAGCTCGTTACCTTCGTATTCAACCGTAAGAACCGTACTTGATCCAGATTCTCGGGCACTCGCTATGGTATCCTGTATTTCTGTAAGTACATCATCGGGGAGCCCAGCACGGTCGGTGCCGGTTTGCGGACCATCATCTGTAATGACCGTACGTGACCCAACAGGAGTATCAGGTACAGTGCTGTCAGTTACTGTCACTACGGCTGCAGATTCACGGTTATTGAGCGCCGCAAGTAGCGGGTCGAATGAATCATCAAGCGGTTCAACGAGTATATCAATAACGCCATTACAGCCGAGTCCAAGCCCCCACTCATCATCATCCATCAGATCGAACGTCTCGACAATCATGGAGCCGCTCTCGCGGGCATCCGCAGCAAGGTCAGCAACAGGGCCTTCAAGGCAGCCTGCTGTAATAGCCCCGATAGCGTCCCCGGAAGCGGGGGCTACGAGTTTCGCACCAGGCCGACGGTACGCTGACCCCTCTACATCGACGACAGTAGCAACTGCTGCAGTGGCGTTAGCCTCACGTAACGAGTAGAGAGTATCATGGAGGGAACGGTCTGTAACACTCCACGGATCGTCTCGATCCATATCCGCAATTTATAGTTGGGACCACTTAGGTATTCCTTGAACGAGAAATTCGGTCTTGGTCTCGGAAGATTCCTCAATAACCAGGTTCGATCACGAACCCGGGATGTCGTCGATATCCGTATTAGATGTGATTCCGAAAACAGGAACGGTTATGGCGAGGAAATCAGTAAGTAGTTGGGCATGAATACTGGCAAATCACAGGTGACAGCCCAAGATCCTAATCCAGGCGTTTGGCCCAGCTGCCCCGTTGTCGACTCACATGTCCATCTGTTTCCTAAACGCCTGTTCGAAGCCATCAGCGAGTGGTTTGCCACCAAAAAATCCTGGTCAATCCCAGTACTTCCGCCAGAAACAGTCGT
Source organism: Haloparvum sedimenti (assembly GCF_001462205.1). Classification (GTDB taxonomy): domain Archaea; phylum Halobacteriota; class Halobacteria; order Halobacteriales; family Haloferacaceae; genus Haloparvum; species Haloparvum sedimenti. The sequence goes on from NZ_LKIR01000059.1 coordinate 7,261, forward strand.
TGAACGCCTCCAAGACAGAGTAGCTGGTTTCGTATTCTTTCCGTACGCACATCGTCCTGGCGTATCCACGTCACTGAACGAAATGGCAGCAGAATGGCAGTCCCGGCTACCAGAAGCTGTTGGTCTCGGTACGGTCCACGCTGACGACGAGGACCCTGCCGCTGTCGTAGCGGAGGCTTTTGAAATGGGACTTCAGGGAGTAAAGATTCACTGCCCCGTTCAGGGGTTCTCCCTCGGTGATACTCGACTTGATCCAGTGTACGAGACCCTCGTGAGTGAAGACGCGCCGCTCATCGCACACGCATCGACACATCCCTTCTATCGTGGAGATAATGACCTCGGTCCCACGCCTCTGTCGCATGTCCTATCTCGATTCCCCAATCTCCGCATTTGCATTCCACATCTTGGGCTTTTTGAAACAGCGGAATTCCTCGAGATAGCCAACCGCTACGATAACGTCTACTTCGACACAGCAGTTGCACTTGGAAGTAGTACCCACGACCTTATTGACGTTCGTGATGGGGACATTCCCAGGAAACGGCTCCGTGAGATTTCTGATCAGGTCATGTTCGGAACGGACTATCCTATTCGACCACAGAACTACGAGGCGGCTTTCAGAGGCATCACGGAGATATTCCCCAATCAAAAAAAGGACGTATTCTTCCGGAACGCCCAGGATTTTTTTGATGCAAGCTTCGGCATTCAGGCGTGAGAGTTGCATTTCTGAGCGACGAACACGTTCACCAGAGAGTATTCATACCTCCGAGATTGCATAGACTTCGGTGTTCAAATCCTCCGTATCAAGCTTTCTCCGAAGGACCTTGCCGACGTTGCTTTTCGCGATGTCTTCGACGAATACGTACTTTCGAGGCCGTTTGAAGGTTGCAAGGTCCTCACTACTTCGACAGAAGCTATCTAGACGTTCGGCGAGATCATCAAAGCCCTCGTTGATATCAGTTTGAATGAATGCTGTGACGACTTGATTCCAGCGTTCGTCATCAAGACCAACGACAGCAACTTCATTAACCTCGCTGTGACCGTCAAGGACGTTCTCAACCTCAACTGGATAGATATTTTCGCCGCCGGAGATAATCATATCGTCAACGCGGCCAACAACGAAGAGATCGCCGTCCTCATCACGGTACCCAAGGTCGCCAGTGAAGTACCAGTTGTCCTGGAAGGATTTGTCGTTGGCGTCCGGTTGGTTGAGGTACCCAGTAAACGCCTCTGGGGATGATGCGTCGACAATAATCTCACCGAGGTCACCCTGCTGCACGGTCTTTTCAGGGTCAACAGTTTCTCCTTGAACGGGTTTCACTACCCGAACACGGGTATTGATACCCGCACGTCCCGCGGATCCAGGTTTCTCGTCAATCCACGAGCAGATACTGTACGTGTAGACCTCGGTACTACCATAGTGGTTAACGAACACATCGGGCTCGAATATCTCACGCACCCGTTGCTGAACGGGCTCCGTCATCGGCGTGCCAGCGTATCCGAGGCGACGGACACTTGATAACTTGGCGTCCGATATCCCATCATGTTTCACGAGGTCGTGGAAGACAGTTGGAACTAGGTAGAGACTCGTGATGTTCTCCTGTTCTACAAGGTTAACTGTCTGTTTGGGGGAGAATGACCGTTGGGCAACCCAGGTCCCTCCGACAATTGTGGTGGTCGTAAGCGTGCGGAGCCCCATCGTGTGATAGATTGGCATCAGCCCAAGCGTCGTTTCGTTATCGACCCAGCGGGATTGGATCGCATGCGCGGTAGACGCTGCATACGTGTTTGTATGGCTGCGTGGGACACCCTTTGGGCGGCCTGTTGTGCCACTTGTGTGAAGGATGACGCTGGTATCATCAGTCTCGACATCCGCAATCACCACATCACCAGTCCCCTCCGAAACGACGTCTTCGAAGGACTCCGCGTACTCAGGCACGTCTTCGTCCACGTAGACCAGAGTTTTCTCATCGTCGAACTCGTCTCGCGCTCTGTCAACAGCATCCCGAGCGACCGAGGAGTAGATTAGAACATCTGGCTCCGTGTTATTTACGAGATACTGTAGTTCGTCAGCAGCGGCACGGATGTTGTACGGTGTGAAGACCGCACCGAGTTTCTGAAGTGCCCAGTAAATCGTACCCGCCTGAACACGTGGCTGCATGACGACGCCAACTCTATCTCCGGATTCGATACCGCGTGCTTCGAGCGTTGATGCGAGGTCATTAACACGCTCGTTCCATGCTTCGTACGTGTACCGGATGTCAGCGTCCGAGTCCACTACAGCGGTTCGTTCTGGATACCGCTCGACGGTCCGGTCGAAAATCCTTCCCATGTGCATAATTAATTCTACTCTTCTGCATAAGCAGGTCTACGTGCTCTAATGAAAAACTTTCCGTCGTTAACCAGAATATGTTACAGACATATGTCCGTATCGGACAGTAGGATTACCCCATCATTACTCAGGAGAGACTGGCCCCAGATTCTTGGCTACTGCCAGTTGACTATACTACATATAACGGCGCTTCTGCTCTCCAGATGGTACCTCCGGAACGACGTCTTTGGGGATCAAGCTGCGGACGCAGGAAGTTCCACATGCGCCCGTCTGTCAGTACTGTGTAGTCAATTAAACGGCCGACTAATTCACTGAATGCGTAGAGCAGCTCTAAATAGGCACAGAAGAGTTAGACGGAAACCCGCTATACTGGCTCGAACCGGTAGCCGTCCCACTCCTGGCTGTCAGGCTCGCGGATGCCCGCCTCGGGGTCGCGGAGCTCTTCTTCGTAGACGGGTTCGACCTCGGAGCCGATTTCGACGCCGTTGGCGGTCGTGAGCTGGCCGAGCGCGCGCACGCTCTCGCCCTCGACAGAGAACTCGACGATGGCGAGGTGGTTGGGTTCGCGGACGCCCGGCGGCGTCGCCTGCGAGGTCGTCCACGTGACGACGGTGCCGGTGCGCTCGGCGAGGTCGACGGTCTCGGTCTGTTCCTCCCCGCACTCCGGACAGCGCGTGTGTCCGGGGTACGTGACGTGGCCGTTCGGGCAGCGGTGTGCGTCGAAGCTCATGGCTGTTCGAGGATGGTGGTGGTCACGCAGTTATCGAAGCCGCCGACGTTACACGCGAGGCCGACGCTCCCCTCGACCTGCCGGTCGCCCGCTTCGCCGAGCAACTGCACGTAGAGTTCGTACGCCTGTGCGACGCCGCTCGCACCGAGCGGGTGGCCCTTCGACTTCAGTCCCCCAGAGGTGTTGATTGGGAGGTCGCCGTCGCGGTCGGTGACGCCGTCCTCGACGGCCTGCCAGCCCTCGCCCTTCTCGAAGAAGCCGAGGTCCTCGCTCTGGAGGAACTCCAAGATAGTGAACATGTCGTGGAGCTCCGCGAGGTCGACGTCCTCAGGGCCGCGGTCGGCCATCTCGTAGGCGACCTCCGAGGACTCGACGACGCCCTGCATCGTCGTCGGGTCCTCGCGCTCGTGGACGACGTGGGTGTCCGTCGCGCCGCCGATGCCCGAGACCACCACGTAGTCGTCGGCGTACTCCTCGGCGACCGACTCCGGGCAGAACAGGAGGGCCGCGCTCCCGTCCGTAATCGGACAGAAGTCGTACAACCGCAACGGATCTGCAATAATTGGCGAGTTCAGGACTGTCTCCAGGTCGACTTCCTTGCGGAACTGCGCGTGTGGGTTGTCGACGCCGTTGCGGTGGTTCTTCACCGCGACCTTCCCGAGGCTCTCGCGGGGCGCGTCGTACTCGTCGAGGTACTTGCGTGCGGCTAAGCCGGCGAATCCAGGGAGTGTGGCGCCGTGCTTGTACTCGACGGGGTGGGTGAGGCTAGCGATGACGTCGGTCGCCTCGCTGGTGGTTTTGTGGGTCATCTTCTCGCCGCCGACGAGCAGCGTCATCTCGCTGGCGCCGGAGGCGACGGACTGCCACGCGGCGTAGATGCCCGCGCCGCCGGAGGCGCTCGTCTGGTCGACGCGCTGGGTGTACGCGCCGAGCGCGCCGAGGTCGTGGGCGAGCGCGTTCGGGACGCCGGTCTGTCCCTCGAACTCGCCGCTGGCCATGTTCGAGACGTAGAGGTGGTCGAGGTCGTCGCCGTCCACGCCCGCGTCCCGCAGGGCGGCGTCGCCGGCCTCCGCCAGCAACTCCCGCACCCACGCGTCGCGGTCGCCGAACGCCGTCATCGACGCACCGATGATTGCTACACGGTCCATACAACCAGCAGGAGAAGGTAGATGCTTGAGGTTTGGGATTTACTACCGAATCAGTGACAGCATCCCGTAATATATGTTGGTCAACACTTCGGGAGTTCCACGAAATCTGGACCAAATTGAGATAGGTATGACAAAACGAACAAGAAGGAGGTTCCGTAAGCTACTATTCGGCAGACTCAGCGTCGTTAAGCATATTCCAAACTCGCTGAGGTTTGAGTGGCAGAGAGGTGATTTCGATACCAGCGGGTTCGAGTGCATCACTAACGGCGTTTCCGATAACGGCGGGGGCGGCTTCCGTACCGGCCTCACCGGTTCCCTTTGAACCCAGTGGAGTCTTTGGGGACGGCGTCTCCAAGTGATCAAGCGTGTATTCGGGAGCTTCCTTGGCGGTTGGCACTGAGTAGTCCATATAAGTATCTGACTGGAGAGTCCCGTTGTCGTCGTACTCGAGTTCCTCGTAGAGCGCACCGGCTAGTCCATGGAAAATCCCTCCCTCGATCTGTCCGTCAACGATATTGGGATTAACGACGGTGCCACAGTCATGGACCGCGACATAGTCAAGGATGTCTATTTCGCCAGTAGCCGCATCCACCTCAACGGCGACGAGTTGAACACCATAGCCGTACGTCCCTGAGGAATTGATGGTATCATCCTCATTAATTGGTGTCGAATTTGAGAGGCTAAACGTATACTGCTCGCGAATCCCTGGTGACTCGTCGTCCGGAAGTGCATCCGGATTCCAGTGGGCAGTGCCAGCAATCCGTCGGAGGGAGACAGAATCTTCCGGACCATATGCCCGTCCATCAGAGAGTGTGATTTCAGCAGAATCAACATCAAGAAGGTGGCCAGCGATACGCCTCATCTTCGCTGCAACACCCTGTGCCGCGCCTTGGACGGCACTATGCCCCATCGTCCCGAACCGGGATGAATACGTCCCCGAAGAAACGCTCCACGCCTTCTCATTTGTATCCATCCCCGCGATAACTGTGATTGCTTCAGGCTCAACGCCAAGTTCATCCGCGGCGATTTGCGAGGCCGTTGTCTCGTGGCCTTGTCCGTTCGGTGCGGAGTCAAGTTCTACGACAATACTCGCGTCCGCCTGTACCATCATCGTAACAGTGCTTGCCGCACCGGACTTTGGGTTGCCCTTTTCGCGCTCTTCCGGTGGGAGTGCTGCGGCGACGTACCCCATATTCGACGCAGACGGGTCAACGACAGCGGCGCAACCAATCCCTATATAGCTCCCCTCTTCGCGAGCTTCCGCCTGTCGTTGGCGATAGTCCTCATAATCGAAGAGTTCTTTTGCGCGCGCAAGTGCTTCAGCATATCGACCGCTGTCGTACTCCCCACCCATCGGCGTTGTGTACGGGAACTCGTCGCTGCCGATGAAGTTCCGTTCTCGAAACACCGTCGGGTCCATGTTGACGGCCTCAGCCATCTGATCGACGAGCCGCTCAAGTCCGAAGTAGTACTGATGGCAGCCGTATCCACGATTGAGGCCCGCAGGGCACTTGTTTGTCTGGACCGCGTAGAAATCGCCACCGAACGCGTCGAAATCGTACGTGTTTACGAAGTTAGCGAGTGGCCGAAATGTGTTTCCTGGCTCTGGGGCGCGCACATACGCCCCGAAATTATCGTAGAGTTCGACTCGAACGCCGAGGATATCGCCATCATCGGAGACAGCTCCACGCATGCGCTGAGTTCGGTCAGTGTGGCAGCCACTCGCTCGAAGGTGTTCACGTCGACTCTCAATCCATTTGACCGGCACATTAGCGACTTTCGACGCGACAGTCGCAAGCGCAACATATGGGTAAACATGGGCCTTCACCCCAAAACTGCCTCCGTTGTCGGCGGGGACTTTAAACTGGAGATCAGCCTGGCTCATACCGAGGGCTCCTGCAACAACTGGATGCATTGTGAACGGGCCCTGAAAGTTCGACCATACCGTTGCCGAGTCACGACCGCGATCGTAGTCGGCAATCACCCCGTACGTCTCCATCGGGGAACTTGTGTAGCGCGGGAATGTAAATTCGGACTCGACAACGTGATCCGCCTTCTCGAATGCGTCCTCAATCGGCCCGTACTCAAGCGTGCGCTCATTCGCAAGGTTCCCATCCTCATGGAGCTTCGGAGCATCCGCCTCAATTGCATCAAGTTCATCCATCACCGGATCGAGACGGGTATAGGAGACGTCAATATCTTCTAAGGCATCCTGTGCGGCGTATTTTCCGGTTGCGACGACCGCTGCAACCGGTTCACCGTCATACCGGACCTTATCCACTGCCATCGGGTAGTATTCCGGTGGGTTCTGGACGCCGACAGCGAACGGATCCATATGCTCTACAAGAGTCTCACCCGTGATGACAGCGGTAACATCAGATCGTGCTTCTGCGGCAGATGTATCAATCTCCTCAATTTCACCATGTGCAAGTGGCGATCGGAGGATGGCGAGCGCGTGGACATTCCCTGTCGGCTCGAAGTCATCCATATACTTTCCTTCTCCGCGGACGAGACGGTCATCCTCGCGACGACCGAACGCCTTCCCAACGTACTCCTCAGACTGCTCACCAGAAACTCCAGCAGCTTCAGACTCGCCGTCCGGCTGTGCTTCACTCATCGAAATCACCTCCAGCCTGACAGCAGCAGTCTGCTCCGCAACCACCTGTCGGAACACCTCCATCTGTCGTAGCTTCTGTCTCCTGGGAGCCCCCCTCTAGTTCATCAGCCGCCCACTGGATGCTTTGGACAATTGAGTTATAGCCCGTACAGCGGCAGATATTCCCGGAGATTGCAGATTTGATCTCCTCCTCGCTTGGATCCGGGTTCTCCTCGAGTAGCGCGTAGGAGGTCATGAGGAATCCGGGTGTGCAGAAACCACATTGGAGTCCATGTTTTTCTTTAAAGCCCATCTGGAGGGGATGGAGTGTCGCACCCTCGCGGGTCTCCAGGTCAACACCCTCAGATTCCGCGATATCTGCGAGTCCTTCCACAGTGGTGAGGTCGTCACCATCAACCTGTGCGGCATACAGCATGCACGATTTTTTTGGCACACCCTCATGAAGAACTGTGCACGCTCCACACTTTCCGACAACACAGCCTTGGTGTGTTCCGGTAAGACCGAGTTCCTCTCGTAGGAAATGCACGAGGAGTGTACGATCCTCAGTTGTCCGTGTGTACTCCGTCCCGTTCACCGTCACTGTTATCGTCGACGTCATATCGTGGTTCTTTTCGTTCATTAGTTATCAAGTGCGCGCTCGTACGCGGTTTTGATTGCTCGACCAGCGAACTCGCCGGCCATCGCTTCTTTGTACTCGCCTTCTGAGCCTCCTTCGTCCGGCAATACGGCGTCGCGAACCGCTGCCTCAGCCTGATCCAGGACACCGTTTTCAAGCGTTGTGCCCTCGACAGTCTTCTCAGCCTCGGTTGCCTGAGTGAGTGGGCCAACGGAACCTATACTCAGACGCGCGTTCGTGATGACGTCATCACCGTCAACCTCGACGATTGCTGCGACCCCAACGAGTGCATAGTCACCTGAACGCTCCGCGTGTTTCTTATATGTACTTCCGATGCCACCGTCCTCAACGGATGGCGTCAGTTTCGGAAGCGACGCACTCGTGATGAGTTCCCCCTCCTCAAGGTCAACGGTGAACATCCCAATATAGAACTCGTTAAATGGAATGGTTCGTTCTCCGTCCAGTCCCTGAACAGTGATATCCGGGTTAAGGACCTGAAGGACTGGGAGATAGTCTCCGGAAGGATCGGCTTCAGCGATGGTCCCGCCGAAGCTTCCCTGGTTTCTCACCGGCCAGTCAGCAATCTGTCCGATACATTCGCTGAATAGGTAAACAGACTCTACAATTGGGTCAGCGCGCTCAATATCCGTATGACGGGCGAGGGCGCCAACTTCGACAGAGTTGCCCGTATCTTCGACGTACCGGAGATTGTCGAGGCCGCTAATGTCAATAAGGTACTCTGGTGAAGCAAATCGGGTCTTCTGGAGGGGAACGAGACTTTGTCCACCGGCGATCAATTCCGAATCATCGTACTCTTGGAGTGCATCAAGTGCCTCCTCAACGCTCTCAACGGGAACGTGTGTGAACTGGCTTGGATACATGTTATCTATGGTCTTGGCATTGACTACCGCGTACTCGTGGAAATTACGCTTCTTCTGTTGTAATTCTTTCTAATGGGGGACATCATGGTCCCGTCGATACGTAAGGACAAGTTGCTCTCTTGAAATCACCGAGTACTACGCCACGTCAATAAATCGATGAAGGTTCCGTTTCTGGTGTATGCTGCCAAACTTCTTCGACATTCTATGTCGTTTTACCAATTCCAATCGGTCAACACTCTCTTGTGTTGATTTTATCCGAAGTGGGATGTGTCGGTGTTAGACTGACGCAGATTGCTCGTCAACATGTGTTTCAAGGTTCGAGAAGAACGTTTTGAGGTCCTTGTTCGCCTTACGCTTGATGATGCGTGAGCCGAGCGAGGCGAGTTTGCCGGAGAAGTCAAAGTGGACATCGTAGGCAAGCGTCGTCGCATCGCCCTCATCTTGGAACTCAACCCGGGCGTTTCCATCCACTCGGCTATTGATTGTATTATCTGTCCCCTCAATATCAACTTCAATCCACTTCGGTTTGTCTTGGTCGGTAATATCGACGTCTGCGGATAGTGTGAGCGAGATACCCGCTAGACCCCGTTCAAGTGATCCCTCGTAGTGGTCACCGTCACGCTCCAGGTGCTGAGCACCCGGAATTGTCATTTCGAGTGTTTGCGGGTCGAGGATGATATCCCAAAGCTGGTCTCGTGGCTTGTCGATCGTCTGCGTGTCACTGAGATCCATGATTCCGTCATTATCCAAATATGGTATCGAGGATATAAATCTATGGGTCGGCCGAGAGATGTGTTACGGGCATATGTTAGTAACAGACTGGTCCGGGAATAGGGAACCATGCGGAAATGGTATTCAGAGGACGGCCGCAGGCAGAGAAGATAGCTGCGGGCTGGTCTATTAACTATATGCTAACAGTACGATACACATGCAGATCAACATCGTCTTTTTGCAGCTCTTTTCGGAGAATTTTCCCAACATTACTTTTAGCAAGTTCTTCAGTGAAAAAGTAGGTTCGGGGACGCTTGAAATCAGCAAGGTCGTCGCTTTTTCGACAGTACTCATCGAGAGTAGCAGCGATTGCCTCAAAGTTCGCAGTATCCGGATCTGTGTCAAGAGTAACGAAAGCCGTCACTGATTGATTCCAGCGTTCGCTCGGACGCCCAACGACCGCTGCTTCCCTGACTACCTCATGGGCCTCCAGAACGTCTTCAACTTCAACTGGGTAGATGTTTTCACCACCGGAGATTATCATATCATCCACGCGTCCGACAAGAGACAGACCGCCATCACCATCACGGTATCCGAGATCGCCGGTGAAAAACCACCCATCTACAAGCGTTCGCGCCGCCTCATCTGAATCATCCGTCAGGTAACCGTCGAAAGCTTCTGGTGAAGACGCGTCGACGATAATTTCCCCAAGTTCACCTTGTTCAACTGTCTTTTCCGGATTAAGATTCCCGAAATCCATTGGTTCGACGATACGGATTTCAGTATTTATACCAGCATAACCAGTCGAACCCGGTTCAACGGTGAGGTTCTCACGGATGGTGTGTGTGTAGACTTCAGTACTGCCATAATGGTTAACGAATACGTCTGGGTCGAAAACGTCGGCAACCTGGCGAACAACGGGAATAGTCATACTTGCGCCAGCGAATGAGACACTCTGTACAGAGTTTAGCTCCGCATCCTCAATCGCAGCTGAGTTCACGAGATCGTGATACACGGTCGGAACGAGATAGAGACTTGTAATATTCTCTGATGCCACGAGGTCAACAGTCTCCGCTGCGGAAAACGAACGCTGGGCAATCCAAGTCCCGCCAAGCACGAGTATTGCGGCAAGCGTATGCAGACCCATCGTATGTGAGAGCGACATCAACCCAAGAGTTGTCTCACGTTGGGACCACGACGTTTGGATGGCATGAGCCATTGCGGCGGTGTATGTATTCACATGGGTACGGGGGACGCCTTTCGGGTCACCAGTTGTACCACCTGTGAAAAGAATGGCGCTCGTTTCCGTAGGGTCCACAAACGTTGGGTCCACTGCTCCGCCGTCTCCGATAAATTCCTCATACGACGTTATGTCCTCGACTTCATCGTCCACAGAAACAACCTCAAAACTCGCTTCAGAGTCGGTTCGAGCGTCGGTAACCGTCTCAGAAGTGTCCTTCGAGAGGAAAAGGAGATCGGGATCGGCGCTATTCATGAAATACGCTAGTTCTGCGCTAGATGACCGGAAATTTAGCGGGATGAACACTGCACCGACTAATTGGGTGGCGCAGTAGATAGTCGCTAGTTCCGACCGGTTACGCATCGTCGCCGCGACACGGTCACCTGGTGAAACGCCAGATCGCGTTAGTGCTGCAGCAAGATCAGTTGTCTTGTCATACCACTCGCGATACGTGTAGCGGATGTCTTCTTCCTGGTCAACGATCGCTGTCTCCTCTGGGTAGCGCTTGACCGCTCGCGCGAATATCCGACCCATATTCATGGTATATCATTCCCAACAACGGACAAGGTAGGTAAAAGTATTCGGCTGCGATGCTACGAGACGGTTATTTCCACTTCTGGAAGTACGTCGCCTTCCCGGTAGAAACCAGTTCATCACCGTTTGTGACTTCAGCCTCGCCTACAGCGATGGTTCCTCCTCGATCAATAAGCTCGGCAGTAGCAACAATCTCGCCCTCCGTAACCGGTGCGTGATAGTTTACATCCATATCGATGGTTAACGGTTCCATCTCGTCCAGGGGCGCCTCAGCATCACTATGGATGGCACCAGCGACGGCTGCATCGACAAGTGTTGCCATAACCCCTCCATGCACCACAGTATGATTTGTGATGCTTTCGTCGTATGGGACATGGAACTCTGCAGTGCCATCCTTAACAATGGCATTTTGGATTCCAAGCTTATTCAGGAATGGCATTGACTCGAAGTATTCCTCCATTTCGCGGTCTACTTCCTCGGACATTGTATGCGAACGGCTGTTACCTCTTCCAGCTATACCAAATAGGTATCGGTTCTATTGATGTCTCTGAAGGCCGAGCTCGTCTACAGCGCCACACTACTGGCCATTTCTACGCAGGGTTCGAAGATGTGCTTGCTTCATCTACCTTGATTCCAGCCCGGTTTTCTGCGTGAAATCAGAGAAGGAAATCGTTCCAGATTAGAAGGAGCAAACTACCTCGGATGAGATGATAACGTCGACCAATTACGTAAAATACCCAATCAGCCCGTCGAATGCGGTGTGGATGAATTGGCAGAGATATCCAGACAGCAAGTCATAGCATACCCCCCAGATTTCCAGTAAAGCGTCTACTAACAGCAGATCCCACGAGATTGGTTGAGAAAGCGTTTCAGTCCAGATCGAAGATGCGTTTTGGATTATCCTTGATCATCATCTCAATATCGGCTTCAGAGACTCCCGCATCAAGCATATCTCTAATGAAATTCTTGAACTGTTCAACCGCTGGCGGATTCGCTGTAGCGCCACCATCAGTTGCCATCACCGCGTTTTCTGGCCCAACAACGTCAACAGCATCGACATAATCGTCAATCGTTGCAGCGTTCCCCATCATTTCGCTCATGCAGATGTAGTGGAATTCTAGAGTTGCGCCAAGATCTGTGATAGTGCGCATCTGATCATGGGTGTAGTTGAGGAAGTTCGCGTGGGGATGTTGGACAAGGAATTCTTCGACACCTCGATCAGTTGCCTCATCAACAAGTGCGATTGATTCCTCCGGACTCAAGTGTGAGAGGCCGATTACCATGTCGTGTTCCGCAATACGGTCAAGGACATCTAACGTTTCCTGAGTCAGGTGTCCATCGTCGCCAAGTACAGAAAGGCCAGACTTCTCATCTTCTTCCGCTTCGAACATTTGAACAGCAGCGTTCTCTAGATGGTTTGCGGCCGTGATGGTTGGCATCCAAACGATATCAGCGTTGAAGTTTGAGACACCATCCACGGCATGATGGTTCAGTCCCCCAACCCACTCATTCAGAGTGATACCACCCCGCATATCGAATCCCACCTCATCACGGACATTCATCGCGCGGGACGCGGTCTCAAAGTGGTGATTCTTTGTAACAACAGCGCGCATATCATGCTGCTGGGCTTTCCGTGCAGCCGAAAAGTCAGTATCATGCCGTGGAAAAGCCCCAGGCGCTGTGTGCATGTGCGTGTCCACCGCACCGGTCACCAAGTGGTTAATTTGGTCTGAGTTTCTCGACGTCACGTTCGACAGTCACTCGCAAATTCTCTTATAGCTATTGGTGTTTACCACTCCCAGTCTTCAGTTTCGACCACGATAGACACCAATATACCACCAATAAGCGACCAGAACGGCGTTCCAATATCGAAAAGGGAAACGCCAGACATCCCCACAATAAGTGC
>NZ_LKIR01000059.1:19982-23175 GCF_001462205.1 Haloparvum sedimenti
CAGCGTGCCAGGCACGGCATTAACGATGGATGTTGCTGCAGCTGCGATCAGGCCAAACCCACCGAATAGGAGTCCACCAATAACTGATGCCACGTAGCGCCCCTCTCTTGGGAACCCTGACTCTTCGCTACTCGTAATAGCGGTCATGGGACCAGCAATATTGGCGTTGTGTCCACCAAAGAAGCTGGTTACTATCCCGCCCAAGCCACTGAAGACCAGCATCGAATTAATTGGCGGGTCATATTCTTCAGCCTGAAGGACACCGATAGCTTGCATGTTCTCGGCTCCGATGACCATAATAGTCAGCGGGATGGCGATAGTGATGATCGACTCGATGGAGAACACTGGCATTACGAGAACCGGTTGAGCGAGCTCAACCGACACACTGCCAAACGAAGTGTTCCCCGTCCAGACGGCAGCACCAGTCCCAAGCACAATCGCGCCGACAATCCCGGGGATCCGTGCGAAAAAGCGGTGGAATACCAAGTACCCCAAGAAGCCAAGGCCCGCGATATATGGCGCTGAAGAGATCGAGTTGATGATATCGATCGTGAATCCGATGAGCACACCAGCGATCATCCCCATAATAATCGGACGGGGGAGTTTTTCTACGATATCACGGAACTTCCCCGAGATACCAATTATGAAGACGAGTAGCCCGGAAACAAAGTATGCCCCTGCGGCTTGTGCTAGGTTAAAGTCAGCAAGGACGATACCGACAAGCACTGCGCCGGGAATTGTCCAAGCACCCATAATCGGTTGTTTGTAGTACAGTGCCATGCCGACAGTAATGAGACCGCCGAGCACATAGATAGCGAACAACCAGGACACAGCTTGAGCATTTGTAAGCCCTCCCTGCTGCGCTGACTGTAGTATAATGAGTGCAGGCCCTGTACAACCAAAGATGGCTGCAGTAAGACCTGATCCAACCTTGTTTAGATCAAGGTATTCACTAATGTCGCGGATTCCGCTCCGGAAACCTGGTCCACTCTCTATGGTATCTGCTGGCCACCAACGTGGCATGGTCCTCCATCTATAATCATACATAATAATTGTTTCCCCAATATCTGGGGCAAACTCAATCCCAAAAATAGATTCCGGCTAAATATTTACGTAATATTTCTCCCTACAGAATTGCGTTTTCAGTTAGATGTTTTGAATGTATGAGTAGTCTCCAAGGGCTTGTGCATCCTCAGGGAGAAGTGCAACCACCAGATACGGAACGTATTCTTTGAAATAGTCCACAATACTGGCGATACGTTCTGCGTCAATTGCCTCCAACGAGTCTAACAGCATATACGGGACTACCTCATAGACCTCATGAACAAGATACCCCGCCAACGCGAACACTAACCCTGTTACCTCGCGCTCGCTTTCACTAAGGTGGTCAATCGTATCCTCATACGCAACGCCTTCATCAGTAGACCGAACAATATGCAGGTCGAAAACGGCTTGACTATCACTAGTGTTGGGGCTTGAGTCCCGCCGTTCAATCCAAATCCGTTCGAGATTGTTGTAGTCAAGCAGATCAAGAACCGTATCCATATGTTCATTGAATTCTGACACAGCATTCTGCTCAATGTCTGTGATACGCGTGCGAAGCGTTTCGAGTCGATTGTTTACCTCCTCACGACGTTCCTCCAGGGAGCTACGTTCCGAGAGATCCGATTCAAGATCCTCAATTTCAGTATTGACATCGTTGAGGTCCGAACGGAGATCCTGAATGTCGACCTCAAGTTCGTTTGCGTGCTTGTTCAGCTCAAGAATCCGATCTTCCTCAGCATTCAGTTCCTCTAAGTTCGCCTCTAGTTCCTGGATCTCGTTTGTAGTCTCCTCCCGATTTTCGCGAAGATCCGCGATAACACGCTCCTGTTGGTCAAGCCGGTCCGAGATTTGTTCGAGGCGATGCTCGATCTGTTCGCGGCGTTGCTGGTGTTCCTCCAACGTCTGCTTCTCACCACGGAGATCTTCGAGATCCGATACCACCTCCTTCCGTTCGGCCATCTTGTCCTCGCGAAGCGCTTCGAGGTTTTCCAACGTCTCTGTAATATCAGAGCGTTCGATATCCGAGCCACATGTCCAGCAACGGAGTTTCTGATTTTCCTCCATGAGTTCATCGGTGATATGGTTGGAGTCAGTGACCAACGCCTCCCGCAACTCCGAGTCGGCATCTTCCATTATGTCGCGATTGAACTGGATTACGTTTTGGAGGCGGTCAATTAGGGAATTAAGCGTGCGCTTTCGCTCCCGGAGCTCGCCAATTCGTTGGCCAAGGTTGCTAATTTCGCGAACTGACGTTGAAAGGTTCTCACGCTCCTCGCGGAGATCTTCTCGTTCTTGCTTCAGTGCGTTTCGTTGTTCTGTTTGGGAGTCAAGTTTCCGCTGTACTTGATCGAGTTCGGTGCGTGCATCATTCAGCTCGGCGAGAGTCTTCTCGAATTTATCACGCTGCGCGCGAGATTCATCTACATCTCCGTCAAGACTTTCAAGTTCCTCACGGACCTCCTCCAGCTCTGACTCCTTCTCCGCTAGCTCCGTTTTCAGGGACTCCCGTTTCTCTTCTAGGTCCGGAAGTCGATTTGCACGTTTCTCAAGAGCGGCCAGTTCGTCATCAATACGATCTTTCTCTGCTTCCGCTTCTCTGATTTCGTTCTCAATAGCTTCTGTATCAACTGGCCGCATAATGATATCACGAAGATCGTGGGCTTGTGCGATAGCCTGCCGGGCTTCGTTATCTTCCAAGAGAAACGCAAAGAGATCTGCAAGAGTAGCATCATCTAAGTAGGGGTCACCGTCCGTATTCACAGTGCCATTCTCTCTGGTGAATGTCCGAGTATATGTTTCGTCCCCAAGTCGCAGTTCAACCCGTCCTTCATCTGCATCCCCTTTGAGCTGGGCGCGATCACTTCCCATCGCGGCCATGATCGATCGCAATAGTGATGTGCGATTTGTCGCATTCCGGCCTTCAAGGACGTTTACCCCCGGAGAAAGCGTTACAGAGGTGTTCTCAATACCGCCCAGGTTTTGAACTTCCAAAGGGGCGCTCGCTTCCGTTGTGATGATTGGCGTCATAATCAACGATAAACAGTCCAGTTCCAAAACTCTATCCACCCTCAATCAGGATGCTCAGGTTGTATTTGAATATTATAGGGTTTGGTCACCGACGCTGTTTACCGCTAATCTAGCAATAACC
>NZ_LKIR01000059.1:23333-24681 GCF_001462205.1 Haloparvum sedimenti
GTATATTGGTTAATCATCGGCAAAAAATCAACCAAGGAAAATTACTTATTCGGGTAGAAACGTGGGAGAAGATATGGTTCGCCACGCAATTTCCAAATCAGCTTTACAGAATAGGAAGCGAGCAATTGTTAAAACAGTTAGCTACCGTTTATTTATGTTATTGATTACTGTTAGTATTGCATGGGTGATTATCGGAGATGTGAGTGCGGCTCTTAATATTGGTCTATTAACTAACATCGTGAAGACGGGAACATACTACCTCTACGAGCGTATATGGGACCATATTACCTGGGGCGTTATGGAACAGACATGATCAAACTGCACACCAGTTATAATAGTATAAGTTAACCTGGAGTTTGTAATTGGATCTACTATTAACGAGTTACCCTATTGGGCCCAGAACCGGGAGTTATAGGGTTCTACACCCGGTTTAGCCAACTACAACACCGGATTCCTTCACTTAACGAGGGATCCAAGAATAGCGTACTTCACAAATTTCGTCAATCAAGTTAACGCTGGCAGTCACAACCACCCTGTGCTACAAGATCCATGACATCGTGGAGAGCTCCACAAGATGCACAAGAGACACGAATGGTCACGAGGACCTCGAAGTCACCAAGTGCAAGTTTATCAGCGTTCTTCAGTCGGGATACAGTATCAGTAGTAACTGCCTCAGCACGGTTTTGCATACTGCTAACGCGACTGCGCTCCTTGTCCACAGAAATCTCATATGAATTCTTTTCAGCCTCAAGACATTTTGTGAGGTGGCGATAGACTGTCTGATGTGAGATGAACTCCTCTGTAACTTCATCAGCGTCAATTCCGCGCTCGGATAGCGAAGAACGCGCTTGGATTTTGCTGGCATTAAGTGCGTCTTCGTCTGTAAGTAACTGATAGAGATTCTCAACTTCTCCATCGATTGGGTTGGCACCAGCATCCAACATTAATTGTCGAAGTACTTCTTGATTAAGCCAGTCCGTAAGTGAGCGAATGCTCTCACCGTCTCCATTAGCGCCAATCCAGCGAGTTACGAGCTTATCGTTCATATTTTCGAGCTCGTGCCTTGAAATTATACTGCCGACCTTGCAGTTACAGTCGACATTAGTAGTTTGAGTGTCCATACCGGGCCCAAACTGTTACAGGCATATGTACGTAACTATTCAGCCCTCGATTCTGCTCTCGCTAGGTTAACACAGAAAAATATTGAAAGTTGGATAGTTCAGTGTTTTCATTTTTCAAAAGACATTTTCACAGCACTCCAGTTAGAGCGCCCGAAGTCAGGTCCGGTCCTAGTTCACTACAGGCCAGGTTTGAGATTCGAAGCACAACTCGTCAGAAACACGGCGTT
>NZ_LKIR01000006.1 GCF_001462205.1 Haloparvum sedimenti
TCAGAAAACCCGGTCGAGAAGCACTCAAACACGCTGTTAAAGCGACTCTCTGAAATCAACAATCTGCTACACATGAGCGTCGTACTTATCAACGGGTTGCGCCCGTGGTCGTCGCGAACGTCTTTCCGCGGTCCGTCGACGAAATCCTCGAGGACGCGAGCGACGTGCGGACTGATCGCGTTCCACCGCTCGCCCCGCTCCTTGTTCTTGAGGGGAGTTCCTGTTTCCGGGCGGTGACGGAACTGGATACCTGGACGGTCACCGTCCAGGTCGAGATCACCGAGGTCGAGCGAGCGAATCGCCCCGGCACGTGCGCCGGTGTGCCACATCAGCAGCAGGGTGACGTGTTCGCGGCTGGCGTACTGGTAGCGGTTCAGGTACTCCAGAATGTCCCCCACGCGCTCAGGTTCGAGGGTGGTGTTGCTGACGTTCTGCCCACCGCTCACCGTGGGAAGCGGTACGTCCGAACGGAGTCCGTCGGGAACCGCGTCGACCTCTTCAGCGAACCGGAGGAACGACCGGAGCGTTGCCAGCTGGCCGCGGAGGGTGACCGGCGCGATAGGGTCGCGGTCTTCGCCGTTCCCCTCACGCCGCCAGACGCGGTAGCGATAGAGGTCCCGGCCGGCGATGTCGTTCAGGTTCTCGATCCCTTCTTCGTCGCACCATTGACGGAAGGCGTCGAGTCGGTACTTCTGCCCGTCGAGGGTACGCTCGGTCAGCTCGTCCCGCCGGGCTTCGAGGTACATCTCGATCCCCTCGCGGGGAGAGAGGGGTTCGAGGTCGTCGCTCACAGGAACCCCTCCGGCTCGTCGAGGAGGTCGTGGTCGGGATGCTCTTCCGAGAGGTGGTCAACGTAGGCGGCGACCTGGCGCGCGTACTCGGTGAACCCGTCGTCCGCGAGCGGCTCGATGCGGACTCCGCACTCGTCGCAGTTGTGAGGACCAGCGTCGCTGGATTGCTCACTCGACACGAGGCTCACCCCAAGTAGAGTTTGAGTCACAGTTCGGACACCCAGCCTCATCCTCCTGGTAGCGGAAGCCGCAGGCTTCACAAATCACGCAGTCGCCGCCGTCGGTGAGGAGTGGTGAGTGATCCTCACCAGAGCAGTCGGAGACGTGATCGTCACCGTAGGGGAACCGAGTTCCGCAGACACCGCAGATCAGTCCGCTCATCGACCAACCTCCACGAGAGGGGTTTCTGGGACCATACCGTACGGTTGTTTTCTGACTAAAAAGACGCGAGCCAAACCCACTGAAAGTGGATCTACTTCCGCTGCGCGCATCAGGTCGGTACCGTCGTCGGAGGGGGTTTGATTACCCCCGGATGGCTTGTGTAGCATGGCTTTCGTGCCTCACTCACGGAAGCCCGTGCGGACCTGCTGCCTCCAGCAGCGAGGTCCGTTTTTGGAGTCGATTGCTTCCGTTAGAGACAGCATTATCTCATGAGTTAATGAAACCATTGGATAATAGAACTGTCAAAAGCAACATTCCATGAGAGCGGGGGGAGATGATGAAGCAATGGCTGAAGATACGACGACAGTAACGGTCTCCAAAGAAACTTGGAAACAACTACATCTCCGAAAGGGACCGGGAGACTCCTTTGATGATGTTATTCAGGAGCTACTAGAGGAATCTGAGAATTCAGAAGAGTAAGAGGCGCGACCCCCCCGCAGGGAGGGGGTCGCGCGGGCCGCCCACCCACTACAGGGTGGGTCGGTGGGTGGGATGTGCTCGGTGTGATTAGTCGGCGGGGCCGGGATCTCGGGAGCTGTTTTCATTACGAAAGCAAAAACAAACAATATTTTTCAACGCTCTATCTGATTCAGACGATATGAAACTCAACGAGTATCTGGTTGAGGAAGAGTTCGTCACGGCGAAAGTCGGTGCCTTTGCGAACCCAGACGCAGTAGGCGAGTCGAACAAGGGCACGCTGGCCTGCACACCTTACCGTCTCGTGTACGTGAACGGAAGCGATGTTACCGACATCTCGTTTCAGGGTGTGAACTCGATTGAATACTCAGAACCGCAATATCCTCAGCGGTACCTCAATTGGGGACTGGCTGGCATATTCGGCGGGCTGCTGATTGCTGCTTTCGGGATACTGGTTGACGGGGGGATTCCGATCCCGAATAGTGCGATGTGGATTCTAAGCAGTATCTTCGTTTTGGCGGGGGTTGGGGTTTTAGTACAGGGGTATTTGCTGAGACGGGGGTCATTAGACGTACACACGCCAAACAAGACCTACACGTTCACCTCAGACGAAGACGGACTCGCGGAGATCGGTCACACGCTCCGAGGGTACGAGATGGAGAAAAAGTAGTAGGTCAGTCGGCCGGACCTCGTTCTTGAAGGAGTTCGAGGAGATCGGGCCAGTCGAGGTCCCGAGCGAAAAGGTCCGGTTCAAGGTTCCAGTCCCACGGGGCAGCGTCATCCGGATCAGGTTCTTCTAGCGCGGGTTCGAGCCCTTCGACGGTCCCACCGAACTGCCGATCAGTAGGGTGGTCGGCGTCGGCAGGCCAGTCGCCGTAGAAGTCGACCTCTTTCTTCGAGAGCTTGAAGAACGCGAGCGTGGTCAGGCGTTTCACCTCAGGATGGAGGTCCTTCCCGGTGTGCCCGACCGTCCCGAAGGTGTCGACGTTGATCTTCGCGAAGCGTTTGGCGAGCGGCGTGAACTGGACCGCCACTTCTCGCGATTTAGTCCGGGCGTCGAAGTGCGTCGAGCCTTCGTCGACGAACACGAACTTCGGGCGGTCGCGATGCTCGAGGCAGGTCACCGCCAGGTCGTGCGCGCTCGTGACCACGAGGTCCGTTCGGTCCCACGTCCGAGCGTTCGAGATTACCAGGAGATCGTTGAGGACGGTCGAGCGGAGTTCCGCCAGCAGCGCCATCAGGTTCGTCTTTCCGGTGTTGGGGTTGCCCGCACCGGAGACGAACGCGGTGGCATCGTTGTTCTCGAGCGCGTCGACGAGCCGGAGCGGGAGCCGCAGCGCGGACCCGTCGAGGTCCTGCTCGGTCACGCCGGTCAGATGTGAGAGGACCGAGGAGTTCCCGGCCGAAACGGCGTCGGTCACTCGGTCGGCGCGGAACTTTGCCAGCAGCTGCTCGCCGGTATCGGTCTCGTAGAAGTCACCGTCCGTCGCGGAGGCGATGAACGAGAGCGTCGCGCGATGCTGCTCGTCCTCGACGATGCCGGCGTGCTTGTGGTCAGCGGCGTGGGATTCGAGGTGACCCTCGATTTGCTCACGGAGCTTCGCTGCCGTGAGCATGGTCTCGTCCACGTCAGTCATCGACGGACACCTCAGGCGTGGGCTGGTCCGATTCCGATCCGTTGTCGCTGCGCTCCTGGTCGCGCTCGAACTCGTCGGGGTCGCGCTCGTCGCCGGGGTCGGCGTCGAGGTCTTCCTGGAGCTGGTCGAGGTGGTCCTCGAAGCCGAGCTCGTCGAGCCGGTCCTCGATGGCTTCGGAGATCGCGTCACCCTCGTCCGGCAGGGTGCCGGCTTCGATGGTCTCGATCACGTCGTCGACCTCACCGCGCAGCGCGTTGGCGACGATCCCCGGCGCCGCCGTCTCGATGGCGAAGCCGCGTTGCGCCTGTTGCTGGAGTTCGCCGCGGCACCGAGCGACCGCAGCGAGCGCGCGCGCCAGCTCCACGTCGTCGAGCGTCCCGCGCCAGGTGCCGACAACCGTTTGCTCCTCGAGGTCGAGTTGCTTCCCGACGTACAGGTTATCGGACAGCTGGGTGAGGCTGTAGTCGGCGCCGGTGTTGCCCTCTTCGTCGGTTACCTGGAGCGAGCGGAACTCGTCGACGCTGAAGCGGAAGATGCCGCCCTCGAGGACGCGCGCGTCGAGGTCGACCAGCCAGATGCGCCGCGGGTTGTGCAGCAGCGAGACCACCTTCGAGCCGGAGAGCAGTCCGAGCGGGATGCCGCCGACAGCGAAGGCAAGGACGAATATCAACCAGAAGCGCGGGAGTTCGAAGTCGACCTCGAGGTACACGAGGACGGCGCCGATAGCGAAGCAGACGGCGATGATGCTCCAGAAGCGCACCTTCAGGAAGTCGACGGCGAGGACGAACGGAGACGGCTGGTCCTGCTCGCGCGGTTGGGTCGTCGTCATGCTACCCGCTCCGCGTGTTCGTCGCGACCGTAGACGCGCTTGAGGACGAGCAGCAGCGTCACAACAGCGACGCCGACCGCACCGCCTGCGCCGGCCGCTTGTGCGTCGGAGACGCCCCACGGACCGCCGACGAGCGTGCCGCCCTGTTCGACGATCTTTCCGTACAGCACATCTCCGGTGTCGATGGTAACACCAACAGTCTCAGAAGCGTGGTTGATAGAGAACCGAATGGTGTTGTGCCCCTCGGTGAGCAGGAACTCTTGGCGAGCAAGCTCGCCATCACCCTGCATCGCCTCGGTGAGCGTCACCTTCTGCGTTCCCTCGGAGTAAAGCTCGAGGACAGCTACGTCGCCCTCGAGGTCGACCGAGCAGATCGCCGTTCGATTGTCGATCCATTGCGTGCAGTCAGTGGGCTGTTCCGTTTCGGTCGTGGTTTGATTAAGCACATCGTCAGCCTGCGCGACGGCAGCGCCGGGGACGAACGCCGCAGCTACGAGGACAGCGATGAGCAAAAATGTGGGTTTCATGGGTTGTTACGAGCCGATAGCGCCAGCGACCGCAGCCGCAAATGCGAGGATGACGACGAGCAGGATGTTCTGGCTTCCGCCGAACAGTCCACCCCCGCCGTCATCGCGCTGCGCGCTTTCCTGCATCTCAGTCTGGGTTTCGCGAACCTGTGCGAGTTCCTCCTCGAGCGCGGACACGTCCGTCGTCTGGTTGACCCTCTTCTCGGTCTGGAAGGAGTCGACCGCCTCACCGTCCTTGTTGAACGCCTCGGTGACGGTGAAGGGAGCTTCGAGCTGCACGAAGTCCTGCTCGGTGGCGACCACTTCGCCGTCGTCGTTCGTCGTTGTCGACTCGTAGGCGATGTAGAGCGGTTCGGACCAGTCGGTCGGGGTATACCGAGTTCCGACCTCGAAACCGACCTCGTTACCCTCGCTGTCCGTCGGGACGTGCGTGGTGTAGAGGTCGGCCTTCACCTGATACTCGTCGGAGGAATCGGGGTCCTCCACCTTCAGAGTAAGCGACTCTGCCGCCTGCGTCGGGATGCCCATCATCGCGGCGTGTGCCGCGCGTGCCTGATAGCCATCGTAGTTCTGGTTGAGTTCGGTGGCGGCGGTGATGGGGTCGACGAGATCCTCAGTCGGGATGTCGTCGGGCTCGTACTCAGCGTACACGTCATCGGCGAACCCGGAGAGCGTGTCGGTAACGGCGTTGCGCTCTTCGTAGGCGCTTTTCACCGCGTCGTCGTAGACCTTCCCGTCGTACGGGACAACCTCTCCTGCGTCACCGTAGCCGTTGCTGTGCAACTTGCCAGCAGGATTGGTCACGTCGAGCTTGACACTCTTCCAGCCCTCGGAAATGTTCTCCCACTCGAGGTGAAGCTGGACAGTTTCAAGCATCTCCCCGTTAGGAAGCTCGTACTCTTTGGTCACCTTCTCCCGCCTGTCGACGGTCTTCTGTGAGAACTCGCCAGACTTGGAGAGGTCGAAGATGTTGTTCACGCCCGTATCCTCATGGGCTGCGAGCCGCTCCATCATCGACCATATCTGATTCAGTTGCGCATCAGAGTGAGTGAAGATGTTGGTGACGATGGTGGAGTAGTACTCGGAAACCGCATCCTCCATCGCCGCAGTCGCGTCCCCGACGGGCGCGCCAGCGTTCATCTTCTCGATGAGCGCGACCTTCCCCTTGGCGAGCGCGATGTTCTGCGAGTGCGTGATGTTGTTCTGGATCGAAGTCATCACACGCCCGTCGGCAGAGGCGACCTCGAGGCAGCCTTTCGCAACCTCGAGCTTCAGCGCCTCGCCGCCGGTGTATTCGGAGTAGTCCCGTTCGTCGCCGAGGACCTTCTTCGCGCCTTCGTAGGCGAGGTAGCCGACGCCGGCTGCGGCAGCAGCAGCGCCGACAGCGACGATGGGTGCGATTGCCTCAGCATCACCGACCGGAGACGCATCCATGTGATGCGCGCCGGCACCGATGCCGACAGTTGCTGCCGCGCCTGCGGACCCGCGGCGAAGCACATCGCGGCGGGTAAGGTCAGTCGTCACCGAGCATCACCCCGGCAGCAGCAGCGACGATCACGACGACGAGCGCGTGCATCTTGTTGAATCCAGAGCCGTCGCCAGCTCCACCGCCGCCACCAGAAGTCTCATCGAACGTGCCGGCGGAGATGGATTCTACGGACTGGTTGGTGGCCGTCGAATCCTCAGAGACGACGATCCGGTAGCCATCGTACTCCGAGGAATTCGCTTGCCATTCATGGACCGTCGTGTTGGTGGGCGAGTCGATCTGCGTCTCGTTGACGACGGTTTCGGTTCCGTTGTAGAGACCAGAAACCGTCACGTTGAGCGGGCCGTTCGAGACGTTGGTCAGTTCCACGTAGACGGAATCCGTCGAGTTATCGACGGAGACAGTCTCGTTGAGGAACTCCCCGTTGGCATCAGCCTCGAGGCCAGCGACTCCGCCAGCGCCAGCGGCGATGCCGAGGGCGACAGCCACGAGCAGGAACAGCGAGGCTACAGTCTTGGTGCCCGGCAGGTTCGGAAGCGCCATCAGGCACCTCCAGCAGTCATGGACACACGGCGAAGTGTAACACCACGCCGTACACCAAGACCATCGTCAGCGCCCACAGGAGGCCCAGCAGCAGGGCGTTCGGTGGGCTGATCGCGAGTTTGTACATCGGACATGGTTACTGGGATAGGACGCCGTAGCTCGCGAACGAGACGAAGAACGCGATGATCGGGAGCATCGGTTCGCTACTGTGGATGAAGTCAGTCACCTGCTGGACGTGAACGTAGCCGATCATCAGCGCGGGACCAGCAGCGATGAGGACCTTCTCCCACATCTCGTAGCGGTCGAACGCGCGCGTCTCGCTTGAGGCGAACGCGATGACGTAGGCAGCCATGGACCCCCACAGCGCGTGCGTGCTGGTGAGCGTGTAGTTGATGCCCCATCCGATGGTCAGTCCCTCGAGGCCACCGAACAGGTAGACGGACATGACGGAGAACGCGATGCCGACCGCTGCCGGGATCGTCCGCAGGTTCACGTAGTCGGACATTTGGTCACTCATCGACGAGGACGAGTGAGCCATCAGTCGTCACCACCTGGGAACCCCACCATCGTCGGGTTGTACTGCACTTCGGTACCATCGTCACGCTCGAGCGTGTCCTCCTCGGTATCCATCGCGACCCAGATTCGCTCCCCGACCTCGATGCGGTCCTGGGCAGCTGCGCGCTTGACCTGCCCCTTCGCGAAGTACGTCACGACCCCGCGGGACTCGTCCTTGATGCGCAGCCGGTACCAGGTGCCGTAGGCACCTTCGCCCTCGGTGAAGTCGAGCACGATCCCGTCGAGCACGTCACCCGGCTCGAGTTCGACGGTGGGGGTATCGCTGTCAGTTTCGGCACTTTCGAACAGTTCGAATCCATCCGGCGGAGTTGGCTTGTCGGTAGACATAACCAATTACCATTCTGTCGAGAGATAGCATATGAACCCCTCTTCAGCAGGGTGAAAGTGGAATTCAGTCTATCTGGTAGGTACGAACACAAGAGCGTATCTCGTCAAGCGCGGACGGGGGAAGCATGAGGTGGCCGGCGATTGCTACTGCCGAGGTTTCCCCCGTTTTCTCGATGTGCCGTCTGACCGCCATCCGCTGCTGCTCACTCAGTCCCTCATCGCGAGGCGAGGGGCTGGATTCGAACCGTTTCGCAT
>NZ_LKIR01000060.1:0-14304 GCF_001462205.1 Haloparvum sedimenti
GGGCCGGGGGGCTGCGCGCGGGTCTTCCCCCCTCAGATCCGCTCGGAGTCGACGCGCACGTCCAGCGAAACGGGGCGGTCGCTCCCTTCGAGGTCGGCGACCGCGCGCTGGACGACGCGCTCGGCTTCCTCCTTGATCAGGGGGATCGCCTTCTTGAGCACCCAGTCGAACGACGCCAGCGGCGGGAGGTCGACCGCGTCCGCGCTCGCGGAGTCGGGGTCGAAGCGGATCTCCAGCGCCACCTCGCAGGCGTCGATCGCGGCCGCGTCCGGGTCGGCATCGTCGGGGAGCTTGATCGTCGCGTCCGCGGTCGCGGGGTCGACCGTCGTCGGCTCGATGCGCCAGCAGCCGTGCGCCTCGATGTCCTTCGTCACCCGCCAGTCGATGCGCGTCGGCGCCTCGACGCCTGTGACCTCCGAGCGGGCGGTGTAGCCGAGCTTCCACCACGCGAACCGGAGCGCGTACTCCGTTCCCGGCCCGCCGTCGCCTCGAAGCCGCTCCACGCGGTCGAGGTACTCGGAGTATCGGTCGTACCGCGGGAAGTCCAGCAGGAACTCGTAGACGTCCGCGGGCGCCGCGTACACCGTCGTTCGTACGACGAGTTCGTCCACGGCCGGCGTTCTCGCCGCGTCCTGTTAAACCCGCCCGTCGCGGTCGCACGCTCGCACCCCTCCAGCGGTCGGCCGAGTTCGTGCGCGACCGCCGGCGCTTTCCCCCGCGGCCGGGCGTGTTCGGCCGAGTCTCGTGCCCTGACCATCCCCGTGTGACGGACAACCGTGCTACTACACCACGGAGTTAGGGCTGCCTAAAGATCGATGGTGTTTTAGTCATTTAGGGTGGCCTAAAGGGTATGACCGACGACCGCATGCGGAGACGGAACGTCCTCACGACCGGCGCCGGCGTCCTCACGGCCGCGTTGGCCGGATGTACCGGAGGAGACGGCGGATCGACGGCGGAGCAGACGGAGACCGACGCCTCCGAGGACACCGCGACGGAGGGGACCGCGGCCGAGGAGACGGCGGACGCGGACGGCTCGTACTCGGTCTCGATGGCGCCGGTCGGCGAGGTGACCTTCGAATCCGTGCCCGAAACGTGGGAGACCTACTTCCCGGGCTACGCCGACATGGGCGTCGCGCTCGGACACGGCGACGGGCTGGTCGGCCTCGGGAACATCGGTCGTTACCACACCGACGCCTACGACGAGCTCGACGGCGTGAGCGTGAACAAAAACGAGATCACGCAGGTGCTGGGTGACGGCGGTATCGACCGGGAGATCTACTACGAACTCGACGCGGACGTCCACCTCACCGACCCGCAGTGGCTGACCAACAACGGCTTCTTCGGACTGGAGCAGGAGGACATCGACGAGGTCGCGTCCAACGTCGCGCCGTTCCTCGGGAACACCGTCTTCCGCCGAACGGACCCGTGGCACGACTACCGCTACTACACCCTCTACGAGACGTTCGAGAAGGTGGCCGAGGTGTTCGACGAGCGCGAGCGCTACGAGGCGTTCGCCGCGTTCCACGACGAGGTCGTCGCGGCGATCCAGACCGACCTGCCGCCCGCCGACCAGCGCCCCAACGCGCTGTTGACGTTCGGTGCGGGCAACGAGCCGGAGCAGTTCTCGCCGTACCGGCTCAGCGACCAGGGGACGAACAAGAAGCAGTGGCACGACCTCGGGCTCTCGGACGCGCTCGCCGACACCGGCATCGACGGGCTCTCCACCAGCGAGCGCGGCCAGATCGACTACGAGACGATGCTGGAAGTCGATCCGGACGTCGTCCTCGTCCGCGGACACGAGGACAAGACCGCCGCGGAGTTCGCCGACACCGTCCTCGCGTTCATGGAGGGCCACGACGTGGCCAGCGAGCTGACCGCGGTTCAGGAGGGGCGCGTCTTCCGCGGCGGCCCGATCTATCAGGGCCCCATCCAGCACCTGTTCAACCTCGAGCGCGCCGCGACGGCCATCTTCCCGGACACGTTCTCCGGGGAGCTGTTCGACCGCGACGAGCTCGCGTCCATCATCACGGAGGAGCCGTGAACGGAACCGGCACCTCCAACACCGGCTCGACCCGACGCGGCTACCTCCGGCGGAGCGCGGCCGCCGTGGCGGCCGGCGGGCTGCTCGCGGGCTGTGCGGGCGAGGACGCGCCCGCGAACGGAGCGGGCTCGACCGCGGCCGGGACCGCGACGGACGCCGCGGACGCGACGGCGACCGACGACGCCGACACCTGGAACGCCTCGCTGGCGCCGGTCGGCGAGGTGACCTTCGAGTCGGAACCCGAGAGCGTCGCCGTCTACGACCTGCTCCACGCGGATCTGGCGGTCGCGTACGGCCGAGCGGACGCCGTCAACTCGCTCGGCTTCGACGCCGCGGTCGACGGTGCGACGCTGTCGGCCTACTACGAGCGCCTCGACGGCGTCGAGACCGACTGGGACGACCTCGCGCAGCTCAACGACGGCAACTCGGGCGTCAACGTGGACGTCGAGCTGCTGTACGAGCTCGATTCGGACCTCCACCTGATCGACCCCGCGCTCGTCACCTCCTTCGACGGGTGGGGGCGCGAGGACACCGCCGAGATCGCCGACAACGTCGGGCCGTGGTTCGGCAACTACTTCAGCCGCACTCACGGCGAGCCTCCGTCCACGTGGGCCGACGCGTACGAGTACCACACCGTCTGGGAGACCGCGGAGCGGGTCGCCCCGGTCTTCCGCGCCGAGGACCGCTACGAGGCCCTCGCCGAGGTCCGGGCGGACCTCCTCGCGACGATCGAAGAGGGGCTGCCGCCCGCCTCGGAGCGCCCCACGGTCGCGGTGGCCATCTTCATGGATGGGACCTTCTACCCGACCGCGGCGAACGCGCCCGGCTACGCGACGGCCCACGTCCGCCCGTTCGGCGTCGAGGACGCGTTCGCGGGCGAGGAGATCACCTTCGAGACCAGCTACGACTACGAGGCGATGCTGCAGTTCGACCCGGACGTCATCCTCCATCCGTACGGGCTGGCCTCCTACTACTCCGTTCCCGACGTGCGGACGACCCTTTCGGAGCACGCGGTCGGCAGCGAGATCACGGCGGTCGCCGAGGACCGCGTCTACCCCTCGGGCAACCCGATGCAGGGGCCGATCGTCAACCTGTTCCAGACCGAGATGACCGCCAAGCAGCTGTTCCCCGAGGAGTTCGGCGCGTGGCCGGAGTACGACGGCGGCTCGTACCCCGAGATCCCGGCCGAGGAGCACCTGTTCGACCGCGACCGCGTCGCGGAGGTGGTCGCGGGCGATGTCTGAGGCCTCGGGCGAGGCGTCCGCGTCCGCCCGCGGCCGCGCAGCCGGGCTCTTGGAGGGGTTCGACGGCTCGCTCGTCCCCGTGATCGTCGCCAGCACCGCCGTGGTCGTCTTCGGCGGCCTCGTGCAGGTGAGCTTCGGGACGTTCTCGATGACCGTCATGGAGGCGTGGCGGGCCGTCCTCGACCCCGACATCTGGGGTCATCCCGGCCTGCTCGCGGAGTTCTTCCTCGGCGACGCGATCGGCGGCGCCGTGGCCGCGCAGTTCGGCTGGACGACCGACGTGGAGCTGGCCCACGAGACGATCATCGTCTGGACGGTGCGGTTGCCGCGGGTGCTCGTGGCGATCCTCGTCGGCGCGAACCTCGCCATCTCCGGCGCCATCTTCCAGGCGGTGACGCGCAACGAGCTCGCGAGCCCCTACATCCTCGGCGTCTCGTCGGGGGCGGGGCTCGCGATCCTGCTCACGCTGGTCGTCTTCTCCGGGCTGACCGCGTTCCTGCCGATCCTCGCGGCGCTCGGCGGGACGACCGCGTTCCTGATCGTCTACGTCATCGCGTGGAAGGGCGGCACCTCGCCGGTGCGGCTGGTGCTCGCCGGCGTCATCGTCGGCACCGTCTTCCAGTCGCTCCAGACGGGGATCTTCTTCTTCGCGGACGACCTGGGCGTCGTCCAGTCGGCGATCGCGTGGACGACCGGCTCGCTGACGGGGACCGACTGGGAGCAGGTGCGGCTCGCGCTCCCGTGGACGCTGCTGGCGACGGTGCTGGCGCTCGCGGGCTCGCGACAGCTCAACGTGCTGTTGCTCGGCGAACGCACGGCGCGCTCGCTCGGGATGTCCGTCGAGCGCGTGCGGTTCGCGCTGTCGGCGGTCGCCATCCTCGCGGCCGCGGCCGCCATCGCCGTGGCCGGCATCGTCGGCTTCGTCGGCCTCATCGTCCCGCACATGGTGCGGACGCTCGTCGGCTCGGACTACAGACAGCTCATCGTCGGCTGTCTGTTCGTCGGCCCGGCGCTGATGGTCGGCGCCGACGTCGGTGCCAGACTCGCGATGGACCCCGTCCAGATCCCGGTCGGGATCGTCACCGGTTTGGTCGGCGGCCCCTACTTCCTCTACCTGATGCGCCGGCAGGAGCAACTGGGTGACCTGTGAGATGACGGGGAACGACGCCGAGACACGGCGGGATTCCGACGGTGACCACTCCGAGGAGTCGGACACGGATCGAGACGACAGCGCCGCGGAGACGACCGGAGAGCGGCGCGCGCGCGACGAGGTCACGGAGCCGGCCCGGACGCCGGCGCTCCACGGCGAGAAGCTCGAACTCGGCTACCCCGCCACGGCGGAGCCGGTCGTCGAGACGGAGCGCGTCGACGTGCCCGCCGGCGAGGTGACCGCGCTCGTGGGACCGAACGGCTCCGGCAAGTCGACGCTTTTGAAGTCGCTCGCGAAGCAGCTGGAGCCGGAGGCCGGCGAGGTGCTGCTCGACGGCGAAGCGATCTCGGAGTACGGCTCGAAGGAGTTCGCCCGCGAGGTGGGGATGCTCTCGCAGGAGAACGAGGCACCCGGCAGCACCACCGTCGAGGAGCTCGTCTACCACGGCCGCTACCCCCACCGCGGCTTCTTCGACGCGGTGACGCAGGCGGACGACGAAGCGGTCGACCGCGCCATCGAGCTCGCGGGCGTCGACCACCTCCGCGACGAGCCGGTCGGCGACCTCTCGGGCGGGCAGAAGCAGCTCGCGTGGATCGCCCTGACGCTCGCACAGGAGACCGACGTACTGTTGCTGGACGAGCCGACGACGTACCTCGATTTGCACCACCAGCTCCGCGTGATGGAGGTCGTCCGCGAGCTGAACGAGGAGGCCGGCGTGACGGTCGCGGTCGTCCTCCACGACATCGCGCAGGCCGCGCGGTTCGCGGACAACCTCATCGCGATGAAGGAGGGCGCGGTGTACGACTGGGGCCCGCCCCGGAAGGTCGTCACCGAGGCCCTCCTGGAGGACGTCTTCGACGTGGTCGCGAGCGTCGACACCGACGCCCCTGACGGCCCGCGGATACACCCACACCGGCCGGTCGAGTAGCGCCGGGGCTGCCGTGCTTGTCGCCCCCATCGAGAAAAAGCCCTCGACCGCGACCGGCCTCGCCCTTTCAGTCCGCCAGAACCTCGTTTGTGGAATGGGCCGGCGAGTCGATTGCTCAGTGAGTCTCCACACCGACTGTCGAGTCACACGCGGCCTCACGCCTCCCCAGCCTCGCGGTTCTCGCCCTCCGGTCGCGAACCGTCACCTCCGAAGACGGGAAACAGAAGCAACGACCGCGCTCCACGAAGTGTCGCTATCGGCCGTCTCGGTCGGCCATCACTCCTGATCGAGGCTCAGCCCGGCGTGCCAGCGGTCGGCGCCGGCCTCGGCCTTCACTTCGTCCATGCGCGCGAGGAGCTTCACCGCGAGGCTGGCCGTCTCGGCGGCGCGGGACTCGCCCTCGGTGCGGAATTCGCCGGTGATCCGGTTGGCGTAGACGGAGCAGACCGCGCCGGCCCGGAGGCCGTATACGTTCGCGATGGTGAGGATGGCGCTGGCCTCCATCTCGATGTTCTTCACGTTCGCGTTTCGCAGCTCCGCGACGAGTTCGTCGGAGCCGGCGGCCTCGAACCCCTCGAACCCGGGCCGACCCTGCCCGGCGTAGAAGGAGTCCGCGCTCATCGTCAGCCCGACGTGGTAGTCGTAGCCGAGGCGCTCGGCGGCCGCGACCAGCGCCGCGATCACCTCCTCGTCGGCGACCGCGGGGTAGTCCTCGCGGACGTACTCGTCGCTGGTCCCCTCCTGTCGGACCGCGCCGCGGGTGATGACGAGGTCGCCCACGTCCATCTCGGGCTGGATGGCGCCGCATGAGCCGACCCGGATGAACGTGTCCACGCCGACGCGAGCCAGTTCCTCGACCGCGATGGCCGCGGAGGGCGAGCCGATGCCGGTCGACGTGACCGAGACGGGCGCGCCGTCGTAGGTGCCGGTGGCGGTGCGGTACTCGCGGTGCCGTGCGCGCTCCTCGTGGTCGTCCCACAGTGCCGTGATCTTGTCGACGCGCTCCGGGTTCCCGGGCAGCAGCACGGCGTCCGCCACGTCGTCCGCGCTCACCTCGAGGTGGTACTGGACCTCGTCGTTGGGGTCCTCGCTGTCGTCGGTCATGTCCTCGGGCTTCGTGGCGGCCGGTTAAATATGGCGTCGGTTCGCGGCGGCGTCGCTACTCCGCCTCGGCCCCGCCCTCGGCGTCCGCGTCCGACAGCGTCTGCTCGCTGATCGTGTTGGGAAGCAGTTCCCCGAGGGTGTACTCGCTGGTCTCCTCGCCGCCCTCGTCGCAGACGACGACGAGGTCGTCGTCCGCGAACTCCGCGAGCGTCTGCCGGCACATCCCGCAGGGGGTGACGCCGTCGCGGACGCCCGAGGAGACCGCGATGCGCTCGAAGGCCTCGTGCCCGTTCTTGACCGCCTCCGCGACGGCGACCTCCTCGGCGTGGAGGCTGTTGGAGTAGTTGGCGTTCTCGAGGTTACAGCCCGTGTAGACGGTGCCGTCCGCGGTCCGCAGCGCGGCGCCGACGCGGTACTCGGAGTAGGGCACGTACGCGGCTTCGAGCGCCTCGCGGGCGGTTTCGACCAGTGGGTCCATATCTGGGAGTCGTCGCGGGTGCCGATAAGTCCGACGAGGTCGGACGCGGGCGCCGCGTCTCGGCGGGGTCGGGCGTCCGCGCGGCTAGCTCCCGGTGTCGTACTTGTAGGTCGCCTCGTCGGGGTCGATGCCGAAGTCCTCCGCCGTGTCCTCCGGTTCCGGCTCCGCCTCCTCGCCGGTCCCCTCGCTGGCCCGCTTGAACGCCTCGCGGAGGTGGTCCGGCATCGAGAACGCCTCGACGGGGAGCTCGAGCGCCACCACGTCCTCGCTCACCGTCTCCCGCTTCTCCGCGAGGCGCTCGCGCAGGCGCTCGGGGAGGTCCGCCTCCGGGACGCGCTCGAAGCCGAACTGCTCGAGGTACTCGGCCTCGTCGGTCAGCGTGTACACCGAGTCGAACCCCTCGATCTCGGCGGTGTCGACCAGCCGCTCGATGACGTGCGCGCCCACGCCCTGCCCGCGCCAGCCCTCCAGCACGCCGATCCCGGTCAGCTCGCACCGCTCGGGGTCGGTCTTGTGGACCCGGAGTCGGCCGAAGCCGACCCGCTCGTTCGACTTCTGGTCGACGGCGATAACGTAGTCCCGCGACCTGAAGGCGGCGTCGTCGAGCCCCATCGCCTCGATGTGGTCGAGCAGCCACGCCTCGTCCCGGTTCTTGGCGTCGCGGACGTACATGCGAGAACGTACCACGCCCACACCCAAAACGGTTCCCCGGCGGTCGATGGTCGCCCCACGGCCGCGAGGTGGCCCACGGACCCTCCGGATCGTTCCGGCAGGTTCGAGAAAGTTACTTACCCGGGCGGTCGGAACTTCCGATAATCATGGAGGGCAACGAGGCGACCGACGAGGTGGTCCATGAACCGGACCCCGAGTTCGCGGCCGCGACGAACGTCCGCGCGTTCATGGACGAGTACGACATCGACGACTACGACGAGTTGATCGCCCGCACGACCGAGGGGATCGAGGGCGAGCCCGACTCGGGCGTCGACTGGTTCTGGGACGAGATCGTCGACTACCTCGACCTCGAGTTCGACGAACCGTACGAGACGGTCCGCGACGACTCCGAGGGGCCGCAGTTTTCCGACTGGTACGTCGGCGGCGAGTTGAACGTCGCCCGCAACGTCGTGGACAGACACGCGGCAGTCGACTCACCGAACCGCAACCGCGTCGCGCTGATCTGGGAGGGCGAGGACGGCGACGTCCGCGAGTACACGTTCCACGAGCTCGCCCGCGAGTCGAACCGCGTCGCCAACTACCTGGAGTCCGCGGGGATCGAGGTCGGTGACACGGTCGGCCTCTACATGCCGATGGTCCCGGAGGTCGTCCCGATCCTCTACGGCTGTCTGAAGGTCGGCGCGGTCGCCGTCCCAATCTTCTCGGGCTTCGGGACGGAGGCGACCGCGACCCGAATCGCGGACAGCGAATGCTCGGTGCTGTTCACCGCGGACGGCTTCTACCGCCGCGGGAACGAGGTCCGACTGAAGGCCGACGCCGACGCCGCCATCGAGCAGGCCGGCCACGTCGAGGAGACGGTCGTTTACGACCGGTTCGGGGCCACGCCCGCGACCGGAGGGTCCGAGAGTGAATCAGTCGGAACCGACCCCGTCCCCTGGACCCCCGACCGCGACCGGACCTACGAGGAGGCGGTCGGGACCGCCGACCCGGACTACGAGACGAAATCGCTCCCCGCCGACCAGGAGTCGCTGCTGCTCTACTCGTCGGGGACCACCGGGAAACCGAAGGGCATCGTCCACACCCACGCGGGCGCGCTCGTCCAGCCGGCCAAGGAGATCCACTTCGGCTTCGACCAGAAGCCCCACGACCGCTTCTTCTGGGTCTCGGACATCGGCTGGATGATGGGGCCGTGGACGCTGATCGGCAACCACGCCTTCGGCGGCACCGTCGTCATGTACGAGGGCGCGCCGGACCACCCGCAGCCGGACCGCTTCTGGGAGATGATCGACCGCCACGGGATCACCACGTTCGGCATCTCGCCGACCGCGATCCGGGCGCTCCGGAAGCACGGCGACGAGTGGGTCGAGAGCCACGACCTCTCCTCGCTACGAATCCTGGGATCGACCGGCGAGCCGTGGGACCCCGAGTCGTGGCGGTGGTTCCACGACGCGGTCGGCGGCGGCGAGTGCCCGATAATCAACATCTCCGGCGGGACGGAGATCTTCGGCTGCTTCCTGATGCCGATGCCGGACCGGCCGCTCAAGCCCTGCACGCTCGGCGGGCCGGGGCTCGGGATGCACATCGACATCGTCGACGAGACGGGGGCCTCGATCCGGGACACCGGCGAGCGCGGCTACCTCGTCGCGCGCGACTCCTGTCCCTCGATGACGAAGAGCCTCTGGTCGGGCGACGAGCGCTACCTCGAGGAGTACTGGTCCACCTTCGAGGACCTGTGGGACCACGGCGACTTCGCGCAGAAGGACGCCGACGGCTTCTGGTTCCTTCACGGCCGCGCGGACGACGCGCTCAACGTCGCCGGCCGGAAGGTCGGCCCAGCGGAGATCGAGGGCGTCCTGATCGACCACGAGGCGGTCAATCAGGCGGCCGCGGTCGGCGTCCCCGACGACACCACCGGCACCGCGGTCGTCGCCTACGTCGTCCTCGAACCGGACGCGGAGCCGAGTGACGACCTCGCCGAGGAACTCCGCGCTCTCGTCGGGGAAGAGCACGGCAAGCCCTTCCGCCCGCGCGAGGTGCTGTTCGTCGACGAGTTCCCCAAGACGCAGTCGGGGAAGATCATCCGCCGCGCCATCGAGGCGGCGTACCGGGGCGAGGACCCCGGCGACCTCTCCTCGATGGAGAACCCGGAGGCGCTCGAGGAACTGAAGGACGCGTCGTAAGAAAAATACGCGGCCGCCGTCGCGGCGCTCCCGTTAGTCGTCCGCGGGCGTCGCCGCCGGCGTGCCCTCGCCCCAGACGCCGCTCGCGAAGTCGACCGCGCCGTTCCACTTGGCGACGACGGTCGTCACCGCGAGGTCGCCGGAGATGTTCGTCATCGTCCGCATCCGGTCGAGGATGGGGTCGACACCGGCGACGAAGCCGACCACCTCGAGCGGGAGGCCCAGCTGAGTCAACACGAGCGTCAGCATGATCAGTCCCGTTCCGGGGACGCCGGCCGCGCCGATGCTCGCGAGTACCGCCACGGCGACGACCGAGAGCTGCTCGGCGAGGCCGAGTTGGACGCCGACGAGGTTCGCCGCGAAGATGGCGACCACGCCCTGGTACAGCGCCGTGCCGTCCATGTTGATCGTCGCGCCCAGCGGCAGCGAGAAGCTGTAGACGCTCTCGTCGATCTTGAAGTTCTCCTCCGCGTTCGTCATCGTCACCGGTAGCGTTCCGGAGGAGGACCGGATCGACAGCGCGGTGACGAGCGCGTCGCGACCGCCGCGCAGGAAGTCGACGGGGGACTGCCGGGACAGGAGCATCACGAGCCCGCCGAGGTGGACGACGGCGATGTGGAGCGTCACGGCGATGGCGAGCGTCGCCATCAGCAGCGCGAACGGCAGGATGGCGTCGACGCCCGCCTGACCGAAGACGGACGCCATCAGCGCGAAGACGCCGACGACGCCGTACTCCATCACGCCCCAGACGATCTTGAACATCGCCTCGGCGCCGGCCTCCATGATGTCGAAGATGCTCTCGACGCCCCGACTGACGCCCTCGGAGACCTCGTCGGACTCCTGGACGACCGCGAGCGCGTAGCCGAACACGATGACGAAGAAGATGACCGGGAGGATGTTCCCCTCCGCCATCGCGCTGATGGGGTTCGCGGGGACGATGCCCATGATCACCTCGACGATGTCCGGCGCCTCCGCGGAGCCGGCCTCCGCCTCGGTCAGCTCCAGCCCCGCGCCGGGATTGATCAGGTTCGAGACGGCCAGCCCGACCACGACCGCAAGCGCGGAGGTGATCGCGTACAGGCCCACTACCTGTCCGCCGATCTTCCCCAGTTTGCTCGGGGTGAGCCGGCGCGCCCCCATCAGCAGCGTGAACACGATGATCGGGATGATCAGCATGCTCAGCAGCTGGACGAAGATGTCGCCGAGGGGCTGAAGCTGCGTCGCCGGCTGACCGACCGCCAGCCCGACGAGCGACCCGAGGACGAACGCCGTCCCGATGCGGTACACCAGCGGGATCGAGCGGTACCGTGACCAGACCGTGGCAAGTTGACTCATGGTCCGATCAAGGTGTTCTCTCCGGGCCCCTCTTAAGTAATTCCCCGACGGCGACGGTTTCCGATCTCCGTGACGGCCTCACGCCGGTCGCACCTGCGCCCGTCTACTCGCTCGCTCCCGCGAGTCGCCCCGCGAGCGCGACGCACCCCGCACCCGCGAGCCCAGCAGCGCCGCCGGCGAGTAGGACCGGCTCGTAGCTTCCGAGCGCCTCGAACGCCGCGCCCGCGGCCGGCGGTGCCGCGAGTCCGGCGACGCCGAACGACAGCGAGGCGACCGGGAAGAGGGTGTTGAGCGCTCCCTCGCCGAACAGGTCGGCGATCTGCGCGCCGAGCAGGCCGCCGCAGCCGCCGTAGGCGACGCCGAACGCGACCGCGACCGCGAGGAACGCCGAGCGACCGGGCGCGACCGCGAAGCCTGCGGTCGCCACGCCCATCAGCACCGCACAGAGGACGAAGGTCCGCGTGCGACCGACGCGGTCGGAGAGCGCGCCGATCCCGAACCGCGTGACGGTCGTCGCGATCCCCAGCGTCGTGATCGCCGCGACGCCCGCGGCCCGTCCGAGTCCGGCGTCGCTGGCGTGCAGCACGACGTGGCTCAAGACGACGTACAGCGGCGCGAACGTCAGCGTCCAGCCCGCGATGACGAGCAGGAACGCCGGCGACCGGAGCGTCGCTCCGGCGTCGGGGGCGACCCCGGAGGGGCTCAGGTCGCCGCCCGCACCGGTCGACGAGAATTCGGCACGTTCGCCGGCCTCGGCGCCGACGTCGGCGGGATCGTCGGCGAAGAGCAGCGCGACCAGCGCGGCGACGACGCCGACCGTCGCCGCGAGCGCCGCCATCGCGGGGCGCCATCCGACCGCGGCGATCAACCGGTCCGCGGCCGCGGGGACCGCCACGAGCCCCACACCGAGGCCCGCGGAGGCGACGCCGACCGCGGTGCCGCGGCGGCGACCGAACCACCGCGGGACGGTGGCGTAGCCCACCACGTAGAGCCCGGCCATGCCGGTCGCCGCGACGACGCCGAACGCGACGAGCAGTTCGGCGTAGCTGCGCGCGACGGCGGTCCACGCGAGCCCGCCCGCGAGCAGCGCGCCCGAACCGGCCGCCACGCGTCGGCCGCCCTGCGTCTCCACGACGCGCCCCGCGCCGACGCCCGCGACGTAGATGAGGGCGGTCTGGAGCCCGAACGCGGCCGCCAGCGCCGTCCGGGAGGCGTCGAACGTCTCGAGCAGCGAGTCGTAGAAGACGCCGAAGGCGTACGTCGACCCGAACGTCGCCATCGACGCCAGAAAGCACGCGACGACGACCACCCAGCCGTAGTAGACGCGGTCGGCAAGCCGGCGGCGCGGATCGAGAGCCATCGGTGGGTGGCTCCCGGCCCGGGACCATAAAGGGCGGTTTCGCGGCACTGCGCCGCGGTGTGGTGCGACGCTGAACGGTGCTTGTGCGACGCTGGACGGTGCTTGTGCGACGCTGGACGGTGCTCGTGAGGCCGGTGCTGTATGGAGCGGTCGCAGGTGCTCTCGGGATCTCCGGCGTCGGTCCGACCGCCGCCCCCGACCGATCAGTGCTCCACGAACTCCACGAGCACGCCGCCCGTCGACCGCGGGTGGAGGAACGCCACGTCGTGGCCCCACGCGCCCGGCCGCGGTTCCTCGTCCACGAGGTCGATGCCGAGGTCGCGGGCGTGATCGAGCGCGGCGGCGGCGTCGTCGGTCGCCAGCGCGACGTGGTGGATCCCCGGCCCCTCGCGGTCGAGGTAGTCCGCGATCGCGCCGCCCTCGCGGGGTTCGAGCAGCTCGAAGTAGCCGCCGCCGTCGAGCTCCAGGAACACGACGCGCATGCCGTCGAACGTCTCCTCGTGGGCGACCGGCGCGTCCAGCAGGTCGTCGAACAGGTTCGCGAGCGCGGCCGCGTCGTCCGTGGCCACGCCGACGTGATCGAACTCCATATCCCGGTGTCTGCCGCGTGGGGCATAAGCCCCGCGAGGGCGTCGCGGCCGCGATCCGGAAGCGATCGGCCGCGCCGGTTCCCTACTGTCCCGGCTTGTACTCGCCGTACTCCTCGCGGAGCACGTCGCAGATTTCCTGAACGGTCGCGTACTGCTTGACCGCGTGAACGATGTGGGGCATCACGTTCTCGGACCCGCGCGCCGCCTCGCGGACCGCCGCGAGCGCGTCCGCGACCGCCTCCGAATCGCGGTCGGCCTTGACCTCCTCCAACCGGTCGATCTGCTCCTGTTCCTGTTCGGGATCGACCTCCTCTAAGTCCATCTCCGGCTCCTCGTCGATCTCGTACTCGTTGACCCCGACGATGATCCGGTCGCCGGCCTCGATCTCCTCCTGGCGCTCGAAGGCGACGTCCTGGATCTGGCGCTGGACCCACTGACTTTTGACCGCCTCCAGCATGCCGCCGCGCTCGTCGACCTCCTCGAGGATCTCGAACGCCTCCTCCTCGATGCCGTCGGTAAGGCTCTCGACGTAGTACGAGCCCGCGAGGGGGTCGATGGTGTCGGCCGCGCCGGACTCGTGGGCGAGGATCTGCTGGGTTCGAAGAGCGGTCCGCACGGACTTCTCGGTCGGGAGCGCCAGCGCCTCGTCCTTCCCGTTCGTGTGGAGGCTCTGTGTGCCCCCCAGCACGGCCGCGAGCGCCTGATACGCGACGCGGACGACGTTGTTCTCGATCTGCTGGGCGGTGAGCGTCGAGCCACCGGTCTGGGTGTGGAACTTCAGCTGCTTGGACTTCGGGTTCTCGGCGTCGAACCGCTCCTCCATGATCTGCGCCCACATCCGGCGCGCGGCGCGGAACTTCGCGGCCTCCTCGAAGATGTTGTTGTGCGCGTTGAAGAAGAAGGAGAGC
Source organism: Haloparvum sedimenti (assembly GCF_001462205.1). GTDB lineage: Archaea > Halobacteriota > Halobacteria > Halobacteriales > Haloferacaceae > Haloparvum > Haloparvum sedimenti. The sequence continues at coordinate 13,991 of NZ_LKIR01000060.1, forward strand.
TGCGGGGCGAAGTCGTCGACGTCCAACCCGGCGTCGAGCGCCGCCTCGACGTACTGGATGCCGTCGCCGAGGGTGAACGCGACCTCCTGGGCCGCGGTCGACCCGGCCTCGCGGATGTGGTAGCCGGAGATGGAGATGGTGTTGAACTTCGGCACCTCGGCGGCGCAGAACTCGAAGATGTCCGTGATCAGCCGCATGGAGGGCTCCGGCGGGTAGATGTAGAGGTTCCGCGCGATGTACTCCTTCATGATGTCGTTCTGGATCGTCCCCCGCAGTTCGGCGCGGTCGACGCCCTGCTGGTCGCCCATCGCGAC
>NZ_LKIR01000060.1:14617-38589 GCF_001462205.1 Haloparvum sedimenti
GGTAGTTGAACCGCTCGTTGGTCTCCGCGGCGGTCCCCATGCCGGCGTACTGCCGCATCGTCCACAGCCGGCCGCGGTGCATCGTGGAGTAGACGCCGCGCGTGTAGGGTTCCTCGCCGGGGAACCCCACGTCCTCGTCGTAGTCCAGGTCCGCCACGTCCGCGGGCGTGTAGAGGGGGTCGACCGTCTGACCCCCGGTGTCGGTGGTGAACTCGTCCTTGCGCTCCCCGAACCGCTCGACCGTCGGGCCGTAGGTCTCGGACTCCCACGACTCGTGGCCCTCGCGGATCGCCGCCAGTTCCTCGGGGTCGAACATTACCTATGGGGTCGCCCCTCCGGGACTTAACTGTTGGAGAAGGCGGCGGACTGCGGGCGTCCGCGGAACCGAGGTTTTCTCGGCCGTGTCCTCCGAGCCGCGATTTTTCTTTTCCTCACGCCGCACGCGCGCGTTCGGCCCACCGCGGGCCCGCCCGCACGGCCAGCAGCACGCCCGCGACGCCGACCGCGAGCGCGCCACCGACCGCGGCCGCGGGGGCCCACGTCGGGACCATCCCGGCCGCGGGGAGGAACGAGCCGAGCAGCGCCGGCACGACCACGAGCGCGACGGCGGCGCCGAACGCGCCGAACCGCGCGGGGTCGAACAGGAACTCGTTGGGGTCGAACCCCGCGAGGTAGACGGTCACGCCGAAGAAGTACGCCGAGGCCGCGACGAGCCAGAGCGCGCCGAGCGCGGCGTCCCCGAGCGTCGTCGGGTACAGAAGCAGCGCGACGGCGTACGCCGAATGCGCCGCCGGGATCCCCACGACCGCGAACGCGCGCCGCTTCGCGCGGAACACCGCGGGGAGCGCGACGGGGAGGATCTCGTAGGTCGCGAGGGCGTCGACGCTCGTCAGCCAGTTGTACGTCGTGAACGCCGACAGCGCCAGCACCGCGCCGAAAAAGGCCCCCGGTGCCGGTCGGACGGCGACGATGGTCTCGACGAGTCCCAGCAGTCCGGCGACGACCGCCAACAGGATCCCCGCGGAGACGACCGGCTTCCAGAGCCCGCCGCGCGAGCGCGAGAGGTCGAGCAGGCTCTTGACTACGAGACCGTCCGCGTCGCCGATCCGGTCCGCGAGCGCACCGAGGCGGGCGTTCGACCGCCGCATCGGCGGGCGGTGCGTCGGGTCGTGGACGACGAGCGCGCCCGCAGCCATCAGGAGCGCGAGCGCCAGCGCCGCGGCACCGACCGCGAGGCTCCCCCCGCCGAGCGCGAGCCGCGCCGCGCCGGTGACCCACGCGAGCGCCGCCAGCGCGACGGCCCCGGCGACCAGCCCGAGCCGGGGGATCCCCCGGGTCCGCGCCGCGATGGCGGCGACCGTGAGCGACATCCCGAGCGCGAACAGCACGGTCGCTTCGACCCACAACAGCCCGACGGCGGCGACGACCGCGAAAAGCGCCGCGCCGACCGGCGCCGGGACCGCCGCGACGGTCCCGTCGACGAGACCGAACCCGGCCGCCGAGGCCGCGAGCGGCGCGGTCCCGACCGCCATCGGCAGCACGAAGACGACGGCGTAGAACGCGGCGTCCTTCAGCAGGAACAGCCCGAGCGTCCGAGTCCGGTCGAGCGGGAGCGTCTCGCTGGTCGACAGCACGAGCGACACGTCGTCGAACAGGTCGTCGGTTCGGTCGCCGCCGACGAACGCGGCGGTGCCGGCGTACAGCCCGAACAGGAGCGCGAGCCCGCGGATCCCGCGTTCTATCGTCGCCGGATCGGTTCCCACGACCGCGAGCCCGAGGCCGCCGACCGTCGACATCGCCAGCACCACGAGCGGGAGGACGGCGAACCGACCGCCGCCGAACAGCCGCGCGTGGAGGCGCCACTCCTCGCGCCACAGCGTCGCCAGCAGAACGCGGTCGAGCGAGGCCATCTCAGACCCCCGCGCCGTCGTCGTCGTTCCGGGGCTCCCCGCCGCCGTCCCCGACCGCGTCGCCCGCCTCGACGCCCGGGAGGTCGCGAGCCCCGGCCCGGTCCACCTCGTCGAGGAACGCGTCGAGCAGGGACCCCTCGAGCGCGGCGGTCTCGCGCTCCGCGACCACGCGCCCGTCGGCGACGATGCCCACGCGCGAGCAGAGCTCCTCGGCGACCTCGATGTTGTGCGTCGAGACGAAGACGGTGTGCTCGCCGGCGTAGTCGGCCAGGAACCGCTTCACGCGCTCCTGTACGATGGGGTCGAGGTTCGCCAACGGCTCGTCGATGAAGACGAGGTCCGGCTCGTGGAGGAACGCGGCCGCGAACATCGTCTTCTGTCCCTGCCCGCGGGAGAGATCGGTCGCGAGCGTGTCGAGCTTGCCCGAAAAGCCCAGCCGGTCGGCCCACGCCTCGGTGCGCTCGGTCACCGTCTCCGGGTCCATCTCGCGGACCCGCCCGACGAAGGAGAGGTACTCACGCGGGGTCAGAAAGCTCGGCGGCGACCCCTCCTCGGGGAGGATCCCGACGCGCCGGCGCACTGCAACCGGCTCCGCGACGGGGTCGACGCCGAGCACCTCGGCGCTGCCGGCGTCCGGCCGGAGCTGCCCGGTCAGTACCCGCAGCGTGGTCGTCTTGCCGGCGCCGTTCGGCCCGAGGAAGCCGAACAGCTCGCCCTCCTCGACCGTCACGGAGAGCCCGTCGAGCGCGGCCACGTCGCCGTAGCGCTTCTCCAGCCCGTCGGCGCGGATCGCTGTCATCGCCCGGTGTTCGAGGGAGTCACATAAAGGCGTACGGGCGTCGGCGGGTTCAACGAGGTGTCAGGCCGACGCCGTCCGCGATCAGCTCGTGGGACCGGAGCGCGTCCGCGTGGTCGCCCACGGCGTGTTGGATCATCACCTCGTCGACCCCGACGCGGCCCGCGAGCTGGTCCAGCAGGCCGGCAAGCGTGTCCGGGTCCCCCGAGATCGCTCGCGGCCACTCGCCGGGGTCGAGCGTCGCGGGGGTCGGTTCGGGCGCGCCGCCGAGCTCCGCGATCGCCTCCTCAACCGACGGTCGGGGGCCGACCTCGCCCCGTCGCAACCGACGGAAGGACGCCTCGGCGACCGCGCGCTGCCGGGCGGCTTCGGCGTCGGTCTCGGCACAGACGGCGTTCACCGCGACCATGCCGGTCGGCTCGTCGACGCCGCCCGGGAGCCGCGACGGCTCGAACGCGTCCCGGTAGCGCTCGAACGCCGCCTCGGCGTTGTCAGGCTTGATGAACGCCGCGAAGCAGTACCGGAGTCCGAGTCCACCGGCCAGCGCCGCGCTGGAAGGACTCGACCCGAGCACCCACGGGGTCGGCGGCGCCGCGTCGGACCGCGGGACCGAGAGGTCCGCGTAGGGGTGTCCCTCGGGGTAGTCGTCGTACAGGTGCGCGACGACCGCCTCGATCTTCTCCTCGTGGTCGGCGTCCGGGTCCCGGACGCGCCGGTCCGTCCCGAGCGCCTTGTCGACCGCCGGCGAGCCGTTCGCCCGGCCCAGCCCGGCGTCGATGCGGCCCGGCGCGAGCCCGTCCAGCGCCCCGAACGCTTCGGCCACCTTGAACGGGCTGTAGTGGTTGAGCAGCACCGCGCCGGAGCCGAGTCGGATCTCCTCGGTGGCCCCCGCGAGCCGGCCGAGCAACACCTCGGGAGTCGTCCCGGCGAGCGTGTCGCCGCGGCCGTGGTGTTCGGCGACCCAGAACCGCTCGTAGCCGAGTCGTTCGGCCCGTTTGGCGGCCTCGATCGTGTTCCGGTAGGCGTCGGCTGCGGTCCCGTCGGCCGGAACCGGGGAGAGGTCGACGGCGGAGAGGTTCACAGGCCCGGTCGGGGATTCGCGGGGAAAACGGTTCGGCTCGCCGCGCGCGTCGCCGGTCGCCCCGCGGAGGGGCGACGCCCTCGGACGCGCGGGCGGTTTGGACTCGTGGCGCGACCGGGCGGTTCAGAACCGTGGGGCCACCGGGTGGTCGACCCCGTGCTCGACGTTCGGTTCCGGGTCCTCGATCGCCTGCTCGCGCCCGTCGGGCCAGCGGACGATCAGCCGCTCGGGGGTCGCGCCGTCGAGGCCGAAGTGGGCGACCGGCTCGGAGCCGCCGGGGGAGCCACAGCCCGCCTCCACGACGCGGCGCTGGACGCCCGCGGTCGTCCGCAGTCGCACCACGGCGCCGCGGGCGGGCGCGTCGTACTGCGTCGTCGGTCGGACCCGGAGCCAGTCCCGCTCGCTCGCGACCGGGCACTCGAACAGGGCGGGGGGGCGAGCGGTCTCGTCGCACAGCACGAGCAGTTCGACCCCGCCGTCGTCGTCGAGGTCGGCGACCGCGGTCGCACCGGCGCTCCGCGCGGGCGCCTCGGCGTCGCCCGCGTCGACGCGACCCCAGTCACGGCTCCCCTCATCGGCGGGCTCGCCGCGCCGGGCGAACAGCTTGTTCGACCCGGAGGCGGTCGCACAGAACAGCTCCTCGCGGCCGTCGTTGTCGAGGTCGGCGGTCGTCAGCGAGCGCACATCGGTCACTCCCTCGAAGGCGGGCGTTGGAACCGAGTCGAGCCCGCCCTCGCCGTCGGGCCGATAGCGCTCGAGCCCCGTCTCGGTCGCCGCGACGAGCGCGAGGGCGTCGCCCTCGTCGACGAGCGTGGCCGCGCGGACCGGCGCCCCGTTCGCCGGCGACGGGCCGGCCGCGTCCGCGAAGTGGCCCGAATCGTTGCACAACAGCCGATTTCCGCCGTCCGCGGCGCCGACGAACAGGTCCATCCCGTCGGTGAGCACCGGCGCGGCGACCACCGAGCGCACGTCCGCCTCCACCTCGATGCCGACCGCTGCCGCGAGGTCGGTCACCTCGCCGTCGTCGCCGACCTCGTAGAAGCGCGTCGGGGAGTCGGTACAGCCCACGACGACGCCGTACCGGCCGGTGCCGTAGCGGTCGACCGCCGCGACCGCACGCCCGACGCGGTGGTTGCGGCGATCGCGGTTCACCGGGAGCGCGAAGGCGTCCGTCCAGCGGTAGCGGTCCCGCTCCAATCGGTCCAGCAGGAGGTCGGTCTCCGGCGTGTGTCCCGCGTCGACGTCCGCGTTGTGGACGTACAGCTCCTCGCAGCCGTCCGCGTCGAGGTCCGCGGCGACGACGCAGGTGGCGTGTCTGTCCGGGTCCGCGACGATGCCGGTCGCGGTGTCGACGTACGCGTCGCCCTCGCGGGCGTAGAGGCGGTTCGGCTCCCCGTCGCCGCCGACGAACACGAGAGGGCCGTCCCGTCCCGGAGTGACCGCGACGCCGCGCCCTCGCACCGGGGCGGCGTCCTCGAGCAGGTTCGGGACGGCTCGAAGCATGGCCGTCCATCACCGCTGCGGAGGGAAGAACTCACGGGTTCGGGTGGGCCGCTCCGCGAGGGCGCCGCCGCCCGTCGGTCGCGGCGCCAGCGACTTCTACGACCCCTCGACGAGCGCGCGCTCCAAGAGCTGGAGGGGGTGTTCGACCTCGTAGCCGGTCCCGTGCTCCATCTGCATCGCGCAGGTGGGGCACTCGGTCATCCCGGTTTCCCCCTCGGCGTCCTCCATGTGCTCGAACATGTCGGCGCCGATCTCCATCGAGACGTCGTACTTCTCGGCCTTCCAGCCGTAGGTGCCCGAGATGCCCGAACAGGAGTCGCCCACGTCCTCTATCGCGGCGCCGTCGAGCTCGCGGAACGTCTCCAGCGCCTGCCGGTCGAGGCCCTGATTGCGGGCGTGACACGGCGCGTGGTAGGCGAAGGCGCCGTCGTCGACCTCCGCGTCGGCCACGTCGGCCTCCACGTCCTCGTAGATCCGGAGGTACTCCAGCGCCTCGAAGGTGTTCTCCGAGAGGTCCTCGATGCCGTGGATGTCGAACAGCTCCGGGTACTCCTGTCTGAGCGAGAGCGAACAGGAGGTACAGGAGGCGATCACGTCCGCGCCCTCGCCGATGGCCTCGACGAGGTGCTCGACGTTCGTCTCGGCCGCGCGGCGGGCGTCCGAGAGCATCCCGTTGGCGAACATCGGCGTCCCGGAGCATTTCTGTGGCGGGACCATGACCTCGTAGCCGTAGTGCTCGAAGACGCGGACCATGGCCTTCCCGACTTCTGGCGTGTTGTAGTTGGAGTAGCAGCCGTGGAAGTAGGCCACGCGCTTGTCGGGGTTCTCGACGGCGGCCCCGCCGCGCTCGCGCCACCACTCCCGGAACGTCTGCTCGGCGAACTCGGGGAACTCCCGCTCGCTCGTGACGCCGAGGGTCTTCTCGGCCAGCCACATCGCGCCCGGGATCTTCGTCGCGGCGTTCGCCAGGCGCGGCGCCTTGCTCGCGATCGACGCGAAGAAGCGGTAGTTCGAGAGGATCCGGTTGCGGACGTACTCCCGCGAGAGCTTGCTCATCTGCCGCTCGACGAACTCGCCGCGCGCCTCGTTGTGCATCTGCGAGAGCGGCACCGACGAGGGGCACGCGGAGTCACACCGCATGCAGTTCGAACAGGAGGTGATCGAGTCGTCGATCTCCGCGTCCTCCTTGCGCTTGAGCCGCCACTGCTCGGGCCCCTGAAACTTCGGCCCGGGGAACTCGTCGTCGACCTCCGCGACCGGGCAGGAGGTGTCGCAGGTGGTGCACTTGTAACAGGAGTCGGCGCCCTCCCGGAGGTCGAGGTCTCCGCCCTCGAACACGTCGACGGGGTCGTAGGCGTCGGGGTCCGGGTCGGGGTCGGGATTCGGCGCGGAGGCGGCGCTGCTCCCCTCGGCGCTCGTCCCGCCGTCCGTCGCGGGCGCCCCGTCTCCGTTTCTGTCGCCCGAGGCCGCGTCGGCCTCCGCGTCCAGATACACCGCTGGCTGTTCGTCGCTGCCGAGACGCGGGACGCCCGGTGCCGGGCTCTCGCGGTCGTCGTTTTCTGAGATGTCGTCGGTCATTCGTGCTCCTCCGTCGTGTCGCCGGCTGCGTCGTCGGTACCGTTCGTTCCGTCCAGTGCCACCGCCGCCGCACCGCGTCCCGCCACCACGCCCGTCGCCAGCGAGACGCCGCTGGCGGACTTCTCGCGGGCCACGTCCGCGCCGCCGAGCGTCGCGCCCGCGACGCGGACGTTGGGGTACTGCACCGTGCCGTCCGCGCCGAGCGGCCGGAGCGCCTCGTCCGCGGCAACGCCGAAGCGCGCGTACGGTTGGTCGCCGAAGGCGTCGTCGACGAACCATTCGTAACGGTCCTCGGGGTGAGGGACGTGACAGCCGAGGACCGGCTCCCGGACGCCCTCGCGGTCCGAGTCGATCCCCTTGCCGACCGCGCCGCCCGTGGCGAGCACGAACGCGTCCGCGGCGTAGGGGATTTCTCTGCCTTTCCTGTCGACGAGGACGTGGGCGATGCGCCCCTCCTCGTCCAGTTCGCGGCCGACGACGGGGTTCCCGGTCTCGATCCGGACGCCCGCCTCGTCGAGCGCGTCGAACAGGCGGTCCTCCAGCCGGAGTCCGGGAATGCTCGGCGGGCCACCGGGAAGTTCGAAGACTTCGGCGCCCAACCGGTCCGCGAGGTCCGCCCGGACCGCGGCGGCGCGCTCGTCGCCGAGCATGGCCGGGAAGCCGACGCGTGCTGCGGTCTTTCCGTCACTGCCGTCGCCGTCCGCCCCGACCGCGTCGAGGTGCGGTTCGACCGCGTCCGCGAGCGCCTCGCGGGCGGGCGTCCCGGTCCGGCTCGTGCCGTCGCCGCCGAGCGCCTCGTTCCGGTCGAGCGCGCCCGCGAGTCGGGTGACCCGAGCGTCGTCGCGGAACTCGCCGGGGAACGCGACCTCGACGCCCGCGACCGGGAACGGGACGCCGGCCGCGCGCAGGCGGGCTGCCAGCTGCCGCGCGTCATACTCCGGCAGGCTCTCGAAGCCGACGATCAGGGCCGGTGCGTCGTCGCTCGCGAGGCCCGCCGCCATCGACGCGGGGTAGCGCGCGGTCGGCTTCACCGTCCCGCCCGCGGTCGGGAGCAGGGCGTTGCGCTCCGTGTGCCCGCCGCGGTAGAGGTCGCCGACGACCTCGTCGAACAGCGCCAGCCCCGCCCGGATCGCGTCCGCGCCGACGAGCCGGTAGGGGTGGCCGTCGGGGAGCGCGTCGACCCGCTCGAAGGGGTTCGGGAGCGGACCCTCAGGGTCGGGACGCCGCTCCGCGAGCGCGCCCGTGCGCCCCGCAGTGGGGTCGAGGGTCGGGTCGGAACCCGGGCCGGCGTCGCCCGCGGCCCGACTGGGCGGGACGTAGCCGAGCGCGTCGATCAGGCCCGACGCCTGCCGCAGCGTGGAGTCCTTGTGTGAGACGAGGCGCACGCTCGCGCCCTCGCGGGCGGCCGACAGGGCCGCGGTCGCGCCCGCGAGCCCCCCGCCGACAACCAGCACGTCGCTCTCGACCGTCATCAGCGACCGCCTCCCGTGTCCGCTCCCGCGGGAGCGTCCCGGCGCGCTCCGTCGTCCGGTCCGTTTTCCGGTCCCTCGTCGAACGCGCCGAAGTCCACGTCGTCGTCGAGCGTGGCGGGGTCCGCGTCGCGGCTCAGCGTGAGCGCGTGGAGCGTCCGCGAGAGCATCGCCTGCGAGAGCTGTTCGCCCCACAGCGCGTGGCGCTGGCCCTTCCAGCGCTCCTGATACAGCTCGTCGAGCGCGGCGCGGGCGGTCGGCTCGTCGTAGTCGGGGTGGAGCTCCGCCGCGATGGCGTGGGCACAGAAGCCGCCCTGACAGTTGCCCATCGAGGCGCGCGTGCGGATCCGGACCGCGTTGAGGTCCGCGCCGGCGCCGTTCTCGCCCGTCATCGCGTCGCGGATCTCGGCGCGGGTGACGCCCTCGCAGGTGCAGACCACGGGGTTCGGCTCGTCCGTCTTCAACACCTCGTCCGCTCGGGAGCCGAGCCGCTGCGTCGAGCGCCGGCCGACCGGCGAGCGCAGGCCGAACTCGTCCATGTAGTCGCGCAGGACCGAGAAGTCCTCGGAGCCGGGGAGCGGCTCGTCGGCGGTGACGCAGTCGGCGTCGACGCCGAACTTCTCGCAGACGTGGTCGGTGATCGACTCGGCCATGAGCCGGTAGGTGGTGAGCTTCCCGCCGACGACCGTCGTCAGCCCGGGCAGGTCGTCGCGCTCGTCGTGGTCGAGCAGGAAGTAGTCGCGCGTGATGTCGGTCGGGTCGTCGGTGCCGGTCCCCGGCGGCTCGTACAGCGGGCGGACGCCCCAGAAGGAGCGCAGGGTGCGCGCGTCCGCGAGCGGCGGAACCAGCTCCGCCAGCTCGTCGATGACGCGGTCCACCTCCCACTCCTCCTCGGGGTAGTCCTCGGGGTCGTCGACCTCCTCGTCGGTCGTGCCGAGGATGCAGGCGGTCTCGTGGGGGACGACGATGTCTGCGTCGCCCTTCGGCTTGCAGCGGTTGATCACCGTGTCGACCTGCCGGACGTTCATCACGGTCATCACGCCCTTCGAGGGGCGGACCGCCACGTCGACGCCCGCCATCGCGCCGATCTCGCCGGACCACGCGCCAGCGGCGTTGATCACGTGGTCGGCGCGGATCGTCTCGGTCTCGCCCGGCGCGGGACGGCTCTCGCCCTCCGGGCCGTGGTCGCTCCGCTTGCCCGGACCGTCCCCGTGTTCGACCTCGACGCCGACGACCGCGCCGTCCTCGACCAGCACGTCCGTCACCTCCGCGTGCGTCGCGACGCGGGCGCCGTGCTCGATCGCGTCGGCGGCGTTGGCGACGCAGAGCCGGAAGGGGTCGACCGCGGCGTCGGGCACCGTGATCGCCTTCTCCACGTCACGCGCGAGGTACGGCTCGCGGCGGCGCGCCTCCGCACCGTCTATCACCTCGACGGGGATGTCGCAGGCGCGACAGCCCTCGAGTTTCTCCCGAAAGTACTCCTCGGAGTCCTCGGGTCGCTTGACGAACAGGCCGCCCGTCTCCTCGACGCAGTGGGCGGCGATGTCGCGGACGACCATGTTCTCCTCGATGCACTCCCGGGCGGACTTCCGATCGGAGACCGCGTAGCGCCCCCCGCTGTGGAGCAGGCCGTGCATCCGCCCCGTCGTCCCGTGGGTGAGGTTCCCCTTCTCGACGAGCGTCGCGTCGACCCCGCGGGTCGCGAGGTCGCGGACGATCCCGCAGCCCGTCGACCCCCCGCCGACGACGACGACGTGTGGTGTCGATGCCATTCGTTACCTCACCTACGGATCGGACCCACTTTGTCTTATCGCCTCTGGCGAGTCGAGCGTAACGTATTCGATCGCGGGTGCTCATCCGCGGACAGCCGACCCGGATCCGGAACGGGAGGCGCGTCGTCGCGACGGTCCACGAACGCTCCCTTCTCAGGGTGGACTGCGAAGAACGGGCGTAGGTGGCTCATCTCGTCCATTCTGTCCTATCGAGCCGCGTCTCGGCAGACGACTCGAGGCCGGGGGACCGCCGATGGCGAGCCGCTGGTATGATGGTCTTTCACAAACCTTTATAATGATTCAGTATTTTGTTTACTGGTAACGCGGCAACAGAGATAAATAATTGTCGCGGGGGAGAGCCAACCACATGTCAGACACGTACGTCGGAGCGATCGACCAGGGGACGACCGGCACGCGGTTCATGGTGTTCGACCACGCGGGGCAGGTCGTCGCGAACGCCTACGAGACGCACGAACAGATCTACCCCAATCCCGGCTGGGTCGAGCACGACCCGGTCGAGATCTGGGAGAACACGCAGTCCGTCGTCGTCGACGGGCTCGCGGCCGCGGGCATCGACGCGGACCAGCTCGCGGCGCTCGGGATCACCAACCAGCGCGAGACGACCGTGGTCTGGGACGCCGACTCCGGCCGCCCGGTCCACAACGCGCTGGTGTGGCAGGACCGCCGGACCACCGACCGCGTCGAGGAGCTGCAGGAGGCGGGCGACGACGAGTGGATCCGGGAGCGGACCGGCCTCGAAGTCGACGCCTACTTCTCGGCGACGAAGACCGAGTGGATCCTCGACAACGCGGAGCCGCTGAAGCTGCAGAGCTCGCGGGGCGAGGACCTCCGCGACCGCGCCGAGGCCGGCGACCTGCTGATGGGCACCATCGACGCGTGGCTCGTCTACAACCTCACCGGCAACCACATCACGGACGTGACGAACGCCTCGCGGACGATGCTGTTCGACGTCCACGAGATGGACTGGGACGACGAGTTGCTGGAGACGTTCGGCGTCCCGGAGGAGATGGTCCCGGAGGTCCGCCCCTCCTCGGACGAGGAGCTGTACGGCCACACCGACCCGGACGGCTTCCTCGGCGCCGAGGTCCCGGTCGCGGGCGCGCTCGGCGACCAGCAGGCCGCGCTGTTCGGGCAGACCTGCTTCGACGCGGGCGACGCCAAGAACACCTACGGCACGGGTTCGTTCTACCTGATGAACACGGGAACGGACGCCGTCACCTCCGACCACGGCCTGCTGACGACCGTCGCGTTCCAGCTGTCGGGCGAGCCGGTCCAGTACGCGCTGGAGGGGTCCATCTTCATCACCGGCGCCGCCATCGAGTGGCTGGAGGACGTCGACCTCATCAACAACGCGGCCCAGACCGCGGAGCTGGCGCGCTCCGTCGAGTCGACGGACGGCGTCTACATGGTCCCGGCGTTCACGGGCCTCGGCGCGCCCCACTGGGACGGCCGCGCCCGCGGGACGATGGTCGGCATCACACGCGGCACGCGCAAGGAGCACATCGTCCGGGCGACGCTGGAGTCCATCGCCTACCAGACCCGCGACGTGGCGGAGGCGATGGAGGCCGACTCCGGGGTCGAGACCACCTCGCTCCGCGTCGACGGCGGCGCGGTGAAGAACGACTTCCTCTGTGGCCTCCAGTCGGACATCATCCAGACGGACATCGTCCGCCCCGAGGTCGACGAGACGACCGCGCTCGGCTCCGCGTACGCGGCCGGCCTCGCGGTCGGCTACTGGGAGTCGCTCGACGAGCTGCGCGACAACTGGCAGGTCGACCGCACCTTCGAGCCGGAGATGGACGAGGCGAAGGCCGACAAGATGTACGACCGGTGGGACGACGCCGTCGAGCGCTCGCTCGACTGGGCGCGGGAGGAGTGACCGATGTTCGACCTCCTGATCCAGGTTCCGCTCCTGGACGTGACCGTCGAGCGCTTCCTCGTGCTGGTGATCGCGGCGATGGCCGGCGGGGCCTTCGGCGCCGCGCTCGGCGCGCTGCCGTCGTTCATCTTCACCGGCTTCGTCGTCTTCCTCGGCGAGGGGATCGCGATTCTCCAGCGCGAGTTCGACGCCATCGAGGCCGTTCCCGAGGGCGAACTCGCCGCGGGGATCACCGGCGTCATCGGCTTCGGAATGGTGACCGGGCCGCACGTCGCCTTCGCGGGCGGCGTGGCCGCGACGGCGTACGCGGCCAAGAAGTACCCCGAGATGGAGCCCGACGGGTGGGACTACCACTTCGGGAAGAACATCCTCTACGCGTTCGGCACGAAGCCGGACATCCTCGCGGTCGGCGCCGTCACCGGCGTCGTCGGAATGCTGATCGCCCGCCTGCTCGGCGCGGTCGGGTTCCCGAGCGACCCAATCGCCATCTCGGTCGTCGCGACGGCGCTGCTGGCGCGGGTCGCGTTCGGCTACTCGCTCGTCGGCTCGCCCGGCGGCGACGGCTTCTTCGACATGACGCCGTTCGCCCGAGGCGAGACCCGGGCAGTGACCGACGGCGGGGAGGAGGCCCTCGTCACCGAGCCGTGGCTCCCCCACCAGTACAAGTGGTCCGGGGTCGCCACCATCGGCCTGATCGGTGGGGTGCTCGGCGGCTACCTCTGGCTGGAGACGGGGAGCATCTTCCTCGGCTACGCCATCTCCGCGATGAGCCTGCTGTTCCTGAACCTCGGCGTGGAGAAGATCCCCGTGACCCACCACATCACCCTTCTCGGATCGACCGCGGCCGTGGTCGTCGCAGCGATGACCGGCAGCGCGCCGGTCGTCCTGATCGCGGCGGGACTGGTCGGCGCCCTGAGCGGTCTCGTCGGCGAGGCCACCCAGCGCCTCTTCTACGCCCACGGCTCCACGCACGTGGACCCGCCGGCGATGGCCATCGCGATCCTGATGCTCGTCATCGGCGTGCTCGCGCTGGTCGGCGTGCTCCCGAACGCCGGCTACCTCTGAGCGCGATGCCGACGCCGGATCGCCACGCGACCGGGGATCGCCGTGCGCTCCCGGGCCGCCGTTTTGAACGCGGGGGCCTCCGCGGCGCGGACGCCCACGGGTGCGCGACCGCGATTCTTTTGCCCGGGGGGCGACGAGACGCTGACGACGCCGACGCCACTCCGCCATGAACATCGACGCACGGATCGATCGACGACGCCGCGGCGACGACGGCCAGCGGCTGGTGCGCGACTACACGGCGATCGCTCCCACCGCGCACGCCGACGAGCCCGTCGACCGCGGCCCCGCGCTCGAGCGGATCCTCGACCACCTCGACCCGGCCTTCGAGGGGACGATCCCGCCGAACGCCTACGTGCACGGGCCGGCCGGTTCCGGGAAGTCCGCGGTCGTGACGGCGCTTTTCGAGCGGCTTCGGCGGACCTCCGCCGAGACCCGGACCGGGATTCACACCAGCACGCGCGCGGTGCCGACGACGCTCCCGCAGTTCGCCCGCGTCGACATGCGCGAGACGACCAGCGCGTTCGGCTTCTACCGCGCGGTGCTGGACGGCGTGGTCGAGGAGTCGGTTCCCGGCCACGGCGTGAGCACCGAAGAGCTGTGCAACCGCCTCCGCGAGACGCTGACGGGAACGTCGGGGGTCGTCGTGGCGGTCGACCACGTCGACGACCCGGAGGCGGACGACCGGCCGGACCCCGTCGAACTGTTCGCGGGACTGCCGAGCAACGCGAGCTGGCTCGCCGTCGGACGGGCCCCGCCGGCGGAGACGGCGCTCTCGGACTACACCGCGACGACGCTCTCGGTCGACCGCTACCGCCAACAGATCCTCGTCGACATCCTCACCTCGCGAGCGTCTTCGGGGCTCGCGCGCGGGGCGCTCGACCACTCGCTCGCTCGCCGGATCGCCGAGTGGGCCGACGGGGACGCCCACGACGCGCTGACGGTGCTGTTCGTCGCGGCCGTCCGCGCGGACCGCGAGGGCGGAACCCGGCTTTCGGAGGCAGACGTCGACGCCGCCATCGCGGAGATGCCGGAGCCGTGCGCGGCGCTCGGCCGCGTCCTCACGCTGCAGGACAACCGCCGCGCCGTGTTGCGCGCGCTCGTGACCCTCGACGAGGACGAGCGCGCGTCGGTCACCGAGACGACCGAGGCCATCGCTGCCGACCCGGACGTTGACCTGTCGGCGGGCACGGTCAAGCGGTTCCTCTACGAGCTCGCGGAAGCGGGGATCATCGCCCGCGTGCGCGCGGACGAGGCGAGCGGTCGCGGCCGCCCGCCGAGCCGCGTCGAACTCCGGTTCCCGCCGACCGCGTTCGGCCGGCTCGACGAACTGCGGGAGTGAGTCGCTCCAACGCCCGGACCCTCCGGCACCACAGGAGCCCCGCCCCGCGGGACACAAGGTAGTTGACGCACCGCCCGAGATGTCCGGTCATGGTTCCGCCCCTCGTGCTGGACATCGACGGGACGCTGACGACGCCGGCACACCGGATCGACCGTCGAGTCTTCGACCTGTTGCCCGACTGGGACGCGCCGGTGGTGTTTGCGACCGGAAAGTCGTTCCCCTACCCGGTCGCGCTCGCGCACTTTCTGGGACTGCCCGAGAACGTGGTCGCCGAGAACGGCGGCGTCGTGTACGCAGACGGCGAGACGACGCTCGCGGGCGACGGAGAGGCCTGCTGGGAGGTCGTCGAGGAGTTCCACCGCCGCGGCGGCGACCTCGGGTGGGGGACGCGCTCGACGGTGAACCGCTGGCGCGAGACGGAGGTGGCCGCCTCGCGCGACGCCGACGAGGCCCTTCTCCGCGAGGTCGCCGCGGAGTACGACCTGGAGGTCGTCGACACGGGCTACGCCTACCACGTCAAGACGCCGGGCGTGAGCAAGGGCACCGCATTCGAGACGCTCTGTGAGACGCTCCGGGTCGACCCGGAACGGTTCGTCGCGGTCGGCGACAGCGTCAACGACGTCTCGACGTTCGCGGTCGCGGGGGAGTCGTACGCGGTCGCGAACGCCGACGAGGCCGCCCGCGAGGCCGCAGACACCGTCCTCGAGGCGAGCTACATGGACGGCACCGCGGCGGTGCTGGAGGCGCTGCGGACCGACGATCGGTGACCGGGGACGGCGCTCGATCGAGGGATGACGCTCGATCGGGAGGCGGAACGCGACGGCGTTGGCGACGACCGCCCGCGCGGGCGGGCCGGTCACGACCGGTTCGGGAGGCCCTCCCCGTCGGCGATCCCGGTCGCCGCCCGCTCGCCGGACCCGGACCCGCCGAGGTCGGTCCAGAAGGCCCGGAAGCGGTCGTCGAGCTGTCCCGTGGTGTCGACGTCGACGTGGAACCCCTCCTCGTCCAGCGCGACCGAGAGCCGGTCGAGCGTCGTCTCGAACACGCGGTACCGGTTCTTGTTCTCGTCGGCGCGAACGTGCTCCGCGAGCAGCCCGAACTTCGTGAGCTGCTTCGTCCGCCGGTACACCGTCGGGAGCGATACGTCGAGCTCCTCGGCCAGGTCCTCGGCCGACCGGGGACGCTGACTCAACAGCAGAACGCCGCGGGCGGTCTCGTCTCCGAACAGGTCGAACACCGTCTCGGGGTCCCACTGCTTCGAACTCATCGATCGTCTCTGGCCGACAGACGGGGTTTGTTATGAGCCGGCTACCGTCGCGAGGCGGCCGGTTGGCCGCGACTCCGAGAGGCCCCGGGCGACGCAAGGCCCTTGTCCGCGGCCGCCGTCCGTGACTGTATGAGCGACGCCAACGCGGACGCCGACGCGGAGCCGGGCGCGGTGACGGACGCGGATCCGACCCCGGACGACGACCTCCCGGCGGAGGAGCCCGAGTGGCGCGAGCGACTGACCGACGAGGAGTACCGCGTGCTGCGCGAGGCGGGCACCGAGGCCCGCTTCTCCGGCGACTACGTCGACCACGACGAGGACGGCGTCTACCGCTGCAAGGCCTGCGGCGAGGTGCTGTTCGAGTCCGAGACCAAGTACGAGTCCGGCTGCGGCTGGCCCGCCTTCTACGCCGCCGAGGAGGAGTCGGTGACCACGCGGGAGGACACCAGCCACGGGATGGTCCGGACCGAGGTCCGGTGTGCCAACTGCGACTCCCACCTCGGACACGTCTTCGACGACGGTCCCGAGCCGACGGGGAAGCGGTTCTGCATCAACTCGGTGGCGATGGAGTTTGAGGGGTCGGCCGGCGAGCCGTAGCGTCGCGGTCCGCCACTGCTCCGCGCTCCTACTGATTCGCGGAGCGCTCGTCCAGCGCGACCGCGACGCTCCGCGCGGCCACGTCCGCGGCGAACGCCTCGCCGTCAGCCTCCAGTTTTTTGAATGTGTCGTAGTGGATCGGGACGACCAGCTCCGGCCGCATCGCGTCGGCCAACTCGGCGGCGGTCGCCTCGTCCGAGACGATGCCGCCCCCGCCGATGTTCGCGAGGAACAGGTCCACGTCCAGCTCCGCGAAGCCGTCGAGCGCGTCCGAGTCGCCGGGCCAGAACAGGCGCTTGCCGCCGAGCGCGACGAGGAAGCCGCAGCCGAGCCCCTTCGGGTGTGGGACGGTACCGTCCGCGTTCGCGTTCGGTCCGTCGGGGTCGTTGTACGCCGGGACCGACCAGACCGTCGCCGCGGGGTCGACCACGGTCGCGTCGTCGGCTGCGCCGGAGGCCGCGACCTCCAGTTCGTCCTCCTCCTCGACGCGAACGACCTCGTAGTCCGCCGCCAGGTCGGCGATCGGTTCCACGTCGCGGTCGATGCCCGCGGGGTCGACGCCCTCGTAGATCACGAGCGTCGCGTCCTCGTCGGCCACCGAGCGGATGCCGTCGCTGTCGTAGTGGTGGTCGTGGGTGACGAGCACGAGGTCGCCGTCCTTCGCCCAGTAGTCGTCGAGGACGCCGTAGCGGCCGGGGTCCGTGTAGCAGACGTACCCGTCCGGCGTCTCGACGCGGGCGGTCGCGTAGCCGAGCCAGTCGACGGTGAATCCGTCGTAGCGAACGGTCATGTGCGTCCCTGTGCGGGCGACCGCCTTGAGGGTGGCCATCCCGGCGGTGGGCGGCGAGCTCGGACCGCCTGGCCGGCCGATCAGTCGTCCGCGTCGCCGGCCAGCCGCTCGACGCGTACGAGCGAGTCGGCGTCGGCGGGATCCTTGTCGGACCGAACCTCCACGAACCGCGGGAACCGGAGCGCGTAGCCCGACGAGTAGGTGGGCGAGCGCTGGATCTCCTCGTAGCCGACCTCGAAGACGACCGCGGGCCTGATGTCGACCGCGGTGCCCGACTCCGCGAGGACGTGCGGCTCCAGCAGGTCGGACAGCTCCTCCAGTTCCGCGTCCGTGATGCCGGTCGCGACCTTTCCGATCGTCTCGTACGCGTCCGCTTCTCGGTCTCCGCCATCTCCGCCGTCCCCGCCATCTCCGCCGTCCCCGCCGCCGCTCCCTTCCACCCGGACCGACAGCTCGAACGTTCCGAGCAGTGAGGCGCGCCGCCCCTCGCCCCACTCCGCGCCGGTGACCACGAGGTCCAAGGTCTCCACGTCCGGCTTGCGCTTGAGCCAGTTGCGCCCGCGGTCGCCCGGCGTGTACGCCGCGTCGGGGTCCTTCAGCATGATTCCCTCGTGGCCCGCCTCCAGCGCCGCGGCCTCGACGGCCGCGATCTCGTCGGGATCGTCGGTCACCGTTACGTCCGCGGCCGCGTCCGGCAGGAGCGCGGCGAGGCGGTCGTGACGCTCGCGCAGCGGCGCGTCCACGAGGTCGTCGCCGTCGGCGTGCAGGCAGTCGAACGCGTGGAGGCGAAGCTCCACCTCCTCGCGCATCCGGTCCACGTCGTGCTTCCGGCGGAAGCGGCGCAGCACCTCCTGAAACGGGAGCGGGTCGCCCTCGCCGTCGACCGCGACGACCTCGCCGTCGAGGATGACCGGCACGTCGACGCGCTCCGCGACGTACTCGACGATCTCCGGGAGGGCGTCGGTCACGTCGTCCATGTTCCGGGAGTAGAGCTTCGGCCCGAGCGCGTCGTCGCTTTCCGTTCCGTCTGCCACCGCGGGGTCGTAGTGGACCTGCACCCGCGCGCCGTCGAACTTGGTCTCGACGGCCGCCTCGTCCCACTCCTCGAGCGCGTCCGCGACCGTGCCGGCCTGCGCGAGCATCGCCTGCACCGGGCGGCCGACCTCCAGTCCCTCCTCGTCGAGGCCCGCCGCGCCCTCCTCGCGGGCCAGCACCGCGACGCGCCCGTAGTCGTTGGTCACCTGGAGCGCGCGCTCGACGGTCGCAACTTCCTCGTCGGTGGCGTGAACCACCGGCTCGTCGGACTCTCCGTCGGGCTTCTCATCGAACTCCGCGTCCCCCGACAGAAACGCCTCGGCGATCGCGTCCCGGACGGCGCCCTCGCCGACGCCGAGGCGCATCTCGCCGAGCACGAGTCGGGCGATGAGCTTCGCCTCCGCGGGCTCCGAGCGGTTGAACAGGCCGAACAGCGCGTCGCGTTTCGTGGACTCGCTGCCGGCGCCCGAGGCGGCCGCGAGGTCGCGCAACTCGGCGTCGACCTCGGCGACCGTCAGTCCGCCGCCGCCGCTGCCCGCTTCGTCACCGCCGTCCGCTCCGTCACCCCCGCCCGCGAACGCCGCGAGGCCGCGCTGCCCGCCGAAGTCGTAGTCGGCGGCGACGGCGCCGATCTCGCCCAGGTCCGCCAGCTTCGTCTCGACGTCGGCCGCGGTGACGTTCGGGCCCGCGGCCCGCGCGATGGCCTCGTAGCAGAGCGCCGGCCCCACGTCGAGCGTCCGGGTGTCGTGGGCCGGGAAGACGCGCCCGAGCAGGAAGCGGGTGACGGTCGGCAGGTCCGGCCCCGCTTCCGTGAACAGGTCCGCGACCAGCGCCACCGTCTCGAGGTCGGCGGGCTCGGCTTCCAGCTCCTCGGCGCGGGCGGCGAACGCGGCGAACTCCATACGGTCGCCCTCGGCCGGCGGGGCTCAAAAGCGCCCCGATGGCGAGCGGTCGCGCCGGCCCGCGCGACCGTGGCGACGGCCCGTACGACCGTCACGCGACCCGCGCGACTATGACTCCCTCCCGCGAGCGCCGCCTCGGCCGCCGTCATTTATAAGCTCGCGGCCGCACGGGACGGGCATGAGCACCGAGCCCGACCTCGCGGCCCGCGTGCGGGAGGCGTTGGACGTGGACGCCGAGGCGTTCGCCGACCGCGCGGCCGCGGAGGCGGAGCTTGTCAAACAGCACCTCCGCGACGGCGCGTTCGACAACCACCAGTCCATCGTCGGCTTCGAGTACGAGTTCTACGCGGTCGCGGACGGGCGGTGGAGCGAGGAGTCGCGCGCGGGCGACTACGCGCTGATGCGCGTCCCGCGCCGGCTGCTGGAGCTGATGGGATTCGAGAAGGAGCTGGGGCTCCACAACGCGGAGATGTCCACCAGCCCGCAGCCGCTCTCCGACCACGGGCTGGAGTCACAGGAGGCGGAGGTCCGCGCGCGCCTCGACGCGGCGCTCGCGCCCGCCTCCGCGGAGGGGATGCGGCTCGTCTCCGACGGGCTCTGGACCATCCCGCCCGCCGGCGAGGGAGCCGCGAACTACCTCACCGACAGCGTCGACGTCGACGGCGTCACCGTCGCGACGAACATGAGCGCCGCCGACCGCTATCACGCGATGGCCAACGACTCCGCGGAGGCGAACGCGGACGCGGGGGAGGTGACGCGACTCGAGGCGCCGGGGGTGAGCCTCACGGCGGACACCGTGATGCCCGAGAGCCTGATCACCTCTATCCAGCCACACTATCAGGTGGCGCAGGCCGCCACGCTCCCGAAGCACTTCCGGTACGCGCTCCGCGTCGCGGCCCCGCTACTGGCGCTCGGCGTCAACTCGCCGTTCTTTCCGCCGGAGCTGTACGACGACGACTGGCGCGAGGACCCCGAGCGCGTGCTCGCCGAGGGCGCCCACGAGAACCGCGTCCACGTCTTCGAGTCGGTGCTCAACGGGCGCACCGACGCCGACAAGGTGCGGTTCCCGCGCGACCTGGAGACGGTCGAGGAGGCGGTCGACCGCGTGGCGGCCGACGAGACTATCGTCCCGATGCCCGTCTCGGAGGGCGACCGCTTCGACGACGAGTTCGCCACCTTCCGGCTCAAACACGGCACCTACTGGCGCTGGGTGCGGCCGGTGTTCGAGGGCGCCTCGCGCTCCTCCGCGAACGCGCGGATCGAGTTCCGACCGGTGGCCGCACAGCCGACCGTCCGCGACTCCGTGGCGTTTCAGGCCGCCTTCGCGGGGCTTATGGAGGGTCTTCCGCACCGTGAGCACCCGGTCATCGAACTCCCGTGGGAGACCGCCCGCGACAACTTCTACGCGGTCGTGGCTGACGGCATCGACGCCGACATGCAGTGGGTCGACGCCGAGGGGCGACACACGGAGGCGAACGAGGCCATCTACGACGACCTGCTCGACGCCGCGGAGGCCGGCCTTCGCGACGCGGGGTGCTCCTTCGAGGAGGCCGCCCGCTGGCTCGCGCCCCTGCGCTGGCGCGTCGAGCGCTGGACGACGCCCGCCGGCTGGAAGCGCGACCGCTTCCGCGAGGCGGTCGCCGACGGCGCGTCGGTCGACGAAGCGGTCCACACGTCCCAGCGCGCCTACATCGGGAAACAGACGGACACCCTGATAGAGGGCAGTCTCGCGGACTGGTGAGGTCGCGGAGCCGGCGTGTCGCACCCCGGACGACTCCGACAAGCGTTGCGCTGGTGGACGTGAGAAAACGGGGAGAGAACGAACGTTTTCGCGGCTTACAGCAGCTCGTCGAACTCCTTGTGCCGGGTGACGTCGACGCCGTCCTCGGTGACGACGGCGACGTTGATCCCGTTGCCGGACGCGAGGTCGCGCTCGACGGCCGACTTGATCGCCTTCGCGGCGACGGTCGTCGCCTCGTCGACGGTGAGGTCATCGCGGTGCTCCTGCTCGAGGACGCCGAGCGCGTACTGGGAGCCGGAGCCGGTGACGGTGTACTCCTCCTCGGTCGTGCCGCCGAGGGCGTCGATGGAGTAGATGTGGGAGCCCTCCTCGTCGACGCCGCCGAGGATCGGCTGGACGACGAAGAACGCGCCGGAGCGGAGGAGGTTGCCGGTCAGCGTGGAGAGCGCCTGCATGGACATGTCCTTGCCGCGGCGGGCCTCGTAGAGGCTCGTCTCGGCTTTCAGCGTGGAGATGAGGTTCTGCGCGGCCGAGACCGAGCCCGCGATGGTGAGCGCGCCGGTCGGGTGGACCTGCTCAACCTTCTGGACGTCCTTCGAGGAGACCATGCCGCCGAGAGAGGCGCGCATGTCGGTCGCGAGCACGACGCCCTCGGTCGTCTTGATGCCGACGGTCGTCGTCCCCGTCTTCATGCCCTCGCCCTCGCCGGCGGAGGCGGCGCGCTGCTCGCTCTGGTCGAACTCGCCGAGCTCCGGCCCGAAGACCGGCTGGTCGACGTCGGAAAGCTCGCCGCTGAGATCGCCTGTCGGTGTTCGCATTACCGTCTCGTTAGCCCGGCGCGCTGATAAATGCAGCCCTTCGGCCCCTCGTTGCCTCTACCGGGAGAGCGAGCGAAAACCGCGTGACAGGACCGCATCGACTGGAGCAAAAGAGCGCGTCGTCGCCTCGAGGAATCGCCGGCTCGTGACCGCTTACTCCGCGGCGCGCTCGTAGGCCGCACCGGTCGCCTCGACGAGTCGCCGGATCGCGGACGGGACGCCGGAGCGACGCGCGGCGAGCGCGAGCGGGAACAGCGCGATCCCGATCGCGACCGTCAGTTGGTGGAGCCCGAACATCGCGGACTGGTACGCACGGGTGAACATTGGGTCTCTACCGTCAGGGGGCCCACCGCCGTACATAAGCGTACCGGTGCGTCAGACGGACGCACGTCGCCGCAGGCATGCGGTTTGCTCGTTCACGGTTATCCGACACCGTCGCGGCCGCGAACCTGCCGCGAGTCCGGTGTGAGGGCGAAGCGCGTCGGTCCTCAAGACAAACTGATCGATAACTTATGAAGATGCGCGGGGACTCGTGCGCCTATTCGACGGCTGCTGACGACGCGGGACGAGCCGCACGCACCGTGGTACGGCCGGCGGAAACCGCGGTCGGTCCGGCGGCGTTCCGCGCGGGCGAACCACAAGACACGAAACCCCGCGCCTCCTCGAGTCGGGTATGAGCAACTATCTAGTCGCCATGGAGGCGGCGTGGCTGGTGCGGGACGTCGAAGACGCCGACGACGCGATCGGCGTGGCGGTCAGCGAGGCCGGGAAGCGTCTCAACGAGACCGACAAACAGTACGTCGACGTGGAGGTCGGCGTGACCGGCTGTCCCGCCTGCGGCGAGCCGTTCGACGCGACGTTCATCGCGGCCAGCACCGCGCTTGTGGGGCTCCTCCTGGAGATCGAGATCTTCAACGCCGAGGGCGAGGAGCACGCCTCCCGCATCGCGAAAAGCGAGGTCGGCGGCGCGCTCCGTGACGTACCCCTGGAGGTTATCGAGGTCGTCGAAACCGAGGCCGACCCGGACGACGCCGACGAGTAACGCCGCCGCGCAGGTCCGGCCGCCGCCGAAACCTTTTCAATTACCCCGAGTTATCTCGGCGTATGGAACTTCCGACGCCGCAGGACCTGCGGGAGCGTCGCAACGCCCTCGGGCTCACCCAGAGCGCGCTCGCGGACGAGGCGGGCGTTTCGCAGCCGCTCATCGCGCGCATCGAGGGGGGCGACGTGGATCCCCGGCTCTCGACGCTCCGCTCCATCGTCAACGCGCTCGACGAGGCGGAAGGCGAGGTCGTCCGCGCCGAGAACCTGATGAACGAGACGGTGATAAGCGTCGCACCGGACGACGCGGTCCGGGACGCGGTCGACCTGATGGAACGTGAGGCGTACTCCCAGCTCCCGGTGCTCCAGAACGGCATCCCGGTCGGCTCGATCAGCCAGGGAGACGTGGTCCACGCCGGCGAGGACGTGGGCGACCTGCCCGTCAGCGAGGTGATGAGCGAGTCGTTCCCGACGGTCGCGCCCGACGCCACCGTCGACGAGGTCCGCAACCTGCTCGACCACTACAAGGCCGTGATGGTCACCGACGGCGGCGAGACCGTCGGGATCATCACCGAGGCCGACATCGCGGCGCAGTTGTCATAGCTAACATTTATTCAACATCAAGCACAATTTCGTGAGAATGAGTGACCACACAGACATTAGATCCAGAACAGAAGAGGTGATTGCAAATATAAAATACGTTTACAAAACACACTATCTTATGGCAGAATGGTATGAAAGAATTGATAGAATCCTCTCAATTCTCGTCGCAGTAGGTACAGGACTTCTTACAGCTTCTATAATTTGGGAGGCGTCTACTAGAGAAATATTACTCACGGTTGCACTTGTAGTAGCGATTTTGTCTTGGATAGACGCTGTTGTGAGTTTAGGAAAGAAATCGGAACAACACTATACTGCCGCTGATGAATATCACGATCTGTATGAGGATATGAAACATTTTTATAATATTGACCTAGAAAATGTTGATAAAAGAGATCAATTACAAAATAGATATGACGAGTTGATAAGCAATCGAAAGGCTATCAAATCATCCACTCCCCGGACAACAAACTTTTGGTATGATAAGCTAAATCATGAAGAAATTAGTAAATCTATAGAGCAAGAATTAGAAAATAATAGAGCAGCGACATAAGATCACCACCCTCCATGAGTGTCGATATTGAACCGATCACAGATCTTCTTCAGATCTGATGGCCTCCCTTGAACACTTTTAGGAAACCCATTTATATGCTGTTCTGTGACAACAACCCAACTACCATCAAACACACTAATATCATGTTCTTGATGTTCCGGTGTCCAGCCGTAAGATGGTGAATTCCCACGACAAAAGACGTGCAACCCTTCTCC
>NZ_LKIR01000061.1 GCF_001462205.1 Haloparvum sedimenti
GTCCCTTCGTGGAAGCCTACGCTGTAGGCTAACTGCCGTATGAGCGCGTCGTTCGCGGGAATCTTGTAGAGTTGTAGTGCGAGAAACAGTCGTAAGAGCGGTTTCTCCCACGTGGGTGTTAGGTCGTGGTCACCCCCAGCATGCAAAACGAGCCCGGCCGTCGGGTTGCGCTTCGCGTACTCGATTGCGAGGGCGGTACCATAACTGTGGCCGTGGACGATAGGGCACTCGATGTCGAGTTCATCGAGGAGATTCGCGAGATCGGAAACATGTCCCGAAAGGGTCTGCTCTTGGCGTGTGGTCGATTCTCCGTTGCCGGCGAGCGCGTACGTGACTAGTTTGTGCCTCCCTTTAAAAGCGTCAAGCTGTGGGTACGGATTCCAAAGTGACCCGAGACCACCGTGGACAAATACGATTGCTGGGTCTGGACCAGGAAGATGCAGTGTCTCCAGTGTGACTGATTCTGACACCTGAATGGGTGTCGATTCTGGGAGCAACTCTCGAACATCGTCGAACTTGACGTATCCCAGAGGGAAGTCAGATGAAGACATACTAAAACACTTTGCCGAGTGGGATATTCAGGGATTCGGCGCATAGAGCGCATACAGGATGGAAAGCATCCCCGCTGCCGCGACTAGTGCAGCCACGAGACAGGCCTCGGCGCGCCCGGTCCGTACCGCGACCCCGTCTGTGGCATGCGGACTGACGACAGCAAGCCATCGGCGACGCACGACGGCGAGACGTACTACTTCTGCTCGCAGACCTGCAAGGAGACCTTCGGGGAGAACTCGGACGAAAACGCCACCGGGCATCCGATGGTGATGGAGGGGCACGACCACTGACGGACAGCTCGTTGATGGTTCACAGTATCGAGTGAGTCCGTCCGTCGTGCTTGGACACATCCGCTGACGCGGCCATACTGAACCCGCTACCGTGACTCTTGAGCGGAGAGAATTGGAAGTCAATTTATGATACCGCCTTCGAATTCCGACTGAATGTACGACCGAATTCTCCTGTCGACCGATGGAACTGTCGCGTCTGAAGATGCTGAAACGCACGCGATCGAGCTCGCAGCCGCTCACAACGCGGTCCTTCACGTGCTCTACGTCGTTGACGAGGATGTCGTGACTGCCTACAGCGGGGACGAGTACGTCGACGAGGCCGAAGGTCCCGAACACGGGCTCGAAGAACACGGCGAGGAGACGCTTTCGGAACTCCGACGTCGAGCCGCAGAGACCGATGTCGATGTCGAGACGACGATGCAACATGGCCGCCCCGCTGAGACCATCGTGGACCACGCAGACGACTGTGACGCCGATCTCCTCGTGCTCGGTACCAAACGCCGGCCGGACGAATATCGTGCGTTGCTCGGAAGTGTCACCGACCGCGTCCTTCGGCTGACGACGCGTCCGGCAACCGTCGTGAAAACCGAAGTCAGCGAGTAGGGAACGACCGTCCGTTACCGTCCATCATCTGGTGTGAGACGGGCGCGACGGCGGTCAAACTCCTCGTCGTCGATCTCGCCACGGGCGTACCGCTCTTGGAGGACGGCGAGTGCGCTATCCTCAGCGGGGCCGTTCGATTGCGACCGCGTTCCCAGCCAGTAGATGAAACCGAGGGGGACGGCGACGAGGAGTGCCATCCACAGGAGACCGAACAGCATCATCCCCCAGCCCCAGC
>NZ_LKIR01000062.1:0-13132 GCF_001462205.1 Haloparvum sedimenti
GCACTGCAACCGCAACGCTCCGCGACCGCACAGCACCGCACCGCCACCAGTTTCAGAAAAGCGAGGTGTCTGAATCGGTCTGCATCACTCAGTATCGCCATTGGTCAGGATCAACAGTCGGAGCTGACAAAAACGATCAACATCAGCGACCGAAATCCGCGAACGACCGCCGCCCGCTTACAGCACCGGCGTCAGTATCCCGGCCACGAAGGCGATGTCGAGGTACGAGAGGATGATGATCAGGACTGCTCCCGGAACGCCGGCGATCGCACAGACAAGCACCGACAGCCACGAGATCTGCACGCCGAGCCCGGCGAGGTTGGCGACGAAGAGGATCACCACGCCGACGATGGCGTTGACGGCCAGCCCCTTCACGGCTTTCAGCAGCTTGAACGCCACGAACAGGCCGATCAGCGCGGCCGCGAGCAGTCCGATCTCGACGGGTGTAACCATGCCGGCCTTTCTCCGCTCGCCGTGAAAGCTTTTCTGGCGGGGCGACGGCGCTCCCGCTGTCAGTCCTCGATCTCGCCGTTCGTGTCGTCCGCGTCGCCCGCGTTGTCCGCGTCCGCCCCGTCATCCTTGCGGTCGATACGTGCGCCGAGGTCGTACATCGTTTCGAAGAAGGTCGGGAACGAGACGGCGACGTGCTCGCCGCCGGTCACGGTGGTCTCGCCGTCCGCGACCAGCCCGGCGACGGTGAGCGCCATCACGATCCGGTGGTCGCCACGGCCGTCGACGGTCGCTCCCGTCAGGTCGCTCTCGGAGCCGTGGACCGTCAGCGTGTCCGGCTCCTCGGTGACCGACGCGCCCATCCGCTCCAGCTCCGCCGCCATCGCGGCGACGCGGTCGGTCTCCTTCAGCCGGACGTGCTCGCAGTTGACGATCCGGGTGTCGCCCTCGGCGACGGCGCCCAGCACCGCGATGGTGGGGAGGAGGTCGGGAGTGTCGCCCACGTCGACCTCGACGCCGGAGAGGTCCGAGCGCCGGACGACGACCGCGCCGTCGCCTTTTCTCCACTCGATGTCGGCGCCCATGCGGTCGAGCACGTCGATGACCGCGGAGTCGCCCTGCGCGCTCGGGAACGCGCCGCGCACGACGACCTCGCCGCCGTCCGCGGCCGCGACCGCGCCGGCCGCGACGAGGTAGGAGATGGAGGAGAAGTCGCCCGGGACGGTGTACTCGCCGTCCGTGGGTTCGTAGTGCTGACCGCCCGCGACGCGGAAGCCCTCGGCGCCCTCCGCGGTGTCGCTACCGACCGGCTCCGCGGTGACGCCGAACGCCTCCAGCACCTCCAGCGTGATGTCGACGTACGGCGCCGACTTCAGCTCCGTCGTCAGCTCCACGTCGAGACCCCCCTCGGTGACCGCGCCGGCCATCAGCAGGCTGGTGATGTACTGCGAGGAGATGTCGCCGGGGATCGCGACCTCGCCCCCCTCGACGGGGCCGAACACGACCAGCGGCGCCTGTCCGTTCCCTCGCGTCGACTCCGCCCGCGCGTCCAGCTCCGATAACGCCGACAGGAGCGGCCCCTGCGGCCGCGAGCGGAGCGAGTCGTCCCCGGTCAACACCGTACCGCCGTCCGCGAGCGACGCCGCACCGGTCACGAGCCGCATCGTCGTCCCGGAGTTGGCGCAGTCGATCACGTCGCCGGGGACGGCGGGGCGGCCGCCGAACCCCGCCACGTCGAAGGTGTCGCGTTCGCGGTCTCGCGTCACGTCGCCGCCGAACCGCTCGACCGCGCGTGCGGTCGCCTTCGTGTCGGCGCTGACGAGCGGCGAGCGCACCAGCGCGCCGTCGCTGTAGCCCGCCGCGAGGATCGCGCGGTGGGTGTAGCTCTTCGACGGCGGGGCCCGCACGGTCCCGCGCACGTCCGAGGGGGTCACGTGAACGTCCATATCTCCCGGTGTGTCGCCGGAAGTATCAGCGTACCGAACCCGGGACGTCTCGCCGACCGCGGCGGGGAGGCGCCGCGACGGCGGACCCTTTATACGCTCGGCTCCGCTAGCTTCGTTCATGCCCCAGTGTGAGATGTGTGGCGCCGAACAGGCCTCGCTGACGACGACGAAGGTCGAAGGCGCCGAACTGGAGCTTTGTGACTCCTGTACGGACTTCGGCACGGAGGTCCGCCAGGAGTCCACCTCCGGATCCACGAGCAAGTACTCCACCTCCTCGAGCTCCGGCAAATCGTCGAGCGGCGGATCGTCGGGGTCGTCCGGCTCCTCCGGATCGTCGAGCCGGCGCCGCGACATGTTCGACGAGATGGACGAGGTCGCCGCCGACTACGACGACCGCATCCGCAAGGCGCGCGAGAGCCGCGGTCAGAGCCAAGAGGAGCTCGCGAACGACCTCAACCTCAAGGCGAGCATCATCCGCAAGCTCGAGCGCGGGGACATCCTCCCGCCGGACGACGTGCGCAAGAAGCTGGAGTCGACCCTCGGCATCTCGCTCATCGAGGGCGGCGACGTCGACGAGGAGTGGGACTCCGGCGACAGCTCGACGATGACGCTCGGCGACGTGGTCAAGCGGAAGGACTGACGGCGCCGCTTTTCTCGGCTCGGACGACTAACCCGGCTTCGGGCGGCATTAGGCGACCGCGTCCGGCTCGCCGTCCGCGTCAACGCGGCCGTACGCGTCCGCGAGATGGTCGAGGACGTAGTCGACCGTGGCCGGGTCGTAACTCCAGAATCCGTAGAACCGGCCGGGTTCCCGCTCCTCCGCGAGCAGCAGGCACTTGTCCGCGTCGCGGCCGGCCCCGTCGTAGGCGACGAACCACGAGTCGCGGACCTCCGGCGCGCGCTCGACGTGAAGCGTCACGCCGTCGCAGTCCGGCACCTCGCCCTCCGGCGCGGCGTACGCGTGCACGTCGAGCGCCTTCTCGCTCCCGAGCGTCTCGTACACGTCGGTCTGGTCGGCGAACACGTCGAGCGTCTGGAAGCCGGCGCTGAGCCGACCCTCACCACGGCGCCACGCGCGGTCCTCGATCTCCCGGGAGGCGGCGACCATCCGCGCCGTCGAGAAGGAGGTGAAGAGCGTCTCGTCGAGGTGGTCGAGCACCGCGCGGTACGACCGCCGGTCGAAGCTCGGCGTCGTCGTCTCCGGGTCGCCCAGCAGGTCGGCAAGCGGCGTCGCGCTGATCACCGCCCCGTCGCGGCGCAACAGCGCGAACCCCTTCTCGTCGCCGTCGGTGACGCCGCTGTGGGCGACCTCGACGTTGCGGTCGGCGAACCGCCCGGCGAGTTCCGCGCGGACCGCCTCTGGGGCGTGGTAGACCGTCAGCGTCGCGCGGTGGGCCTCGACGCCCGCGATAAGCTCGGGGAGGGACATGTTCGTTGTCAGTCGTTGGCACGCAACGTATATGTGGTTATGGGCGATCGTGCGAAAGACGCGCACGATCGGAGCGCCGGCGGACGGCTCGGGACCCCTCGACGGGGAACTCGCCGACACATGAAGCTATTTGCCCGCCCGGCCCCGCGTTCGCGTATGTTCGTTCTGGTCAACCTGAAGGCGTATCCCTGTGACCCAGTCGCCGTCGCGACCGCCGCCCGCGACGTGGCCGAGGAGACCGGCGTCCGCGTCGCCGTCTCCCCGCAGGCCGCGGACCTGGCCCGCGTCGCGGAGACCGGCGTCGAGACGTGGGCCCAGCACGTCTCGCCGAACGCCCACGGCTCCCACACCGGGTCGACGCTCGCGGAGGCGGCCGCGGAGAACGGCGCGGTCGGCACGCTGATCAACCACTCCGAGCGCCGCCTCAAACTGGCGGACATCGACGCCGCGCTCGAGGCCGCCGACCGCGCGGACCTGGAGACGGTCGTCTGTGCGAACAACCCGGCCCAGTCCGGCGCGGCCGCCGCGCTCGGTCCCGACGCGGTCGCCGTGGAGCCGCCCGAACTCATCGGCGGCGACGACTCGGTCGCGACCGCGGACCCCGGCATCGTCGAGGACGCCGTCGCCGCCGTCGAGGCGGTCGACCCCGCGGTGGACCTCTACTGCGGCGCCGGCGTCTCCACCGGCGACGACGTGAGCGCAGCGGGCGAGCTCGGCGCCGAGGGCGTCCTGCTGGCGTCGGGCGTCGCGAAGGCCGACGACCCCGAAGCGGTGCTGCGCGACCTCACGCGGCCGTACGCGGAGTAGTCGCCCTTCCTCGAGCGGGTCGCGAGATCAGGGTGGTCTGCGGACGTTCTCGGACCTTCCGTCACGAGTGGTGACGAGTGCGGGCGGATCGCGTGGGTGCCAGTCAGTCCGAAAGCCCCAGCCGGCTCTCTGTACGACGTTTTTGAAACTGCTGTCGATCCTGCGGATCTGGACCGCACGACCCAGAAAGCCCCAGCCGGCTTTCCCTGCTACGTGTGAGACGTTTCTGTTTCTGTTGCTGATCCTGCTGCTTGGAACAGCAACACTCAGAAAGCCCCAGCCGGCTCTCCCTGCTACGGGTGAGACGCTTCTGTTGCTGATCCTGCTGCTTGGAACAGCAACACTCAGAAAGCCCCAGCCGGCTCTCCCTGCTACGGGTGAGACGCTTCTGTTGCTGATCCTGCTGCTTGGAACAGCAACACTCAGAAAGCCCCAGCCGGCTCGACCGGCCGCGCCTCGCTGCGCGCTCGCGCTTCTCCGCTTGGCGAGACAAACCGCGTCTCGCTAGCCTCCAGCGTGCAGTAGCGCGCCGAAAATCGGAGATTTTCGAGCCGCCGTTCGCTCCGCACCGCGCTCACGGCGACGCTGGAGACACCGCCCAGCGCGAGTGCTTGCGTCGTCGGGGCCGGATCGAGCCGGCTGCCCCTTTCAGTCCCACCCACCGCAACCGCCCCGCACAGCACCGCAGCCTCGCACCTCCCCAGCCTCGGCCGCGGGCCGGCCGCGAAACCGCACCACAGGCGGCCGGCCCGCGCCCTCCCTCGCGCGGTCGCGGCGACACAGGGTCGCCGCGGCGCGCGCCGACCGCACCGCGACCGCATCAGCACCGCGACCGCATCAGCACCGCGACCGCATCAGCACCGCACCGCCGCGATCACTGAAGGGAAACCGTGGCCGACCTCACAGTGTGTCCGCGGCGGACTATCAGTCTCCGCCCCAGGGCGTCGGCGCGATTCCGCCCTCCTCGCGCGTGATCAGGAAGAGCACGAACGACGAGAGCCAGTGCGCGCCCGCGTAGTCGTCCGTGAACGCGCGGTCGACCCCGTAGGTCGCGTGCCGGCCGGCGCTTTCTCGGAGGCGGTCCGCGTGCCGGTGGTCGTCGCCGAGCGCGTCCGCGACGCCCGCCAGCGACCACGCCTTCGCGACGTTCAGCCCGACGAGGTGGAGCGCGACGCCGTCGGCCGAGTCGGGGTCGACCGGAACCGGGTCGAGGACCGCGTCGTGCGGCGGCGCGGTCAGGTCCGGGAGGAAGCCGTCGAGCCACGTCTCGAACTCCCCCGGCGGGAGCACGCGGCGCATCAGGTCGGCCTCGGTCAGTCCCGGCGAGAGGAAGTCCCAGCCGAGCGGTTCGTAGCCGAGCGGCCAGTCCGCGTCGTCCGCGTAGAACCGGCGCGCGGTGTCGGCCGCCTCGGCCGCCAACCCCTCGCGCCCGACCGTCCGCGCGTAGTCGAGCACGCACGCCAGCGCGAACGCGGAGTTGTCGTGCGTCCCGACGCGGAACGGCCGCTCCTGTGTGAGGAACTCCGACTCGACGAGCTCCGCGATCCGGTCCTCCAGCGGACGGAGGGTCTCGCGCCACGCCGAGGCCGTCTCGCGGCCGTCGCCGTCCGCTTCCTCGGCCCACAGGTGGAGCTCCGCGGCGAGACGCAACAGCCACCCCCAGCCGTAGGGCTTCTCGAAGGAGTCGTGTTCCTCGAAGTGAGCGACCTCCGCGGCGACGTTCTCGGGCGTCAGCCGCGTGCCCACGCGCTCGCGGACGGCAGCTGCGTCGGGATGATCGGGAAACAGCCGCAACGAGCGGACCAGCGCCCAGTGGCTGTGGACCGCGGAGTGCCAGTCGAAGCAGCCGTAGAAGACCGGGTGCTGCTCGCTCGGGGGCGTCAGCCCTTCTGAGCCCTCGACCGCCCCGACGTAGTGCGGGTACTCGGTGTCGACGCTCTCCAGCGGGTGCTCCGTCAGCCGCGAGGCGGCCGCCGCATCCACCCAGTCGCTCCGCCCGGCGAGCAGCGTTTCGGCGTCCGCGTCCGCCAGCGAGTCCGGCGTGTTCATGCTCCGACGGCATCGCTCGCGAGGCTTCAATCGGTCGGTGGCGCGGGAGCGGCTCACACGGAGATGGACCGCTCCCGCGATGGCTCTCGCGATTGATCAGGGGTCGAGGATCTCCACGTCCTCGTCGTCGACCGCGCCCGGTTCGTCGTCGGCCGCGTCTGCGGTCGCGTCACCGGCGGATCCGCCGTCGGCTGCGTCCGCCCCGTTTCCGTCGTCGGATGCGCGCCCGTCCGTCCGGGTCCGGGCGAAGCGCTTCGCGGCGTCGCTGAGCCCCGATCCGGACCGCCCGACCTCGTCACCGCTCGCCGGCTGCGGGTCGTTCTCTGACTCGGCGGTCCCGTCCGTCTCGCTGCGTTCGTCGCCCCCGTCCTCGGCGTTACTGGTCGCCTCGGCCGCCTCGGCCGCGCCGGCACGGGGAGCGTCCTCGACCGCGCTGGGGGTCCCGATGTTCGCCTCCGGGGCGTCGCGCCGCTCGCCCGGCGGGACGAACGCCTCCTCGACCTCCGCGACCATCGCCGCCACCTCGTCCTCGGAGAGCCGGTCGGCGTACGCCTCCCGGATCAGGTCCGGGACCGCGTACTCGTAGCTCCCCCGGCCGGCGTGTCTGATCAGGCCGGAGCGGCGGATCGGGCGGTGACGGGCGTAGGCGTGCTCCGCGTCGCCGTTGCCGCCCGCGTCGATGTGGGCCGCGAGGGGCTCGCTCTCGCCCTCGCGGCGGTAGTGGCGCAACATTGCGACTGACAGCTCCGGGAGGCCCGCGATCCGCTCGCGGAGCTCCTCGATGACCGCCTCGCGCGTGCCGTGCTCCATCGCCGCGTCGAACCGGAGCGCCCCCTCCGCGACCGCGTCGCGGCTCACCGGGTCCACGTCGGTCGGCGGCTCCTCGGCGTTCGGCTCGGTGGCGGCCGGCTCGGCGGCATCCGACTTGACCGCCTTCGACTCGGCGTCGGCGGGCGCCGTGTCGTCGCCAGCGCCGCCAGCGTCGCCAGCGTCGGCGGACGCCTCGGCCTCCGCGTCGTAGTCGTCGAGCGCCGACTGGTCGCGGCCGCCCGGTGCGGCGCCGTTTGAGGCCTCACCGACGCGGGCCGGTGTGCCGCCGCGGTACGGCGCCTCCGCCTTCTGGAGCAGCGCCTGCGCGAACTTGTCCGCCATGTTCGACATGTCGCGGGCGTCCTCCAGCTCCCGCTCGAGCTGGTTGATCCGCTGGCGCTTCTTGTCGAGTTCCTGCCGGAGGTCCGCCATCTCCGACTCGTGGCGCTCCTTCTCGTCGGCGATGGTCTCCAGCTCCGAGACGAGGTCGCCGGAGACGGACTTCAGCTCCGGCCGCTCGAAGTCGTCGAGTCCCGGCGTCGCGCCCGCGTCGAACGTCTGCTTGCGGTGGAACTGGATCCGGCGGATCGACTCGTCCCAGTCGGTCATCATGAACGCCTCGCCGTCGTCCATGTCCTCGATCTCGTCGGCGTACGTTGACCCGAGGATCCGGCTCACGACCTTCGTGTCGTTGTCCCACGTCAAGCGGTGCCACGTCAGCCAGTCGCACTGCGTGATGAAGTCCTTCTTGACGTCCGCGGGGCGCTGGCTGATGCCGACGATGCCGAGCCCGTGCTTGCGGCCGCGCTTCCCGACCTTGATCAGCATCTTGCCCGTCTCGTCCATCCCGCCGCCCTCCGGGATGTACTCGTGGCACTCCTCCAAAACGAGCAGGAACGGCTTCTTGAGCTTCTTCTCCTTCGCGAAGAGGTGTTTGACCACTTCGAGCAGGAGCTCGTTCGCGGTGTCCTCCTCCAGATAGCCCGACACGTCGAGGATGATGGGGACGTTCTGCTCGAGCGCGAGCGAGGCGATCTTCTCGGCGTGCTCCGGGGAGACGACGATGTCGCACTCCTCGTCGGCGCCCGCGTGGAGGATCTCGTACTCCTCCTTCAGGCCGTAATACTCCCCATCTGTGTCCACGACGAGGACAGGAAAGCTGTTGTCCAGCAGGTTCTCGAGAAAGACCGACGCGGTGTTCGACTTCCCGGACCCGGACTTCCCCGTGATGAAGCCGCGGCCCGTGAGGATCTCGACGACGGGGACCTCGACGGGCGTTCCGGGCTCGACCCCGGCGCCCCCCTTCCCGTCGCTCACGTCCGCGACGTGGATCGTCTCCTCGTCGCTCATTACCCTACAGACGCCCGCCGGGCCTCAAAGACCTTCCCACCGCGTCAGACGAACGTCTGACGACCGCGCCGAGGAGAGAACAGTGGGTTAGTACACCAGCAGCCGCCAGACCGCCTCACCGGGACGCGGCGGACCGAGTTCGACGGGCCGCTCGACGTTCACGTCGACCGCGAACTCGTGGCTCGTCGTCGCGTCGTACCGCTGCGCGTCGTCGCCGTAGACGACCGTCGCGTTCAGTCGCACGTCGACCGCGCGGAGCGTGCCGCGGTCGGGGTCGACCGTCGCTCGAATTCGGGAGGCGGAGACGTTCCGGACGGCGTCGGGGGACCACCCCTGCACGGCGCGGTACACCGCCGCGGGGTCGGTGAGTTCTAAGACGACGCGGTCCTCGTCGCGCTCGACCACCTCCCACCCCTCGACCGCCGTCGGCGGGGTCAGCCTGCTCGCGCGCCACTCGTACGTGCTGCTCCAGTAGACGTAGGCGGGGAGCGCGGCGACCGACTGCTCGGTCTCCGGCGCGGTCCGCGACCCGAGCGCGTAGGCGGCGACGCCCGTCCGCGGCGGGGGCGACCCGACGCCGGTCGAGGCGTACACCTCGGGCCCGACGGCCTCGCCCCGGAGGTACTGCCGGTAGCGCCTGTCCTCGCGGTCGATCCGGTGCCCGACGACGAAGGGTTCGTCGTCCCCCTCGACCGCGACGCGGTAGTCGTGGCTCGCGCGCTCGGTGTTGGCCAAGGCGGTCGCGTACAGCGCGTCGGGGTCCTCGGGGAGCGGTTCCGGCGCGGTGTCGACCGGCCGCGTCTCGGTGACGCGCACGGCCCCCGCGCCGACCACCAGCGCCGAGACCACGAGGAGCGCGAGCGCGACGCGCCGGACCGGGAGGTCTCGACCGGTCGCGGCCGCGTCGGAACCCTCGTTCTCTCGGGTCCGGCGCTGCGCGTGAAACGCGGTCAGAAACGCCAGCGAGAGCCCGATCAGCGCGACAGCGCCGGCCGCGACCGCCGCCATCAGCGCGATCCCGACGGCGTTGGTCGACCGCGGAACGGCGAGGACGAGGATCGTGGCCGCGGCCACCAACGCGAGCGCGACGGGAACGAGGTGACAGAGGGCGGCGACCGCGAGCGGTCGGGGAGCGGAGAGCGACCGGGCGACGGCGGTTCCGACGGTCGCGACCGCCCCGCGAAGGGTCGCGTCCGTCGCCCCCGACCGCAGCGACCCCGAGGGGTCCCCGAGTGCGGTCGCCGTCACCGCGCCCGCGACGGCGCTCCACGCGAGGAACGTCCCGGCGGCGACCCCGACGGTGGGCCACGCGACGAGCCAGCCGATCCCGAGCGCGTCGCCGCGGCCCAGCCAGTAGACCGCGGCCTTCGCGGGGGTGTCGACCAGGACGAACAGCCCGACGCCGCCGGCGAGCGCGACGGCGTGACCGACCATGGCGACCGCCGAGAGTCGCGGAAGGCGGTCGGGGACGCCCCGGATATTGGGCGCCTCCGCGCCTGCGTTCTGCCCGGCGTCGAGGGCGTCCGCGTCAGCGTTCCGTCCGGCGTCGGGGAGCGTCCGCGGCGTGCCCGCCGCGAGGCCGACGGCCGCGACGACCGGCGGCACGGCTATCGCGAGCAAGGGGTTGACCAGCAGGGCGACCGCGACCCTGAGAACGACCTCGGCCAGCGCGACCGCGGTCGCGAGGGCGACCAGTCGCGCGTCGTTCAGCGCGACGGAGAGGGGAGGGCGGAGGGCGAGCATACCCCTCGGTCGTGGGGAGTTCACTTAAGCGGCGGTCACTCGGCGTCGAACTCCCCGAGCGAGGCCTGCCCCTCGCGGTTCCGAGCGGCGCGCGTCCCGCCCGCTCCGTCCGCGTCGTCCGCGTCGTCCGCGTCGTTCGTCCCCTCTTCGGCTCCCGGTTCGCGACCGACCCAGTCGGTTATCGTCTCGCCGGGTGGCTCGTCGGGAATGTCGTCTGCGACATCGTCGGGGGCGTCCGCGTCGGCCGCGTCGCCGGCGTTCTCGTTGTCGCCGTCCGCGTTGTCGCCGTCCGCGTTCCCCTCGAATCCGCCGAGCGTCGACTGGTCGCTCGCCGCGAAGTCCAGCTTCGAGACGCGGACGCCGAGCTTTCGGGCCGTCTCGTCCGCGAACTCCTCGAGGAGGTCGAGCGCCACCGCCTCGACCAACTCGGGGTCGTCGACCGGACCGGGGAGGCTCCGCGCTCTGGTGTTCACGTCGTACGGCGGCGTGACGACCTTCACGCCGATGGTCCGATACAGACATTCCCGCTCCCGGGCCCGGCGGGCCACGTCGGCCGCGAGCGCCCGCACGCGCTCGCGCTTCGTCTCCGCGTCGTCGGTCGGCGGCAGCGAGGACTCCCGCGAGAGGCTCTTGGGAAGCCCCGTGGGCGTCACCTCGCGGTCGTCCTCGCCGCGGGCGCGCTCGTGGAGTTCGCGGCCGCGCTCGCCGAGTTCGGTCTCCAGATCGGCGGGGTCGGCGGCCGCCAGGTCCCCCGCGGTTTCTACGCCCATATCCGCGAGCGTCCGCGCGGTGACCGGGCCGACGCCGTGGACCTCCTCGGTGGGGAGCGGTGCCAGAAACTCCCGGACGCGGCCGGGCGGAACCACGACCAACCCCTCGGGCTTGTCGAAGTCGCTGGCGATCTTCGCGGCGGACATGTTGGGCGCGACGCCGACGCTGGCCGGCACCCCCGCCTCGCGCTCGATGCGGTCGCGGACGTGACGGGCGTACCCCTCCGCGAGCGTCCGCCGCTCCGCCGGGCCGGCCGCGGCGCTCGCCGGGGCGTCGGCGGCCGATCCCGACTCAGTGCTCGCCCCGGCCCCAGCGGCGTCCCACGACGTGCGCTCGGTCACGTCGAGGTACGCCTCGTCGACGCTCACCTCGCGGACGACCTCGGCGCAGTCGTGGAGCACTTCCTTCACGTCCGCCGCGATCGACTTGTAGAACGCCATGTCGACGGGACGGTAGTGGGCGGTCTCCTCGGGGTCGGGCGCGTCCGGATCGTCGGGGTCCGCCTCCGCGCGGCGCGGAAGGTTCCGGAGCGCCTTCGAGATGGGGTCGGCGCTGTTCACGTCGAACGCGCGCGCCTCGTAGCTCGCGGTCGCGACCGCGCCGATGGTCTCGCCGGGCTCGTACCCCATCCCGACCACGACCGGCTCGCCGCGGAGGGCTTCGTCCCGCAGGCGCTCACAGGAGGCGTAAAAGCAGTCCATGTCGACGTGGAGGACCACGCGCTCGGCGCCGTCGTCCGCGTCGTCGGTCGCGCCGGGGAGCGTCCCGCCGTCCATCGTGAGCGAGTCGGCGGGCCGCGGACATAAACGCCAGCCTCCCGCGCCGGAAGTGATACGGGCCGCGCCGAGTCGGCCCGGTTAGTCGGGACGTGCCGAGTCGACCGGGACGCCGAGCGCGCCGGTCGCCGCCTCTACTTCAGTCGTTCCTGCAGGAAGGAGGGGTGCGCGGCGGTGACGCCGTCGATCGCCAGCAGCTTCTCGCTGATCACGTCGCCCAGCTCGTCGCCGTCGCCGGCGCGGACCTCCGCCATCAGCATGTGGTCGCCCGAGGAGGTGTACAGCGCCTCCACCTCCTCGAGGTCCTTGATCGCGCGCGTCGCCTCGACGTACTGGCCGCTGTCCACGTCCATCCCCACCAGCGCGATGGACTGCCCGGAGAGCTTCTTGGGGTCGACATCGGCCGAGTAGCCGACGATGACGCCCTCCTCCTCCAGCTTGCGGATGTACTTGCGAACGGTCGGCTTCGAGACGTCCGCGCGGTCGGCTATCTCGGCGTAGGAGGCCTGAGCGTCCTGCTCCAACACGGAGAGGATGCGCTCCTCCGTCGACACGGTACTCATGTCAGGAACTTTGTCGCCACGGAAAAAATACCTTGCGAACCCGAAAACGGGTTGCGGAACGCGGAAAGCGGCGATCGACCGCGCCGTCATCGTGCGGTTCTCCCGCGAACCGTGGACGTTTCGCCCCGGATCGCGTCCGGTGGCGGGGCGGTGAGGCGGTCGACGAGGCGACCGCGCGAGTCAGTCGCCTCAGGCGTGCTTGTCGAGGAAGCGGTCGTACGAGCGCTCCCAGTCGTAGTCGTCGTCCCAGTAGCGCTCCGCGAGCGGCTCCTCCGGCATCTCGCCGATGGCCTGCTTCTCCTGCTGGTAGGAGGGGCGGTCCTCGTCGACGTAGAAGCGGCCGGTGAGGACTTCGCCCTCGTAGAGCGCCTCCTCGGTCGTCCGCATCATCTCGGCGGCTTCGACTTTGTCCGTCTTGTCGAAGTCGTAGTCGTCGGACTCGTTGACGTCGATGTAGGGGACGTACTGGCGCGCGTCCTTGTTCCAGGTCGGACACTGGGTGAGGAAGTCGACGTGCGCGAAGCCGTCGTGCTCCATCGCTTCCTGCAGGATCTCCTTGGCCTGGTTGGGGTTGACCGCCGCCGTGCGGGCGACGTAGGAGGCGCCGGCGTTCAGCGACATCGAGAGCGGCTTGATCGGCTCCTTGGCGCTGCCGTGCGGCTGCGTCTTCGACTTGTGACCCTTCGGGCTCGTGGGCGAGGTCTGGCCCTTGGTGAGGCCGAAGATCTCGTTGTTGAACACGATGTAGGTCATGTCGTGGTTCTCGCGAGCCGTGTGGATGAAGTGGTTCCCGCCGATCCCGTAGCCGTCGCCGTCGCCGCCGGCCGCGATAACTTCGAGGTCCGGGTTGGCGAGCTTCGCCGCCCGGGCGACGGGCAGCGAGCGGCCGTGGATCGTGTGGAAGCCGTAGGAGTCGAGGTAGCTGTTCAGCTTGCCCGA